>JBDTBW010000025.1:0-29144 GCA_039923855.1 Rhodanobacteraceae bacterium | reverse complement strand
GGTCGCGCAAATCTGGCGCTTCGGGAGCGTGGTGCGTTCCTGGCTGCTCGACTTGACCGCCGACGCGCTGAAAAAGGATCCCGACCTGAAAGACATCGCGCCTTACGTGGTCGATTCCGGCGAAGGACGCTGGACGGTGGCGGAGGCGATCGATCTGGACGTGCCCGCGCCGATCATCACGGCGGCGTTGATCGAGCGATTGCGTTCGCGCGACGCGGATTCCTTCTCCGACAAACTGCTGTCGGCGATGCGCAACGAGTTCGGCGGCCACGCGGTGAAAAAGGAATGACGCAATGAATGTGTCGGGCGGAGAAAATGGCGCATCGCAGATCGTGCGCTGGCACAGTTGCGCCGGGGCCAAAGGTTTGCAGGCGGAAGCCGTGCGCCGCATCCGCGCGGCGGCCGATTCCGCGATCAGCGCGCGTGGCCTGTACCGGGTCGTGCTGTCCGGCGGCAATACGCCGCGCGCCATCTTTAGCGCGCTGCGCGAGCGCCCCGCGAATTGGCCCGCGTGGCAGGTTTGGTTCGGCGACGAGCGCTGTTTGCCGCCCAACGACAGCGAGCGCAACAGCCGGATGGCGCGCGACACCCTGCTCGATCACGTGCCGATTCCGCCGCAAAGCATTTGCGTCATTCCAGCGGAACGTGGTGCGGAGGACGCAGCACAAGCTTACGCGCAAAGCCTGCGCGGCGTCGGTGATTTCGATCTGGTGTTGCTGGGACTCGGCGAGGACGGCCACACCGCGAGTCTGTTCCCCGGCCATGATTGCGGCACGGCCGCGAATTCCCCTGACACACTGGCGGTATTCGAAGCGCCGAAGCCCCCGTCCGAACGCGTGTCGCTCAGTGCCGCGCGATTGTCACATGCGCGCGCCGTGCTGTTCCTGGTCGAGGGCGAGGCCAAGCGCGATGCGGTGTCCGCGTGGCGCCGTGGTGATCCGATTCCCGCAAGTACGATCGCGCCAGCAACGGGTGTGGATGTGCTGGTAACGGCGGATCTTCTCGATTAACCGGATTGTTCCAAACCCAGCGCCGCCATGTTCGCGCGGTAATAACGCAACTCCGCGATCGAGTCGAGCACATCAGACAAAGCGGTGTGCGCGGATTCCTTGGCAAAGCCTTTGCATACCTCGGGCGCCCATCGCCGCGCCAGTTCCTTCAACGTGGAGACATCCAGATTGCGGTAGTGGAAATATTTTTCCAGAGCTGGCATCTGGCGATAGAGAAACCGGCGATCCTGGCAGATCGAATTGCCGCACATCGGCGACTTGCCGGCACCCACCCACTGTTCGAGGAACGCCAGCGTATCGGTTTCAGCCTGCGCGTGGTCGATCGATGCCTCCAGCACACGCTTCCACAACCCCGACTTGCCATGCTGGTTGCGGTTCCAGTCGTCCATCGCCACCAGCCGCGCTTCCTCATGGCGGATCGCGTATTCCGGACCTGTGCCGAGCACATTGAGATCGCGGTCGGTGACCACGGTTGCGATCTCCAGGATCGAGTCGCGATCCGGACACAATCCGGTCATCTCCAGATCGATCCAGATCAGGTTGTCGTCCGCGAAACCGCCCATGTCGCCTCCTGCGAACAGTGTAGCGCACGGCAGCTTCACCGCAACGCACGATTGAACAGCGCGCTCGTGCTCGCTAGTCTGCATCGATGCAGACGTTTTTGTGGCACGATTACGAGACTTGGGGCGTGGACGCGCGCCGCGACCGCCCGGTGCAATTCGCCGCCTGGCGTACTTCACTGGATCTGGAGCCCGTCGAAGAACCCGTCGCCTTCGTCTGCCAACCGCCGCGCGACCGTTTGCCGCAGCCGCAGGCGTGTCTCGTCACGGGACTCGCGCCGCAGGATGCCGAGCGCGATGGCTTGATCGAAGCCGAATTCGCCGCCGCGGTGCACGAGCAATTCTCCGCGCCGAACACCTGCGCGGTCGGCTACAACTCGATCCGTTTCGACGACGAGGTGACCCGGCAACTGTTGTATCGCAATTTTTATGATCCTTACGCGCGCGAATACGAACACGGAAATTCGCGTTGGGACCTGATCGATCTGGCACGATTTTGCTACGCGCTGCGGCCGGACGGCATCGAGTGGCCGCTGCACGAGGATGGCTCGCCCAATTTCAAGCTGGAGCATCTCGCCATCGCGAATCATCTTCAGCAAACGCGCGCGCACGATGCGTTGTCGGATGTCGAGGCCACGCTGAGGTTGGCGCGATTGCTGCGCGTGCGTCAACCAAGGTTGTTCGCCTGGCATTTCGACCTGCGCCGCAAGCAGCGCGCATACGAATTGCTGGATGTCGCCAACATGACGCCGCTGCTGCACGTCTCGCAGCGCTATCCGGCCAGCCGCGGTTGCCTCGCGCTGGTGATCCCGTTGGCCGAACACCCCGAGCGCAAGAACGAAATCATCGTCGCCGATCTCGACCCCGACCCTGCGTGGTCGGAGTGGGATGCGGAAACGATCGCCGAGCGCATGTACATGGCGCGAGCGGATCTGCCGGAAGGCATCGAACGCGCGCCGCTCAAGACCATTCATGTCAACAAATCGCCCGCACTGGCGCCGCTGGAAGTGCTGCGCGGAGTGGATACCGCGCGCATTGCGCTTGATGTCGAGCGATGCATGACGCATCTCGCGATTCTGCGCGCATCGGAAGGGCTCGGCACGCGCGTGCGGATGGCATTCACGCGGGAACGCCCACGCGAGCAGACCGACCCCGAGCTGGACTTGTACGGCGGTTTTCCGGGCGATGGCGACCGAAGCCGGATCAAGCAGGTGCGCGCCACGCCGCCCGAGCAACTGGCAACGCGCGATTTCGGATTCGGGGACAAGAAATACGCCGAACTTCTATTCCGCTACCGCGCACGCAACTGGCCGCACTTGCTGTCGTTCGACGAGCAGCAATCCTGGCTCGCGCATCGGCGCGATGTGCTCACACGCGAAACGCCGTTGACCACGTTGACGCTGGAGCAGTATTTCACCGAGATCGCGAAACTGCGCATCGAAACGCCGCCGAGCGAGAAACAGGCGCTGCTGGATCGGTTGGAAGCGTGGGGTCGAAGCCTTTGCGCTGACGCGATGCCTTGACGCAGCGCGTCTGGAACGCGCGCGAACGGCGAAGCCGGCCCGTCAGGGCGAACGCCAAGGATGGCGTGAGTAATGGCAGCGCGCGCAAAGGCTGAGCTCGAATCTGCGATGCGGCTTGCTACGGATAGCAAGCCGCATCGCAGATGAGGGGCATGGATGCCGATCGGAAAAAGCACCGAGGACGGTTTGATCCTGGCCACAAAAGACATTGACATGCCCACGACCTACTTTTCTCCCGCCGCCTTCCGTTTCCTGCGCGCGCTGGCGCGCAACAACAATCGTGCCTGGTTCAAGGCGCACCAGCACGATTACGAACGCGATGTGCGCGGGCCGTATCTGCAACTGATCGCGGATTTGCAAACGCCACTCGCGAAGATCAGCCCACATTATCGCGCCGACCCGCGCGAGCTCGGTGGCTCGCTGTTCCGAATCCAGCGCGATGTGCGTTTTTCCGGCGACAAGCAACCGTACAAGACTTCGGCGGGCGCGCGCTTCTTCCACGAGCGTCACCGCGAACGACCCGCGCCATCGTTCTATCTGCATATCGCGCCGGGCGATTGCTTCGTGGGCGCGGGCATCTGGCATCCCGAATCGAATACGTTGAAGCAACTGCGGGCTTTCATCGCCGACAATCCGGCGGCGTGGAAGCGCGCGACGCACAGCAAGGCTTTCCGCGAGCAGTACGAATTCTGGGGCGAGTCGCTCACGCGGCCGCCGCAAGGTTATCCGGCCGATCACGAATTGATCGATGACCTGAAACGCAAGAGCTACGCCGCCGGCGCCGGTTTCGACGATGCGCTGGCCTGTTCGACGGAGTTACGCCCGTTCGTGATCGAACACTTCAAGCGTCTGGCGCCGCTGGTCGATTATCTGTGCACCGCTTTGGAACTCGAGTTTTGATTCGTGCGTCACCCAATCGTGACGGACGTAGCGCCACAACCTCGCGGCGTTTCGGCTAAGCTGTCGCCGCGCGGCAGCGGGCGTGGGGTGGCAAGGCGCCTCATTGGTTCAACTGGCAGGGAGACTTCCGTCATGTATCTTGGCAAGCGTTGTGCGGCCGAATGCTTCGACACGTTCTGGCTGGTGTTGGGTGGCTGCGGCACGGCGGTGCTGGCGGCCGGGTTTCCGCAACTTGGGGTGGGTTTCGCCGGCGTGGCGCTGGCGTTCGGTCTAACCCTGCTGACGATGTGCTATGCCATCGGTCACATTTCCGGCTGCCACATCAACCCGGCGGTCACTTGCGGGCTCGCCGCCGGCGGCCGGTTTCCGGTGAAGGAAGTGATCCCGTATATCGTGGCGCAGGTGATCGGCGGCATCGCCGCCGGCGGCGTGTTGTATCTGATCGCCAGTGGCAAACCGGGCTTCAACGCTGCGGCCAGTGGCTTCGCCTCCAACGGTTTCGGTGAGCATTCGCCGGGCGGCTATTCGATGAGCGCGGCGGCGATATGCGAACTGGTGATGACCGGCTTCTTCATCTTCATCATCATGGGCGCGACCCACAAGCGCGCGCCCGTCGGTTTCGCGGGCATCGCGATCGGTCTGGCGTTGACGTTGATCCATCTGATCAGCATCCCGGTCACCAACACCTCGGTGAATCCCGCGCGCTCGACCGCCGTGGCCGTGTTCCAGGGCGATTGGGCGGTGCACCAGTTGTGGTTCTTCTGGGTGATGCCGATCATCGGCGGCATCATCGGCGGACTGATCTACCGCTATCTGTGGAGCGATCAGGCCGCGCTGCCGGACATCAAGGGCGATCTGGCTTGAGCGTCACCTGTTGAAGGGGCGCACGGCGACCGAAGCTGTGCGTCACCTCACGCATCCCCGAACGGAAACGCCAGCACGTCGCGGACATCGTCGGTGCCGAGCAGGCACATCAACAACCGGTCGACGCCCAGCGCGACGCCCGCGCAGTCGGGCAGATCGTTCAAAATCGCCAGCAGGTTTTCGTCGATGGGTAATTCGCGTTGTCCGCGTTCGCGCCGGCGGGCGTTGTCGCGCTCGAAACGCGCGCGTTGCTCAGCGGCATCGTTCAATTCGTGATACCCGTTGGCGAGTTCCTGCGTGCCAAGATACAACTCGAAGCGCTCGGCGAGGGGCGGCTCGCCGTCGCGGATCCTCGCCAACGCACATTGCGACGCCGGATAGTCGTAAACGATCGTGATCGACCCGGGCGGCAGCTCCGGCTGCAAACGGTGGGTAATCAGCAAATCGAGCCAGTCGTCGCGGGTCAATCCTTGCGGATCGACGGCGAATTCGGCCAGCGGTGCGCGCAAGTCCGACTCGCCCGCAAGGTTCGGATCGAGATCAAGTCCACGCTGTAAAAAATTGACATAGCTTGTTTTTTTTACTTCGCCACCGCGGCCGACCATACTCAGCGCGGCGTTCACCAACTCGGCGCATTCGTCCATCAAACGATGGTGATCCCAACCGACCCGGTACCACTCCAAAAGGGTGAACTCGGGATTGTGATGGCGCCCTGTTTCGCCGTTGCGAAACACCCGGCCGAGTTCGTAGCAATCGCCGATGCCCGACGCAAGCAGGCGCTTCAATGGATATTCCGGCGAGGTGCGCAGGAATCGCTCGCGCGCACCGGCATCGATCTGGCCGTTGAAATGCGTTGAGAAACCGTCGATGTTCGGCTCGGTGTTGCCGGCCGCGGACAGTATCGGTGTTTCGACTTCCAGCACTTTGCGCTCGGCGAAAAATTGGCGGATCAGCGCGTACAAGCGCGCGCGCAGTTGCAACATTTCACGCCGATGCTCAACCTTCATGCTGGCGCAGAAACTTGCTCAGCCTTGATTCGTCCCAGATATCGACGCCCAGTTCCTGCGCCTTGTCCAGTTTGGAACCCGCCGCTTCGCCCGCCACGACGAAACTGGTTTTCTTCGATACCGAACCCGCGATCTTGGCGCCCAACGCTTCCAGTTTTTGCTTCGCCTCGTCGCGGGTCAGATTCGACAGCGTGCCGGTCAGCACCACGTTTTGCCCCGCCAACGGGCCATCAGCATTGCGCTGTGGCGCGCCTTCCTTCCAGTGCGTGCCGGCTTTGCGCAAGGCCGCGATCGCGTCGCGGTTGTGAGTCTCCGCAAAAAAAGCCGCGATGCGGAAAGAAACCACCGGACCGACATCGGGCACATCGCGCAGTTCGGGTTCTTCCGCGCGCATCAAGGCATCCAGCGATCCGAAATGCCGCGCCAGCGTCTTGGCGGTGGCCTCGCCAACATCGCGAATGCCCAGCGCATACAGGAAACGCTCCAGCGTGGTGGCCTTGCTGGCCTCGATCGCGTCGAGCAGGTTCTTCGCCCACTTGCTGGCGATCTTGCCGGCTTTGACGGTTTCCGGGATCGTGCCTTCGCGTTCTTCTGCATTGCGTTTCATCGCCAGAAAATCATCCAGCGCCAGCGCATACAGGTCGGCGATCGAATGCACGAAATCGAATTCGATCAGATCCTCGATGATCCGGTCGCCCAATCCGTCGATGTCCATCGCACGGCGCGATGCGAAATGCACCAGCGCTTCCTTGCGCTGCGCGGCGCAAACCAGCCCGCCGCTGCAACGCGCGACGGATTCGCCTTGCTCGCGCTGAATCGCCGAGCCGCACACGGGGCAATGGGGCGGCATGCTCCATGATTTCGCGCCGCGCGGCCGGCGCCCGGGAATCACCCGCACAACTTCCGGGATCACGTCCCCGGCGCGACGCACGATCACGGTGTCGCCGGCGCGCACGTCCAGCCGCTTGACTTGATCCTCGTTGTGCAGCGTGGCCCTGGTGACGGTGACGCCGCCGACCTGCACCGGCTGCATCACCGCGAACGGCGTGGCTGCGCCGGTGCGACCGATGTTGATCTCGATCGACTCGACCACCGTGCTGCGTTCCTGCGCCGGAAACTTGTGCGCCAGCGCCCAGCGCGGCGCGCGCGAGACGTAGCCCATCTCGTTCTGTCGGTCGTAGCGATCGAGCTTGTAGACCACGCCATCGATGTCATAGGGCAACTTGTCGCGCCGCTCGCCGATGCCGCGGTAGTAATCGAGCAACCCTTCGAGGCTTTCCGCGACCTCCACTTGAGGACACACCGGCAATCCCCACCCTCGCAGTTTCTTGAGCGTCGCAGAATGCGATTCCGGCAATTTGCCACCCTTCACTTCGCCCACCGCGTAGGCGTAGAACGCAAGCGGACGCTGCGCGGTAATCGCCGGATCGAGCTGCCGCAGCGAACCCGCCGCGCCATTTCGCGGATTGGCCAGCGTGCGTTCGCCGCGCTCCAGCGCGCGCATATTGAACTTCACGAAAGCCGCACGCGGCATGTAGACCTCGCCGCGCACTTCGAGTACAGCCGGGAAATCCTTACCGCGCAAACGCAGCGGGATGGCCTTGATCGTACGCAGGTTGGCGGTCACGTCCTCGCCCACTTCGCCATCGCCGCGCGTTGCGCCCTGCACGAATGCGCCATCTTCGTAGCGCAGGCTGATCGCCAGCCCGTCGAGCTTGGGTTCGACCGAGAAGGCGAGCTTGCCCGTGCCGAGCGTCTGCTCGATACGGCGCACGAACGCGGCGACTTCCTCATCGCTGAAGGCGTTGGCGAGCGACAACATCGGCAGCGCATGGCGCACTTGTGTGAAGCCGCCGCTGGCGCGTGCACCGACCCGGCGCGTAGGCGAATCCATCGTGGCGAGTTCGGGATGCGCCTCTTCCAGCGCTTCCAGTTCGCGCAGCAGCGCGTCGTACTCGGCGTCCGGAATCGCCGGATCGTCGAGTACGTGATAGCGGTGATTGGCATCCTCGATTTGCGCGCGCAAGCGGGCGGCGTGGACGGATGGGTCAATGGGCCTGCTCATGCGCAATAGTTTAACGGCTTGCCACCACACATCGTGTTTGGCGAAAGCTCCCCGAAAGGTCGCGGGCGGAGACTCGAAATCAGGTGAGATGACGGTACCCAAGGCCGTCTTGAGAGCAGTGTCGGGAGCAACCCTCGTGCGCCGGCTGTTTGTTTTACTCACCCTCGCCCTCGCCTGCGTCGGTCTCCCTCCCCGGGCGGCGCAGGCCGGGGGCGGACCATTCGGCATCGACCACCGCATCGCGGTCGACGACAGCGGCATCTGGGCGCGCAACAACCAGAAAATCCTGATCGGCGCGACCATCGTGACGGTGGTCGGCGGTTCGCTCGCGCTCGGCGATCAAAGCAAACTCGGCGACACCTTCTGGCGCTCGCTGGATTCGATGGCGGTGTCGGCCGTGATCGCGCAAGGCGGAAAATTGATCTTCCAGCGCGAACGTCCTTCGCAGACGGATGATCCCAACCGGTTCTTCAAGGGCACGCAGTACCAGAGTTTCCCGAGTGGGGAAGTTTCCGCAATCGCTGGCGCGGTCACGCCGTTCGTGGTCGCATACGGCCGCGATCATCCAGCGGTATATGCGCTGGAATTGCTGCCGCTGTACGACTCGATCGCGCGGGTGAAGGTGCGCGGGCATTGGCAATCAGACGTGTTGGTGGGCTGGGGCATCGGTACCGCAACCGGCATCTGGGCCGCTCATCGGGATTCGCCGCTGATCCTGGGCTGGCTGCCGGGCGGATTCCAAGTTGGCTTCGTGCATCACTTCAAACCGTGATGCACGAATAGCACCATCACATCCCAGCGTCATTCCGGACGCCGTGCAGCGGCGATCCGGAATCCAGTGACTTTGCTCTGTGGTGAAGTCAAGGCACTGGATTCCGGGTTCTGCCCTGCGGGCAGCCCCGGAATGACGAAATAAAATTACGTCGTCCCATTACAATATGCGCGATGTCCGCGTCCGACGACTCCCCGCATCCCGCGGCTTCGCCACCGATCCTCGAAACCGTATCGCCGCCGCCGCATCCCGCGCAGCTGCGAGGCTTGATGTGGCTGGTCGCTGCGGCGTTCTTCATGCAGACGCTGGATTCGACCATCGTCAACACGGCGGTGCCGAGCATCGCGCACGCGCTCGCCGTGCGGCCGATCGATCTCAAAACCGCGCTGACCAGTTACGTGCTGACACTGGCGATCTGCATTCCCGCCAGCGCGTGGTTGGCGGATCGCTTCGGTACGCGGCGCGTGTTTGCGGCGTCCATCATCGTGTTCACGCTCGGCTCGCTGGCTTGCGGCTTGTCACAGAATCTGGCGCAACTGATCGCTTCGCGTGTATTGCAGGGACTCGGCGGCGCGCTGCTGATGCCGGTCGGGCGCTACGTGCTGGTACGCGCGTTCGGTCCGCGCGATTTCGTCGCGGCGATGAGCACGGTCGGCATTCCGGGAATGCTCGGACCGGTGCTCGGGCCGCTGCTGGGCGGGGCGCTGTCGCAATACGCGAGTTGGCGGTGGATTTTTCTGGTCAACGTGCCGGTCGGCGTACTTGGGTTCTGGTTGAACACCCGCGAGATGCCGGACTTCCGCGGTGCGCGGCGGCCATTCGACTATCGCGGCTTCGTCTTGTTCGCATTGGCGTCCGGTTTGCTGTTGACCGCCGCGGAAACGGTCGGCAATGGCGCGTATCTCGCAACCAGCGGTTGCGCGTTGGGCGGCATCGTTTGCGCGTTCGGTTACTGGCGGCACGGACGCCGCGCCGCACATCCGATCGCCGATCTCACGCTGCTGCGCATACGCAGTTTCGCGATCGCATTGGGTGGCAGCCTGTTCGCGCGATTGGGAACGGCCGGCCTGTCGTTCCTGCTGGTGTTGTTCCTGCAGATCGGTTGCGGGTGGTCGCCGACCGCCGCTGGCCTGATACTGGTTCCACAGGCGCTGGCGATGATGGCGATGAAGCTGATGATAGACCGGCTGCTGAAGCGCCACGGATATCGCCGCGTTCTGTTCGTCAATACCGTGCTGGTGGGCGTGCTGCTGGCGAGTTTCGCATTTTTGCGCGCAGACACGCCGGGCTGGCTGATCGCGATCCTGATGTTCGGTTACGGGCTGTCGATGTCGCTGCAATACACCGCGATGAATACGCTTGCCTTCGTCGATCTGCCAGCGGAACGCGCCGCTCAGGCATCGGCACTGACGTCCGCCGTGCAGTATCTGACGATCAGTTTCGGCATCGCGCTGGCGTCGTTGCTGTTGGCGGCGTTTCTCGGCAACCGTCATCACGATCCGGCGGCCTACATACGCGGCTTCCATTTGTCGGTGCTGTTGATGGCGGTGATGCCGATGATCGCCGCTTTCGTGTTCACGCGATTGCGCCACGACCGCCCGTTGCGGCGGCCGGTGGAGACGCCGGAGACCGCGACGTAGCGGAAACCGTTCGTGTTGAGCCCTTCGTCAAGCTCAGGACGGGCTGCGCGAGCGTGAGCGAGCGGAGTCGAAACCTGGCCCTTCGACTTCGCGGTCTTCGACCGCTACGCTCAGGGTGAACGGGTAACAAGCATCTTACGCTGATGGACCACGCCACCACGATCCTGCTGGAACTGTTCGTGATCTTCGTCGCCGCGCAGATTGGCGGCGAACTTGCACGGCTGGTGCGATTGCCCGGCGTGGTTGGCGAAATCGTGGCGGGCTGCGTCATCGGACCATCGCTGCTCGGCTGGATAACGCCCAGCGAACCGCTGGAAGTGCTGTCCGAAATCGGCGTGGTGCTGCTGCTGTTCTCGGTCGGGCTGGAAACCCGGGTGGATGATTTGAAGCGCGTTGGCGGCAGCGCGTTCGTGGTCGGCGTGCTGGGCGTGTTGATCCCGTTCGCATGCGGCACGTTGTGGGCGCAGTCGCTCGGTCCGGACTGGCCGCGTTCGCTGTTTATCGCCGCCGCGTTCGTGGCGACATCCGCAGGCATCACGGCGCGCGTGTTGAAGCAGCTCGATGCGTTGCAGCGTATCGAAAGCCGCGTGATCCTGGGCGCGGCGGTGATCGATGACATTCTTGCGATGTTGTTGCTCGGCGTGGTGATTGCGATCCAGACCGGCGGTTCGCTGCGGATTGGCAGTCTGCTGGTGGTGCTTGCGGAAGCGCTTGGCTTCGTGCTGGTGGTTGGATGGGTAGGTACTCGCGCGATGCGGCGCGGTTCGGCGTGGTTGGAAAAACCATCCGATCCGCTTTCGCCGCTGGCGCTGGTGCTGGCAATGTGCCTGGGCCTCGCGTGGTTGGCGACGCGTTTCGGACTGGCCGCGATCATCGGCGCGTTCCTCGCCGGCATGATCGCCGCCGAAACGCGCCAGCGCGAACAACTGGAAGTGCAAATGCGCCCATTGCTGGCGTTGCTGACGCCTTTCTTCTTCGTGCTGACCGGCGCCAAGGTGCAGCTGACGCAACTTGCCGATGCGAATGCGTTGAGGTTGCTGGCCGTCGCAACCGTGATCGCTTTGCAGACCAAACTGTCGGCGGCTGGCTGGGCGCGCTGAAACTGGGCCAGCGCGGCGCGTTGATCGTCGGCGTAGGCATGATCCCGCGCGGCGAGGTTGGCGTGGTGATCGCCGCGCTCGGACTTTCCGCCGGCGTATTCAGTGATCAAATCTATGCGGTTATCGTGGCGATGTCGCTGTTGACCTCCATCGCCGCACCGCCGGTGCTGGCCGTGCTGCTGCAACGATCGAACGCCATCGATGCGCGAGCACCGCCGGATGGCTAGTGGGCTGTAACGCCCATTTCGGAAGCGGCTCGCTTGGTCTCGCAGCGCGATCCATCTTCCAAACAAACGTTACAGCCCACTAGCGCGCCAAGCTTCGGATGCGGTCGGTGATCGCGTCGAAAAATGCCGGCGGCAATTGGGCCGACACCGGAATGGCCCACCAATCGGGCTTGGCGAAGCCGTGGCATTTCACCGCGTCCTTTTCGGTCATCAGCACCGGCAAGCCGTCGTCAAAATCCAGATCGCCGGGAACAAAGCCATGATGATCGGGAAACGGATGCGCGGCGATGTCGATCGCGTGCGCGCGCAGTGCCTCGAAGAATCGCTCAGGGCGGCCGATGCCGGCAACGGCGTGCACGTGTTGGCTCGAGAATTCCGGCAAGGGTCGAGCGCGCGACGGATCGCGCACATTGCGCGGTTCGCCAATCACCAAGGACATGGGAATTTCATCGTGCGTGGGCGGGCCTCCGTTGCAGACCACGAAATCGACTTCGCGCAAGCGTTGCATCGGTTCGCGCAACGGCCCGGCCGGCAGTAAACGGCCATTGCCGAAACGACGTGCGCCATCGACCACGCAGATTTCGATATCACGCGCCAAGGCGTAGTGTTGCAGCCCGTCGTCGGCGAGGATCACGTCGATGCCTTGCTCGAGCAGCAGTCGCGCCGCGGCGGGGCGATCCACACCGACGGCGACCGGCGCGCCGGTGCGAATCCGGATCAAGGCCG
The DNA here is from genome assembly GCA_039923855.1 of Rhodanobacteraceae bacterium. Lineage (GTDB taxonomy): Bacteria > Pseudomonadota > Gammaproteobacteria > Xanthomonadales > Rhodanobacteraceae > 66-474. The sequence goes on along the minus strand of JBDTBW010000025.1, from coordinate 16,750 downwards.
GTTCATCGCCGACTTCGTGCGGATCGGGTTGCCCACCCAGCAATCGCGGCTCGCACGCGTTGCCGCCGTACCCGCGGCTGACCACGCCGGGCTTGAAACCGCGCGCGCGCAGTGCCTCGATCAACGCGATCACCAGTGGCGTCTTGCCGGCGCCGCCAATGGTGAGGTTGCCGACCACGATCACCGGCAGCGGAAGGCGTTCGTTGCGTTTCCAGCCACGCTTGTACATTTCATGGCGCGCTCGCACCACGGCGCCGTACAAAGCTGAAACGGGGATCGTCCACCACGGCGGCGATCGATTCTCGTACCAGCGTCGTTGCAGGGGGTCCGCGAGCGGCATCGGCGAGTTTGGCCAGGATTATGTCGGCGTTTCGGAAATCGTCATTCCGGCGAAGGTCGGAATCCAGTGGCAGTCACGCTCGATTATGCGGTTTCGCCACTGGGCCCCGGCCTGTGCCGGGGCGACGACCTGGATATTTCTCTCTTGCAGAATTTCGGTCAAATCTGCGCCTGAGATTCAGAACGCTCATGAAACTGCAATCGGTGCAGCGCCGCATAATGCCCGCCGTGCGCGAGCAATTCCGCGTGACTGCCCTGCTCGATCACACGGCCTGCGTCCAGCACCACGATCTGATCGGCGTGTTCTATGGTTGACAGCCGATGCGCGATCACCAGTGTGGTGCGCTCGCGCATCAGGCGCGTCAACGCTTCCTGGATCAACTTCTCCGATTCGGTGTCGAGCGCACTGGTGGCTTCGTCAAGAATCAGGACCGGCGCATTTTTCAACAACGCGCGCGCGATCGCGATGCGCTGGCGCTGGCCCCCGGAGAACAATCCGCCACTGTCACCGACCGGCGTGTGGATGCCTTGCGGCAATGGCGCGATGAACTCCATTGCATTGGCCGACTCCGCGGCGGCGATGATCGTTGCTTCATCGGCGCCCTCCAGTGCGCCGTAAGCGATGTTGCGCGCGATGGTATCGTTGAACAGCACCACGTTCTGGCCGACCCACGCGAATTGCGCACGCAGGCTCTCGAGCGTGTACTCGCGCAATGGCATGTCATCCAGCAGGATTGAGCCGGAAGTCGGCTCGTAAAAACGCGGCAACAAGCTGACCAGACTGCTCTTGCCACTGCCGGAACGCCCGACCAGCGCCGTGATCTTGCCGACCGGGCAATGCAGATCGATTCCCTTCAAGGCCGGGCCGCGGCCGCTGCCGTAATCGAGCACGATATTCCGGAAGGCGATGTCGCCACGCGCGCGCGAAACGCTCGTCTGCCCATTATCGTGCTCGGGCGGCAGATCCAGCACGGCGAACAGATCCTGTGCTGCGGCCACGCCGCGCTGCAGGTTGGCCTGCACCGTTGTCAATCGTTTCAGCGACGGCAAGATCGCGCCCATCGCCAGCATCAGCGATGTGAACGTGCCGGGCGTCATGCCCTTGATGTGCGTCGCGAAATACACGATCAAGGCAAGCGCGACTGCCGCGACCAGTTGCACCGTCGAAGTGGCGATGCCATTGGTCGCGGAAACTTTCAGGTTCAAGCGGCGATTGCGCTCGGTGACTTTCTCGAAGCGCGCGTCTTCGTAACGCTGGCCACCATAAATCTTGACCTCGCGGTGCGCGCCGACCACTTCTTCCAGAATGCTGGTCACCGAACCCATCGAACCCTGTATCCCAAGGCTGATGCGCCGGTAGCGGCGGCTTACGCTGCGTACCAGCAACGCCACCGTCGGTACCATCAGCAGCAACACCAGCGTCAGCCGCGCGCTTGCCAGCAACATCACGATGATCATGCCGATCACGGTCAAGCTATCGACTACGGTGACCTTCACCGCATCGGTGCAGGCCGAGGCGACTTGTTCCGAGGTGTAGGTGATGCGCGCGATCTGGTGGCCGGAGGATTCGCCGTCGAAAAAACTTGTGGACAATCGCAGGTAATGCTGGAATACCTGATGGCGGATGCGCTGCACCACACCGCGGCCAATGTATGCGGTGCCGTAATCCTCGACATACGTTGCGAAGCTGCGCACCAGGAAAATCGCGACGATGATGAAGGGCATCCAGAAAATGACGCGCTGGTCGTGTGCCACGAACAGACTGTCCAGCATCGGCTTGACCACGCGCGCGAACAGCGACACCGCGCCGGCGTCCACGATCATGCCGAGCACCGCGATCGCGGCGACCCACTTGTACGGCCGCAGATAACCGAGCAGGCGCCGATAGGTCGCCCAGGACGAAGCCTCGATCGCGGAATCGCTCACTGTGTTTGCGGCGTGGTGGCGATGGACAGATGCGAGAAGCCGAGCTGGCCGAGCGCGTCCATCGCCGTCACCACGGATTGGTGCGGGGTCATGCCATCCGCGCGCAGCAGCACCGGGCGATCATGATCGTCGCCGGCGATCGCATGGATCGCCTTTTTCAGCGCATCCTCGTCGCTGCCGAGCACCTGGTTGTTGCCGACATAGAAATGCCCGGCGCGATCGATCACCAGCACCAGCGCGTTGCGGTCGACCGGTTGCGGCTGGTCGCTGGCCTGCGGCAGCGTGACCTTCATATGCCCCTGCTGCACGAACGTGGTGGTCAGCACGAAGAACATCAGCAATGTGAGCAGCACGTCGATCAACGACACCACGTTGATCTCGAAATCATCCTCGCGGCGACGACTGATGCGCATCGTCAGCGTGTCGTTGCGCGGGCCGTGGGACGCGGCGCTGCGGGCTTGGGCGTCGCCGTCACAGGTTTTTGCACAGGCGCGGCCGGGCTCGCGTGCGCATCGATGTGTTGCGCGGAAAGCTCGTCCAGCAACGCTGTGGCCTGCTTCTCCATCGCCACCACATAGCCTGCGACACGCGAACGGAAATAGCGGTGCAGCACATATGCCGGGATCGCCACCACCAGACCGGACGCGGTACACACCAGCGCCTCGCCGATGCCGCCCGCCATCTTCATCGGATCGCCGACACCGCTGATCATCACCGTGAGAAACATGCGGATCAAACCGAGCACGGTGCCGAGCAACCCAAGCAAGGGGCCGATCAACGCGATGGTGCCGAGCGTGTTGAGGTAACGCTCCAGCCGGTGCACGACGTGGCGGCCGGTATCCTCGATGCGCTCCTTGATGATCTCGCGCGAGCGATGGCGCACGTCCAGCGCGCCGGCCAGCAATTCACCCAGCGGCGAGTTTTCGCGCAGCGCCTCGATGTGCGCGGGATCGAGCTGCCGCGTGCGCGCCCACCCCCGCACTTGCTCGCCCAGACCCGGTGGCAACACGGCGGCGCGGCGCAGCGTCCAGAAACGCTCCAGCACGATCGCCAATGCGACCGCCGAGCAAAGCAGGATCGGCACCATCCCCCAACCACCGGCCTTGATGATCTCGAACACGCCAGGTCACTCCCCCGGTATCGAACTCGCGCGAATGATAGCAGCGGCGGCGCGGGCACTTGTGCTTTGCTTCTCATCGCCGCAAGTTGCTTCGACGCAGGCCATGGAAGGCCGTCAACGAAGTAAGCTTCAGCGCCGTGCATGACGCCGAGCATCGCAGCGCCAAGCGGGAGCAAGGCGCGCATGTCCGAGCACAAGGACGTGCGAGTTCGCGCCGGCCAGCTTGGCGCGAGAAGCGCAGGGAAGCCGCAGCGACAAGGAAGTCGTAAGGCCGTCATGCCCGCGCGCAATGGCTTTGGTTACTTTCCCCGAAAGGAAAGTAACTCCGCTCGCGGCAGCGAGCGGAACCAAAAACCTTCCCGCAAAGTGATCGCAAAAAAGAAGGAACCCGCAAGCGCAGTGTCTGGGGTCAATGCTCGCGCCAATAGTGCGTCTGCCGGATGCGTTCCTCGGCGGAGATGCGCGGCACGGCATTGAACGGAAATACGATACTCACCGCACCGGTGCCGGGCGTGGACAACAAGGGAATGCCGAGCGATTGGTAACGCGCGACGATCACCGGCGCGGGATGATGGAAACGGTTGCGATAACCGTTCGACGCGATCGCGAACAACGGGTGCAACGCGCGCAGGTAATCCTCGTTGGACGCGGTCTTGCTGCCGTGATGCGGCGCGACCAGGACCAGCGGCGCAACATCACCCGCGGCTTGTGCGATCTCCGGTTCGACATGCGCCGACGTATCCGCGGGCAGCAACAGCCGGCCACCGCGCCCGCTCACCAGCAACACACAGCCGACATCATTGCCGTGCGGGGTAATCGGCAGCGATGGATGCAGGATCCGGAACGCAACGCCGTCTCAATTCCAGCGCTGTCCCGCCGCGCACTGACGCAACGGGACGTTGCCGCGATCCGGTTCGCCGCTGATCGCGGGCGTGCCGGGAAACGCCGCCAGTACCGCCGATGCGCCGCCGGCGTGATCGTTGTCGCCGTGGCTGACGATCAGCATGTCCAGATGAGCGACGCCCAGCGCGTGCAGTGATGGCATCACCACCGCTTCGCCCAGATCGAAGCCTGAAGGATATTTCGCGCCGGTGTCGAACAGCAGCTCGTGCTGGCGCGTGCGCACCAGCACCGACAGACCCTGCCCGACATCCAGCACCGTGCTGGCGAATCCACCCGGCGGTGGAAGCGCGATCTTCGGCCAGCACAAGGGCAGGAACAACAACACTGCCGATGCGCGCGCCGGGACACCTCGCGGCGCCAGCAACCAAATCGCGCCGGCGCATGCGAGCGCGAACGCCCACGTGCGTGGCTCCGGCAGATAGTGCAGCGCCAGCGGCCACGCGGCCATTTTCGCGAGCAGCCACCATTGCGCATCGACGAGATGTGCACAGGCATGCAGCAGCGGCACGCCGAGAGACGGCAGCGTCAACAGCATCGCGCACGCGGCCAGATTCAACGGCACGATCACAAGACTTACGAACGGTACCGCGATCAGGTTGGCCAGCGGCGCGACCAACGATGCCTGCCCGAAGAACCACACGGTCAGGGGCAGCAACGCCAGCGTCATCAGGAACGGCGCGAAGCCGAACTCGTGCAGATGTCCGCGCCAGCCGCTGCCGCGCGCCAGCGTCCATGCGAGAAACGCCACACCGACGAACGACAGCCAGAATCCGGCCGACAACACCGACAGCGGATCGACGATCAGGATCGCGCACAGCGCCAGCCCGAAACCCTCGCCCATGCCGCCGCCGCGGCGCGCGATGCGCGACAGCGACACCGCCGCGATCATGAGCAAGGTGCGGGTGGTCGGCAAGCCGAAGCCTGCGAGCGCGCCGTAGGCAACGCGATCCAGGCTTCCGCGAGTGGCCGCGGCAGGCGCAACGCAAGTGCCGGAAACAGCCACTACAACGCCCGCGCCAGCAACGCGCCAAAAATCGCCGCGAGCCCGACATGGAAGCCGGAAATCGCGACCAAATGACTAATTCCGGTGGCGCGCGCGATCTGCCAATCGTTTTCATCCAGCGCGCGTTGGTCGCCGACATTCAGCGCGCGCAGCAGATTTGCCGCGTGCGGATCGTCCAGCAACGCGGCGGTGATCGCATTGGCGATGCGTGCACGCAGCGCATCGACGCAGAACGGCCGCGCGAGTTGTGCGTTGGCCGCGTCCTCGCGCACATAACCCGTAGCGACGATGCGTTGTTGCAAGGCCGTGCGCTCGAAATCCATACCACCGGGGTTGAGCAAGGCGCGCGGGCGTTTCAGGCGCACGCGCAGGCGCCAGATCGAGCACGGCGTCAGCGTCGGTGGTCGCGCGCCGCGTGCGGCGTACCACGACAAACGCAATGTGCCCTGCAACGGAACCGGTTTGTCGCCGAGCCGCGCGCTGGCAAGATCGAATTGGAAGCGTGTCGATTCGGTTTGCACTTGCGGCAAATCGTCGACGCTGCCCATGACCGCAAGATCACGGCCCTCCAGCGTGTGCGGCAGACGCGCGTTCAGGGCAAGGTCGGCGCGCCACGCGGTCCAGCCGAACGCGGCGATGACGATGGCGAGCCCTATCAGGGTTGTGGAGTGACTTCTGTCGCCGCACTTTTGCTCGTCATCCCGGCGAAAGCCGGGATCCATCCTGCTCTATGCAGGTAAAAACTGGATTCCGGCTTTCGCCGGAATGACAGTGTTTGGAAGCTTTCCACGAACCCGGAAACACGGGCCGCAACACAACACCACAGCAATCACCAGTAACGCGCCATCGCACCAACGCGGCGGCAATGCCGGCAGCGCCTGTACGGATAGCGCACCGATCAGCAGCGCAATGCCGCAGGCCAATGTACCGGGCCAGAGCCGGTTCGTAACGCGCTCCCCTTGCGCGTTCATCGCCAGAACGGCTCGTCAGCTCACGGCGACGAATGGATGCAACGCACCGCCGGACAGCTCGAGCACGCGATCCATGCGCGCGGCCAGGCGCGTATCGTGGGTGACTAGCACGAAGCTGGTGCCGATCTCGCGATTCAATTCCAGCATCAGCGCATACACCGCCGCCGCGTTTTTCTCATCAAGGTTCCCGGTCGGCTCGTCGCCAAGAACGCAAGCCGGACGCGTCACCAGCGCGCGCGCCACCGCGCAACGCTGGCGCTCGCCGCCCGATAGTTCCCCGGGTTTGTGTTCAAGGCGCGCGCCCAGGCTCACACGTTCCAGTAGTTCGCGCGAACGTTGCCGCGCCTCCTGCAACGGCGTGCCGCGGATCAACAGCGGCATCGCCACGTTTTCCAGCGCGGTGAACTCCGGCAGCAGATGGTGAAACTGGTAGACGAAACCCAGCGAGCGATTGCGCACGCGGCCACGTTCGGCATCGGACAATTTCGATAACACGCGTCCTTCAACTTCAATTTGTCCGCCGCTCGGCGTATCCAGGCCACCCACGATATGCAGCAGGGTGCTTTTGCCGGAACCGGATGCGCCGACGATCGCCAGCGTCTCGCCGCGTTTGAGTTCGAAGCTGGCATCGACCAGCACCTCGGTACGCAGCGAACCTTCCTGATAGGTCTTGGCGATATTGGCCGCACGCAGGACGCCTCCGCTCATGGCTGCTGCTCCGGTGTGAACCACGTCATGCCGATGTCGTCGATGCAGGTGCCGTCGGGTAACCGTACACGTTGGCGAAACCGGCTTTCTTCGGCGAATCCGCATTGCTTGTACACATGGATTGCAGCCGCGTTCGTGGCGCGCACGCTCAATTCGACCCGCATGACCTCGGGATGGGCGCGTGCCCAATTGAGCAGGGCATTGAGCAACGCCATGCCAATGCCCTGCCCCGTATGCGACGGATGCACGACGAGGGTCAGCGTGCGCACATGGGCCAGCGATGCCAGCGGGCCGGCGAAATCCAGCAAACCATGGCCGACGATGACGCCGCCGCGTTCGGCCACCAGGTAGCTTCCGGCAGCAGCCAGTTCCGCGATTTTTTGCGCGAACGCCTTCTCATGCAATTCATGCGGCCGCGAAACGATCCGGCCGGGAATGCGCGCTGTTTCGCGCTCTGCCGCGCAAAGTATCGGTGCATCGTCCGCGTGCGCCGCGCGGATTCGTAGCCCCTGGTTCTCTGCTTCATTCATATCGCAACGCCTGCGCAGGCTGCGTGCGCGACGCGCGCCACGCCGGGTACAATGTCGCCAGCAAGGCAAACAGGAATCCCATCGCGCTGATCCAGCCGACATCGCTCCAGTGCAGGTCGCTGGGCACGTTGCTGATGTAGTACACGTCTGGCGACAGAAACACCACGCCGGTGACGTGTTGTATCCAGTCGATGATCGCCGGCAGATTCAGCGCCAGCAAAACCCCGCACACCACGCCGATCGCGATGCCGATCGCGCCGACCAGCAACCCCTGCACCATGAACACACCCATGATGCTGCGCGGCGTGGCGCCCAGCGTGCGCAGGATCGCGATGTCGGCTTGCTTGTCTGTCACCAGCATCACCAGCGTAGAAACCAGATTGAACGCGGCCACCGCCACGATCAAGGACAAGATGATGAACATCACCTTCTTCTCCATCGATACGGCTTTGAAGAAATTGGCGTGGCCCTGCGTCCAGTCCTGCACGCGATAGGCCTGTCCCAATTCGTCGGCCAGATCGCGCGCAACGCTATACGCGCGGAACATGTCGTCGAGTCTCAGCCGTATGCCGGTCGGGCCATCCATTTGATAGAGTTTCTCGGCGTCATGCATGTTGATGACCGCGAGACCGGAGTCGTATTCTTCCATGCCGGCCTCGAACAAGCCGACTACGGTGAAGCGCCGCAAGCGCGGCAACGCGCCGATCGGGGATGCGGTGATGGTGGAAATCACCGTGACCTTGTCGCCCACTCCGACGCCGAGATTCAGCGCCAGATCCTTGCCGAGCACAATGCCCCACGAACCGGGCGTGAGTTCGCTGAGCTTGCCGGCGATCATTTTCTGGCCGATATCGGCGACCTTGGGCTCCTGATCGGGCAGCACGCCGCGGATGATCGCGCCCTGGCTAGTACTATCGCCGCGCAGGAACGCCTCGCGCTCGACATAGGGCGCCGCGCCGAGGACATGCGGATTGCGTTTGGCGATATCGATCGCGCGCGGCCAATCCTGCACGCTGTCGCCGATACCGGAAATGGTCGCGTGCGCAACCATGCCGAGGATGCGCGTGCGCAACTCGGTGTCGAAACCGTTCATCACCGAGATCACCGTGATCAGCGCGGTGACGCCGACCGCGATGCCCAGCATCGACACGGCCGAGATGAAGGAGATGAAATGGTTGCGACGCTTGGCGCGGGTGTAGCGCAGGCCGATGAAGAGTTCGAGGGGACGATACATTTGCCGGGAATCGGGACTGGGAATCGGGACGAGCTTACAATCACGTCATTCCGGGGCGCGCGCAGCGCGAACCTGGAATCCAGTGCCTTTGATTGAAGGTCGAAAGCACTGGATTCGCTTTCGCGGGAATGACGAAGTCACCGCAGCGTGCAGGAACCCAAGCGTCGCGGCAAGCAGTTGAGACCTTCAAATGCTGTCGGCGTTCACTGACGCCAAACGCGCGCCATCGGTGGACAGCCGGATACGCAACCGCCGGCGGGTATCGGCGTCGAGGTTGTCCGGCAATAGCCACAGCGCGGCACTACCGCGCGGCCAACGCAAGCTCAAGACGATCAGCGGGCCAAATAGACGCGCTTCACGCAGTTCGCCCTGCGTATCGCCAGTGCTGCCTTTTTGTGATGCAAGAGTGATCGAAACCCCGCCGTCGCCGCGCCACAGCACGCTGCGTATCGGCGGATGCAGGAATCGCCACAGCGCGATGCATCCGTACACCGCCGCGAGCAGGAACAGCACGGCGGCAAGCCAGGCAGAAATGCCGCTTGATACGACTGCGACCAATGCAAGCAATGCAATGCACACCGCGCCGAACGCCAGCAGCCGGGAAGGGCGATACGCGAAACCGATCGAAGGCGGCGTTCTCATGCTTCCATCCTCGTCGCCGAGCGGATTTGCGCGACGATCGCGCGCCAGTCGGCGCGCGGCGGCGGCGCGTGCCCGGTCAGCCAGTCCCACAAATCCGGATCGGGTTGATCGAGCAGGTCGTCGAACGCATCGAGCGCCGCGCCATTCGCACCCGCCGCATGTCTATCCAGCCAGCCACCGAGCAGCGCATCCAGCTCGCGCGTGCCGCGTCGACAGCGCCAGCGCAGGCGCTTGAGGCGCGGATCGTTCAAGGCTCCCTCGATTGCTCGCGTTGTTTCTCTTTCTCACGCGCGATTTCAGCGCGCAATTGCCCGCGCGTCCAAATAACCTTCCGATTCAAATCACCGAATTTACCTAGCGAGCGAGGGATGCGACCCAAGAGTGAAATCAATAGAAAAGGCGGCAGAATAGACAGCATCAAGATCACCATGAACCACGGAAACCACAGGGTGTTCGCAGGGTCGTTGCGTATGTGGGGTATCCACGGCGTTAGACAATATAGATAGCCGGCAGAAAGCAGCCCCGCAAAAATGCGCTTTCCCCAAGTCGCGCGTGGCAGAGACAGGTACCAATTGCTTATCGATCCTTTCATTGTCCCGTGCACTCACACTACCCGCTTCACCATCAACTGCTTGATCTCGCCGATCGCCTTGGCGGGGTTCAAGCCTTTGGGACAGGTGTTGGTGCAATTCATGATGGTGTGGCAGCGATACAAGCGGAACGGGTCTTCCAGATCGTCCAGACGCGCACCGGTATCTTCGTCGCGCGAATCGATGATCCAGCGATACGACTGCAATAATGTCGCGGGACCGAGATAACGATCCGGGTTCCACCAGTAACTCGGACAAGCCGTGCTGCAGCACGCGCACAAGATGCACTCGTACAGGCCATCGAGTTTCTTGCGCTCTTCCGGCGATTGCAGCCGCTCGCGGTCACCCGGCGGCGCGCTCTGGGTGCGCAACCACGGTTTGATCGACGCGTATTGCGCGTAGAACTTGCTGAGGTCGGCCACCAGGTCCTTGACCACCGGCAAATGCGGCAACGGATAGATTTTCACATCGCCATCGGGCAACTCGTTCAGCGCCTTGGTGCACGCCAGCGTGTTGGTACCGTCGATGTTCATCGCGCAGGAACCGCAGATGCCCTCGCGGCATGAACGGCGCAGCGTCAGCGTCGGATCGATCTCGTTCTTGATCTTGAGCAGCACGTCCAGAACCATCGGCGTGGCGATCACGTCGACTTCGTAAGAGTCCATGCGCGGGTTGTCGCCCACATCCGGGTCCCAGCGATAGACGTGGAAAGTCCGCACCTTTTTTGCGCCGGGTTTGGCGGCGTAGTGGCGGCCCTTTTTGATTTTGGAGTTTTTGGGGAGGGTGAACTCAGCCATGACAACTTTATTCCGGATTGGCCGCGGAAAACCGCACCGATGAACAGAAATTCTTGAATACACTTCGTAGCGCAGTGTACTCAGCTGGATCTGTCTTCATCGAACATAAATAGTATGTATTCCCATCGTGCAACACGGCCGCATCGAAAAAAACAAGCTCTTTCACGTGATACGACCATGGCCCCTGCGTTACAAGCTCGATAGCATCATGCTTTCCCAAGGAAGTTCTCTGGGGAGCTTCCACGATTTGGGATGCCGGAGTTTTGCTCCAGGATGCCATTTGTGCATCAAGCGAGTTCGGCGCCTGGACAGTAGAAAGTTGCGTCAACGTCAACTCCGCACGCACCAAACAGCCGTTTGGCTGATGCGGATCGCACAACCAAAACTTCAGAATTGGCGTCTCCCCGAGTACCGGGGCGCGGGTCCAACCGGCGGGCGCCTTCACAGTCAGGTTTGCGCCGTCCATAGTCACACGCTCGTCAGATCCTGCGAAGGTTGAGTGAAATGCATTGACCATGACAATCAGGGAGAGACATAGGAAAAGACGGCGCTGGTAATTTTGCATGTCAGTAAGTCCGTTTCTTCGGAGGAATGCTCTGCACTTCATCGGTCAGCGTGTTCATGTGGACCGGGCGATAGTCGAATGAACACGCGCCCTCTTCGTTCACTCCGACCAGCGTGTGCTTCATCCAGTGCTCGTCGTCACGTTCGGGGAAATCCTCGCGCGCGTGCGCACCGCGACTTTCGGTGCGCTGCTGCGCCGAATACATGGTCGCAACGGCTTGGCCCAGAAGATTCGCCAGCTCGAAGGTTTCGACCAGATCCGAGTTCCAGATCAGCGAGCGATCGGTGACGCTGACATCCTCGAAGCTTGCGTAAACCTCGCTGATCTTTTTGCAACCTTCCTTCAAGGTTTCCTCGGTACGAAACACCGCAGCATCTGCCTGCATGGTCTTCTGCATCGCCGCGCGAATCTGCGCGGTCGGCGTGCCGCCCTTGGCGGTGCGCAGTTTTTCCAGACGCTCTAGGGGGCGCTGCAGAATATCGGACGCCAGATCCTTGTGTTGCGTGTTCGGTGCGATCACTTCCGCGCAGCGGTTGGCGACCGCACGGCCGAACACCACCAGATCCAGCAGCGAATTGGAACCCAGACGGTTGGCGCCGTGCACCGATACGCAAGCGGCCTCTCCGATCGCGAACAATCCGGGCACCACCACGTCCGGATCGTCGCCACGCTTCTGCACCACTTCGCCGTGATAATTGGTCGGCACGCCGCCCATGTTGTAGTGCACGGTCGGCAGCACCGGGATCGGCTGCCTGGTCGCGTCCACGCCGGCGAAAATGCGTGCGGTTTCGGTGATGCCCGGCAGGCGTTCGTGGATCACATCGGGCCCCAGATGCGCGAGATTCAATTGCACATGATCGTGGTGTTCGCCGACACCGCGGCCTTCGCGGATTTCCATGGTGATCGCGCGGCTGACCACATCGCGCGAAGCCAGGTCTTTCGCGCTCGGCGCATAGCGTTCCATGAAGCGCTCGCCCTTGGAGTTGGTGAGATAACCACCCTCGCCGCGCACGCCTTCGGTGATGAGGCAACCAGAGCCGTAGATGCCGGTCGGATGGAATTGCACGAACTCCATGTCCTGCAACGCGATACCGGCACGCAGCGCCATGCCGCCGCCGTCGCCGGTGCAGGTGTGCGCCGAGGTGCAGGAAAAATACGCGCGGCCATAACCGCCAGTCGCCAACACCACCGCATGGCCGCGGAAGAAATGCAAGCTGCCTTCGTTCAAGTCGATCGCCAGCACGCCGCGGATCGCGCCGTCGGCGTCGGTGACGAGATCGGTGGCGAAGTATTCGACGAAAAACTGCGCGTCGTGTTTCAACGATTGCTGATACAACGTGTGCAGGATCGCATGGCCGGTGCGATCGGCCGCAGCACAAGTGCGGTGCGCGGTGCCCTCGCCGTAATGCGTGGTCATGCCGCCGAACGGGCGCTGCCAGATTTTGCCTTCCTCGGTGCGCGAGAACGGTACGCCGAAGTGTTCCAGTTCGATGATCGCCGGGATCGCCTCGCGGCACATGTATTCGATCGCGTCCTGATCGCCCAGCCAGTCCGAACCCTTGACGGTGTCGTACATGTGCCAGCGCCAGTCGTCCTCGCCCATGTTGCCGAGCGCGGCCGACACGCCGCCTTGCGCGGCGACCGTGTGCGAGCGGGTTGGGAACACCTTGCTGATGCACGCGGTGGACAAGCCCTTGGCGCCTAGGCCCATGGTTGCCCGCAAGCCCGCGCCGCCCGCGCCGACCACGATCACGTCATAAGAGTGTGTCTGTATTTTCATGGTCATGGGATGTTCGCCGCGCTTGGAACACCCAACCACACGCTCAGCACGGCCAGCGCACAGGCCAGCGCGCCCAGCACCGCCAGAAATTTCACCACGATCAGCAGCGTGATCTCGATCCAGCGGGTGTGCACGTAATCCTCGATCACGACTTGTATACCGAGCTGGCCGTGCCAGAACATCGTCGCGGTGAACAGGATCAGCAACAGTGCATTGATGGGATTGGCGACAAGACCATGCGCGCCTGCGTAATCCAGGTGCGGCAATCTCAACACCATCCAGACAAACCATAACGCCAGCGGGATCAGCGCGATCGCGGTCAACCGCTGCGCCCACCAGTGACCGACGCCGTGTTTGGCCGAACCCAAACCTCGCGCCCGCGCCAGCGGCGTGCGCATATCGTCGCCAGCGACAGCGTTGTGTAGCTTGACGCTCATGCCGCACCTCCATGCGCGCCGGCCAGCATCCATATCCAGACGCAAAGTGTCAGCGCGACCGCGGCGATCACCACCACCCAGCCGCTGGTGTGATAAGTCGGCTTCTCGAAGCCGGCGCCTGCATCCCAGAACAAATGCCGGATGCCGTTGCACAAATGGAAGAACAACGAAAATGTCCAAAGGATCAGCAGGACGATTCCGATCCAGCTAGCGCAAAACGCGGTGAACGCACTCCATGCCGAATCGGAACTCGCCAGCGCAATCAAGCCCCACGCGACCAGCAACGCGCCGAGGCACAGGAACAATCCCGTGAGCCGATGCACGATCGATAACACCATCGTGATCTGCCATTTATAGATCCCGAGATGTGGTGACAACGGACGGGCATGGGGCATGGCGCTTTCCTTGTCGCGGTTGCGACTGATTACGACAATCCAATCAAAAATCGATGCAGCGTCCGTTCTTTTCCCAATCGCCGTAGCGGGTTGGGTCTGGACGCTTCGTCGCGGATTCGCTTTCCCCACCCGCGGGCACCGCCGATTCGTTTTGCGGTTTGGACGCCCCGGCTGGCGAAATCGGCGTGCATGGGAGGGGATCGGACATAACCATCAAAGCGTAGTACAGCGCGGCGTGGCAACACAACAATGTTACCCTGCAATCGATGATCTCCGCGACCGACGAACACCCCGCAACCCTCGCCGTGCCTGACGTCGCGCAATGCATCGAAATCGCCGGCGAGGATGCGCGCATGTTCGCGCAGGCGCAATTTTCAGGCGACGTGCGTGCGTTGCGGCCAGCCCATTGGCAATGGAACGCGTGGCTGGATGCGCAAGGATGGGTGTGCGCGTTGATGCATCTGGCCGACCTCGGCGACGGTCGCCTGCTGGCACTATTGCGCGGAGGCGATGCACAGGCGGTCTGCGACGCCTTGCGACGGTACGTGTTACGCGCGCGGGTCGAATTGACGCCTTCGCGAGATCTGCACGCACTGGCTGGCGCGCCGCTACCGCTCGGCGAACTGCGTGCCGATCCGGCAGGCTCAATCAGCTTCGGTTATGGCGACCGCAGTCTGTGGCTGGCGCCATCGCCCGGCCAGTCCGATCCGGATACCGAACGGACTTTTCGGCTGGCCGCGATCCGCGCTGGTTGGCCATGCTTGCCGATGACCGACGAAACCTTCCTGCCACCCGCGTTGGGTTTGGAACGCCTAGGTGCGGTCAATTTCGACAAGGGCTGCTACCCGGGCCAGGAAATCGCCGCGCGGTTGCATTATCGCGGCGGTCACAAACGGCATCTCTCTCTCGTCGCTTCGCGCCGCGCATTGTCTCCGGGGCAGCCCGTCATGGTCGGCGGCCGAAGCCGGGGTGTCGTGCTGGATGCCGCTGCCGTGAATGGTGGTTTCGAAGCTCTGGCTGTTCTTTCTGAAGAACTTTCAATAGATATCAATCAATTAGATAATGTATTGAAAGTTATCAAGAGATTTCCTGCGTAGCCGTAGCAATTCTTTACCTGCCTGTGGCTGAACAGCCGGCCATTTGCACTTGACGCCGCGCAACCCGGCCCCCTAGCCTTCCCCCGGCTTCAGACCCGGCCGCCCTGTCGGCTGGTTCGCGCGTGATCCGGAACTGTCCGCCGCGCGCGACGGCAGATTTTATGCTCGCGAGTTGCAGCATCGATGCAGTCGCTTTAAGAGACGCCCGGCCCTTTGCCGGTCATCCGTCCCGCCAGCGCCGTCGATGTCCATCAAAAATCCCGTGATCGTGGCCCAGAGCCACATCGCCCCGCAGCCATTGCACGACCGCGTGCGTGCGGCTGCCTGTCCAGGAGAGTGGCCCCAATGACAATCGGCTGGATACTCGGATTGGCCTCGTTGCTGCCGCAACCGGTCGCCGATCACACCTGCCTCGCCGCGACGGTGTATCTGGAAGCGCGCAGCGAACCCGTGCGCGGCCAGTTGGCCGTGGCCGAGGTGGCACTGCGCCGCCGTGATCAGGGTTTCTATGGCAGCACCGTTTGCAAGGTGGTGACCGCCCCGCATCAATTCGCCCTGGCAACTACGCCAAAAACGTTCCAGATCGACAATCAGGATGCCTGGAACAAGGCATGGCGGGTGGCCGCCGAAGCGCTCCGCACCTGGAGCCTGCCGCGTGCCGAACGCACCGTGGTGGTGCCGCGCGCCGATCACTTCATGCGGCTGGACGCCAGCGCCGACTGGGCAAGGAATCCGCTGGCCACCATCGGCGAGCACCGCTTTTACGCCGTGGATTGATTCTGCGATCTTCCAGCGTGTAAATGAAAAGGCCCGCCGATCGGCGGGCCTTTTTGGTTTGCGTGTCGCGTGTTCCTGTTTCGACCATCATCTGCCGCGCTGATAAACGTGATCGTTCTGCACAACCACATAGTCTCCGATCCGCACGTTGGGCGGTTCGCGCTGGGTGACGGTGGCGTACTGGCCATTATCCAGTTGCACCACGATCTGGAAAGCGTCGCCCTGCTGGTTGCCGCTGCGATCACCGATCGCGTGTCCGGCGAAACCGCCGGCCACCGCGCCGCCAACCGTGGCCGCCGTGCGGCCCCGGCCGTGACCGACCTGATTGCCCAACACGCCGCCGACCACGGCGCCAAGCACCGTGCCGAGCGTGGCGTTATTGTTGTTGCCGCCATTGACATAAACCTGCCGGATGTCGCGCACCACACCGCAACGGTTGTAGCAACTCTGCGGTGGTGGCGGCGGCTGTTGATAGCCGTTGTTGTAATAGCCGGGACCGCTGCTGTAGCGGGTGGTCTGGGCTGGATAGGGTTCGCAGCCCGCGAGAGCGAATGCGGCGGATCCCGCCATCACGCCGAGCACCAGCAACTTGCGGGCGTATCCGTGTTTGCTGTACATGTTCATGGGGTATTACTCCTGTGTGGTTACCGGGTTGGTCGTGTTGCCGGCGAGCACGACGCCATTGCTGATCTGCACCCGCGTGCCCGGATCGTGGTCCATCCGCACATGCTGCTGCTGGCCGTTGTACTGGTATGTCACATCGTAGGCGACGGTTTTGCTGGTGCGATCCGTGACCGTGTGGCAGCGATTCTCAACCGTCGTATACGTCGCGTTGTTTTCCTGATGACGCTTCTGGATTTCGTGCCCGGCGAAACCGCCGGCCACCGCACCACCTACGGTGGCGAGATCCTTGCCCTTGCCGCCGCCAATCTGGTG
>JBDTBW010000024.1:0-6757 GCA_039923855.1 Rhodanobacteraceae bacterium | reverse complement strand
TCGCCCGCGGCGGAAACGCGAACGCCGACGATCGCCGCAGGCCGGGCAGCGAAATCCCCGCGGCCAGCGCGCCCGGTACAGCGCCCGATAGCACTTGGCCTCGGTGCCGTACTGCTGCATAAACTCGACCATCGACAACCCTTGCTGAAACTGTACAAGATTGATCGACATGACGGAAACCCTCACGCTTGATGAGGGTTCATCATCCCCAAGCACCGTCCCAAATCATGCGACAGCCCACTGAGGATCAGGGCTAATCAGGTTGACATATACACTCCGGTTCCTGCGCTCCGGCGGCGGTCAACCTGCCTTCGCTCGCGACGCTTTGCAGAGGTTCCTCGTGTCCATCGGCTTTCAGCTAGTCGTCGCGCGGAATCCCGCTCTAATGTGATCCTACGGCACTCAAAATATCCTTGGCGCTCCACGCACCGATACGGTGATTGTCGCTCAAAAGATACGGCCATTGCACGCGTGGCGCGACGCCTTGCGGCTCATTGTTCGCGTCGCTGGCCAGCAGGATGCCGCGCGGATGCGCGCGGCACCATGCGACGATTTCATCCCGTGCAACGACGGGCAGCGGTTGCTGCAAACGCCCGGTGTAGCCGAACAGGCCGTTGTGCCATTCCACGTGCGCGATCGGAACACGATCGCGCTGCGCGGCGGCGACGAACGCGGCTTCGGGACGCACGTCCAGCGCCGGTGACAACGCGAGCGCGCCGGTCAACAACGCGGTTGACGTCAGCGCGGTGGCGGCCAGCGCGAGTGATCGCGCGTCGTGGCCCCACACCAACCACAAACCGATCGCGACGATCACGCCAACCAGCGCGAACAGCATCAATGCCGGTTGCGGCGCGTAACCGTAAGTACGTGCCGCCCACCACGGCAACCAGCACAAGCCGACCGCGATTAGCAAGGCGAACAAGGCATACAGCCGCAGCGCGATGCGCGCCTTGTTCCCTTGCAGCAAGCGCGCGCCTGCCAGCGCCCACGCCGGCAATAATGGTGTGAGATAGTGGATCTGCTTGCCACTGATCACGCAAAAAGCAAGGAACGGCAGCAGCCACCAGCAGGCGATGAAAACCCCGATCCGTTCGCGCGACAGCGCGCGCCACGCCGCGCCCGGCGCGCGCAGGGCAAGCACCCACGGCAGCAACAGGATCGGGATCAGCGGCAGATACCACCAGATCGGCCGTCGATGCGCGAAGCTTTCGTGCAAGCGGCCCGTCACTTTCGCCAGCAACGGCTGCCAGTACGACGGGCCGCCGGCCATCGCCGCCGGCAGCAACCAGCAGAGGGCGATTGTCACTCCAATCAACAGACCCGCGAACAACGCGAAATACCAGCGCGCTTTCGCCGCGCGCGCGTGCTCGCTCCACAACGGCGCCAGCAATGCGACGCCCGCGATGTGGAGCAGCACCACCGGCCCCTTGGCGAGAATGCCCAGCCCGATCATCGCACCGAGCAGACTTGTTCCGCGTGCATATCGACGTGCGTCCAAATCGAGCAGCGCATGCAACGCGCCCAGCACGCAGGCCGCCAGCAAAAGGTCGAACATGATCGCGGTAGCGAACAAGGCGAAGCCCGCGCTGCCCGCCAGCAGCCACATCGCGTTATCCGCGCCGCGCTGGTCGAAGCCTAACCGCGTCGCCAACCGGCGCAGCATCAGCAACATGCCGAGCGCAATAACGAGCGCCTCGACACGTGCGACACAGGTATGCACGCCGAAGATCTTCCAACCCCCCGCGATCAGCCAGAACAGCAACGGGGATTTATCCGAATACCATGCGCCATTGACCGTCGGCACCAGCCACTGGCCGGAGTTGAACATCTCCCAGGCGGCGGTCAAATAGCGCGTCTCATCGATCGGTATCGGCGGAAACAGGATTGCCAGCGGCAACAGGAGCAGCACCCATGGCGCGAGTGTGCGCAAGGGCCGGTCACTTTTGCCGCTGATTGCGTTCATCGGCGCGCAGCATAACGGATGCGAAAAGGAAATCGCCGACGCAGAGCTGGACGCAGCCATCGCCACTGCGTGATGCCGAGCGCATCGCATGCAATGGCTGAATGTGAAGCATGGACGCCGATCGGCGAACGCGCCAAGGATGCTTGCTTGATACGCCTATCCGGAGCCGCGCCAAGGCCTGCAACAGGCCTCGGTCATCTCTTTTTCCTGCGCGGTTTGGCCGGCTCGCCGGTCTTGCCAAAATCCTCCATCAGCGTCTTCATGTCCTCGGCGTGTTCCTCTTCCACCGCCAGGATGCCTTCCAGCATCCGCTTGGTGGTGGTGTCGCGATCGCCGACGTAGTTGATGATCTCGCGATAGCTGTCGATCGCGATGCGCTCGGCGACCAGATTCTCCTCGATCATCGAAGCCAGATCATCCGGCACCACGAACTCGGCATGACTGCGCGTGGACAAGCCATCCGGAGAAAAATTCGGCATGCCGTCGAGCTGTGTGATCCGCTCGGCAATCTCGTCGGCATGCCCCTGCTCCTCAGTCGCATGTTCGAGGAACTCCGCCGCCACGCTCTTGGCGTTGATACCGGACGCCAGAAAATAATGCGCCTTGTAGCGCAGCACGCAGACGATCTCTGTCGCGAGCGCCTCGTTCAGAAGTTTCAGCACGGTGTCGCGATCAAGGGTGTAGGTGTCGGTGACCGCGCCGCGTTTCATGTGCTCTCTTGCGCGCTTGCGGATGGTCTTGATGTCGGAAAGGAACGGTTTCGACTTCGAATTGGCGGGCATGCTGGAACTCCTTGTCGGGGTTGGCCGCGGTGCAATTTCCCGAGTCTACGCCACAGATGTGGGGATGGCGTAAAGGGGACCGGGAGCGGCGTCGCGGCGGGACGACTCAGGCTGGAAGGTTTTCCTTCATGCGCTCGCCCATGTCAGGACGCATCCGATCGCGCAGGGCCGCACTCAGGACTATAGCGCGCAGCGCCTTCAGAAAGGTAGCGTTATTGACGAGCTGCAAACCTTGCGCGTCACGTTCCATCTGTTGCGCGAAGCCATCCAGTGCTGCGCGATAAGCGGGCCATCCTTGCGGATCATCGCCAAACTGCGCCCAGATTGCGCGCCAGCCCGTGACGAATCGCGCAGCCGCTTGACCAACCACCGCCAACTGCGGATGTGGGCGTGCCTCGCCCAGCAGGAACTGGAGGTGCTCGTGCAACTCCCACGGCGTCATCACGATCGGTATGTTGACCGACTCCAGACGCAGATCGCGCTGCGCATGCGCATCCACCGGCACCAGTTGTGCCTGCCAATTGGCTGGTCTACGATTCGGAACCCGGCCTCGGTTGAACAGTTCCCAGAACGCGACGCTGCCCACGGTATCCGCGACCAGATGGATGCGTGCGTCTTCGTGGTCATTGATGACCTGGTGCTCACGCCAGTTGTCGAAGATCCAGCATTCGCCGGCAGCCATGTTGACCTCGGCCTCGCCGCAGAGGAAGCGCACACTGGGGCGCGTAACGATGGGCACGTGCATGCGCACGCGGTCGCGCCAGTAGTAGCTGAGGTCGGCATGCGGGCTCACTTCCGCGTGCCCAGCCAGTTTCATCAAGCGGATCCTGCCCCAGACGCCCCCGACCCGCGACAGTAACTGCATCAGATAAGGGCAGCGCGCAAGGTGAGGGGTGGGCCGCATGGCGCCTACCACCGCCTCACTCTCCGTATCCCCTCCGGCCGTGATCAGCGGCAATGCGAAATTTCCCTGCAACCGCTGCGGATGCGGGCGCCACGCGGAGGCATCGAAAGCCAGCACCTCGTCAGCCAGACGCCCGCTGTCAAACCGCAATGGAAGCTGGATAAACGGAACCTGCAATTTCATCGACGCGACGCCTTGCCGCATGAGCCCAATACGGTTTGCGCCACCTCGTGCGCGCGCGCAGGGAAGAGTCCTGACGACTTACTTCTGGTGAACATTATGCGGATCATGCGACCGAGGCCGTCGGTGCGACACGGCCTGCCCCGGCCATGCGCTCGGCGCGCTCGATTTCGGTTTGCAGCCCAGGTAGTACCGCCTCGATCTCGCGTTGGTGGCGCCGCCATTTCTGTGCCGACGGCGCGGTCACGGTGTAACGCGAGGCCGGAAGTTCACCTTGCAACGATTGATCCCACTCCAGACCCAACGCTGTGCACAGTGCACTTATCTCGGTCTGGGGGTCGGCAACGAAGTTGTCGTAGCGAATAACGCAATGTCTCTCGGCGGGAAGTGCTGCGAGATCGTCCAGCAATATCCGCGTCGTGGTGCGCCACTGCGCGGCGACTATTTCGTGCAAGGGCTTGCCGATCAATTCCCGCCAATCCGGCACCAACAACAGCGACCAGGGCAGGCCCTGCCAACCGGGCAGAAGCGGATACGTGCAGAAACGACCGGACTGCCAAGCCTCGATCATGCTGGCCAGGATTTCGCGTGGATCGCGGTAGAGATAAACGAACCGTGCTTCGGGAAATGCCTGCGCCAGGAACAGGACACGCAAAGCATTCTTCGGGGTTTTCTCCAGCATGCGCAAGGGCAATCGCGATGGTGGATTGCCATCGCGGTCGTGAAGTTTCGCCAAAAATCGATGGCGCAGTTCCGCTACGACCCCCGGACTTGCAGCCGCCGCATCCAGACGGTTCGATCCGAAGCCCTGCATCGCCATGCGCAGACCGGGCACACCCTCTATCAGGGCATGGCTCTCACCGCCGATCGTATACAGCCGCGGCGCACGCGCCAGGGTCTCGAACAACACCGTCGAACCGGAACGCGGCGAGGACACGATGAAGATCGGCCGATAAAATTCGGCATCGGTGTCTTTTGTCACGGTGTGCAAACCCGGCGCGGCTTGGCGTTCTTCTGTCGCCTGCGGAATAGATCTGCGGTCAGCGAGCGCGACACCCAGCACCATGGTCTGCAACGTCTTGAACAGCAGCGTACCATTGACGAGTTGCATCGTTTCCGCGTGTGACCTGATAGCCGTCGCGAATTCGTCCAGCTCCGACCGATAAGCGGGCCAACCCGCCTCGCTGTCGCCGAATTCGGCCCACAGCGCCTGCCACGCCATGAAGAACCTTGTCGCGGATTGCAGAAATTGCTGCTGCTGCGGATGGGGGCGCAGCTCGCGCAAGAGAAATCCGATGTGCTCGCGGAGTTCCCATGGGCTCATTACGCGCGGCACATTGACGCTCTCCAATAACAATGGAGAAATAGACTCGTCGGGCTGCACCAGATCGGCGCGCCAAGCAGAATTGTTCTGACCAAGTGCGCGTCCCCGACCAACCCGTTCCCAGAAGGCGTCGCTCCCGACCGTGTCCGCAACCAGATGGACGCGCTCGTCATTTTGCGCATTGATGACGCGGTGCTCGCGCCAGGTATCGAAGATCCAGCACTCACCAGGAGCCATGTTGACTTCGGCATCGCCGCATAGAAAACGGACGGCAGGACGGGTCACTACTGGCACGTGCACGCGTACACGCTCGCGCCAGTAATAGTTGGTATCGGCGTGTTTGCTTACTTCGGCCTGCCCGGTGAGTTTCATCAGCCGCGTGCGGCCCCACACAGCGCCGATATGAGCGAGCGTCTGTTTGAGATAGGGACATCGATTCAGGTATTCCGTCGGCCGCATCGGCCCGGCGATGGAATCGCTTTCCGGATCGCCGTTCACCGAAATCAGCGGCAGCGCGAAATTGCCAGGAAACTTCTGCGGATGCGGGCGCCATGCTTCGTCGCCGAGCGCGTACATCTCGGCCGCCAAACGTTCGGCATCGAACTGCACGGGGAGTTGTACGAATGGAACCTGCAGTTTCATCAAGGGTTGCTCATTGCGGCCGGTAGATTTCACTCCCCTGCTCACGGAATTGCACGGCCTTTTCGGCCATGCCTTCCTCGAGCACGACGGCTTCGTCCATGCCATGTTCTTTCGCGTAATCGCGCACGTCTTGGGTGATTTTCATCGAGCAGAACTTCGGTCCGCACATCGAACAGAAATGCGCGGACTTGTGGGCGTCTTTCGGCAGTGTCTCATCGTGGAATTCTTTTGCTTTCTCAGGATCAAGGCCCAGGTTGAATTGATCGTCCCAGCGGAATTCGAAGCGCGCTTTCGATAGCGCGTTGTCGCGTGACTGCGCGCCGGGATGCCCCTTGGCGAGATCCGCCGCGTGCGCGGCGATCTTGTAGGTGACGATGCCATCGCGCACGTCCTGTTTGCCCGGCAGGCCCAAATGTTCTTTCGGCGTGACGTAGCAAAGCATCGCGGTGCCGAACCAGCCGATCATCGCAGCGCCGATCGCGCTGGTGATGTGGTCGTAACCCGGCGCGATGTCGGTGGTCAGCGGGCCCAACGTATAGAACGGCGCCTCGCCGCATTTTTCCAATTGCCGATCCATATTCTCCTTGATCAATTGCATCGGAACATGGCCCGGGCCTTCGATCATCGTCTGCACGTCATGCTGCCAGGCGATTTGCGTCAATTCGCCTAGCGTGTCCAATTCGGCGAACTGCGCCTCGTCGTTGGCATCGGCGATCGAACCGGGACGCAGGCCATCTCCGAGCGAAAACGCCACATCGTAGGCTTTCATGATGTCGCAAATATCTTCGAAACGTTCGTAAAGAAAACTTTCGCGATGGTGCGCGAGACACCACTTGGCCATGATCGAACCGCCGCGCGAGACAATACCGGTGACGCGCCTGGCGGTCAGCGGCACGAACGGAAGCCGCACGCCGGCGTGGATGGTGAAATAGTCCACGCCCTGTTCGGCCTGCTCGATCAGC
>JBDTBW010000023.1:0-6945 GCA_039923855.1 Rhodanobacteraceae bacterium | reverse complement strand
ACGAAAAGGACTATGTCGCCACGCGCGTTGCGCACCGTCTCGATCTCAAAGGGCCCGCGCTGAGCATCCATACCGCCTGTTCGACGTCGCTCGTTGCGGTCGCGCAAGCGTGGTATGCGCTGATGAGCTGGCAGTGCGATCTGGCGCTCGCCGGCGGCATCAATATCGTAGTGCCGCAGGAGTCGGGTTATTTGCCAGTCGAGGGCGCGATGGAATCCGAAGACGGCCATTGCCGGCCGTTCGATACCGCGGCCAGCGGCACGGTGTTTTCCTCCGGCGGTGCTGTCGTTGCACTCAAGCGCGTGGCCGATGCGATTGAGGCGGGCGACACGATCTGGGCGGTGATCCGCAGCGTCGCGGTCAACAACGACGGCGGCGACAAGGCCAGCTTCAGCGCCCCGAGCGTGCGCGGACAGGCGGCGGTCATTCGCCAGGCGATGGCCATGGCCGGCATCGAGGCCCGATCGATCGGTTATGTCGAAGCGCACGGCACCGGCACGCCACTCGGTGATCCGATCGAGATCGAAGCGCTGACCCGCGCGTTTCGTGAGGACCGCACGCAGGACCAATCCTGCTGGATCGGTTCGCTCAAGAGCAATGTCGGCCACATGATCGCCGCGTCGGGCGTGGCCGGTTTGATCAAGGCCACGCTGGCGCTGCATCACGGCCAGATTCCGCCCACCCTGCACTTCCGCGCGCCGAATCCAGAAATCGATTTCGCTGCGGGCCCGTTCAAGGTCGCGGATCGCGTGATCGACTGGCCTCGCGGCGATGCACCACGACGCGCAGGCGTCAGTTCGTTTGGTGTGGGCGGGACCAATGCACACATCGTGCTGGAGGAGGCGCCGATCGCTGCCGCGCCCGCGGCCGGACGTCCATGCACAGTGTTGCTGTTGTCGGCGCGTGATGAACCGGCATTACAGCGACGCGCGACGGAATTGTCAGTAGCGCTGCAGGATCGCGCCGACAATGAATTGGCGGATATTGGTTACACCCTCGCGCTGGGGCGCAAGCCGATGCCGGTACGCGGCGTGGTCGTGGCGGGCAACATCGCCGAAGCGCGCGCGCGTCTCGCGGCAATGACCTCAAATACTCTGGATGCAAAATCACCGCGATTGGTATTTCTGTTCCCCGGACAAGGTTCGCAGCACGCCAACATGGCGCGCGCCCTGGTCGACAGCGAACCGGTGTTCCGCGAGGCATTCGAACGTTGTTGCACGCTTGCGTCCGCGCGCCTCGGCCGCGATCTGCGCGCGCTGATCCTGCCGGCGCTAAGCGAAGAACAAGCGACGAATGCCGCGCTTGCCGAGACCCGTTACACCCAACCGGCGTTGTTCACCGTCGAATACGCGCTTGCCAAATTGTGGGAATCCTGGGGCATCGTCGCCGATGCGATGATCGGCCATAGCAGCGGCGAATACGTGGCCGCGACGCTGGCCGGCGTATTCACGTTGGAGGACGCGATCGCGCTGGTGTGCGCACGGGGCGCTGCGATGTTCGCGCAGTCGCCGGGCGCGATGCTGGCGGTCCGGGCTGGCAGCGAAGATCTGATCAACCGACTGCCGGCGGCCATCGAGATCGCCGCGCACAATGCGCCGGCGCTGACGATCGTCAGTGGCGCGGTCGCGGCCATCGATGCGTTCGCGACATCGTTGACGGAGGCCGGCATCGCCAGCACGCGGCTGCACGTCAGTCACGCGTTTCATTCCTCGTCGATGGAGGGTGCACTGCCGGAGTTTCGGCGCGCATTCGACGGTGTGCGCCTGGAATCGCCACAAGGTACCTTCTACTCCTGTGTCAGCGGATTGCCGGCCGGCGCCAATGAAGCTACGTCGGTCGACTATTGGTGCGCGCAGTTACGCCAACCTGTGCGGTTTGCCGAGGCATTGCAACACGCGCTGGCACAAGGCCCGACCCTGACCCTCGAGGTCGGTCCGGGGCAGGCGCTGACCGCGCTGGCCCGCACAATGCTTGGAAGTTCGGGGAAAGCGATTGCCTCGCTCGGCCCGGTAGCCAGGCCCGGCGACGCGGCCGAACAGGTTCAGCGGGCGCTCGGTGAGTGCTGGCGCCACGGCGCCGAACCGGACTGGGCGAGTTACTATACGGGGCAGTCCCGGCGTCGAATTGCGCTGCCGGTGTATCCGTTCCGGGGCGAGCGGTACTGGATCGATGCCATCGTCGCGCCGCAGATGCAGTCGACGGCGGATGAGGAAGGAATGATGGGGGATGAGCCGACAAAATCTGCCCCCGACGTGGTCGCTGAACCGCGCACCTCGCGGCTGAGCGCGGAATTGCGCGAGTTGTTCGAGAACCTGAGCGGTGCGATGATCGCGCCGCAACAGGATGGCGCCAGTTTTCTCGAGCTCGGGCTGGACTCATTGGCATTGACCCAGGCGGCGCTGGAGATCGAGCGCCGCTACGGCGTGAGGCTGAAGTTCCGGCGATTACTGGAAGATCTGGACAGCGTCGGCAAGCTCGCGGCGTTGCTCGACGATACATTGCCCGTCGAAGCCATCCCTGCCGCCGCCGTGGCTGCGCCGATTGCCGCGACAAACCAACCGACTACGACAACCGATCCGGCGCTGGCGGAGTTGATCCGCAGCCAGATGGCGCTGATGCAGCAGCAGACGCAACTGCTCGCCGCGTTGACGGGCGGCTCGGCCCCGGCCTCGGCCCCGGCGGAATCGCCATCCACACCGATCGCGAAAACCGCGTCGATCGACACGCCGATCGAGATTCCCGAACCGACCGCGCCTGCCAATCTCACCGAGCGTCCGTTCGGTGCCTCGGCGCGGATCGTCACCCGACGCCATGGCGACATCACGCCGAAGCAACGCGCGTGGCTGGACGCTTTCACGCAGCGCTACAGCGCGCGCACCGCAAAATCAAAAGCCTTCAGCCAGCAACATAGAAAGCTGATGGCCGACCCGCGCGTGGTCACCGGCTTCAATCCGTTGTGGAAGGAACTGGTTTATCCGATCGTGGTCGAGCGCTCGCAAGGCGCGTGCCTGTGGGATCTGGACGGCAACGAATACATCGATGTGCTGAATGGGTTCGGTTCCAACTTCCTGGGCTATCAACCGGAGTTCATCGCGCAGGCATTGCGCGCGCAGATCCACGCCGGCTACGAGATCGGCCCGCAGCATCCGCTCACCGCCGAAGTCGCGAAATTGATCGGCGACATGACCGGCATGCAGCGCGTCGCATTCTGCAACACCGGCTCCGAGGCGGTGATGGGCGCCATGCGCATCGCGCGCACGGTGACGGGTCGCAAGACCATCGTGATTTTCAAGGATTCCTATCACGGCATCTTCGACGAGGTGATCGTGCGCGGCACGCGCGCGTTGCGCTCGATCGCCGCCGCGCCCGGCATCCTCGCGAACGCGGTCGAGAACGTGCTGGTGCTCGATTACGGCAGCGACGAAGCGTTGCGCATCATCGGCGAACGCGCCCACGAACTGGCCGCGGTGATGATCGAGCCGGTGCAGAGCCGCAACCCGACCTTGCAACCGCGCGGATTCGTGCAGCGGTTGCGGCCACTGTGCGACGCCGGTGGCTGCGCGCTGATCTTCGATGAGGTGATCACCGGCTTCCGCGTCGCCCAGGGCGGCGCGCAGGAGTTCTACGGTGTGCGCGCCGACCTTGCCACTTACGGCAAGATCATCGGCGGCGGCCTGCCATTCGCCGCGATCGCCGGCAGCGCGAAGTGGATGGACGCGCTCGACGGCGGAGACTGGCGCTTCGGCGATGACAGCTATCCGGAAGCGGGTGTGACCTATTTCGCCGGCACCTTCGTGCGGCATCCGCTGGCGCTGGCTGCGGCGAAAGCTTCGTTGGAGCACCTGAAGCAGCGCGGTCCGGCGTTGCAGCGCGAGCTCAACCAGCGCACCGCGGCATTGGTCGAACGCCTTAATCATTTCTTCGGCAAGCGCGCCGCGCCATTGAACGCGATTGGCGCCAGTTCGCTGTGGCGCGTGTCGGTGGACACCGACCAGCCTTGCGCCAGTCTGTTTTATTACGCGCTGCGCGAGCGCGGGCTGCATGTCTATGAACAATTCAATGGCTTCCTGAGCGAAGCGCATGGCGACGCTGAGGCCGATGCGATCGCGACGCGTATAGAGAGCGTCGTCGACGAGTTGCTGGGCGCCGGCGTATTGACGCCCCGCGTTGCGGAGACAAATGGAACTGACGCCACGATTGCGCGGCAATCGGGCAAATCCGGATCGACTGCATCCGGTTCGGGGGCCGTTGCGACGTTGGCGGCGCAACCTCAAGCCGAACTCCCCGCCGATGTCCCGTTGACCGATGCGCAACTGGAGAAATGGGTCACCTGTCAATTCGGCGGCAAGTCCAATCTCGCCTTCAACGAATCACTGTTGCTTACATTGGACGGCGCGCTCGATCGAGCCGCGCTGGAGCGCGCCCTGGCTTTCATCACCCGTCGCCATGAAGCCTTTGCGCTGTCGTTCGCGAAAGACGGCAGCGCCCAGCACATAGGCGCGGCGCAATCGCTGGCTGCGGAATTCGTCGATCTTTCCGGCGTCGACGCGGAGGCGAGGTTGGACGCGCACTGCGCCGCGATGGTACGCCAGCCGTTCGATCTCACCCGCGCGCCTCTATTGCGCGCGCAACTGCTGCGTCTGGCGCCGGAACGTCACGCGCTGCTGGTGGTGGCGCACCATCTGGTATTCGACGGCTGGTCCGAGGCGGTTTTCCTGGACGAACTCGCGCAGGCGTACAACGCGTTTGTTGCAGGTCACCAGCCGGAACTGGCGCCGGCGGAATCCTATCGCGCCTACGTGCTGACCGAGCGCGCGCGCCGCGCGGGCGGTGATGCTTCGCTGCAAAAAAATTACTGGAAGCGCATCTACCCGGCGATTCCGGAGGCCTTGTTGCTGCCGGCCGATCGGCAATTCAATGAGGCGGTCCCGGTGCCCGATCTGAGCGCAGCGACAGTACGTCACGAATTTTCCGAAGATATGATCGCCGGCCTGCGCCAACGCGCACGCCGCGAAGGCGTCACCCTTTACAGCCTGCTATTGGCCGGCTTCGGCGTATGGCTGGCGAGGCTTTCCGGCCAACACGATTTCGCGATCGGCATTCCGTTCGCTGGCCAGGCATTGGCGGGCAGCGATCATCTGATCGGCGACGGCGTCAACACGTTGCCGTTGCGGTTGTCGGTGCCGGGACAGATGCCGTTCGGCGAACTCGCGCGCGCGACCCATCGCGCTCTGCTCGACGCCTCCGAGCATCAGGACATCACCCTGCAAACCCTGCTGCACGAGTTGGGCGTGACCCGCGGCAGCGGCCGCCGGCTGGCCGAAGTCATTTTCAACCTCAACCCGCGGGTTCCGCGGCTTGCGTTCACCGGGCTCGATTACAGCCTGCGCGACTGCGCCAAGGCGGCGCTGTCGAGGGAGCTTTTCTTTAACCTCAACGACAGCGGTAAAACCCTGACGCTCGATCTGCACTATCTCACCGCACTGTTCGATGAACCGACCATCCGCCGCTGGATCGGCCATTACGAAACATTGCTGGGCGCGGCCGCGGCCGATGACGGCATCGCGTTGGCGGCGTTGCCGTTGCTGACCGATGCGCAACGCGACGTGGTGTTGCATGACTGGAATGCAACCGCGCGCGAATATGATCGCGGCGCGAGCGTGCCCGCGTTGATAGCGTCGCAAGCGGCGCGCACGCCGGATCGCATCGCGGTCGAATGCGAAGACCGTTCGTTGAGCTATGCCGAACTCGAACGGCATGCCGACGCCGTCGCAAGCACGCTGATCTCGCGCGGCGTCGGACGCGGCGATCTGGTCGGTGTGTGTCTGCCGCGCAGCGTTGAAATGCTGGTCGCGGTGCTCGGCATCATGAAAAGCGGGGCGGCTTATGTGCCGCTCGATCCCGAATTTCCGGCCGAGCGTCTGCGCTACATGGCGGAACACGCAGGCATTCGCCAAGTGCTGGTGTCGAGCGAGGGACAAACGCCGGATGCCATCGCACAAGGACGCGAGCTATTGGAACTGACCGGCCTCGATCCCGCGTCGGTGCCGGCGTCGCCGCTGCCCACGGTTGGCGGCGAGGATATTGCCTACGTGCTGTACACCTCCGGATCGACTGGGCAGCCCAAGGGCGTGCGCGTCGCGCATCGCAATCTCGTCAATTTTCTCACCAGCATGCGCGAGCGCCCGGGGATCGAAGCCGATGACGTGCTGTGCGCGGTCACCACCCTGTCGTTCGATATCGCGGGTCTGGAGTTGTATCTCCCCTTGACCGTGGGCGCGCGGATCGTGCTGGCGACCGAGCATCATCATGCCGATCCCGACGCGCTGTTCCGGTTGCTGCACGAACGCGATGTGACCCTGTTGCAGACCACGCCTTCGCTGTTGCGTCAACTGCTGGACGGTGATCGCATCGAGAGCGTGCGCGGACTGAAGCTCTTGGTTGGCGGAGAAAAATTGCCACGAGATCTGGCAGAGCGGGTGCTGCCACACTGCCGCGAGTTGTGGAATCTGTACGGGCCCACCGAAACCACGATCTGGTCGACTGTGCAGCGCGTGCATTCGGGCGAAGGACCGGTGCTGCTGGGCACGCCGATCGCGAATACCCGCATCTATGTTCTGGACGAGCCGCGCCAGCCGCAGCCGCCGGGCGTAGTCGGCGAGATCTGGATCGGTGGCGACGGCGTCGCGGACGGCTATCTGCATCAGCCAGAACTGACCGCCGAAAGACTTACCCCTGATCCGTTCGTGGACGACGGCTCACGCATGTACCGCACCGGCGATCTGGGCAGTCTCCATGACGGCGTGCTGCATTTTCATGGCCGCGCCGATCATCAGATCAAGCTGCGCGGTTACCGCATCGAGCCGGGCGATATCGAGTCCGCCGCGATGAAGGAGGCCGGCGTGCGTGAAGCGCTGGTGATGACGCGCGACTTCGGCGCGGGAG
>JBDTBW010000022.1:0-13583 GCA_039923855.1 Rhodanobacteraceae bacterium | reverse complement strand
CAAAAAAACGGGGCACTTTCCGTGTTGGCAATCCTCGATCCCTAATCCTTAATCTCCAGCTTTCAAACTGGATATCGGTAAACCCCGTTCACCACGCCCGTGCGGCGCACGCGGCGGATCACGTCGGCGAGATGTTTGCGGTTTCCCACCTCGATGGTGAACAACAAGGTCGCGGCGAACGGGCTGCGCTCGCTGTATTCGACGTTATCGATGTTGGAGCCTGCCGAGGCGATCGCCGCGGCGACGGTCGCCAGCACGCCGGGGCGGTTGACCACTTCGATCCGCAACTGCGCGCGGTAATCGCCTTGCACGTCGCGGTCCCATTCGATTTCGACGCGGCGCTCCGGGTGCTTGGACAGCTCCGGCAGGTTCGGACATTCGAGCCGGTGCACCACGATGCCCTTGCCGGGTGACAGGTAACCAACGATGTCATCACCGGGCAACGGATGACAGCAATTGCCGAAACTCAATACGCCGCGTTCGGCGCCGGTGATGCGGATCTTCTCGCGCGCGCGCGGCACGCTGGTACCGGCTGTCGCACCACGCAACGCGACCATTTGCGCGGCGACCTGGTCGGGCATCCGGTTGCCCAACGCGATGTCGGAGAGCAGCTCTTCCAGCCGTCGCTGTTTGTGCTGGTGCAGATAACGCTCCAGCGCTTCGGCCGGGATCGAATCTAGGCTGGCGCCCAGCGCATCCAGCGCGCGATCGAGCATGCGATGGCCGAACTCGACCGCATCCTCGTGCTGCAGGCGTTTCAGGAAATGCCGGATCGCGGTGCGCGCCTTGCCGGTCGCCGCGAAGTCCAGCCACGCGGGATTCGGTGCGGCCGAGGGCGCGGTGATGATCTCGATCGTTTGACCCGAGGCCAGCAGCGCACGCAGCGGCGAGAGCGTGCCGTCGATGCGCGCGGCCACCGCGTGATGGCCGACGTCGGTGTGCACGGCGTAGGCGAAATCGAGCGCGGTCGCGTTTTTCGGCAGCGACAGGATATCGCCGCGCGGCGTGAACAGATACACCTCTTCCGGGAACAGATCGATCTTGACGTTCTCGAGGAACTCCAGCGAGGATGATGTCGCCGCCTGACGATCGGCCAGCGCCGACAACCATTCGCGCGCGCGCAACTGCGCGCTGTTGGACGGTCCCGCGTCGGCCTTGTAGGTCCAGTGTGCGGCGATGCCGCGCTCGGCCACCGCATCCATGTCGTTGGTGCGGATCTGGATTTCGATCGGCGCACCGAACGGACCGAACAACACGGTGTGCAGCGATTGGTAACCGTTGGCCTTGGGGATCGCGATAAAGTCCTTGAAGCGGCCCTCCACCGGTTTGTACAGCGCATGCACCGAGCCCAGCGATTGATAAGCGTGCGCGACGGAATCCACGATCACCCGGAATCCGTAGACGTCCATCAACTGCGCGAACGGTTTGCGCGTCGCGCGCATCTTCGACCAGATGCTGTAGGGCGATTTGACGCGGCTGACCACGCGTGCATCGATGCCGTCGGCGGCCAATCGCGCGCGCAAATCGCCTTCGATCCTGGCCATCGCCTCGCGGCGATTGCCGAGCACGCTGCGGATGCGCGTGGCGATCACGCGGTAGCGATCCGGATGCAGGGTGCGGAATCCCAAGTCCAGCAATTCCGCCTTGAACGCGCTCATGCCCAGGCGCGCGGCGATCGGCGCGTAGATGTCCAGCGTTTCTCGCGCGATTCTGCGACGCGATTCGGGATCCATCGCGCCCAGCGTGCGCATATTGTGCAGGCGATCGGCGAGTTTGATCAGGATCACGCGCAGGTCGCGCGCCATCGCCAGCAGCATCTTGCGGAAGCTTTCCGCGTCGGCTTCCTGGCGCGAAGCGAAATCGACTTGATCCAGCTTGGTGACGCCATCGACCAATTCGGCGACGGTGGCACCGAAGCCGGCTTCGAGTTGCACGCGGGTAAGGCGCGTGTCTTCCAGCGTGTCGTGCAGGATCGCCGCGATGATGGTCTCGGCGTCCAGATGCAGACCGGCCAGAATGCCCGCCACGGCCAGCGGATGGGTGATATAGGGCTCGCCGCTCCTGCGTTTCTGATCGCCATGCGCGTGCTCGCCGACCGCGTAAGCGCCACGAACGCGGGTGACTTGTTCGGACGGGAGGTAAGCGGCGAGGCGCGCGGCGAGCGCATCGATGTCGACGGTCTCGCCGGCCGCCGAAGACGCGGGCGGGTCGGTCACCGGCAGGGATTGCGCGCTGGCTTTGGCCTTGGCCATGTCCGCACGCTAGACAGGCAGAGCGCCAGAGTCAATCATGCGAGCGGTCTGAAAAGCTGCTGCGCTCGGCATCTCGCGCGCCGGCGATGCTCCGATCAGGCCCGGTACATGGATGTACCGCTTTGGGGCCAAGGAATCCTCATGTACTGACGTGTACACTCCGGTTCCTGTGCTCCGGCGGCGCGCAACCTGCCTTCGCTCGCGACGCTTTTGAGGCTGCTCCAAACGCTAATCGTAAGACTTCATTCGTTCAGATTGAAATGATCTGCCTCGAAACAGATCATTCGGAATCTACGGATCTCAAAGGTCGTCGCCGCCCTTGATATCCTCATCCACTTCCGTGGCGGCCCACTCCAGCGCCTCGCGTTCGCGGCGCTCGCGCTCGATGCGGTCGATCTCGTCGATGGTGGGCATGTCGATGCGGCGCTCGGCGATCTCGCGCAACGCGACTACGCTGGGCTTGTCGTTCTCCGGGTCGATCACCGGCTCCGCGCCCTTCTCCAACTGGCGCGCGCGGCGCGTCGCCATCAATACCAGTTCAAAACGGTTGTCGACCACCTTCAGGCAGTCTTCCACGGTAATGCGTGCCATGCGATGCCTCTGGATTCGTAAACCCGTCGATTCTAGCAGCGTAGCGGATCTTTTTGCGAGGCGACCATGCACATCACGGCCCAAGCGCTTGAATGGCGTTTCCCGGCCACCATGTAGAATCGCACTTTCAACTGCGCCGTCACTGGCTCTCTCCCGGAATCTTCATGCGTTTCGACCATGCTCCCCGCCTGTGCCGCGTATTGCTGATCGCCGCGGTTACGGTGCTGAGCGGCTGCGCGATGGCGCCACCGCGCACCGACGACCCGCTGCAGAATTTCAACCGCAAATCCTACGCGTTCAACAGCAAGCTGGACAAGGTGGCGATCCGGCCGGTCGCGGTCGCCTATCAGAAGGTCACCACGTCGACCTCCCGCGAACTGATCAGCAATTTCTTCTCGAACGTGCGCCTGCCCATCACGATCGTCAATGACGTGCTGCAGGCGCACCCGGTGGATGCTTTGAAAACGACCGGGCGATTGGCGGTCAACAGCACGGTAGGGTTTCTCGGCTTCTTCGATCCCGCCAGCGAGTTGAAGCTGCCGGCGGATGAGACCGATTTCGGCGTCACGCTGGCGCGCTGGGGCGTCCCGGAAGGTCCGTTCATCGTGGTGCCGTTCGTCGGCCCATCGACCGCGCGCGACATTTTCCGGATGCCGGTGGACAGCTATTTCGATCCCTTGTCGTGGTACGCGCGCGAACATTCCTTCCGCTATCACGCGCAATACCTGCCCAGCGTTGCGTATCTCATCACCCTGCGCGAGCGTGGACTTGCCGCCGACCAATTCCTGAAGTCGGCGTATGACCCGTATATTTTCCAGCGCGACGCCTACCGCCAGCGGCGCCTCTACGAGATCTACCACGGCAACCCCCCGGCGTCGGTGATCGAGCAATTGCAAGGCGTCGGCGCCAACGGCGACGACATCGATCAGTTGCTGGATCAGCAGCACGCCTATGAGAAGGCGCACGGGATCAAGTCGGACGGTTCCTCGCCGTCTCCGACTACTCCGGCGAAACCGGCCGCCAAGACTTCGGGTTCGGAACCGGCGTCCGCATCGACATCAGGTTGAATGGCGCGCGTTATGCCCGGCTATAACCTTGCGCCGAGCATCTCATCGACCCCGCACACTTGCGCCAGCGCGCGCAAGCCTTCCGGCAGATTGACAACGATCAGGCGCCGTCCAGCCCGGCTGGCGTCCGCGATCAGTGCGAGCACGCAAGCGAGACCTGCGCTGTCGGCGCCGGTCAGGCCGGTCAGGTCAAGCCGTGTCTGCCCACCGGCCGCCAGCGCGCGACCGGCGTCGCGCAGCGCGTGCGCGGCGGTGGCGAAAGTCAGTGCGCCGGACAACGCCAGCGTGTCGCGATCGGGATTATCACAACGCACGTCAGAGTTCGTTGAGCGGAACAACTTCATCGCCGCCATCAACCGCCTGCCGGTTGTTTCGCTTGTTGCTGCATCTGATCGATCGCCGCGGCGCCCAGTGATTGCAGGTGCTTGATTAAGCCCTCGATGCCTTCCTTCTGGATTTCCGCATCGACCTGGTTGCGGTAATTGGTGATGTAGGAAATACCCTCGATGATCACGTCGTAGGCTTTCCAGTCGCCGCTGGCGGTCTTACGGAACGCGTAATCGACCGAAAGAGACTTGCCGTCGTTCAACATCACCTGTGTGCGCACGATGCTGCGCCTTGGATTCAAATCACCTTCGGCCGGAAGTACCTTGACGCGGCCCTTGGTGTAATTGAGCAGGCCTTCCGCGTAGCGGTGCGTGATCGAATTGTAGAAAGCACGCGAAAAACGTTCGCGCTGATCCGGCGTGGCTTGGCGCGCGTGCGTGCCAAGCACAAGCAAGGACGCGTAATCGACGTCGAAATGCGGCAGCAGGATGCCATCGATCACCTTGATCAGGCGATCCGGATCCTTGCGCAATTCGTCGCGATGGCCATCGAGTGCGCGGCCGAGATCGTCGGCGATGCCCTGTACCACTTGTTGCGGCGTGGCCGTGGGCGAGGAAGCCTGATCCGCGAACGCGGGCGCGGCGCACGCGAAAGCCGCGATCATGGCAATGGACGCAAAACGAAAAATGCGCAACATGGATGTCTCCTGAAAGTGTGCGTCGCTCAACCGCCGGAAGACGAGGATTTCGGCTCAGGCTGAGTTGGCGAACTCGTGGAACTGCCGCTCTTGGGACCGCCGTTGAGCATGAACTTGCCTATCAGATCCTCGAGCTGCATTGCCGATTGC
The DNA here is from genome assembly GCA_039923855.1 of Rhodanobacteraceae bacterium. Lineage (GTDB taxonomy): Bacteria > Pseudomonadota > Gammaproteobacteria > Xanthomonadales > Rhodanobacteraceae > 66-474. The sequence continues at coordinate 8,499 of JBDTBW010000022.1, read as the reverse complement.
GTCAAGATCAATTCATCGCCGTTCTTCAATGCGTCCGGCGAACCTCCCGGCTGCAGGCCAACGTACTGGTCGCCCAGTAAACCGCTGGTGAATATCGCCGCTGCGCTGTCGTCGGGAATGTCGTTGTACTTCTTGTCGATGCTGAGCGTCACCAGCGCGTCCATCTTGCCGCGCTCCAGCGCGATCGACTGCACCGAGCCCACGCGCACGCCGGCGATCTTGACCGGCGCACCGTTCTTCAACTGGCCGATGTTGGAGAAACGCGCCTTCAGCGCGTAGCTGTCGCCGTGATGCACATTCGCGACCGAGGTGGTCTGCGTGGCGAGATACGCGAGCGCGGCAAAACCCAGCAGAATGAAGAGGCCGGTGCCGATGGCGTAGGAGGGACGTGCGTTCATAACCAGTTATCCTAAATTTCGTCATTCCCACGACGCGAGACAAATTCGTCTGGAACGAATTTGAACAGCCGAAGGCCAGCCCGAAGGGCAAAGTCCACGGATGGACTTTGTAATCCTTTTTGATCCTGCGTTATCGCAAGGAATCCTGGTTCCGCTCGCTGCCGCGAGCGGACGACTTTTGCTTCGGCAAAAGTAGCCAAAACCACCGCGCGCAGGCAAGACGGTCGCGACAACATCGTGTTGTCTGCGAGACGAACGGCAAGCCGTCATCCTGAAGCGCTTCCCGGCCCGCACTTCCCTGTGCGTGTATTCGCCTGCGCGCGGCAATGCCGCGCGAGAGCCCCGGCTCACCCCTGCGCTTCTCGCGTCAAGCGGGCCGGCGCGAACTCGCACATCCCTGTGCTCGGACATGTGCGCCTTGCTCCCGCTTGGCGCTGCGATGCTCGGCGTCATGCACAGCGCTGAAAGCTCGCTCATTGACGGCCATCCGTGGCCTGCGTTTGTAAGTGCAAATTGGGCCATGGCACCATCAAGTCAAAAAAGCCGTCATCACAAAGTCCACCGCCAATATCACGATCGACGAAAACACCACCGTGCGGGTGGTCGAATACGCAACGCCCTCGCTGGTCGGCGGCGCGTTGTAACCCTGATACACCGCGATCAGCGTAACCACCGCGCCGAAGGCGAGACTCTTCCATACGCCATCGATGATGTCCTTCCACACATCAACGGTGGACGTCATGTTGCCCCAGAAGGTTCCATTGTCGACGCCGAGCCAGGTCACACCGACGAAGTGCCCGCCCAGAATCCCGAGCGCGTTGAACAGGCACATCAGGAGCGGCATCGCGATGATGCCGGCCAGATAGCGCGGTGCGATCACGTAAGCCATGGGATCGACCGCCATCATCTCCATTGCATCGAGTTGATCGGTCGCGCGCATCAAGCCGATTTCCGCCGTGACCGCGGTGCCCGCGCGTCCGGCGAACAACAATGCCGTAACGACTGGTCCCAATTCGCGGAAAAGCGAGAGCGCAACCACGGTGCCGAGCGCGGCGGTGCCGCCGAAGATCGACAGCGTGTAGTACAACTGCAACGCCAGCACCATGCCGACAAACAAGCCGCAGGTCATGATGATCACAAGGCTCATCGCGCCGACGAACCACACCTGGCGGCAGGTCTCGCGCCAGTAGCGCAGGCTTTTGGGCAACGCGACGAGGATCGCGATGAAAAACAAACCGCATTCGCCGACCTGGCCGATGCCTTGCAAGAACCAATTGCGGCGCGGTTGGGCGTTCATTGCGCATCCGCTCCGAAACCCAATGCTTGCGCATAATCCGGCGCCGGATAATGGAACGGCACCGGACCATCGGCTTCGCCGCCGAAGAACTGCCGCGTCCACGGCGAGTCGTCGCGCGCAAGCTGGTCAGGCGCGCCTTGCGCGACCAGCTTGCCATTGGCAATCAGATACACACCATCAGCCACTTGTCTTATCGCCGACAATTCATGCGCGACGAGAATGGAAGTGATCCCCAACGTCTGATTGAGCGTGCGGATCAGGCGCAGCACCTGATTCAACGCGATCGGATCGAGCCCGACAAACGGCTCGTCGTACAGGATCAGCATCGGGTCGAACACGATCGCGCGCGCCAGCGCGACGCGCCGCGCCATCCCGCCGGACAACTCACTCGGCATTAATGTCGCCGCGCCACGCAAACCGACTGCCTGCAACTTGGTCAGCACGATGTTGCGGATCAAGACTTCGGGAAGGCCGGCGTGCTGGCGCAGCGGGAACGCGGCGTTCTCGAACACCGAGAAATCGGTCAGCAGCGCGGAGTTCTGGAACAGGAATCCGATGCGCTCGCGCAGTGTAAACAATTGATTGCGCGAAAGATCGGCGACTTCCAGCCCGTCTACACGCACCGAACCAGAATCCCCGCGCAATTGCCCGGTCAGGTGCCGCAATAACGTGGTCTTGCCGGTACCGCTGGGCCCCATAATCGCGGTCACGCTGCCGCGCGGCACGTCCAGGCTCAAACCATCGAAGATGACCTTGCCGCCGAGGCGCGTGCGCAGATCGCGCACCTGCACGAGCGCGTTGGCGGCATCGTTTGCGATGGATGGAACGGCGGATGGCATAAGCGTGCTACGTTAGCGCAGTAGCGCAAATGCGCCAAGCATTTCTGCTTCTTGGCGGTGCGCAAGTTTGAAAAAACCGTTCGCGCTGAGCGTAGTGAGCGCAGCGAATGAAGTCGAAGCGTCATCGTCCTTCGACTCCGGCCCTTCGGTCCCGCGCTCAGAGCCTGCCCCGGACTCGATCCGGGGACGAACGGGTTTCAGACTCGGACATTCACCTCGCGGCTACTTTGCCAGCAACTGCGCGATCAGCGCTTCGTGCCGCTCACCGGGCAGCGGTTTGCCCGCGCGCACCGCGCGCACGATTGCGCACAGTTGTTCCAGCGCGACATCGAAGACATCGTTGACCACGATACAGTCGAACTCGTGCGCGTGCGACATCTCTTCGCGTGATTCGGCCAGACGTCGCGCGATAATCGCGTCGCCGTCGGACGCGCGCGAGCGCAGCCGGCGCTCCAGCTCAAAGCGTGAAGGCGGCAGGATGAAAATGCTCACGCAATTTGGCATCGCCGCGCGCACCTGGCGCGCACCCTGCCAGTCGATTTCCAGCAACACGTCGCGGTCGACGGCGAGTTGACGTTGCACGCCATCGCGGGAAGTGCCGTAAAGATTTCCGAACACCACCGCGTGCTCCAGAAAATCCTTGCGCACGATCATGCCTTCGAATTCCGCGCGATCGACGAAGTGATAATGCGTGCCATCGATATCGCCCGGCCGCGGCGGCCGTGTGGTATGCGAGATCGACAAGATGATTCCCGGCTCGCGCGCCAGCAGAGCGTTCACGAGCGTGGATTTGCCGGCGCCGGATGGCGCGGCGACGATGAACAAGGTTCCAGAGACGTGCGTGCCACTCATTCGATGTTCTGCACCTGTATCTTGAATGTGGTGCGATGATGTTGACGCATATAAAAGTTTAGGGACTGTCCTAGGAAACGAGGCATCAAGGATGGTCAGCCCCGGCTCAAGTTATTGAGTTTGACTGCGAGGACAGTCTTTGCCGAAAGCTCTTCCGCATCGTCGAAGCCGAGGTCAACCAACACATTGTTGGTGCCTAGGAAACTGCCTTTGTATGACATCATGATCTCCCGCTCAACCCGTAGGTGATTGGCTTGATGATAGCGACCGCGTCCTGTCACGTCCTTCTAGTTGCAGCATCGCCATGCAAAGCGGTTTCGTAATCCTGACCACCGTAGAACACGCCGACGACCCCCACCTGATTCCCGGTGACCGTGAATGCTACCTCCGCGCTGTCACGATACGGGACAAGGCGCAGACCCGGACGAATGTCGTCGCGCAGCGTGCCGCGCTCGGGGAACGTGTCGAGCGATTCGCAATAGGTCATCAGCGCGTCGACGTAGCGTTCCGCAATCGTCGGGTATCCCGACGCCGCAGCGATGTAACGCTCGATCGCACGAAGCTGTTCAATCGCTTCGGGAGTGATGACAACATGGTAGGTTTTCACCGCTTGGCAGTAGCCTTACGGCGCTCGGCTGCAAGCCGCGCGCGAGCCGTGGCGAGAGGAATCCCGCGCGAGGGGTCGGCCTTGATGGCATCGTAAGCCGGTGCCACGGTCTCACGTAACCAAGTCTCTACAGCCCGATCGCGCGCCAGCAGCGACCGAAGACCGTCGCGAATCACTTCGCTCTCGGTGGCGTATTCGCCACCGGCAACCTTGGCTCTCACCACCTCGGCCATTTCGTTCGGAAGCGTGATGCTGAATTGTTGAGTGGAGCGCATGCGGAACCTCCAGCGAAAGATTGTAGGATTTAATCCTACACTTTTGACGGGGCTTTCTCAACCAAAACAGGTTTAAGCGAATTCCTGCCCCGCAGACGAAGCGTGCTTGATATCCCTCGAGCGTGTGCTGGCACTGCCGCTGGATCGTCTCGATCCGCAGGCACTGCAGCGCGAGCTCCAGCAGATTCACGAGGTCGCCTTGCGCGAGGAGCATCCGCACGAACGTCATCCGTGAGATCGGACCAGCCGACGCCAATGGACACTGCGCGGGATCTACGACGAGGCTCTGGGATGGTCCTGGTGCATGGTGCACTCCGTTAGAGCGCCCGCTTCCCGAGGTTCTGGGAGGCTGCTCCTGAAGTAACGTCGCCATGAAGGTTGTTGCGCAAAATGCACTCAGGCGACCTCTCTTGGAACCCAAAGTTCCCCCTTGCGCCTGTTACTCGCAATTCGCATGGCCGCTTCAACGATAGGCTTAGCCCACTCGGGCGTCGCTTGAATTCGGTTCGCCGACGGAGCAACGATCCGCCCTGCCTTGTAGTGCAGGATCAGAATTGGATTTGCAGAAGCACCGTCAGCGCACTCTTCGCTGTTGTCGTAAACCCACAACGCGTGCACACGCGGCAGCAGCGCAATCAAGTTCTTGCGCGCGGCATCCCAGCGCTCGCGTATCCTGCTCTCGGGTATGGGGTGGCCGCCTTGCGACACCCGCGCCGCAACGCGTGCAATATGGCGCTCAGGCGAGTCCAGGCCCACGAACCAGATCGTCACCTCGTGCGTTGCACACGCTTGGGCGATGAGCGCCGGCAAGGTCCGACCGCCCAAGGTGGTTTCGATTGCGAAGTTGCTGCCGTCGCTGATGGCGGCCTTCAGCTGGTCACGACCGAAGCACCGCGCCTGCTCATTGGCTTCCGCTTCGCGCCAGCCCGAATCGCGCAGCCTGCGGGTCGCCTCGTCAGGATTGAAATAATCCAATCCCGCCGCACGTAATCGCTCACCTGCAACCGAACTCTTGCCGGCGCCATTTACTCCTGCCAATACCAGCAGCGTCGGCCGCCGTGCCGCTGCGGTCATCGCATCAAACCGCGCTTACCTGATGTGCGGACCGCCTTCCGGGGGCTTGCCGCGGGAATGCCTGTCGCGATGATTTTGCGCAGCTTGTCTGCGCCCGCGCGGGTATTCAGCGCGGCGAACCGGTGATCGAAGTCGGCCCGCAGCACTTCCAGGGGATCCTTCGCACGGGCGCGGCGCACCAGATCCGCATAAACCCCCACATCAATGACCACCACCTCGGGCCGGCTGTGATTGGTCACGATCACCTCGCCGTGGCGGACCGCCCCTTCGACGATCCGGCCCCACCCGTTCTTGACGGCGGACGCCGAATGCACCGGTGTATCCGCACCGGTGAGGTCCAGAACCTCCTCGAGCGTTTCGCGCGTGCGCATGCGAGATCTCCACAAAGACCGTAGATTCCATTCTAGCCAAATTGGACAATTTATCCAATTTGGAATGCCGCACGACCGCATGGAAGTGGCTTTTCAGAGTGCCGCGAAAGGATCACTCTAAATTCTGGACCTGTATCTTGAATGCCGAGTGAAAGTATTGACACATATGGGTTTATTGAGCGCGAAAGCTTCGCTGGGTACAACAGTGGGTACTAACAATTCGGAGGTCAAATCAACCTGCCATGCCACCGATCGCAGGACGCCGGAGACTGCGCCTCTTACCGTGCTCGCATCATGGAAATCCCGAGCAGGCGTTGGCACACGAACACGATCAGGTTCTCGAACAGACCATCGCTGAGGTCTCCATAGCAAACTTCATCGTGATCCCATCTTATGCAATCGAGCTCATCAGGCTGCCACCGTGATGCCTGCCCTGTGCGCGCCGCGCTCAGGTCGCACGACGATTTCGACATGCTGGTCGAGCGATACCAGCGCCTGCATCAACCGTTCTAGCGAAATGTTCTGCAGCTTGTAGCGACGAACATGGGACACCTTGGGCTGCGTCATGCCGGTGATGTCGGCGGCTTCGGTCTGGCTGAGGCCGCGTTTGTCGATCAGGTCATTGAGCTTGACTGCGAGGACAGCCTTTGCCGAAAGCTCTTCCGCATCGTTTAAGCCGAGGTCAACCAGCACGTTGTGGGTGCCTGGGGAAATGCCTTTGCGTGACATCATGATCTCCCGCTCAACCCGTATCGGGCGAGCACTGCTATTAACCGTCTCTCGATCAAGTCCACATCCGGCTGCGGGTAGCGGTACCGGATTTGGATTTCTTCTGAAACGCATGCAGCACATGCACCGCATCGCCTAGGCGCGCGGTATAGGCCGCGCAGAAAGTGTCGCCTCGATGATCTTCCACCAACTCATAGACCCCCGAGCCGAGCCCCTTCCAGAGCTTTGCCGACTCGGGCGTTCGGCCTAACTGCACGACGGTCAACGCGACGCCCATGTCTTTCTGCACAGGAATTGGGAACTCCTTGAAGTCCTTCTTCGAGGAGCCTTCCCAATACAGAAGCTTGCGTTTCTCAGACATAAATTATACCTGTTCGGATATATAATGCAAGCAGTAAAATTGTCGCGTCAGTCAAACGGCAGCCGCCCGGCTCTGCCGCCTTCGAATAACGGAGCACCGGTGCTGGAACCGATTCGACGCTTCGCAGGCCGATAAGCCAGAGCTAGAGTGGTCGACTCGCTGTTGACTGCTGCGGGGGTTCGCTGGCACGCGGCGTCGATCACACAGATGCCTGGTCGATTCAATTCTACCAAGTGGCGCGAGTCGCTTTCATGGTTCGCATCATCATCAATACTCCCCCCTGCAACAGAATGGTCGTGTGGTCGCGGTCTGCCTCAGTGATGATCCAAACGCGCACGTCCGCGACCACCTCATAAGAAGAAAACAGCCGCCCGCCGTGACACAGCGCGGCAATGTTCGCCGCGCGATCTTCATCAGTCAGTTCATTCCCAACGGCTATTGCTCCTGAGTTGGCTACCGACCTGACGTACAATTCAACACCCCGTACATTCTTGCTTGCTAACCATGCCTGCCTTGTTATCCAATCCGCTGCGAAGCATGGCGCCGCTTTCGGACGAGGAACTCGAAGAGCTCGATCAATTTCTGCTTTCCGATCTGGTATCGGAAGAGGCGCTACCCATGAGCGGACTCGATGGTTACCTCACAGCGATCGTCGTCGGACCCATAGCAGTCATGCCAAGTCGGTGGCTACCAGGCGTTTGGGGTTCGACCGAAGACGATTCTCCAACTTATGAAAACATTGAGCAGGCTCAGCGCATTCTGACGCTGATCATGCGACACATGAACGGCATCGTTTGGAGCCTTCAGCATGATCCTGATGCATTCGATCCCATGTTCGACACGTTGAAGTTTCCCGACGAATCACGAGAGCATCTCGACGGCGAGATGTGGGCGCATGCGTTCATACAAGGTATCGCGCTGACTCGAAAAGATTGGCAACCCCTCTTCGATGACGCGGGCATGGTGCAGGTGTTGCGGCCGATTCATCTGCTCGGCTCGGAAGACGTGACTACCGAAGAAGATGCGCTCACCCGTACCCGGGAACAGCGCGAACAACTCGCGCAGGAAATCCCGGCGGCAGTAGCCGAGATTTACCGATACTGGCAGCCTTGCAGGGAGACGTCCGCCGCGCCCGTCGTCTCGACGTCGAATGTCCGATCGAATCCCAAAGTTGGCCGGAACGATCCGTGTCCGTGTGGCAGCGGCAGGAAATTCAAGAAGTGCTGCGGCGCGCCAGCGACTTTGCATTGATTTGACGCGCCGCGGGTATACACAACCAAGCGTAACGGAATGTCGCGAAATCGACGCGTCAAGATCGAAAGAGCGATACCGGGCCCCTTGCCAACGCTCGCTCGGGCAATCCACGCCAGCAGACTCAGCGCTGATCGGATCAGGCTATCGAAACAGCCGCGCGGTTGATCTCGTTCGCCACTCGCCGGCGCCATCGGCGCGGACGCAAAGCCGGCAGATTCATTCCAGAATCTGACGTACCGCGTCCAGCGTCTCATCAACCAATGTCGCGGGGCACTCCCCCATGACGCAGTGCGGCCTGCAGATGCTGGTGCGAGCTTGATCTGGCCGTTCGCGTGCCAGGATTGATCGACTGACCAAATGGGAGTACACTTTTCCCAAATGAGAAGGAGTCAATGGCATGAGCGCTGTCGAACGGCAAGGCCAACTTATGGGCTTCATGGTT
>JBDTBW010000021.1:0-10191 GCA_039923855.1 Rhodanobacteraceae bacterium | reverse complement strand
CGCCGGTTTCGATTGCGCGAGATGTTGCCGCGGTTGGCGCGTGCGATGATGCTCTGCAAACCTCACCCAGAGCTGGCGTTGCGCTTGGCGTGCAATTTTTATGACTGAGGTTCAGGGCTAATCAGGTCGCTCTTTATAATTGGCTCGAATTTCACCACAAACTAGATAAAAATTAGGAATATCCGAGCAAGCCGTATTCTTTGAAATCGTCATTCCGGATCGCGGCTGCGCCGCGTCAGGAATGACGGACTGATATTTATCCAGATGTTTTGGGGTCATAGTTTTGGCGTTTTCTCACCACCGCCACCGCATCGTGCGCGTGCAAGCTTTCGTGGTGGGTGGGGACGATGCGGTAATCCGCGATGCGCGGATCGGCATCCAGCGCGCTGCGGATGCACCGCGCGGCGTCCTCGCAAAACATCGGGTTCTCCGCATTCAATCGCGCGAATGCCTGCTCGTCCTCGCGCTTGACCGCAGTCTGCACCGGCGTGCGCAGCGCGCCCTCGACCGCATCGATCAATTCCACTACCGGCAACTCGAAACCGGGCGCGAGTTTCACGTGTACCCGCGCGGTACTGCACTGCGCGTGCGGCGTGGCGGCCATGCCGCGTTCGCTGCCCAGCCATTCGCGAATGGCATGATGCGTCGGTACGGCGTCGGCGAAATCCTGATCGAAGCGCTGCTGGTTGGCCTGTCGCGACAACGCGGCCGAAGCCGGACAGGTCGAGGCGTATTGCACTTCGCAGTCCAGCGCGAGCGCGAAATGGCCATCGATAAGGCTGGCCTCGACGGTGACCGGATACGCCTTCCAACCGGCATTGGCACTGACCAGCGCCGAGCGCTTCAACAGATGTTGGTACTCGATGCGCAGCCGGGCACGCGTGGACAACTCCGCGTGCGAGGCCAGCATCGCATGCAACAGGCTGCACAAACCTGATGGCGTCAGCGGTTGTTTCGCGAGTGTTTGTTCGAGCAACAGATAAAGCCGCGACATATGGATACCGCGGGCGCTGGCATCGGCCAGATCGACTTGCACCGATACCCGGGCCGGCGCGGTCAGCACGCCGCTCTGCCCGTCTACATAACGCAGCGGCAAGTCGATGCCGTCCATGCCCACCCAGTCCAGCGCGCCGGCATGATCCGGATGCAGACCGGCGGCGACGTCAGGCAATGGCATGGATTGGCGATCCGATTTTTGCATCATGAATCCTTTTGGAGACCACGCCACACGCGCGCCGCGCCCCACGCATCGAACAACAAGCGCAATTCGTTTTGCGAACCGTGCAGCACGTGCAACGGATCGGCCGCGCGCTCGGCTGCACGCAGCGCGTGAGTTTCCTGCCGCGTCTGCACACCGCGGAACAGCGATAGCGGACCGACAAGTTTAGCCGCTTCGTCAATCGCCTGCCGCAAGGCATGCGCCTGATCGCGCAGCGCCGCGCGCCGTGCGCCAGAGTCTTCGCCGAGCGAAGCCTGCGTCAAACCGTGTCGCGCCAGCAGGTTCATCGGCAACGGTGAACGGTTATGCGCCAATTCCTGCGGCAGTTGCCGTAACGCGGCGATCAAGTATTCCAGCGACGCGACGCGCTGCGCGCGCGCCGGATCGGCGTGGGCACCGAACCACAATGCGGTTTCGATACGCGCCAGTGCGCCATGCAACGGTTGCGCCTGCGCGAGTTGCGCCGCAAAGTCCGGCGCCGGCGGCACGTCGAGGCGCGCCAGCGCCGCGGCGATCGTTTGCTCCCACCACGTCGGCGAAATCGCGCGGGAACGCGCATTGCCGAACAATGCCTGCGTCAATGGATGTCGCGCGTGGGCGTCTTGCGCCATCCGCAATTCCTCGCGCCACCATTGCAATTTGGCCGCGGCGACCTGCGACTCGCGGATCGCATAAACCGCTTCCAACCATTCGCTTTCCAAGGCGGCGAACGCTCCGTAAAACGTGCGGTCGCCCTCGCGCAGAAAGACCCACGCGGATTCGAGTTGCGGATGCGCGGCGCGCCAGTCGCGCAACCAATGCTCCAGTGCGGTGTCTGTCATGCCAGCCAATCGGCGAGCAGCTTTGCCGTATCCGCAACCGCATCGGGATTCCACGCGCGCGGATCGGCGCCATCGAGATAACCCCATCCCGCGGCGATGGTGTACACGCCCGCGGCACGCCCGGCTTGCACGTCGCGCGGGTCGTCGCCGACGAAGGCGCATTGCGCGGGTTCGATACGGGCCTGCGCGCAGGCGTGCAAAACCGGCGCCGGATCGGGTTTGCGCTGCAGCAGGGTATCGCCGCTGACGACCGTCGCCGCGCGCTCGGCGTAGCCCAACCGTTTCAGCAACGGATCGGTGAGCGCGCCGATCTTGTTGGTGACGACGCCCCAGGCGATGCCGCGCGCCTCGAGCTTGTCCAACAGCGCGTCGATGTCGGGGAATGCTTGCGTGTGCACGAATCCGGTGTGCATGTACAGGTCGAGAAATCTCGGCAGTAACCCGTCAATGAATTCCCGACCTTGAGACGCAAACGCGGTAGCCATCACTGCCCGCGCACCGCGCGAGGTCACCTCGCGCACGCTGTTGTAATCGGGAACCAAGGCGCCCTGCTCCGCGCACAACATCGACAGCGCAAGGTGCAAATCCGGCGCGCTGTCCACCAGAGTGCCGTCGAGATCGAAAAACATGCCAGCCAGCGGCTGCGGCAGGACCGGCCCGGTCATAGTGGTTTGCGCGCACAGATCATGTAATTGACGTCGGTACGGCCAGTCGTATGAGCTTTTCTGGTCAATGGGTTGTAGGCAAGTCCTGCGATCTCATCGAGGTCCAGTCCGGCCCCGCGCAGCAGCCCCGCCAGTTCCGACGGGTGCAGGAATTGTTCGTAGTTATGGGTGCCGCGCGGCAGCAGTCGCGCAATGTATTCGGCGCCGACGATCGCCAGCGCAAACGCCGCGGGTGTGCGGTTGAGCGTGGACAAGAAAACGCGACCGCCCAATTTCACCAGCGCCGCAAGGTCGGCGATCAACGCGGCGGGATCGGGCACGTGCTCGATAAGTTCCATGCAGCACACCGCGTCAAAGCTAGCCGGTTCGTCGATGCTCAGTTGTTGCGATGAACACAACCGGTAATCGACCTGCAGATTGGATTCGTGCAGATGCAACGCGGCGATGTCGATCAATTCCGGTGCGAGGTCGATCGCGGTCACCCGTGCGCCCGCCCGCGCCAGCGATTCGGAAAGGATTCCGCCCCCGCAACCGATGTCCGCCACGCGCGCATCGCGCAACGCAACGCGGTCGGAAATCCAGGCCAATCGCGCAGGGTTAAGGTCGTGCAACGGACGCGATTCACCGTCTGGGTCCCACCATCTCGACGCGAGCTTGCCAAAACGGGCAAGCTCTTCGGTGCTGACATTGGCTTTGGTTTGCGTCATGACATCAAATCGCCGAGATCCGGTCGCGCCAGCGCGCGGTCTTTTCATGCAGTGCGTCGAGATCGACAGCGGGCAATGCGCCATCGAACAGATGATGCTTCCCGGCGATCCACACATCACTCACCTGCCGCCGCGAAGCCGCGTAGATGAGCTGCGAGATAGGATGATAGACCGGTTGCATCTCCGGCAGGTCCATGCGCACGGCGGCGAGATCCGCCTGTTTGCCGGGTTCGATCGAACCGATCTTGTCACCCAGACCCAGCGCGCGCGCGCCGTTGAGTGTGGCCGCGCGCAGCGCACAGGCCGCATCGAACGCGCTGGCATCATCGGCGACACCTTTCGCGAGCAACGCCGCCGTGCGCAGTTCCCCGAACATGTCCAGATCGTTGTTGGACGCGCAGCCGTCGGTGCCGATCGCGACATTAACGCCTGCGCGGCGCAGTTTCTCCGCCGGACAAAACCCCGAAGCCAGCTTCAGATTCGACTCCGCACAATGCACCACCGATGCGCCGGCCTCGGCGCAAGCTGCGATTTCGGAATCAAGCAATTGAGTCATATGCACCGCGATCAGGCGATCGTTTATCAGACCGAGGCCTTGCATCCGCGCAAACGGGCGTGCGCCGTGCTCGCGGCGCGCTTCTTCCACCTCCCGCGCGGTCTCGTGCAGGTGCAGATGCACGGGCAAGTCGAGCTGATCGGACAAGGTGCGGATGCGCGCGAAACTTTCATCGGACACGGTATAGGGCGCGTGCGGCGCGAATGCGCAAGACAACAGCGGCTCGCCCTTCAGCTCGTCATGCACGGCCAGCGCGCGCTCGAAATATTCGTCGGGTGTCGCGGCCCACGCGCTCGGGAACTCGACGATCGGCAACCCCACGATCGCGCGGAAACCCATGCGCTTGCAGGCGGCGGCGAAGGCATCCGGGAAAAAATAATTCTCGTTGCAGGTTGTGGTGCCACCGCGCAACATCTCCACGATCGCAAGTTCCGAGCCATCGCGGACGAACTCCGCGCTCATCACCCTGGTCTCGACCGGCCAGATGTGATCGCGCAGCCACGCCATCAGAGGCATGTCATCGGCAAGCCCGCGCAGCAGTGTCATCGGGCTGTGGGTATGTGCGTTGACAAGCCCCGGGATCAGCGCATGTCCGGATAACACAAGGTTTTCGCGCGCTGCGTATTTTTGATTTGCCTCGGCGATCGGCAATAGCGCGATGATGTTGCCGCCATCGACCGCGACCGCGTGGTGTTCCAGCACCGCGCCGTGTGGCTCGACCGGGATCACCCAGCGGGCGCAGATCAGCAGATCAATTTCACTGGATGTTTTTTCCGCCAAGAATTTTCTCGTACGTCACTTCACCCGGCCGACATATTCGCCGGTGCGTGTATCGACCTTGATGACTTCGTCCTGATTGACGAACAACGGCACCCGCACCACCGCGCCGGTTTCCAGTTTAGCCGGCTTGCCGCCGCCACCGGAGGTGTCGCCGCGCACGCCGGGGTCGGTCTGCGCGATTTTCAACTCGACGAAATTGGGCGGCGTCACCGACAGCGGCACACCATTCCACAAAGTGACGATGCACCCCTCCTCGCCCTTCAGCCATTGCGCTGCCTCGCCCACCGAGCTCTTGTCTGCGGTGTGCTGCTCGTAATTGTCCGGCTGCATGAAGTGCCAGAACTCGCCATCGTTGTAGAGGTATTGCATGTCGGTATCGACCACGTCGGCGCCTTCCACCGAGTCGGTCGCCTTCATCGTCTTCTCGGTGACGCGGCCGTTGCGCAGATTGCGTATCTTGATGCGGGTGAAGGCCTGGCCCTTACCGGGCTTGATGAACTCCGCGCCGACGATGGTGTAGGGGTCGCCGTCGACAATGATCTTCAAGCCGTTCTTGACGTCGTTGAGGCCGTAAGTCGCCATTGCTTGCTCCGGGTTCTGCGATCATCCTTGATCGCAAATATCAAAAAGCCGCCTGGAGTACCGGCAGCGGCTAGAATATTGCGCTTGTCGGCGCGGCGCGCCGGATCAAGACCGCCCATGATACCCGCAACCAGCCTCGATACGCAGCCGGCTCGCAGCCTGCCCGACTGGCGCCAATCGCTGCGCGAGGCGATCGGCGATCCACGCGAATTGCTGCGCCTGCTCGGTCTTGAGCATCTCGCCGATGGCCTGCCGGTAACCGATGCCGGTTTCACGACGCGGGTGCCGCGCGGATTCGCGGCAAGGATGCGCCGCGGCGATCCGCGTGATCCGCTGCTGCTGCAGGTATTGCCGCAGTTGGCCGAACTCGACGAGCACCCGGGATTCACCACCGACGCGGTCGGCGATCTTGCCGCGCGCGCCGCGCATGGCCTTCTGCACAAGTATGCAGGCCGCGCGCTGTTGATCGCGGCCGGAAGTTGTGCGATTAATTGCCGCTACTGTTTCCGCCGGCATTTCCCGTATGCGCAAGGCATCGCCGCCGCCGATGGTTGGCGCGAGGCGCTCGCCTATTTGCGGGAGGATGCGAGTGTCAACGAGTTGATCCTCTCCGGCGGCGATCCGCTGGTGCTCGCCACCCGCAAGCTGGCGGAGCTGACCGATTCGCTGCGCGCGATTCCGCATGTTGTGCGCTTGCGACTCCATACGCGCCTGCCGGTGGTGCTGCCGGAGCGGATCGACGGCGAACTTTGCGCGTGGCTGTCGGAGCTGCCGCTGCAATGCGTGATCGTGCTGCACGCCAATCATCCCAACGAACTGGACAACCCGGTAGGCGATGCCTGTGCGCGCTTGCGCGACGCCGGCGCGACACTGCTTAATCAGTCGGTGCTGTTGCGCGGAATCAACGACGATGCGGGCGTGCTGGCCGCATTGTCGGAACGGCTGTTCGAGATCGGCGTATTGCCTTATTACCTGCACCAGATGGATCGGGTGCGGGGCGCGGCGCATTTCGAGGTTGACGATGCCCACGCCCGGGTGTTGTGCGACGAATTGCAGGCGCGGCTGCCCGGCTATCTGGTGCCGCGTCTGGTGCGCGAGATCGCCGGCGAAGCATCCAAGACACCGGTTTGAAATCGCCGGGCCATGGGATGCAGTCCCAATTGGCGGTTTCTTGATAATTGCGATCAGGATGACCGCAGAAAAAATAGGAGTGCAGCCATGAATGGCTGCTGTGTGATCCCCGCTATCAGGGATGATCGCAAAAAAATGTCACATGCTGGAAATACCGGGTTCAATGGAGTACAAACGGGCATAACCACCGCGCGGCCTGAATGATCGCGCACGGGGTCTGTTCACTGTGAGTCAAATGGCCGCGCCTTGTCTGGCAGCCGCTGCGAGAGCAACGCGACTCCTTTTTGGCCCACAGCGAATAGACCCTGACAAACGAGCGCTTGCCAATGATGCAGGACCCCGTCACCCGGATCATCATCGTCGAGGACGCCGCCGAGGACGCCGAGCAGGTCATCAGCGTGCTGCGCAACGGCGGCATCGCGGTGCGCCCGCAACGTGTCACCAGCGATGAGGAATTCGCCACCGCGCTGGAGACACTCAACCCCGATCTCGTGCTCGCCAATCCGGAGTCGCGCGACATCGCCTACGCCGGCATCGCCAAGGCCATCGAGGCCAGCGGCGCGGACATGGCGCTGCTGGCGCTCACCAGCCGGGTCAACGAGGATCTGGTCGCACAGATTTTTTCCACCGGCACCCGCGGCATCGCGCTGCGCAACCGGCCGGAACAAATCCAGGCAGTCGTGCGCCGTGAACTGGATGCGCTCACCACGCGTCGCAGCGTACGGCGCCTGGAAGCGGCATTGCGCGAATCCGAGCGGCGCTGCGATTCGCTGCTGGATTCCTCGCGCGATCCGGTCGCCTATATCCACGAAGGCACACACGTGCGCGCCAACCGCGCGTATCTCGAAATGTTCGGCTTCGAGGATTTCGAGGACGTGGAAGGCCTGACCCTGCTCGATTTGATCGCACCGGCGCATACGTCCGATTTTCGCGATCTGCTGAAACGCCTGTCGCGCGGCGAGAAACCGCCGCCGCGGCTGGAACTCGCCGCGCAACGCGCGGACGGTTCCAGCTTCGATGCGGTGATGGAATTCGCCTCGGCAAGCTACGAAGGTGAGGCCTGCCTGCAAATCGTGTTCCGGCGTCAGGATGTGAATCCCGAACTTGCCCGCCAACTCGACGAATTGAAGTCGCGCGATCCCCTGACCGGTTTGTACAACCGTTCGCATTTTATCGGCGCGATCGATCATGCGGTCTCCGCCACGGTGCAGGGTGGCAGGGATCAGGCATTGCTGTTGCTGGAACCGGATGATTTCCAGACCGTCAACGAAGCGGTCGGTATCGCCGGCACCGATGCATTGCTGCGCGCGATGGCGGAGGCGATCAATGCAAATCTGGGCATGCGCGACAACGCCGGCCGCATTGGCGAAGACGCCTTCGGCGTGCTGCTGGCCAGCCGCCCGCACGATGAAGTGCTGCACATCGCCGAGGCGATCCGCGCCGGCATCGAAGAAAGGATCGTCGAGGCGGGCGGGCGCTCGGTAAGCCTTACCGCCAGCGTTGGCGGGAGCCTCTTGGGCGAGAAAAACGCCAATACGCAAACGCTGCTGGCGCAGGCCAGCCACGCGCTGCGCAGCGCGCAATCGCAAGGCGGCAATCGCTGCGATATCCACGATCCGGCCGCGACCGAAAAAGCCGACGCCGCCAAGGAACGCGAATGGCTCGATCGCATCGACGCGGCGCTCGCCAACAACGGCTTTACGCTGTTTTACCAACCGGTGATCAATCTGCACGGCGGCGATGGCGAATTCTACGAAGCGCTGCTGCGTCTGCAGGGAACGTCAGGAGAAGTATTGCCGTCTTTCTTCCTGCCGGTCGCGGAACGCCACGGGCGACTTCCCGCGATCGACCGCTGGGTGATCGCGCGCGCCATGACGGTGCTGGCCGAACGCAAGAATCGGCCGGCGGCGACCACACTGTTCGTCAAGCTGTCGGCAGATTCGCTGCAGGACGAGACGCTTGGAAACTGGATCGGCGAACAATTGCAGGCGCACAAGCTGGACGGCAGCGCGCTGGTATTCGAGATGCCCGAGAGCAAGGTGATGACCTGCCTGAAACCCGCGCGCGATTTCGTCGAGCAATTGAAGCGGCACGGCTGCGCATTCGCGCTGGAGCAGTTTGGATCGGGCCTCAACTCGTTCCAGTTGTTGAAACACGTCGACGCGGATTATCTGAAGATCGACCGCAGTTTCACCCGCGAACTGCCAAAACAGGAAGACAACCAGGCCAAGGTGCGAGAGCTGTGCGCGCAGGCCGATGAAGCCGGCAAGCACACCATCGCCGAGTGGATCGAGGACGCCGCCAGCATGTCGATCCTGTTCTCCGCCGGCGTGCACTTCGTGCAGGGAAATTTTCTGCGGGAACCGGAAAAGGTGATGGCGTACGTTGCTTGAGATCCGGTAGCCGGTAGCCGGAGAGCATAAAGCGCGGCGCGCAACTTATACTTTGGGTCGTCATTTCGATGCTGAGAATGACTTTTTTCGCTGTGCTGCTTTCCGGTTTCCTATTCCCAGCTACCGGCTTCCTGCTCTCAAGGCGCAAACTGCTCGTCAAGTATCCGCTGCGCCAGATTGTGTTCGGGGTCGAACAGCAGAGTGACCGCGTGTTCGCGCGCTTCGCGCACAGTTACTTCCAGCGCGTTGCGCACTTCATGGAAATCCGCGGTGGCGCTGACCGGCCGATGCCCCGCTTCCAGTGTGCGCAAGCGCACTTCGGTCGACGACGGCATCAACGCGCCGCGCCAGCGTCGCGGACGAAACGGGCTGATCGGCGTCAATGCCAGAACGTTGGCATCCAGCGGCAGGATCGGACCGTATGCGGAAAGGTTGTAGGCGGTCGAGCCGGCGGGTGTTGACACCAGCACACCATCGCAGACCAGCGTTTCCAGCTTGACCGCGCCGTTCAAGGAGATTTCGATATGCGCGGCCTGATTGGTCTGGCGCAGCAGCGACACCTCGTTGAACGCCAGCGCCGTGAACTGCTTGCCGTCGGCGAGCGACACCCGCATTTCCAGAGGATGCAGGATCGCCGGATGCGCAGCCGCCAATCGCTCTTCCAGCGCGTCCGGCGCGAACTGGTTCATCAGGAATCCGACCCGGCCGAGTTTCATGCCGTACACCGGCACGTCGTGATCGAGATGATCGTGCAGGGTGCGCAGCATGAAGCCGTCGCCGCCTAAGGCCACGATCAATTGCGCTTCTTCCAGCGGCACGTCGCCGTAACGTGCGACCAATGACGCCGCCGCCGCGCGCGCCTTGTCCGACGGCGAAGCGACGAAGGCGATGCGCGGCTTGCGTCCGGGGTTTCGGGATGCCATGGCGGCAGTGTGCCGCAAAACATCCGGAAATGGCGAATGGAACCTCAGCAGAGGCGTCGCGAGGATGAGCAGGCTGCGCGCCGCCGGAACGCAGGAACCGAAGTGTACACGTCAGTACATGAGGATTCCTTGGCCCCAAAGCGGTACATCCATGTACCGGGCCTGATCCGAGCACCGCCGGCCCGCGAAATGCCGAGCGCAGCAGCTTGTCCAGAGGTTCCTATGTCGCATTCGCCAACTGCGCCAACCTGCGCAGCGCGACCGATGCGATCGGATAATCGACGTTCTGGTTGCGGATTTCGCCGAGCATCCCGCGCGTGAACCTCAGCACCGGATCGTCGCGATTGAGCCACGCCGCCACCGCGCTGCCTTTGCCCGGTTCCACCAACACGGCCGGCGCTGCCAGCACTTGCG
>JBDTBW010000020.1:0-20580 GCA_039923855.1 Rhodanobacteraceae bacterium | reverse complement strand
GTGGATGGCGCGCAAATCGCTACTGGCCGCCACAGGGTAGCTGCGTCTGCGATTCACCGAAAGCTTGTGAATTAAGCAAGAACCGGCAAGCAAGCCGGCAACAACTGATCGATCCGCTCGCATCACTACTGCGTGATCGATGTTGCAACCCGCAGCGCGTGAAACGAAGGATTGATCAGACGTTCCCTAGCACCTTGTTGTCGCCCATGATCATCTCTCCAGCGATTGCTGTGCGGCACCATCACAGCACACGCAAGCTGTGTAACATGGAGATCGTGAGTGTCGCGTCGGGGCTGGCTCATCCCCGACTCAGTGGCGCGCGCCGGGACACGCGGTCGACTGATGATTCAGCCCTTCGGCCTGTTTCTCGAAATGCGCAGACACCGGCTTGTCGTTTTGCCACTTCAGGTGAACGACATAGAGTGAATCGAAATCGTCGTTGGCCCACGCCGGCACCTGTTGCGCTTCGCCACCGGCGGCGGTCATCAGATGCTGAGCGGCCTGCTGCGCCAGGTTGTGCTCCCACGCCACGAAGATCGTCGCCGAACTATTGGCGGGCTTCAGCAGATCCTTATCGAGCTGCTGGATCTGTTCGAGTCCGAGCGATGTGTTGACCGGCATTCCGAGCTCGATCGCCGTCGGCTCGATGGTGGCCAGCGGACGCAGGTAGTTGTACTCAACGCCCTTGTCTTTGGCCTCGGATCCCGGATCCGGCGCATAGATCGCGGTGGGTTTGCCGAATTTCGCCTGCAGCACCGCCGGCAACGCCAACGCGCGATTGAATCCCTGGCAATCGAGTTGTCCCAGCCCAAGCGGCGGCTTTTCGCCGTGACGCAGAAACACGATGGTCTGGTCCGCCTGCGCCATCGGTATCGCCAACGTGAATGCCACGGAAGAAAACAATGCAACGAGTGATTTCAACATGGCAACTCTCGTCTCCTGGCATGGTGGCAGCATTCGCGCAAAGACGTCGCGGGGTGCGACATCACCTCTCGGCGGATTTCCCGGCACCGCATAGTATCCATGCAAATGGACCTTACCTCTTATTCGCCTTACCTTATTCGCCTTATTCGAATCCCTTTACGAACCCACTGCAAGAGGCCCCGCGATGAACCGACTCATTCCCCTGCTGTGCTGCCTGCTGCTGGTCGCGCCCTTGCACGCCGCCGAAGTCGCAGCGCCCGCGGTGCGAACCATCGTTCTGGTGCGGCATGGTTACTACGTGCCTGACGTGAACGCCGACCCGAAGCTGGGGCCGCACCTCGCACCGCTCGGCGTCGCCCAGGCGCAACTGGTCGGTGCGCGGCTGGCCGACTTGCCGACCCGTTTCGATGATCTGTACGTCAGTCCGGTGCAACGCGCGCGCGACACCGCCGTAATCATCAGCGAAGATTTTCCGGCGCGGCATTTCGAAGTGATCGACGACCTCGCCGAATGCACGCCGCCGACTTGGCGGGCGGAGATCATGGCGGAGGAAAAACCGGCGGATCTGGCGACGTGCAAGGCGCAGATGGATCGGCTATTCGCACGCTACTTCAAACCTGCCAGCGGCCACGAGCGCACCGAACTGATGGTGTGCCACGGCAATGTGATCCGCAACATGGTGGTGCGTGCGCTGGGTGTCGATCCCAAGGCGTGGCTGGAGATGTCGGTGGGCAACGCCAGCATCACGCGCATCCGCGTCGAGGCCGATGGCAAGTTCAAGGTGATTTCGGTGGGCGATGTCGGGCACATCCTGCCAAACCTGCGCACCGGCGCCACTGGCGATCCCGAGCGCAGCTTGGCCATTCCGGCGTTGCGGTAGCAGGCCGCTTAGCGGCATATCCGTGGTCCCGGCATGCGCGGCGCCCTAAGCCGAAGAAAAAGGTGCAGGTTCGCTTATTGCCTCCAAAAAAAGAACTAACCCCTATTGATTACAACCAGCGGCGCTACAGAATATTGGCTAAAAAAGCAATTAGATCACTGCCAGCGACGTAAGCTCCGCGAGATCGACCGATCTTTTTTTCATCGAACCCGCTGGCCCTGGCCCTCTCACGCAGCTTCGGAAGCAGGTCCTTGCCCTTCACCTTACGCGTTAGTGGCATGGTATCCCAAAGATCTTCCGTAGAGGGCGAACCACCTGATTTCTCGTATAGCTTCTTATTAATCTCCGCTCGCTTCTTTGCGAATGTGGATTTAAACGCTTCTTCGTTCTCGGCAAAAACTTCATCTATCCAAATAGTGGCCTCTGAAGACGATATATCAAGCGCAGCAGCCATCGCATCCGGCTCGCAAAAATACATCTCCATATCACTACCAAACGTTACCCACGGATCCAAGCCCGGCTTTGAGTATTCCATCTTCCAAGGCTCGAGTTCACTATCTGTCATACAGTCTCGATCGCGGTGAATGACAATTCTATGATGATTGCCAAGCGCCTTCTTCAGTCGCACGAGGGCCGCTCCACTACCCAACTTTGATACTTCGTCAAAGGGAAAGATGGCGACTTTACATCGCAAATTCTCGTCTTGATCGAGAATTTCGTTTAGGAAAGTCATTCTGCTGTCTTCGGAGCACAGCATAACCGACTTATCGAGTGCACCCCAACCAAGTGCATCGCGAATCGTCTCGTCTTGCGTAGTTGCGACCACACCGCCGCGATCTAGCCACACTGTCCTAGAGCCAATCGGCAGTCCGCGTGCCACAAATGGACTATGGGTCGTCGCAAGAACAACTGGGTTGTTTTCCTTAACTCTTTTCTGCAAACTCCCAATAAGTTTCGTTTGAAGAGTTGGATGTAGATGGCATTCCGGCTCGTCTATCAAAAGTATCCTCGGTCTAAACAGAACCAGATAAGAAAACACTTGAAGTACGTGCGTGTATGAACCCAGCGCCACTAAGCTCCAATGGTTTTGTGGTATTTTCTGGACCGAAGAATGTAACCAAAACTTTTATTACGTAATCTCGTTCTTCATCAAAATCTACCGTAAGGTTCATACCCGGATATATATCTCTGATATAACCCAAGAGCAAATCTAGTTTGCCGCTATTTTTTATACGGAGAAGTATATTTCTCAGAACAACATTACTATCACCTGACGCCGCTTTACGATAAATGTGTCGAGATGAGATTTGAGCCTCGCTTAGGAATACCAGTAATACCGGGGATGTAGGCGGAGAATATCGAGTCTTTCGTTCTGAGGATGCCAATCAGCTTCGTATCGATAGTTGGACTAACAGAGATGCCCTCATTTCTAGCCGATTTCAGCACCACTGAAGCGTGTGCATCAGGACCACCTGATGGATCACTGAACGAAAATGCAATTTTGCTCTCAGGGGTTCCCGAGAAATTTCCCCAAACGGCATTATGGATGCTCTGATTAACTCTTCGTTCGCCCTTCGATGCCTCAGGGCGAACGGGTAACAGATTGATTCCGTTCGTGGTGAGGTATCGAACCACGAACGGATCGTACCAAAATCAGAGCATCCTTATGCGCAAGTTCCCTGTAGTCGTTTGAGGGAACATATTCTGCGGCGCTTAATGATAGCGTCGACTGTTTGTTGGCTTCGTAAGCTTGATTTATAGTGCGCGACGCAAGGTGAATAGCTTGGAGTACTGAAGATTTTCCAGCATTGTTTGGCCCTACCAGCATAGTGGCATCGGTAAATTCAAATTCGCAGTTCTTTATAGCCTTAAAGCCGTCGATTTGTACAGACTTCAATTTCATCGCATCACATTCCTAGATAAGATCACACCATCGGCAACTTGAGCCCCTGCTCCTTCGCGCACGCGATCGCATCTGGATAACCTGCGTCCGCATGCCGCATCACGCCAGTGGCGGGATCGTTCCACAGCACGCGCGCGAGACGTTTGTCCGCGGCTTCCGAACCATCGCACACGATCACGAGTCCCGCGTGTTGAGAGTAGCCCATGCCGACGCCGCCGCCGTGGTGGAACGATACCCAGGTCGCGCCGCTGGCGGTGTTCAACAACGCATTCAACAACGGCCAGTCGGACACTGCGTCGCTGCCGTCGCGCATGGATTCGGTTTCGCGGTTGGGCGACGCGACCGAACCGGAATCCAGGTGATCGCGGCCGATCACGATCGGGGCTTTCAGTTCGCCGTTACGCACCATCTCGTTGAACGCGAGACCGAGTTTGTCGCGTTGTCCCAGCCCGACCCAGCAGATGCGCGACGGCAAGCCCTGGAAGCTGATGCGCTGCGCGGCCATGTCCAGCCAGTTGTGCAGGTGCTCGTCGTCCGGGATCAGTTTCTTGACCTTCGCGTCGGTCTTGTAGATGTCTACCGGATCGCCGCTCAATGCGACCCAGCGGAACGGCCCGACGCCACGGCAGAACAGCGGGCGCACGTAGGCGGGCACGAAGCCGGGAAAGTCGAACGCGTTCTTGCAGCCTTCGTCGAACGCCATCTGTCGGATGTTGTTGCCGTAGTCGAAGGTGGGAATGCCTTGCGCATGGAAGGCGAGCATCGCTTCGACGTGCTGCTTCATGGATTGCTTGGCGGCGTCGCGCACCGCTTCCGGCGAGGATTTGCGGCGTTCGAACCAATCTTCCAGCGTCCAGCCTTGCGGCAGATAGCCATTCACCGGGTCGTGCGCGGACGTCTGGTCGGTGACCGCATCCGGTTTGACGCCGCGCTTCACCAGTTCCGGCAAGACATTCGCGGCATTGCCGAGCAGCGCGATCGATTTGGCCTCACCCAGCTTCGTGTATTTCTCGATGCGCGCCAGCGCGTCGTCCAGATCCTTCGCCTGCTCGTCGACGTAGCGCGTCTTCAGACGCATGTCGATGCGCGATTGCTGGCATTCGATCGCGAGCATGCACGCGCCCGCCATCACCGCCGCCAGCGGCTGCGCGCCGCCCATGCCGCCGAGGCCGGCGGTAAGAATCCACTTGCCTTTCAGGTTCCCGCCGTAACTCTGCCGGCCCATCTCGGCGAAGGTTTCGTAAGTGCCCTGCACGATTCCCTGCGAGCCGATGTAGATCCAACTGCCCGCGGTCATCTGCCCGTACATCATCAGACCTTTGCGATCCAGCTCGTGGAAGTGCTCCCACGTCGCCCAATGCGGCACCAGGTTGGAATTGGCGATCAGCACGCGCGGCGCATCCACATGCGTGCGGAACACGCCGACCGGTTTGCCGGATTGCACCAGCAGGGTTTCGTCCTCGTTC
Source organism: Rhodanobacteraceae bacterium (assembly GCA_039923855.1). Classification (GTDB taxonomy): domain Bacteria; phylum Pseudomonadota; class Gammaproteobacteria; order Xanthomonadales; family Rhodanobacteraceae; genus 66-474. Next base: position 15,407 of record JBDTBW010000020.1, on the reverse strand, counting down.
AACTCGCGCAAGCTGCGCAGGATCGCGTCGAAGCATTCCCAGTTGCGGGCGGCGCGGCCGATGCCGCCGTACACGACCAGTTCGGCCGGATTCTCCGCAACATCCGGATCGAGGTTGTGCTGGATCATCCGGTACGCCGCCTCGATCAACCAGTTCTTGCAGGTCAACTCGCTGCCGCGCGGCGCGCGGATCTTGCGGCTGGTGTCGATGCGGCCGATCTCAATGGAGGTGAAGTCGTTCATGCCCGGAATCCCGATGGATCAGATGCCCGATTATGACGCTGTGCGCCGGGCGTCTCCAGCAGTGGCGCAAGCGCGCTAGAATCGGGCCGCGCGGCATGTCATGGCACAACGTTGGTCTTCATGCACTCCCTACAGGCGGTATCCCTCAATCCAAGGAGAAGTGTGATGCGCGAAACGAACCCGCAGTCACGTCGTCGCTTTCTGCACGCCAGTATGGGCGTGCTTGCCGCGTCGGGGTTGATGCCATTGTCCCGACTCGGCGCAAAACCCGCTGTTACGGCCGCGCCGCAGAACGCGATTTCGCCCGACCAGGCATTGCAACGGCTGATGGCGGGCAACGCGCGCTACGTCGCCAACAAACTCGATCCAAAGGATTTTTCCCAGGGCCGTGCGGCGCGCGCCAAGGCGCAGTATCCGATCGCCGCCATCCTCGGTTGCGCCGATTCGCGCGTGGCGCCGGAACTGGTTTTCGATCAAGGACCCGGCGATCTGTTCGTGGTGCGCGTGGCCGGCAATTATCTCAATGGCGACAGCCTCGCCAGCCTCGAATACGCGGTGGGCGTGCTCAACGTGCCCTTGATCATGGTGCTGGGCCATAGCCAATGCGGCGCCGTCAAGGCCACCCTCGGTGAAATCAAACACCCTTCCCCGCTGCCGGGTCACATCTGGGACATCGTCGATGCGGTGCGCCCCGGAGTCGAAAAATCGATTGGATCGGGAACCGGCGACGAGCTCGATCGCGCGATCGGATCCAACGTGGATTACAACGTCGCGCGCGTGGCCGCCGCGCAACCGGTGCTGGCCGAAGCGGTGCAGCAAGGCCGCATCCATGTGGTCGGCGCGGTCTATGAATTGGCCACCGGCAGGGTGCAATTGCGCGGAGGTTGAACGCCGGCCGATCGCCACGTCACAAAACCAGGGTTTCGCAATTCAGCGCGGCGACGCGATCCTCATCGCGGCGGAACGGCTTGCGTTGGGGCACTTGCCGCCTTCCGGTGCGAGGCGTAGCGTGGTGCGTGGGGGAGTCCATCGCGAACCTGTGAGGGAGCAATCATGCGTACCACACGTTTGATATATCGGATCGCGGTCGCCGCTACCTTGCTTGTGGTCGTGAGCGCGACGCAAGCGGCCGGCAAGAAGGCACCGGGCGATGCCCAAATGATCGCCAGCGCAATGCGGGCGGCACCGGCGCAAGTGGCCAAGGACGCCACTATCGTCGCGATGGGTGCGGACGGGAAGATGCGCACCTTGCGCGAGGGGCACAATGGCTTTACCTGCATGCCGGACAATCCCGCCACGCCGGGGCCGGATCCGATGTGCATGGACAAGAATGCAATGGAATGGGCTGGCGCCTGGATGGCGCACAAACCGCCAACGGCCGGCAAAGTCGGCTTCATGTACATGCTGGAGGGCGGCACCGATTTCAGCAACACAGATCCTTACGCGACCAAGCCGGGCCCCGACAACCACTGGATCAAGACCGGTCCGCACGTAATGATCGTCGGCGCGGATGCCAACTTCTACGACCAGTATCCGAAAACTGCCGCCCCCGATACCAACAAGCCATATGTAATGTGGGCGGGCACGCCGTATCAACATCTGATGGCGCCGCTGAAATAATTGGTGGCGATGGAATCCCGCGACGCCGGAGGAGTCCCGGCGTCGCGCCGGGCCGTAACCGCAAAGGACAACAATCGCTCTTCAGCGCAATGCAAGCTGTTTTGCGACGGCGCGGAATCGTTCGGCGATGCGATCTTCATCGCGATGATGGAAATCGCGCACCGCCCATTCGCCGTTGACCATCGCGTATTTCACCAATGGCGTGTTGCCGGCGAAGATGAAGGCGTCGAGCACGTTGCGGTGGTCGCGCGCTGCGAGCAGTGGCGAGGCATCGTCGAGCACGAGGAAATCCGCGCGCGGCAGCGAAGCGTTCGCAGTATCAAGCGAATCGCCCATGGCGAAATCGAATGCCGGCACGCCCGATGCCTGTGCGCCGCCCTGTTGCGCGGCGCTCCACAAGGTCTCGCCCACGCCAGTACCCGCGCTTCGAGCGGCGACGTTGCGTCGTTTCGCGATCAGCCGCTGACCGTATTCCAGCCAGCGCAATTCCTCGACCGGCGAAACGGAAATCTGCGAATCCGAACCGATGCCCAGCGCACCGCCGGCATCGAGATACTCCGCCAGCGGAAAGACCCCGTCGCCGAGATTGGCTTCGGTGGTCGGGCACAGCCCGGCGACCGCACCGGAGCGCGCGATGGTACACACTTCTCCCGCATCGACGTGGGTAGCGTGCACCAGACACCAGCGCGCATCGATATCGGCATGATCCAAAAGCCATTGCACTGGCCGCGCGCCGCGCAAGGCCAGACATTCCTCGACTTCGCCGATTTGCTCAGCGATGTGGATGTGGATGTGGATAAGCGTTGCATGCTTGACCCCCACCCCGGCCCTCCCCCGCTGGGGGAGGGAGTCCAGTACTTCGCGCATCGACGCTTCCGGAACCGCGCGCAACGAATGCAACGCGACACCGATACGCAGCATCGATGATTCCAGCTCAAGCAACTTCTCGATCAGGCGTAAATACGCATTGACGTCCATACCGAATCGCCGTTGGCGCTCGTCCAATGGTCGGCCATCGAAACCGCCGGTCATGTAGAGCACGGGCAACAATGTCAGGCCGATACCCGCCTCGCGCGCCGCTTCGATCAATGCCAGGGACATCGACGCCGGATCGGCATACGGCCTTCCGTCCGAGGCGTGGTGCAGATAGTGGAATTCGCAAACGTGACAGTAACCGGCTTTCAGCATTTCGACATAGAGCTGCGCGGCGATCGCGCGCAATTCGTCCGGGCCGACCGCTGCCGCAAATGCATACATCGTTTCGCGCCAGGACCAGAAATTGTCGTTGCTTGAACCTCTCCGTTCCGCCAAACCCGCCATCGCGCGCTGGAACGCATGCGAATGCAGATTGGGCATGCCCGGCAACACGAACCGCCCGAGCGGCTCGTCGCCTTCGCGCGCAACGCCCACGTCCAGTGCATCGATCGATCCATCGCGCAGACGCAACCGCGCATCGCGCCGCCAGCCTCGCGGCGTCCATAAATGATCGGCGTGCAGGATTCTTGCGGCCATCGGCGATCCTCGTGTCGCACGCAGGCTAACGCTTGCAACCGGATGACGCCAGCGCGATTGGCGCCACGACATGCGCCCCGGCCATAATGCGAGGATGAAGCCCGCCGACGAAAACACCCCGCGCCTGCTGATCCGTACCGCGTCCGAAGCGGACATTCCGCAAATCGTAAGCTTGAGTGCGCGCGTTTATGGCGTGGAATTCGGCTACACAGCGGAGATGCTGCGCGGACAGCTCGCGCGCTTTTCGCAGGGACAGTTCGTGGCCGTTTACGACGACCGCGTGATCGGCTACTGCGCGACCTTCCGCATCGACGAGGCGTCGGCGATGGCGCCGCATACCTGGCTCCAGATCACAGGCGGCGGTTTCGCCTCGCGCCACGATCCCGACGGCGACTGGCTGTACGGCATGGACGTGTGCGTCGATCCGGATTTTCGCGGCATGCGCATCGGCCGCCGCCTCTACACCGCGCGCAAACGCTTGTGCCAGCGTCTGCGTCTGCGCGGCATCGTGTTCGGCGGCCGGCTGCCGGGGTTATCGAAACGCGCCGCGCAATACGCCACGCCGCAGGATTACGTGCAGGCGGTGATCGACAGCCGGCAACGCGATGCAACGCTCAGTTTCCAGTTGCGCAATCGCTTCAAGGTCATCGGCTTGCTTGGCGACTATCTGCCTTCCGACCGCGACTCGCTGGGTTACGCCGCGCATCTGGTGTGGCGCAATCCGCGCCGGATGGACCAGCCCGACGTGCCGGCGCAGTCGACCAAGCAACGCCTGCCGGACGTGGTGCGAATCGCCACCGTGCAGTACCAGCAGCGGCGCATAAAGTTGTTCGAGGAATTCGCGACCCAGGTCGAATACTTCGTCGACATCGCCGCGGATTACGAAGCCGACTTCGTGGTGTTTCCGGAACTGCTCACCCTGCAACTGCTGTCGATCGAGAACGCGCCGTTGTCGCCGGTGGATTCGATCCTGCGCCTTTCCGAATACACGCCACGCGTAAAACAACTCTTCAGCGGGTTGGCGGTGCGTTACAACATCAATATCGTCGCCGGCACGCATCCCACCAAAACCGCCGACAGCGATATACATAATGTTTGCTATGTTTGTCTGCGCAACGGCGCGATCCACGAGCAGATCAAACTGCATCCGACCCCGAACGAACGCAACTGGTGGGGTGTGAAGGGCGGCGGCGTTGCGCATACCATACCGACCGACTGCGGGCCGATTGGCATCGCCATCTGCTACGACGTCGAATTTCCGGAGCTGACCCGGCATCTGATCGACCAGGGCGCGCTGATCCTGTTCACGCCGTTCTGCACCGATACCCGCGAGGGTTACTTGCGGGTGCGTTACTGCGCGCAGGCGCGCGCGATCGAGAACCAGTGCTATGTGGTGCTGTCGGGCAATTGCGGCAATCTGCCCGGCGTCAACAATTTCGACATCCAGTACGCGCAAAGCTGCATCCTGACGCCGTGCGATTTTCCGTTCGCGCGCGACGGCATCGCGGCGGATTCCACGCCCAATTCCGAAACCGTGTTGTTCGCCGACCTGCGGCTCGAGGATCTGGCACGCGCGCGCAACAATGGCACCGTGCAGAACCTCAAGGATCGCCGCCACGATTTGTATCAACTGCGTTGGTGCAACCGGGACAGCTCGGGGGGTCTCGCATAAATGGAAGAACCCGCGCAACGCGGCTCCCGGCGCAGGTTGAAGGACCTGCTCGGCCATGAATTTTTCGCGCCCGCGCAATGGCAACGGCGGGTGGCTTTGTGGAGCGGCGGCATCCTGGTCGGACTTGCCGCAATCGTTTTCGCCAAGGTCAGCAATTTCGCCTACGCCGGCTTCGAATACATCGTGGCGATCTCGCCACTGATCCCGCTGGTGCTGACGCCGAGCGTGTTTGCCCTGCTGACCTGGGTGACCGAAGGCTCGCTTAAACCCACTCGCGGCAGCGGGATTCCCCAGGTCATCGCCACGCTCGGCATCGAGGACGACGATTTTCGCAGCCGCATGCTGTCGCTGCCCGTTTCATTGGGGAAAATGGTGCTGACCTTGATCGGCCTGCTCGGCGGCGCCTCGATCGGCCGCGAAGGCCCGACCGTGCATGTCGGCGCGGGCTTGATGTACTGGTTGGGAAAGCGCTTCGGCTTTTCCGATCCCAAGGCGATCTCGCGCTTCATCCTGGCCGGCGGCGGCGCTGGCATCGCGGCGGCGTTCAACACCCCGCTGGCTGGCGTGGTCTTCGCGATCGAGGAATTGGCCGGCGCCTACGAACACCGTTTCAGCGGCATCGTGTTGACCGCGGTGATCTTCGCCGGCGTGGTGTCGCTTGGTGTGCTCGGCGACTATACCTACTTTGGTCAGATGAATACGTCCATCTCATTGCTGCATAGCGCGATCGCGGTACTGCTGTGTGGCGTTTGCGGCGGCATCGGCGGCGGTCTGTTCTCACGCATCATCCTGCTGGGTGATCGTGGTCCGCTTGCGCGGATCGCCGCGTTGCGGCAACGCGCGCCAGTGTTGTTCGCAGCCGGTTGCGGTTTGACCCTGGCTTTGATCGGCGTGTACAGCGGTGGCACCGTCTACGGCACCGGGTATGCGCAGGCACGCGAGCTGGTCCAGGCCAACCATGGCGCCGCTTTTGCGTTCGGCTGGGAAAAGCTGGGCGCCAATGTTCTTTCATATTGGGCCGGTATACCTGGTGGCATTTTCTCTCCCGCGCTGGCGGTCGGCGCCGGCATGGGCCACACCCTTTCCGTCGTGATGCCTGCCGGCGATGCATCGGCGATGGTGTTGCTGGGCATGGCCGCGTTCCTGGCCGGCGTCACCCAGGCGCCAATTACCTCGGCCATCATCTCGCTGGAAATGACCGCCAACCAGAACATGGTGATTCCGATCCTGGCGGTGTGCCTGCTGGCGCGCGGCATCTCCTCGCTGATCTGCCATACCCCCGTCTATCGCGCGTTCGCCGATCAACTGACCGCAAAATTCGAACGCCGGCACGGTGAAGCGATGGGCGAGCATGGCGTACCGCTTGCTTCCATCGCCGACGATGCGCCGATGGATCAAAAGCCGTGAACGCGCGCTGGGATCACCTGTTGCTTGACTGCAATCTGGTCACGCTGGCGGGCTGTACGGGTTACGGCATCATCGAGCACGCGGCGATCGGCTGGAAGGACGGCAGGATTGCCTTCGCCGGCCCGATGCGCGATTTGCCTGGCCCGCCGGCATCGCTTTCGACGGAAGTGGAATCGCAGCAAGGCGCGTGGCTCACACCAGGGTTGATTGATTGCCACACCCACCTGGTGTTCGCCGGAAACCGCGCCGATGAATTCGAACAGCGACTCGCTGGCGAAAGTTACCAAGCGATCGCGCTCGCGGGCGGTGGGATTCTCGCCACCGTGCGCGCCACGCGTGGGGCTTCGGAAGACGCGCTGTTCGAGCAATCGCTGCCGCGCGCGATTGCACTGGTGCGGGACGGCGCGACCACGCTGGAGATCAAATCCGGTTACGGACTGGACATCGATACCGAATTGAAAATGCTGCGGGTGGCGCGCCGGATCGGCGCGGAACTGCGCATGACGGTGCGCACCACTCTGCTCGCGCTGCACGCGCTGCCACCGGAATTCGCGGATCGCTGCGCGGATTACATCACGATGGTCTGCGACGAATTGCTGCCGGCTGCAAAACGGGAGGACCTCGTGGACGCGGTGGATGCGTTCTGCGAAGGCATTGGTTTCATGCCCAGAGAGGTGCGGCGCGTGTTCGAGCGCGCTCACGAACTCGGCCTGCCGGTCAAACTGCACGCGGATCAGTTGTCCGACCTGGATGGCGCGGCGTTGGCGGCACGTTATGACGCGCAATCGGCGGATCATCTGGAATGCAGCAATGCCGAGGGCGTCGCGGCGATGGCCGAAGCCGGCACCGTCGCGGTGCTGCTGCCGGGAAGTTTCTACGCGCTGCGCGAAACGCGTCTGCCGCCGATAGCCGCGCTGCGCGAACATCGCGTGCCGATGGCCGTCGCCACCGATCTCAACCCCGGTACCTCGCCGCTACGCTCGCTGCGGTTGGCGATGTCGATGGCCTGCACGCTGTTCCGGCTGACGCCGGAAGAGGCGCTGCGCGGCGCAACGATCAACGCCGCGCAAGCGTTGGGCTTGCGCGATCGCGGCACGCTGGAAACCGGCAAGCGCGCCGATCTCGTGGTGTGGGACATCGGGCATCCCGCCGAACTTGGCTACTGGATCGGCGGATCGTTGGCCGTGCGCGTGTTCGCGGGCGGCCGCGAGTGCGCATGAAAAAGCCCCGTCGTGCCGGGGCTTTTCGTCCGATGTTGCCCGGCAATCAGCTCGTCTTTTTTGCCGGCGCTCTTTTCGCTGGCGCTTTCTTGACCGCAGGACGAGTCGCTGGCCGCGCTGCCGGACGCGCGGCGGGTTTCGCCGGCGACACCGTTTTCTTCACCGCCGCCTTGGACTTCGGCGAATGCGGGCGCACGTTGCCGTGGCTGCCGCGGTAAATCTTGCCCTTGCGTGTTTTCCTGTCGCCCTTGCCCATGATTGGTTCCACCGTGTGTGAACGATGCGCGGCATGGTAGCAGCGCCGCCGTGCCGCGCAAATGATGTCATCATGCGTGCGCGAACACGCTTGGGGCGATGCCCGCTAGATATCCAGCCTGCACACCTGTTGCGATTGCGGATCGGCTTTGCCGTGATCCATCTGCAAGGTGGTGTGGCTCAGCCGAAAACGATCGTGCAACATCGCCTCGATCTCGCGGCGCTTGTCGTGACAATCCACATCAACGCTGACGAATATGTGCGCGGACAGCGCGGGCATGCCGGATGTCACCTCCCAAACGTGCAGGTCCTCGATCCGGCTGATGGCCGGTATCACGCTGATCGCGTCGCAAATTGCTTGAGGCTCCAGTCCGCGTGGCGCGGCTTCCATGAAAACGCGCCCTGATTCGCGCACCAGTTTGTAACCGGCAACGAACATCAGGGCAGAGACCAACAACGCCGCGATGGCATCCAGCCGGTTCCATCCGAACCACCAGATCAGCGCGCCGGCGATCGCGGTGGCGATGAAGGCGTAAAGGTCGGTGAGGATGTGCTGGAAACTGCCCTCGATGTTGAGGCTTTGCCGATTCGCCTTGCTCATCACCCACACCGCGGCGAGATTGACCCCGATACCGACGATCGCGATCAAGGTCACCAAGCTGCCTTCCACCGCGGGTGGATGGAGCAGACGCCCGATCGCCTCAAACACGAACCACGCCGCCAGCAGCAGCAGGGTGATGCCATTGGCCTGCGCGCTCAAAATCTCGGCGCGTTTCAAACCATAGGTGAATGGACCGCCGGCTGGCCGCGCGGACAGCCGTATCGCGAATAGCGCGAGTCCGATCGCGCCGGCATCGGCCAGCATGTGGCCGGCGTCGGAAATCAGCGCCAGCGACGAGGCGAGAATGCCGAACACGACCTCGATCGCCATGAAGGCGAGCAGCAACCCGAGCGCGATCGCAAGATAGCGCCGGTCGGCATCGCGGCTGCCGGCGTGCGCATGATGGTCGTGATCGTGACGGTGGCCGCGATCATGCGAAGAGGCGGTAGCCATGATCGCCGATGCTAGGAAAGCACCGCGGCGTTACACAATCACGCCGTCATTTTGCAACGACGTGCCCGCAATCGGGCGTATGCACATGCCGGTGCGTCAAGATCAGATTGATGACGTGCGCGCCGGCCACCAGCACGCCGCCGCTGACCACGAGGACCGTGTGCAGCCACTCGTGGTGTTCGATATCGATCAGAATCCCCGACAACAGCAGCGCGATGCCCGGCACCATCAGGAACAACGCGTGCCGTTTGCGGTGACGGCGATACGCGCTGAGGATGGTGAACGACGCCAGCGTGGCCGCGCAGGCGACGAAGATGCGCTCGAACCGGTGATCGGCGAGAAAGCCCAGGCCCAGCAACGGCAACGCCGCCAGCACGAACGGCAGCATCACGCAATGGATCGCGCACAAGAACGACGCGGTCGCGCCGACGCGATCGGCGATCACCGCGATCTCCGGTGTGCGCGACGCCGCGACAGCGCCGTCAGTCAAGGCAATCGATTGCGGGCGAAACTCCATCGGCGCGAAATCCTTCAGGCTCGACTGAGTGTAATAATATAACATTTCTTGCGCGGCGGCTAGCGCGGCTCGCGGCGAACCGGCTCGGAAAAAGGATTCAGGCGGATTATTTCGGCAAGCAGCCTTCCCTGGATCTGGAGCCGGGCCGGCCCGCACATCCCTATGCGTTCGATGACGCGCGATCTGCCCCCGACAGATCGCAAACGCGTCTTCTCACCCGCGGCAGGCACGGCAGACGCCGTGTACTTCCAGCGTCTGCGCCTTGGCGCGAAAACCCACACTCTGTGCGCGCTGTTCGATCAGACCGGCGACCGCACCGTCGTCACACAACTCGATGGCGCTGTCGCAGGTGTTGCAGATCAGGAACGGCACCTGATGCGCATGCGCGGGATGCTCGCAGGACACGAAGGCGTTGATCGATTCCAGCTTGTGGATGAAGCCGTTTTCCAGCAGGAAGTCGAGGGCGCGATACACCGTCGGCGGCGCAGCGGCAGCGCGATTGTCCCGCAAGGATTCCAGCAGGTCATAAGCCTTGACCGGCTTGCGCGCCTTGGCGATCAATACCAGCACTTCCCGCCGCAGCGGCGTCAGGCGCAGCCCTCGCGCCGAGCATTCCTGTTCGACTTCGCGCACGAAACCGGCGGCGTCGTGGTGGTGATGGTGCGGATGACGGCGGGCAACGTTCATACCGCCATTCTACCGTTTGCGTGTCAACGGCGCGTTCGGTTTGCGTTGCGCGGACGCAAGCGGGATGGAAACGCCCACAACGTAAACCATCCGATCGGCCCCAGCACCAGTGCCAGACCGACGCCCAGCCAGATGCGCCCGCGCCACCAGCCCAGCGCGGCACCGACGATGACGCACAACAGCGTGAACCAGATGAGCGGCCACCATGGCACCAGCGCCATGACGTTGGCGAAAATTTGCAGAAACGCGCCCGGTGCATCCGGATCGACGCCCTGGGTGATTTTTTGCAGCAGTTCATTCATGGTGCAGGAGTCGGAAGACGGCTACAGCGTAACAACAATGTCGCCATTCCGGGGCTGCGCAGCACGATCCTGTGTGCGAGCTTCTGCCCCACTCCCGTCGGGAGAGGGGTTGGGGTGAGGGTCCGGCGAAGAGAAAATGCCCCTCTCTTTTAAAACCCGCTCTTGTTATCTTCCGAACCCTCATCCGGCGCTTCGCGCCACCACGGAGCTCTCGGCCATGGATGGCGGCTCTCTCGGAGGGAAAAGGGTAAATATCAAGCGAGCGCCCGTTCGATCGCCACGCCTATGCGCTTCAGCGCCACATCGCGCCCCGCCAGATAGATCGTATGCTCGATCGAGGGCGACACCTGGGTGCCGGTGATTGCCACGCGCAACGGTTGTGCGATCTTGCCCATGCCTACGCCGGCATCGTTCGCAAGTTCCTCGATGGCGACGTGGATCGCCTGCGGCGACCACTCGCCAAGCGATGCGAACTTCGCGTGCGCGGTTTGCAACAGTGGTGCCACGCCGTCTGCACGCAGGTGCTTCGCAACCGACTTGTCATCCCATTGCTCGATCGGCGCGTACCATATCTTCGCGCGCTGCGCCATTTCCTTCAGCGTCTGCACGCGATCGCGCAAGGCGATAATCACATCCGCCGGATCAGGACCCTGCGCGGGATCGATACCGATGCGGCGCAGATGCCAGGCCAATTCCGGTGCGATTTCGGCTGGCGAATCGTTCTTCATGTATTGCTGGTTCAACCAGCCGAGTTTGGCGAGATCAAAGCGCGACGCCGATTGATTGACATCGGCGATATCGAACAGATCGATCATCTCGTGAATCGAAAAAATTTCCTGATCGCCATGCGACCAGCCCAGCCGCACCAGATAATTCAACAATGCGTGCGGCAGATAGCCGGCCTCGCGGTATTGCATCACGCCCAGCGCGCCGTGGCGCTTGGACAATTTCTGGCCGTCTGCGCCGAGGATCATCGGCAAATGCGCAAAGGCCGGTACCTGCGCATCGAGCGCCTGATAGATATTGATCTGGCGTGGCGTGTTGTTGACATGGTCGTCGCCGCGGATCACCTGCGTAATACCCATGTCGATGTCGTCGACCACGACCGCGAAGTTGTACGTCGGAAAGCCGTCGGAACGGACGATCACCAGATCGTCGAGTTCCGCGTTGTTCCATTCGACACGCCCCTTGACCGCGTCGTCGAACACCACCGTGCCCGATGACGGGTTCCTGAAACGGATCACGCGATTGGGATCGTCGCGACAGGGTTCGTTGTGCTCACGATACGCGCCGCTGTAGCGCGGCTTTTCTCCGCGTGCCATCGCCGCCGCGCGCATCGCCTCGATTTCGTCTTTCGATTCGTAGGCGTAATAGGCGTTGCCGGCATCCAGCAACCGTTGCGCGACATCGCGGTAGCGATCCATGCGCCGGGTCTGGAAGAGCGGGCCTTCGTCGTGATCCAGCCCCAGCCACGCCATGCCGTCGATGATGGCCTGCACCGCCGCGTCGGTGGAACGCTCGCGGTCTGTATCCTCGATGCGCAGGATGAACTGGCCACCGTTATGGCGCGCCTGCAACCATGCATACAACGCGGTGCGCGCACCGCCGATATGCAGATAACCGGTCGGGCTGGGAGCGAAGCGGGTGCGGACGGTCATGCGGCACGTGGGTAGTGATCGGTTGATCAGTTTAATGGATGGAGAAGCTTGCAACGAAACGTGCCGTCACCCCACTGGAACCACCGTCCTGCCGCCCCCATGATCCGGTGATGAGCGAGACGCCGAATCAGCCCAAGCCCGACGACGCCAAACCCGCGAACGGCGTGACCCCGCACGCGACCGCGCCGCCGCGCAGTGAGGACGAAAAGGCAACCACCACGGAGACTGCGGACGACACGCGCGCCACTTTCACTGGCGAGCGGCGCGTGCTGCGAATGCTGTGGCCGTACATCCGCGGCTTCCCCGGGCGGATGACGATCGCCGCGGCACTGCTGATCATCGCCAAGGTCGCCACCATCGGCGTGCCGCTGTCGCTCAAGGCGATCGTCGATCACCTCGATCCGCGCATCCAATTGCTGAGCGTGCCGATCGCGCTGATCGCGGGTTACGGCGCGCTACGGCTGATCGGCACCCTGTTCGGCCAGTTGCGCGACACCGTGTTCGAGCGCGTCAGTCAGCGCGCGATGCGCTCGTCGGGCCTGGATGCATTCCGTCATCTGCACAAACTGTCGTTGCGCTTCCATCTGGATCGCCACACCGGCGGTGTCGGCCGCGACATCTCGCGCGGCACGCGCGGCGTCTACAACCTGCTTGGCTGGGTGGTGTTCAATATCGTGCCGACGCTGGTCGAGATCGCGATGGTCACCGCGTTGTTGTTGCGTGAGCTCGACTGGCGCTACGCCGCGGTCACGCTGGCGACGATGGTCGTTTACATCATGGCGACCATCTGGATCAGCGAATGGCGCACCGCCGGCGTGCGCGCGATGAACGAGGTGGAGAGCCTTTCCAACGCGCGCGCGGTGGACAGCCTGCTCAATTACGAAACGGTCAAGTATTTCGGCAACGAGGAGTTCGAAGCGCGCCGCTACGACGCGGATCTTCGGCGTTACGAGGACGCCGCGGTCAAGACGGAATCCTCGCTGGCGATCTTGAACGGCGCGCAGGCACTGATCATCGCGATCGGCCTGACCGGGCTGATGAGCATGGCCGCCGCCGGCGTGGTGGCGCATCGTTTGAGCGTCGGCGATCTGGTGCTGGTCAACACGCTGCTGATCCAGTTGGCGATTCCGCTGAACATGCTCGGCTTCACGTATCGTCAGATCAAGCAAGGCATGATCGACATGGAGCGGATGTTCGCGTTGCTGGACGAACACGCCGAAATAGGCGACGCGCCAAATGCGCAACCGTTGCACATTCGCGGCGGCGCGCTGCGTTTCGCGCACGTCTCGTTCCACTACAACCCGGATCGCGCGATCCTTTCCGACATCGACTTCACGGTGCCATCGGGCAAGACCGTGGCGGTGGTCGGCGCAACGGGCGCGGGCAAGTCCACACTGTCGCGATTGCTGTTCCGCTTCTACGACGTGACCGCCGGACGGATCCTGATCGACGGTCAGGACATCCGCGAAGTCACCCAGGAATCCCTGCGCGCAGGCATAGGGATCGTGCCCCAGGACACCGTGCTGTTCAACGACAACATCTATTACAACATCGCCTACGGGCGCACCGACGCCACCCGCGAGGAAGTCGAGGCCGCGGCGCGCGCGGCACACATCCACGACTTCGTGCGCTCGCTGCCACAAGGCTACGACACCCAGGTCGGCGAACGCGGCTTGAAATTGTCCGGCGGCGAGAAACAACGCGTGGCGATCGCGCGCGCCTTGTTGAAGCGTCCCGCCATCCTGGTATTCGACGAGGCAACCAGCGCGCTCGACACGCGCACAGAGAAAGTGATCCAGGCGGAACTCGCGGAAATCGCGCGTGGGCGCACCACGCTGATCGTGGCGCATCGGCTGTCGACGATCGTCGAGGCCGATGAGATCCTGGTGCTCGATCGCGGCCGCATCGTCGAGCGCGGCAACCACGCCCAGTTGCTGGAACGTGGCGGCCGTTATGCCGCGCTTTGGGAAATGCAGGCGCGCCAGCCGCAGGCCGCAGCCGCAGCCGACCCGCTCGCGGTCGTCTAGCGGTCATTCACAACCCATGACACTTTCGTTTACGTTTGCGTGGCCCGCAAGAGGGTGCGGCGGCACGATTGCTGCTTGGTTTCGTGCGTACTCGTCAAATCCGTTTCATGGTTCCATTGACACGGGAATGAATACACAATGGCCGCACTCGCATCGTACGCCGTCACGGGAAAGACAGGGATGAACCGCCTGAAGATCGCGCTGTCCGAACTCGAAACCACCGACGCGGATTTGTTCCGTGCCTCCCTGGCGCGGCTCGTCAATCGACTCTACTGCCACTGGGAATGGGCCGATCTCGAGCGCGCGGATATGGTGATCGTCGATATGGACAGCCTGTTCGGCCACATGGCGTGGTTGAAGGCCCACGGCACGGGCAAACAGGTGATCACGTTCGCGCGTTCGGGCACCGTGCACGGCTCGGATTTGGTGCTCGGTAAACCGCTGGACGACGACGCGTTCGCCGCGGTGCTGGAACAAGCCGCGCAGACGATCGCCGCTGCCTCGGATATACGAGAAGACGCGCCGCTGTCAGCACCGTCCGAAGTCCGGGCGCCCGCACGCGCCGTTTTCAACGCCACGTCCCTGCAACTGGAACCGCAGCACGTCCAACCGTCTTTTCGGCCACGCGACGAACCCGTCGCGGTGATGGATCTGGCCGCGGCCGGGGATGTGGCCCCGCCGCCAGTCACACCCGCGCAAATCGAACCCGCCGCGGCGTTTGTTCCCGAACCGGAGCCGGAACCCGAACCCGAACCCGTCAATGTCGCCGAAGCGATCGTGATACGCCCGCCTACCAGCGCGATGCGCGTGGAAGGTTCGGACATCGTGATCGATCCGCAACGCGACGTGTACTACGCCGACGCCGCGTTGAAACCGCTCGCCGAGTCGCTGCAACGCGCGCCCGACACGCTGCAACCGCTGGATACCGCGGCATTGGAAACCGCGCGTCAACGCAAACCGCAACCGCTGGCGCGCCTGCGCTGGTTCGCCGGTTTGATCGCCACGCCCGGCGTGCTGGCGCGTGGATTACGCAACGACGAGCGTTACAAGCTGACGCGCTGGCCGCAGACCCAACGCGAGTTCCCGCGCCAGTTCCGGATCGCCACGGCGATGATGAAGGAAGCCGCGACCCCGGCCGGTCACGCCGCCGCCAGCGGCGTGCCGTTGAGCGAGGTGATCGATTACATCAACGCCAGCCGCGCCGCCGGCTGGCTGGAAATCCAGCGCGACGAGC
>JBDTBW010000019.1:0-67645 GCA_039923855.1 Rhodanobacteraceae bacterium | reverse complement strand
CGCAAGCGATCTAGGAAGGCTGGACGAACGCGTTTCAATCCACGCCCGCTCACGCGTGAGCGGGCGACGCCATGATCGATTCGATGACGCTCGACGGATTGGAAAGCGTTTCAATCCACGCCCGCTCACGCGTGAGCGGGCGACAGGGCGTCGTCGGGCGCTGGGCGCCACCGAATGAGTTTCAATCCACGCCCGCTCACGCGTGAGCGGGCGACCCGACGGCTCCGGACGGACTGCTACCAGTACCGTGTTTCAATCCACGCCCGCTCACGCGTGAGCGGGCGACCGCCGCCATGGTAACGCTTGACCGGCATTGGGTTTCAAAACCGGTTTGCGCGAACCTTGACGGTTGCACGAATTCTGTAGTGTGCAGGAGAAAAATTGCAAGCGTTTCGCATTGTAAATCAATCGGTTGGCTAATTCGCGAAAGGTCCCGGGTTTGCTGGGTCGCTCTAGGTCCGCGCATGATCAGATCACCAGCGGTGCATCGAAGTTAACGGCCTTGAAATTGCCGTGTTCCTTGATGTGCAGTTCAACGGGCTCGGTCAGACGGTAAAAACGCAGGCAGTCTTCTGCACTGTCAATGATGCCCAGCAATCGCCGCTCGAGCTCCTCGAATTGCATTGAGTCAACGCGGCACTCGAACACCGATTTCTGCACGCGCTGGCCTACCTTCTCGCAGGCCTTGGCGACGCGACGCAGTCGACGCCTGCCTTCCTTTGTCTCGGTGGAAACGTCGTAGCAGACGATAACGAGCATGATCAGCGCGCAATGTAGGGCAGATAGGCTTCGGTTTCACCACGCAGCGTGCGCGCGAGAAGGCGTGCCTGGATCTGCGGCAGCAAGCCGATCGGCATTTCGGCTTCAAGCAACGGATGCGTCAGTGTTTCCTGCTTTTTCTCCTGCCAGGCGATACTGACCGTACGACGCGCGTCGTCGCTCATCAACACCGCGCCGCCCTCGGTGACGCGAAAATCATCGGCCTTGAGCTGGCCGCGGTTGACCAGCGTCAGCGCCAGGCGATCGGCAAGCACGGCGCGAAACTCCTCGACCAGATCGAGTGCGAGCGCGGGACGACCCGGCCGAAGCGCGTGCAGAAATCCGACCTGCGGGTCGAGGCCGACGGTCTCCAATGCGCTGCGGCATTCGTGTGTCACCAATGTGTACAGGAATGAGAGCAATGCGTTGAGGCGATCCCGGGGCGGCCGGCGGCTGCGACCATCCATGGGAAAAACATGGCGGAGATCGGCGCGGATCATGCGATCGATCGCCTCGAAATAAGTGCGCGCGGCCTCACCTTCGACGCCGCGCAAGGCGTCGAGGGTGGTTGCAACGACGGTGGCGCGCAGCGAGGCATCGAACTTGGCAACGGCCGCGTCGAGCGTGACGCGGTCATCATCCGTTTTCGTTTCCCGTGCGCCGCGCTGCAGAACAGTGCGGCTATTTTTCAACTTGCCGGCGACGACGCTGCGTGCAAGCTTGAGCGCACGTGCCGGATCAGATGCGGCTTCGAACTGGGCTTGACGCAACAAAACATTGCCGTTGACCGGTCCTTCGATGCGCGCGCGAAAGCGGCCATTGCGATCAAGCAAAGTCACACCGATACCGGTTTCTGCGCAGCGCCCGAGCAGCGCCGGGGAAATCAATATATCGCCCGTGGTGATGATCGCGGCGAGATGATGCAGCGGGACGCGCAGCTTGGTTTCGCGCTCCACTTCGATGCGCACGGTGTCATTGTCCAGGTGCAGATAACTGCCCGCGGTCATCACGTAAAGCGTGTTGAGCAGGGTATAACTCATGCTGATTCGTATAACTCGCCAAGCAGCGCGTGATAGCGCTTTTGCGCGGTCAGCGCCTTGGGCTGGCACAGTTCGATCAGCGAGCAATGGCGGCAGCGCGCATCGTTAACCGGTGGCGGCAATTCCTTCGCGGCAAGCAATCCGCGCACCGCGTCGGTCGCCTGCCCGACTGCGGCACGCAGACCGGCGTCGATCGCGACTTCGCGGCGGCGCCGCGAACTGAAATGGTAGATGGCGCCGAGCGGCACCGGCTTGCCGGTCATCTCTTCCAGACAGATCGCCTGCGCGGCTAGCTGCAGGTCGTCATGCGTGCGCTGGCGACGCGGGCCGTGTTTGTACTCGACCGGATAGGGCGTGCCGTCTGCGCTGAACTCCACCAGATCGGCTTTTCCGATCAGGCCGAGCCGCTCGCACCAAAGTGGCATCGCGCGTTCGATGCGAACTGTGCCGGAGCGTTCCGCACGCGGTTCGTCCACCAGCGCATGGGCCGCATTGCCGCGAGCCGTGTAGACGTTATCGGTGAACGCCTGCTCGACATGGATCAGCGCACATTGGCGCGGGCAATAGCTCCAATGCTGCAGGGCGGAGATCGCAATGGGTTCGAGAATGCCCATATCAAACCGAACGGGCTAGCCGACAGGCGAAGGATCTAATGTCGAGGGGTGCGGTGGAAAGGCGCGCACCCGCTCGTCATCGACATCGAATACAACGACGTGCCAGTGCAGGTGTGCACCGAGTTTGATTACGCGCATCACGTCGTGGGTAAGCTGGACGAAATCGCAAGGCTGCCGTCGTTCGACGATCAGGGTCAACGGTGGCGCGTGGCCTTCGGCAAAAATCAGCCGTGGGAAATCGAGATCGCCCGTGATGAGAATCGCGCGTTCGCGATGGGCCCAGGCAAGCAGCGATTCGTCGTTGCCGCCACGGACGGCTGTTGCAGCATCTATCACCACGATACCCAAATTGCGAAGCGCCGCGACCAACTGATGCGGAATATTCTCGTCGACCAACACTGTTGGCGACGGGTCCGTCACGCTGCCGCCTCGATGCCGGCCAGGGTGGAATCCTGGCCAACCCGGCTGCTCGCGAATGCCACGGCCGCGCGAATCTGCTCGACCGTGATATGCGGGTAGGCTTCCACAATTCTGGCCTCTGTCCAGCCTGCCGCAAGGCTGTTCAAAATCAGCTCAACCGTGATGCGCGTACCCTTGATGCGCGGTTTGCCCGTGCAGGTGTCCGCTGTCGCAACGATTTGATCTTTCCAGTCCACGAGGGTTCTCCGCGGTGGCTTTTGTGAACGTCAGTGTATGCCAACGCCGTGGCCGGGGTACCCGTCAGCCAACCAAGCGCTGGAGGGCGACGCCGTTCAGCAAATCCATATCGTCGACAGTGACTGCGTAGTCGGCAAACGCACGTGGCGCAGTGACCCCGTCCTTCAACTTTGCGTTGACACGCTCGAAAAGCGTGTGCGCCGGAGCATTGCCGAGCTTGGAACTGTGCTCGAATACGTACAATCCGCGCGTCGTCATCAGGCCGCGGGCGGCGGAGCGGTCGTGTTCGAACATATTGACTAGCGCTTCCCAGAACAACTTGAGATCGTCGGACGAAAATCCGGTCTGTGCGGCGAGCGGAGCGGACACGAAACCGTGTGCGACATAGAGCCCGTAAGGTACGGTGAACTTGCGGCCCATGGTGCGATTGTCGCCGCCCTGTTTCTCGGCTTCCGCCTCGGTAGCCACGGCCATGCGCGTGATCGAGTGTTCCAGCGCAATGATCGGATCAACCGAACGGCCAAACGTCATCTGTACCGGCCCGCGCACTTGACCGCAATTCACACCGGTGGACATCACAGCGCCGAAGGTGCGCACGTCGAAGAAGTTCTTGCACATCCATGCGCGCGCTTCATCCACCTTGTCGCCGCCCTTGCGTTTCTTATCGTTCCCCTTGAGCGCATTTTCTGCGCCGATACCGATATACGCACGCTCGTGCTGCTTGTTCAGCACGGCCTTTTCCTTGACGTAGATTTCGTAAGGAGGTTGCTCGCCCTTGGCGAGGCCAACGTAATTGCGCACTTTGCGTTTGAGGCAGACGTCGGTGACAAGGCCGTGACCGGATTCGGCATCGAGACGTGGCAGGTTGCCGGCGTCTGGGTCGCCATTGGGGTTGCCGTCCTGCACGTCGAACAGCAGGACGAAGTCGTAGCGTTTTTCCAGGCTCATTTCATTGCTCCCCATTGCTATCGGATGATGATGGATCGGATGTGTCTTTCGGCTTGCCTTTGAAGAAATCCTGTTGCTGGTGGTAGTAGCCGACGGCGAACAGGCCCTGCTCTGACAGGCTGAGGTGTGGCGGAAAACCGTCGATACCCTCGAAGATCTCTCCAAGCAGCTTTTCGAACCATGTCGCCAGCCGCGGATTGTCGAGTTTTGACAGATGATGGTTTTTAAGCCTGAGTAGAACCGGGAAGACGCCGGATGGAGAACTGCTTGCCGCGCCGTAGTAGCGGTCGCGAATCGTGGCATTGATGCCAGGTTGCGCCGCGCTCTGGATGCGTTCAAGTGAAGAAAAAAGGCGACCCAGGCGATAACCCGGATCGGTATTGCTTCTGTCAAGACTCATGAGTAGCTCCTTCGCATTCAGCCGGTGCGATCGAACCAGCCGGTTGAGCGACGCCTTGAGAATGGCGGCACGGGGAAAATTGACGTTTTGCTCGGCGCGGCAGCGGCGCACGGCGGCTTGCAGCAGCATCGCCGGATAAGGCAGTCCGGTGAGGATTGAGCGCATCGTGTCGCCAGCGAGGTCCGGCGGCACGTTCTCTGACTTGTTCTGTAGCGCGATCGAATTCAGCAGACGAAACAACGACGGGTATGGCTTTTCGAAGCCGGGCCTGACGATTTCGATGTCATCGAAGTGCTGGCGGATGTGCAGTGCGAAATCCTTCACCAGGCCGACTTGCCAGAAACGCACGGCGATACGGGCAGCATTCGGAGCGAGACCGAGCACGCAGAAGCGTGTTTCCGCATCATCTTCCAAGTACACGCCCGTCTCGGTCGCCTTCAGAAGATTGCGCACGGTCTGCGTGTTCCGATCCGGATCGTCCTTGTCACCGGCGCCGAACATGGCGGCAAAATCGTTCTCGAAACCCGACTTCTCCGTGGCCCAGAACACCGTGGAGGCATCGCCGACCTGCAATCTCTGCGATGAACCCTTGCGGAGCAGATGGTTCAGCGCGGTCGTGTAGGTGAACGCTGCACGTTCGCCGACCGGCGCGTTGGCACCCCGGTCCTTGCCGTAGGAATTAAACGCTGCGAGGTTGAACGAGACGATATTTGCGCCCGAAGTCTGTGCATTCCACACACCCTTGATGGCAGGATGCAGTCGCGCGATGGTGTCGGTTTCACCGCGAGCTAGGCAGAATCCCTCGTTCGCCTGATCGTCGGACGGCAACGATTGCAAGGCCGCAACCACGGCAGGGCGCTGGCAGATCAGCGTATCGCTGCCGTCGCTCGACAGCCGGAACGAGACAAGCGGATTGCTTTCGTGAATTTCCGCCCAAAGCGGTTCTTGTCCGAGCCGTTCCAGATCGAGGTTGGTTAGGTATCGACGCACAGCCGCGAGGCCAGTGTCGTTCCAGACGGGTTTCAGTTCATCGAGACGTTTCATGAAAGCGGCACGCTGTTCGGCGACACGTTTCGGCCGCCCGCGCGTATCGATGCCCAGCGCGTATTCTGCTGTATCCCACAACAGGTTAGCGGCGACGCCCGACGTCTTCTTGACGGTCTGAGGAATGACGAACGACCGTGCCTGCTTTTTCTTGCCCGCACCGCTTCGGGTATCGTCGATCTGCACGAGCGCGCCCGACTCGTCGAGCACGAGCACGAACGGAATCTGCTTGCGCTCGAAGCCCTCTGGAGCCAGCTCACCGCTGTCTTTCTTGCGTTCGTAATAATCGTTGAGTGCTTGCAGAATCATCCTCGCACCTCCTCGCTGTTGCGTGCGGGCACATCCAGGACACCGTCACGCAGACGTGCGCGGAAGAACAACGGTTTCGGATCGTCGTGCGGCGGCGGTCCGAAATCCAAGTCGTAGAGCACCCAGCCGAGATCGCGTTCGCCACGCAGTTCCTCGGGCGGATCGAACGGTTCGGCCGTCGGATCAATCAAGCGGAAATTGCAGGCGAATTCGCGCGTGCCGAGATAGGGCTGGTTGAAGCACTGACCCTTGCGCGCGCGACGCTCGAACATCGCGGCGTATTTCGTGTCCGATTCCGGTTGGCGCAGCAACTCGTGTTCGCCGGTATCGTCGAGTTTGCCCACCAGTTGCGGATAGTTTGGCTTGTGCATGCTGGCATCGACGCGTTCGAAACGCGCGTGCAGCCGGTAGCGCACATCGCGCAAGAACAATCCGGCGCGTTGCTGACGATTTTCCTCAACGTACAAACCCAGATCACCGGTGCCGGTTTTCATGGCGCTCTTGACGTTGCCCATTGCCACCACCGAGCCAACCTCGTTGCGGCGCACGGACATCCAGCGGATCGGATTGCAGACTTCGATGCGCGTGATCTGCCATCGGATGGCCGGCTTCCACAGGATCGCCTCGAAAATGGCGCGCGCAGCGGAAGGCGTGATCGCGTCGTAGCTAACCCGCTCGACTTTCATCTCGGGGCGGCTGAAGCAGGCGAACAAACCTGAAACTTCCAAGCAAAACATGGATCTGCTCCCTTTCGAGGGCGGCCGTGGCGGTTTATCGCCACGGCCAACAGTCACCCAACATCCCAAAGAAAGTTTCAATCCGCGCCAGAACTTGACTTCGTTCAAGCGGCGAATTTATGCTATCACAACGTCCCACAGAAAGAAATATAGAATGTTCATGCGTGAACTTCGCCGTCTGCTTACGGAGTTACCCGACGCTCGCTTTTGGGGAGTTGTGATAACGACCATTGTCGTAGCCATCGCGGTGGTTCTCTTCAAGATCATGTGACCAAAGCGCTGGCTGCAAATTGATCGTCCGGCAGCAGCAAACCGAAGACAGGGTCATAGCGGCTATCCAGCGAAAGCCATAGCCCCGCACGCTCCTCGATATCACCTTGCGCGAGCAATTGCTCGAGCTGCTTGCGCGGCACGGTTACGGTGAAGCGCTGCAACTCGCGTCGTATTCCCTTCGCATTGCCATCCTTGGCGAACGCTCCCAACAAGCCATAAACCGGACTGGCATCATTCGCGCCACCACTTGGATTGTAGGGCACGATCACGGTCTCGCCATCGTCGTCGATCAAGCGAAATTTGCTCGCCGCGGTGCGAAATGCTGCGCGCTCCGGTTTCTGAAGTTCAAGGATGCCTTCCCGATCGAACTTGCCGTCCGCATCCTGTCCGTAGAAGCGATCGAAGTAGTCGCGGAATGTTGCTGGCGCAAGCGGGTCGGTTAGTCTGCCCGTGGCAGCGAGTTCGCGCGTGGTCTGTTCACCTTGGCGCATCTGGCCGGGTAGTCCTGACTTCGATGGCACGAAGACGTGAACTTGCCCCGGGTGCGGCAGCAAGCCTTCGCGATTGCAGCGTCCCGCCGCTTGCGCTATGGAATCCATGCCGGCCAACGCACGATAGACGACGGGAAAATCGAGATCGACGCCGGCTTCGACGAGTTGCGTGCTGACCACGCGCAGCGGCCGTGTGTCCTTGCCGCAGCGCTTGGCTGCAAGTCGTTGCGTGATGGACGCAATGACATTGCTGCGATGCTTGGCACACATCAGGGCCGACAGATGCACGGCGCCCTCTTGCGGAATCAGTTTGAACAAACGGTGCGCGTCTTTACGTGTGTTGACGATGACGAGCACGCAGTCGTGCTGCGCGATATCTGCCGCAAGCGACTCCCATGATGTCGGATTGCTGAAATCCACGGGTAGATGGACATCGACACGCTTCAAGGCCGCAAACAAGTGCTCGGGCGCATCGATAATTGCGCGCGCATCGTCGATGCCGTCGAGCAGCTTGCGGTTCGTCACCGGTTCGTGCCGGGACGCCAGCATCGGTTGCGTCGCGGTGCAAAGAACAACGGTGACGCCGTAGTGTTCGACCAGCAGCTTAAGCGTTTGCAGCACTGGCGCCAGAAAATCGCGTGGTAGCATCTGCGCCTCATCCAGCACGATCACGCTGTCGACGAGGTTGTGCAGTTTGCGGCAGCGGCTGGTGCGCGCCGCATGCAGTGATTCGAAAAGCTGTACATTGGTGGTGACGATCAGCGGGGCGTCCCAGTTGTCGGCGGCCAGTCGATTGGCATGGTCCTCCTTGCGTGGGTCGACGTCGAGATTGCTGTGGTGTTCGACAACGAGATCTTCACCCAATGACTTGAACGCACCGCGGAAAACCTTGGCACTCTGCTCGATGATGCTGGTATACGGAATCGCATAGACAACACGGCGTTTGCCATGCGCGAGCGCGTGTTCCAGCGCGAACGCGAGCGAGGACAGCGTCTTGCCGCCGCCGGTGGGCACGGTCAATGTAAAGAAGCCGGGCGGCAATGTCGCTTTTTCACGACACGCGGCCAACACTTCGGCACGCTTGACATTGAGCGGTGATGAGCCGCTTGCAGCGACGCGCTTGGTCATATCGCGCAAGTGCTCATCCAGCGCCACTTTCATCTCCGTGAGCGATGGATATTTGCCACGGGCCGCAGCTTTTTCAGGACTGAAGTAAGCCTCGGTATCGAGAAAATCGGCATCGACAAGGCAGGAAAACAGCATGTGCAGCCACAGGGCGAAACCGGCTTTGGCTGCCGGACTGACTGCTGTCGGCTTTTCACTGGCGAGAATGTCAGCGGGAATAGCTTGAGCGATGGCTTCGTTGTATTCGCGCCAACTGTCTACGTTTTCTTTCGCGATGCGACACTTGAGGCTTGCGCCGGCACCATCGCCAGGTTCCCAATCTTGAAGGCCTACGTGGTGGCCCGCGATGAGGAACGCCAAAACGCGCCCCAAACCTTCGCCGAGTTTGTCCAGCGCGTGCAGCGCGCCTGCCGAGGAATGCGTCTTGTCGTGCCCTGCGACGTGGCCTTCGATATGCGCGTCGGGATCGTGCGTCTGCTGGATGTAACGTTGAAAGCCCGGACGATATTTGCCGAGGTCGTGCCACAACCCGGCGAGGTATCCCCATTCATGACTGTCGAACGCGGCCGCGAAGCCCGATGCCAACCCCGCCACCGCGCGCAGATGATCAGCCAGCAAGTGCGGACCGAATGGCCCGCCCGGCGAATCGGAGCGGGAGCTGTGTGCCCAATAATCCATTCGAAGCCCCCTTGGGGCGCTGTTTTTACATGGGCCGTGCGTTTAGGACGATACACCGCGCTGGTCGCAAATCCTGAGATAGAATTGGTACCGGTGCGCTATTCGCGCGGGGCTCGCAGCGGTGGCCGCAGTAAGCCGCGTCGTGGATCGACATTCGAACCGATTCGGTCTGCTGTTGCCCTCCGCCTTGGGCGGATCGGCGCTCATAGCCCATGAGGCGTCCACGAAACACTTGTCGATTCATGCGTGTCGGGCGCAGAGCCCTAAGCTGGCGCCAGTCAGCCGAGGTATCAGGCCCAATCTGGGAGTAACTTTGCGCGTAACTTTCACAGATCGCTTTGCAGTGATCTTTTGAAATCAAATACTAAGCACGACTATTCGAGTGCAACTTCGTCCCCCGCTCACCGCGCCGCGAAGGCGGCATCGCACATCTTTCCGGCGGTCTGTTTCCAGTCGCCATTGATCTGGCCGTCGTCCATCGTCAGACGCGCTTCGCATGCGCCAGAGTCGCGCACCACGTCGACCCAGCGCATGCCCATCGCCCCTTTGACGGAATAGCGCGCCTTGTCGCCGAACCCGGCCAATGGCGCGTAACCTTTTTCATCGGAGTCGTCGAAAAGCGTGTGATCGCTGTCATCGTGCAGGCTGACGTTGATTTGGGTGTTCTGCTGCCGGAAATCGCAATCGACGAAGTCGTTCTCGCCCATGTGCATCTCTTTTTCGGAGTTGCTGTCGCTGGCCTTGAACAAGACGAGCGGAACTTTCACCAGCGGCTGCACCGCGGGCTGCTGTTTCGCGCAGAAGGTTTTGGCGTTGACAGCGGACTTGGACGTGTCCGACGTTGTATTCGGGGGTGTGGAAGCGGCGGCGGCATCGCGGCCGTCCGTGGCGGCCTGGCTGGTGGAAGCCTGCGAGCACGCACCGGCCGCGCACAGCACGATCGCCAGAGCGACCCATTGTGGTTGCACACGTGACATGACTGCTCTCCCCTGACGGGATTCGATTACTGTACGCCTGCGGGCGGCTGCACGTTATCGTAGGTGAAGCGCGGGGAGACATGCGATGGTTGGCCGCCATGTTGGCTGTCCGATTCGCTCTTCAGCGGCAGGCCGCTGGCATTGCCTATCCAGAATTGCGAATGGTCGTCCTCGCCGACCGAGGTCAAACGCTCGCGCGCGGCGTAGACCGTCGCGGCTTGCCCAGCGACCATCTCCGTGCGCAATGATTTGCACTCCGTGAACATGGCGCCGGATTCACGCAGGGCATCGATCAGGTCCTGCGGTGACGCGGGCATCTTTACCCAGTGACCGTTGCTGCCTACGTACAACGCGGTGGTCGTGTAAATCTTCTCGAAGGATTTTCCGCCTGTGGTGGCGAACTCGTGATATGGAGTTCTGGTGGCCTTGGTAATGGCATCCAGAACCGGCTTGCAGGATGCGTCGTCGGCGCGCGCGGGCGCGGCGACAAAACCCGCGGCGAGCACAGCGGCGGCCAGCGTGGAAAAGGACAGAATGCGATAGTGCGACATGGTTTTTCTCCGGTTGAGTTTCAGTGGTGGTTACTTGTCGCTGGCTAGAAAGGCTCGTCAGTGGGCCGCAAAAGCCTTGTTGCACAACGCGCCGAGCGCCCTGCCGCGTTCTTCCGCGCTCTGTTCGGCGATGTGGTAGACGCTGGCCTGATCCGCCTGATCGATAGCGGTCATCGAAACGATGCAATAGAGATCGCCCTTCTTGCTGAAGAACTCGGTGCCGCTTTTTTTCTGGAAAAAAGCCTGATCGCCCACGCCCGACAAGGGCAGGTAATTGGTGCTATCGGAACTCTTGGTGACGTCGTCCCACGGCAACGAGAAATTCGCGTCGTCATAGCTGCCGGTGTTGATATTGAGGCTGCCGCCATCGGCGGTTTCGAAGGTGCAACCGTTTCGAATTGAATCGTGGCTGACCTTGGTGGGAACGGTGAAGATGCTGGCAACGTCGCCCGGGGCAAAGATCTTGCAGTCGAGCGGCGCAGGGCCGTTGCCAGCCGCATCATCGGACGTGAGCGCGGATGCAGCGACGGCGTCGCTGCCGTTCGCAGTGGTCGGGCTGGTGGACGTTTGCGAACAAGCAGCGCTGGCGCATAACGCGATCGCCAGTGCAACACATCGTGGTTGTAGGCGTGGCATGACATTATTCTCCCGATGGATTGATTATTTGACGCCAGCGGGCGGCTGCACATTGTTGTAGTCATACCGCTGGGACGTATGCGATTTCTTGCCGAACATCTGCACGTTTGACTCGACCTTCAATGGCAAGCCGCGTGATTGACCGATCCACATCTGTATATCGCCGCTGCTAGGGGGCGATGCGGTGTGCGTCTGCGCGGCATAGACCGTCGCCGACTGGCCATCGACGACTTCCTTCCGAATTTGATGACAGTTCGACAACGAAGCGCCGACTGCCCGATTGGCGTCGATACGTTCCTGCGGCGACGCTGGAATTTTCCCCCAATGGCCAGCTAGACCACGGTAAATCGCCGTTGTCGTATAAATTTCATCACCGCCAGGTTTGCCATCGAAGGTGATTGAAGCGTGGTAGGAGGTGTTTGCCAGCTTCATCATGGCGCTCACCACCGGCTGGCAGGAGGCGTCCTCTGCGCTCACCGGCCTTGTGGCAAGAACGTTCGCGAACAAGACAGCGGCAAGAACGGAAAGCGTGAAACGGCTTGAGCGGAACATGATCCTTTCTCCTAGTGTGCTGCGAAGAATTTGTTGCAGAGCGCGCCGAGTTGTTGCGCCTGCGCCTTCTGGCGCGCCGGCTCGGTCTGCTCCGGCCAGTCGATGCCGCCTTCGCTCGCGCCGCAACTGACCTGGCCCTTGACCGCGACGACGCCATTGCCGTTCTTGGCCATCTTGGCCTTGTCGCCAATGCCCGCGAGCGGCAGCGTGGCCGGCGGTCCCTGCGGTCCGGTATGTCCCAAGGGGTAGACGAATTGCTGCGCGACCGCTCCATAGCCCGTCTCGATGTCGACGTAGCTGCCATTGGCGGTTTCGAAGCGGCAACCGGTTCCGGCGAACAGCGGCCCGGTCTTCACGATGGGTTTTTTCAAAAGCGGTTGCGCATCCTTGGCGCTCAACACCTTGCAGGCATCGGGCGGCGCTGCGGGTGCATCCGCTGCAAAAGCGGTCCGCGTTGGCGCGACGCCCAGCGCGCTCACCGACAATGCGATGGTTAGTGCGGAAAGCGTAAAGCGGTTGTGGCGAGTCATGGTGTTCTCCTTGGAAACTGGGACGCGATCATTTGACGCCCGCGGGCACTTGCGCGTTAGGCTTGTTGCAGATCTCGCCCATTTCAGCGCGCAGCAAAAACCTTGTTGCACAACGCGCCGAGCTTGTCGGCAAGCGCCGTGCCGCGATCGGTGGTGATGACTTTTATGCCGTTGGTATTATCGGTGCCGGTGACGTCGACGCTGCATACCAGGTCGCCCTTACGCGCCACGACCAGCGTGCCTGCGCGGCCCTGCAAGGCGCGCTCGCCGACGCCCGCCAGTGAATCCATGCGGCCGTTCGCAGGGTTGCTCGAGGTATCCCAGGTGGACTTGCCGTCATCGCCGTTGGCGAGAGTGATCGTGACCGTCGCGCCCGCAGCGGCGTGGTAGGAACATGATTGCGGGTTGAGCGTGCTGTCCTGCTTGACCACCGGCGCGGTGAGAATGCCAGCGACATCGGCGGGAGCAATATCTTTCTCGCAAGCGGTCTGGACAATGTTGCCGCCTGGAACCGGGTGGACGTTTGCTGCGGTTGCCGATTGCGGCAAGTGCAACCGCGTGAAAATCGTGTTGCACAGCGCGCCGAGTTTCTCTTGTGCCGCACCGTTGCCCAGCGTCACGCTCAAGCCATCCGGCTTGATGTCGCACAGCACGTCGTCCTGCTGCGCCTCCACTTCATGCAATTGTGGAACCCACACTGCGCCGTCGCCGACGCCGGCCAATGGTTCCCATTTGCTGTACTGATCCATATGGCCGGATGTGAACGAGGTGATCGTGTCGCGACCCAGTCCCCCGCGCAAGCCGACCGACAACTGCGGCGCGCCCGGATCGTCGCCGGTGGTAAAAAAACAAGTCTGCGCGTCGCCCTTGAGCGGCTTGGTGCCGGTCACTGGCTTGTCGAGCACACCGACGAGATCGGCAGCGGTCAACAATTTCAGATCGCAGACATTGCCGGAAATTGTCGGTGCGGCAGCTGGTTCGCCAGAAGACGCCAGTGCCGTGCCGGATGCGGAGTTCAAAGGCGCGTTGCCATTTTCGGAAGTCGGCGCGCCTTGTGAGCATGCGGCGAGCGCGCCCAATGCGCAGGCGAGGGCGATGTTGCGTTTGATCGGAGTGTTCATGGCGTTTTTCCCTTTGTGTGGTTGTTCAATGACCGATCTTCTTTTCGATCGGCGAACCTGGATCGGGGATCCGACGCAGCGCATGCCCCGGCGGGATCGGTTGTGGGTTCAGCGCGGCCTTGTCGTGGTCGATCCTGCTTTGCGAATGACCGCCGACAAGGATGATGCCGTGCGTGCCGCCGGCATCGTGACGCGGGCCTGGGCCGGTCACCGACGCGACCTTGTTAGGATCGACGATTTTCCGTTCGACGATAACGATGCCGCGTAGCGATGGAATGGTGTTCATGATCAGACTCCATTGTTTTTGGTGAGATCCCAATGAGGGGTTTTTTTATGCCGGGTTTTTTCGATCGGTGCGCCTGGCGGCGGCTTGTGCAAGGCATGCCCCGGCGGAATCGGTTGCGGGTTCAACGCGGCCTTGTCGAGTCTGCTTGCCGAATGCCCACCGACAAAAATGATGCCGTGCGTTCCACCCGAGGCTTGATCGCTTGCGCGCCGCGGGCCGGGGCCGATCGGCCCCTGAAAACCTTGCTGGCGTGCCTTGTAGATCGGCGTGGGCGAATGAGGTTTATTGGCGAGCCCATACGAGACCGAAGAATTGTCCAGAGATTTCGCTTCGTACCGATGCAGCGGTGGCCGCTGCTGCGGCCGCGGTGCGCGCGTTGGAACGCACCCCGACCCTGGTTGGAAGGAATAACCGGGTGGACAATCCGCCGCCGCCGCGCCTTGCGCAAAGGGCGCCGTGGCGAACAACGCGCAGACGAGGACAGTGCCGCGCTGCGAAGAAAAGGTGTTCATGATTTGCTCCTTGTGACGGAAGGGAATGTTCAATGACCGGTTTTTTCGATCGACGCGTCGGGATGTGGAATTCGGTGCAATCAGTTGTTGGGAATCACTACTCCGGTGCATCCCTCCAGCTGTCCACCTGGGAGTGGCCCGCACTGGCAAGGTAAGACGTGTACGTCTGAGCACATATTGGACACAGTGCAGGGCTGGTGGGGGAGGCAAGGAGGGTTGTCGATGATGAAACTCCTGGGGGGAGCGATGAGAACCCCAATTTGACCGGTGTGGGATCGGCTTTGCATGCGCGGCGCCCCTGAGTGTTGTGACATCTGCGTCACCGGCATCGCAGTTGAGACCGCACTGTATTTCGCTTGGGATGCCTGCGCCTGCGCTTGAGCTTTGAAGACATGCCCCGGTGGGATCGGCTGCGGGTTCAACGCGGCTTTGTCGAGCCTGCTCGACGAATGGCCGCCGACGAAAATGATGCCGTGGCTGCCGGACTTGCTTTCCGAACTGCCGGTCGCGTGCCGCGGACCGGGACCAGCCGGCCCCTGAAAACCTTGCGCGCGCGCCTTGTAGATCGGCGTGGGCGAATGATGCTTGCCGACGTGCGTATACGAGTCGGAGGAGTGGGCAAAAGTTTTCGCTTCGTATGGTTGCGGAGGCTTGGCGGGCTGCCGCTGGAGTGGAACGCATTGACCATATTGGTTTCGCCCGTGTCCGGGTGGGCAAGCCGCCAGATGGATCGGCTGCGCTTGCTGCACGTTGCCGTATTTCTTGACGTACTGCGCGCCGGCGCCTTGCGCGACGAGCGCCGCGCCTAACACCGCGCAGGCGATCGCCAATCTCCGAGCTGGATGCGGCGCCACGAAAATTCGTGATGTGACGGCATTGCGATTGATGGTTGACGTTTTCATGGATGTCTCCTTGGGTGGGTGCATCGAAAAAAGACGCGGCGCCTATTGGGCCTTGTCCGCGTGGAAGTCCGCGGCCGACAGCACCGCGAAGCTGCCACCCCACGCGCGCGCGTAATCCGCGCTGCGGATGAAGTTCTGCATCGTGCCGTGATAGTCGTTCTGGCCCGGCAATATCTGGATCATCACCAAGCCGCCATGTTGCGCGTCGATCGCGCCGGCATGCGCGGCGGTGGCGCAGATCGACGAGGCATCGGTGTAAACGCCGCTGCCGGTCACCGACTCCGGCGCGGGCTTGCCGGCGGGGCAGCGGAACAAATAACTCTTGCCGTTCATGCCGCGCAGGTTCAGATCGAGCGGGCTGGTGCGCCAGTCGATCATCGGCAATGTCGCCGCGGTGTGCGCGCGTTGGCACGCGGCAAGCGGTGCGAGCAGCGCAAGTGCGATGACAATGTGTAGGCGGATATTCATTGTCGTGATTCCCTGAGGGTTTTTGGATTCCTTATTGCGCCTGCGGATTGGCGTCTTTCATCGATTCCAGCTTGCCGAGATCGACTTGCGCCAAGGCGTTCTTCAACGCATCCATGTCCACGTTGTCGCCGTGCACGTCCACCCCGTAGCGTTTGGCGACGATCAGCGACAACTCGCCATGTTTGCTGGATGCGTCCCACTTCTCGTGCACGCTGTAGCCACCAATCGTTTCGTTCTTCTCGTAGTTGTCGCCTTGCTCGGATTCGTTCGAATTCGCCATCTCGGCCAGGCCGGCGAGACCGGACATCGCCGCCGCATCCTTGATCGACACATTGATGCGGGCGTTGTTGGGGCCGTTGAAATCGACCTCGGCCGAGGTGGCCTTGATGCCCATCGCCTGATCGGCGTTGCCTAGCGGCGTGCCGCGCTGCATGCCGGGCAGCGAAGAGGGCAGCAGCGTTTCCAGCGTGTGGAAATCGACAGGGTCGTGCCGATGCGCGCCGCCCAGCGAATGACCGAGCGCGCTCAACAGACCGCCCGCCGCGCCCATCGCCTGTTGCGTGTCGGCCGCGTCCGGCGTGCCGTTGGTATTGCCGGTCGCCTTGTCGTGTTGCTCGATCTGCGCGCCGGC
Source organism: Rhodanobacteraceae bacterium (assembly GCA_039923855.1). GTDB lineage: Bacteria > Pseudomonadota > Gammaproteobacteria > Xanthomonadales > Rhodanobacteraceae > 66-474. The sequence goes on along the minus strand of JBDTBW010000019.1, from coordinate 51,404 downwards.
CTGCGTCATGTTGTTCAACGCGTTGCCGATATCGGACTTGCCCTTGGCGTCGGTGCCGAGCACGTTGCCGATCACGTTGCCGGTGACCGCCGCGCCTTGCTGCGTGCCGGCGTCGTTCGAGGAGGCGTCTTGCGACTGTGCCGTGGTTTGAGCGTCACCACCGGCAAGCGCGCGCACCTTGTTCGCAACCATGTGGAAGGCGGTGTAAATGCCGACCACGAACAGCAGCAACACGCCGAAGATCACACCCAGCACGATCAGTGCGGTGCGGTTGCCGCCGGATGTGCCGGCCGCCGGGGTAGTCGTTGCCGGAATGGGCGTGGGTGCCACGGCTGTTGGAACGGCGGCGGGTGCAACGGAAAACGCCGCGCCGCATTGCGCGCAGAAATGTGCGCCGCCGACATTTTCCTGATGACAATTGGGACAGTTCATGACAACGCTCCTCTCTGGTGGTTATCGCGTCGAAGCGAGGCAAACGACGGGCACCGCGCTACCGGGGCGCGAGCCGAGCACGCCGTCGGTGCCGCCACCCCTGCTCCCTGTCGTGGGATAACAGGCTTGCGGATTACCGGAGGCAACCGCGCCCTGTAGCAGGTCGGCAACCTCAACGACAGTTGCAAGGCGCAGGTCGCGGGCGGTGTCCGCCGTGGTTGTCGTGTCTCGGGTTGAAGCGTCGATGGCAAGGGCTGATCCCGCGCACAAGACGCACAAGGCGCAGGTTACGACGGTCGAATGGCGGTTCGGGGATGGCATGGTTCTGTACTCCCGATGGGTTGCATCGGGGACAGAAACTGATCTCAAATCGGCGTGGTGTCCTCTCCGTTTCGCTGGCATTTTTCTGGCAGATTTCCTGCCGCGATCCTGCCGTACCCGCTGGCGTAACGAGGACACCGATTCGGGCGCGCGCGATCCATCGACGGCTGCGTCAGACAGGCGTGTGCAACGCGTTGTACGCGGGATGCAGGTGCTCCCGCCAACCCCTCTCCCGACGGGAGAGGGGTTCACGCGTCCGGGCTAGCTATTTAGGTTGAAATGCCGGATCGCCGGTCTGCCACAACACGAACGCGTATGCGTCGACGAATTCCTCGAGCTGCTGATGCCTCGTCGAGTCGAAGCCGTGACCGGCGTCGTAGTCGACGCGCAGCAGCACCGGCTTGCCGCTGGCGGTCGCCGCTTGCAGGCGCGCGGCGAACTTGGCCGGGATCCACGCATCGACGCGCGGGTCGTTGATGCCCGTGGTCACCAGCACCGCCGGATACTTCACACCGTCCTTGACATGCGCGTAGGCGCTCATCGCGTACAACGCCTTGAAGCCTGCTTTGGTCTTGACGCTGCCGAACTCGGGCACGTTTCCCGCTCCATTGGCGGTGGTCTCAAAGCGCAACATGTCCGCCGCCGGCACGACCGCCCTGGCTGCGGCAAACAAGTCGGGTCGCTCCTCGATCGCACGTCCGATCGTGATGCCGCCGGCACTGCCGCCTCTTCCGACCAGTTTGCGTGGCGTGGTGTAACCGTGCGCGATCAGATACTGCGCGCAGGCGATGAAATCCTTCCAGGTGTTGGGTTTGGTCGCCTTGTAACCGCCCAAGTGCCACGCCTCGCCCAGTTCGCCGCCACCGCGTACATGCGCGGACGCGATGATGCCGCCGCGCTCGTAGAACGCGCGGAACATCGGTAAGTACAGCGGTGAATCATTGATGCCATAGGCGCCATAGCCATCGAGCAGGGTGGCGGCGCTGTCCGCGAGCAGCAGCCCCTTCTTGTGGACGATCGACAGCGGCACCAGCGTGCCGTCCCAACTCTTCACTTTGACCTCTTCGGCCACCAGATCGCTTTTCAGATCGTCTGGCCCCCGCGGCCGCAGGCCGGTGTCGGTCACGGCATTGCTTTCTGGATCCACGCCAAGATAAGCGTCCGTGCGCAGCCAGCTCGCCGCATGCAGAACCACGGCGCTGCTACCGGCATCCGTCACGATGCTGTCGATATTCGATGCATAGGGGAGCTGCACGGCCTGGGGCTTTGCGCCCGCGGCATATCCCAGCCGCTGCACGCCGTTGATCCCGGCATCGTTGACGCGCCAGTATATCGCGTCGCGGCCGGCATAGACCGCCGAGATCGGCAATGCGCCTTGTCGCACGACCACTTCCGGCTTCGAATCGGCGTGCGACAAATCGAGCTTGAGGATTTCACCGCGCGGCGCATCCTTGCGCGATGGCCAGTACAAGGTGTCGCCGGCTAGTGCGATGACGGGATTGGCCGAGCTGTCGCCGGCGATGTATTGATCGTCATAGCTCGCCGCGATGGGACGCCACGCGGTTTTTCCATCGTGGATCGCATCGACCGGCGCCGCGTACACGCGCAAGCGTGGATCGGTGCCGGGCGAAACCATCGCGATCGCGTAATGCGAATTCGGCGAAGTGACGATTTCCGGGAACTCATCCGGCGTCATCGCGAAGGCTGTATCGCTGACCCCACGACCGAGTATCGGCGGATCTTCGTCGAACGAATGCCCCATCGTGTGCAGGTACGCGCGCTCATTCTGGTACTTGGCCGTTTTCGGCATACCGGATTCGAGCTTTTGCTGGCGCGAGTAGAAGAATGACTTGCTGTCGGCGCGCCAATGCGGGCCGCCGTCGGCACGGTCGGCGGTTTCCGGCAAATCCTTGCCGGCTTGCACGTCGAGGATATGTAGCACGGTTTCTTCCGAACCACCGGCGGCAAGCTGGTAGGCGATGTAGCGACCGTCCGGCGAAGGGCGATAGTCGTGGATGCTCAAATGTGATTTCGGATCGGTCGAGAGTTTTTCCGGATCGATCAGCAGCCGATCCGCGCCCTTCACGCCCTCGCGCACATAAAGCTTGGCGGATTGCACGCCGGCCGGCGTGCGCAGCGAGTAGTAGCGGCCCGAGATCACTTGCAGGCCACCGACAATTGCCGGCTGCGACATCGCCAGTTGGGCGGCGCGTTTTTCCAGCGCGGGTCGGCCGGGCATGCTGTCGAACGTCGCGCGCGTGTAATCCGCCTGCGCCTTCATCCAGCGCTGCATCTCCGGATCTTTCAGGTTTTCCATCCAGCGGTAGTTGTCGACGACCTTGGTGCCGAAGTAGTCGTCGGTGATCGGGCGCACCGGCGCTTGCGGGGGCGGTGTTTGCGCGAGAGTAGCCGACGACGCGATCAGACAAGCGAGCAGAGCCGAAACCTTGTGCGTATTCATGTCAGTGTCCTCCGAACATCGACGCCATGGCCGGCACGAACGCGATCTGCGTGTTGCCGCCGTGCGCATAGATCATGATGCTGCCGCTCGGGCACTGGTATTTGACGCCGCCGGATGCGGCGGATCGCGTGCACGACTTGGCGTTCGAGGTGTACCAAAGATCGACCAGATGCACCGCATCGGTTGTTTCCAGCACCATCGGCACGCCCATCGCGATCGCGGACGCAGGCATGTCGTTCATGTTGTGGCCGCGCGGATACATCGGCAGTTTTCCATCGAACTGCATCGCGGAAGCGGCGGCGCAGACCAGCGCGCCGGCAAGAGCCAAGGCAATACGGGTTGAGTGACGCATGGCGATCTCCTAGCTGGTTGATGTGGATCGGTATCGATGCGATGGGTAATTTGGCGAAATGCTTCGCTGTTGTCGCTTCCGTTTCTCTGACTTTTTTCCGGCAGTTTTCCTGCTAGCTCACCAGCCACGTTGCGAAGCGCGTCCACGTGTGGGTCTGCACGCCAAGGTAGGCAAGCCAAGTTGATGCGACGACCAGCAAGGTGCCCCAGGCGAATACCGGGTGCAGTCTGCGATTGCGGACAGTGTCAACCGCAGCTGCAGCGATCACGCAGAGATCGCTCAGCAGAAGGGTGATCCGGAAGACATCGACCTTTATGAAATCCAGCGGGATGCGACCAATGGCAACCGAAAGCAGGCCCAAGATGGCCAGCAGCATCAGCCGCTTGTGGAAATTGGATCGGCGCCGAAGCGCAATCGCGGTGCCCACCAGCAGCGCGAAAACGGTCAATAAGACCAAGTCGTAGCCCAGAATCAGGATCGCGAAGCCGCCATCGGCCGGATCGTGTACACCGCGTGCCGCGAAGCGAAGGACTGTCGTGAGGCCGACCAGCACCAGCACCGCTGCGTATGCCGCGCCGAACACTCCGAGGCGGCGATGGAGGTCGACCCGGTGCTTGGCGATCAGGCAAGCCTGCGTAAAAAACAGCACGAACCAACCCGTCATCAGCAGCCCATGCAAATGCACTAGCAACGTGAGCGCCGGTCCGCCGAAAAACGACTTCAGGTAATACGACCGCGCGAACCCTGCGAACACGATCGCGAACGCGGCGATCACCGCGCCGATAAAAAAGCGGTGCTCGCGGTTGCGCGGTAGAGATTTTGCGGCGGCGTTCATGATGGAAACCTCGGTGAATTCATGTCACCCGCCTGGCTGCAAAGCGCATCGGGTTTGCTTGTTGCGCCGTAGCAAACCCAGCTCAACCGCAACCCGGCCAGCGGCCGGGTTGCCGAGCGTCAATAATCCCTACGCCTTGTGACAGATTTCCTCGTCGGTCTTCACCCACTTGCCGTCCTTGTCGCGCATCATGCCGGTATGGCTCGACATGCCTGAGTCGCCGTTGGTGAAGATGTCCCGGAAGGAGGCGCGCTTGCCATCCATCCAGACTGTTTCGTCGAAGGTGACGGTGTTGCCCGTCCAGCCAGAACTGACACCCGTGCCGTAACTGGCGCCGGAGTTGTCGAAAAGCACGGTGACAAAGTGCTTCTTCGCCGCGTCGTAGCCGATGTATTGCGCGACACTGAAGGGCTTCGGATTGGCCGTGGTCTGGGCTTCGTCGTAATGGAGCACGACCCAGTGGCCGTCCAGGGTCTTCTCGCCGTGGAACTTGCCGGTGGTGGCATGGCCGGGATTCTTGCCCATCGCCATCATGTTGCCGGTGCAGGTTCCATCGCCGACGAAGCCATCGAGCTGACCGGACGGCGACGACGCGCCCGCCGGTTGAGCCGAAGCCTGGCCGATGGCGAATGGCGCGGATGTGCAAATCAATGCTGCGAAAATCGCGAGACTTGTGCGTTTCATGAGCATGTTCTCCGGTTGAAGGGGTGCAGCGACGCAACGGTGGTATCCGCTGCTTACAACACTTGAAGAAACGAAATCAAAAGGACATGAACGACATCGCTCATTCCTTCGAACTCCCGCAGGATGGGTTGCAGGCTTTCAGCGTGAACGTGTAGTGGGCCTTGTTGCCGGGCGGTCGATCGGCGTCACGGTCTTCGTGCGCGTCGACCACCATCGAATCCTTGCTCTGCACCACCGGATACTTGAAACCGAAGTGCCCCAGCAGGAAATGCGCATCCATGTAAGGCAGGCTGAAAGCGCTCATCACCGGCAGATACAGCGTGTAGGGCGAAATCACCGCGTAGAAAGTGCGGCCCCTGACGTAATTCATGTCGAAATCGGTGCTGGCGCTCTCGAGCTTGAAGTCGACACGGCCATTGGCGTAGTGGCCACTCACGGGAATGTAGAACGAGGTGGGCGACAGCAGCGAACTCAGCACGCCGCCCTTGCCGGGGTCGGTGGCCATCGGTGCGGTGTCCTTGGTGCCGACCAGCCCCTTCGCGCCACCGGCGATCTTGATCAGGTCGCTGTGCTTCCAGACGCTCTCGTTGTAGCCGAATCGGGTAGCGCCGCCCTCGAACTGGCCGCTCAGCGGCACGCTGGCGCCACCGGCATCCTTCGGATAAAGCAGGGTCAGCTTGCCTTTGATCGCGATGGTGAAATGCCACCAGTCCTGGTCGTAGCCCTTGGCGTAGAAATACGCGGCCATTTTCGCGGTGAATGGCCCTTCGAATTTCTCGCAATACCGCGCGAACATTTTCTTCTCGCCGTAGCTGGCGACATCGGTGGTCAGCGCGGCGTCGTCGTTCAACAGCTTCATCGGATTCGCGGCGTCGTTGATCACGCGCGGCGCGAATTTCTTGACCTCGGTGACGGCGAACTTGTAGCCATCGCTCTTGCGGATCGATTCCGGGATCGCTTCAACCAGCTTTTCGGCAATCGCGGTTTCGGAACCGAGCTCGATGCCGTTCTCGGCGATCGCGCCCTTCGCGGCGCCCATGGCTTCTTCGACTTCTTCGTTCGATCCGCTGCCCGCACCCTGGATTCCGTGGGCCAGGTTGACCGCCTTCCGGGCCGCGTCCTCCGCCGGGCCGGCCTCGGCGGGCATCTGCGATTTCGCCATGTCGGCGGTGTAGGCGGTCACGAACTCGTAAGGTTCCCGCAGCAGATCTAGCACGTCGGAGACGCCCCGCAGCGCCTGGACGGCGTGATCGATCGAATCGCAGGCGGCGAGCGTTTTTTGCAAGTCGGCGGCGGTCTTCACGACTGCGTCGCTTTGCTGTCGTGTTTTCTGATCGAGTTGGTCCAAGTGATCCAGCATCGGCTGCAATGCGGCTTGCGTTTCCGGATGCTCGGCAAGTAGCGACTTGAACGGCGCCAGCATCGCCGGCAGTTGCGCAGATTGCTGCGACACCTGCTGGAGCTTGGTCTCCAGATTGCCCAGCTTCGCTTCCATTTCCGTTTTCGCCGGAGAGTCGGGCGTGTTGTCCACTTTGGCCTTTACCGTCTTGACCAGCTCGGTGCCTTGTTCCAGGAACTTCTTGTTGTCCGCAACGCCCTCGTCGATATCGATCGCGTTGCTTTCGACCTTGAAATGCGCGATGGCGGGCGCGCCTTTTTCGCTGACTTGCGCGCTGACCGTGTAATCGCCAGGTTTTGGCGCGCCGATGTAGGGCGTTGAATAACGGCCCTGGTTGTCGGGAACGGCGCCCAGCGTGGTCTTGACTCCGTCCGGCCGCGTGACCGTGAGGATCAGCTTCAGGCTGCCCTGCATGTAGCCAAGGCCCGAAATCGTGACCGAGCCGCCCGGTTCTATCCGGTCAGGCGAAACCTTGACGGTGGCGGTGGGTTCCTCGGACGTTTGTGCGAACGCGGGGTTCGTGCAGCACGACAAGGCGATCGTGATTGCGATGCACCCGCGAATCAGCGACTTCATTGAACGATGGCGCGCGTTCATGACTGATCCGCTTTTTTCATCAGCAGCACGCCGGTCTTGCCGGTCTTGCTGTCCTTGATCACGATGATCATCCGGTGATCGGTGTTTTGATCCGGTGGCTGGAAGATCGTCAGCCCCGCCGCGCGCGCGGCATCCACGCCTGGTTTGTCGCGCTCGAGTTGCGGGCCGACGATCATCGCGTTGAGCATGGCGTTCACCGGCGATTCGTTCGGCGACGGCGTCTTCGATTGCGCGATCGCCTGATCCATGACCAGCGCGCTCGGCATCTGCAGTTCTTTCCAGCCCGCCGGCAAGTGATCGTGGTACCACGCAGCGGCGACGTCGGGCGCGTCGTCGGTGACGATTTCGGTGACGCTAAAGTTCTTCGAGTTTGGACCCGCGGCGGCCGCGGCATCGGTGCCGCTCGCCACCTTGATCGCATTCGGATAGTGCGGCAGCCCGCTCTGGTCGTAGCGGTAATCGAGCGCGGTGACGACCTTGCCCGCGGGTTTCGAATTGTCCACACCGAGATCGGAATTCGGCGGCCCGAGTTGCAATGCGCCGCCGGAAGTGGCCGTGACCGGTTGCGTGCCGTTCGCTGGCGTTGCGGAAGATGCAGGCTGGGGCAGCGATTGATCGTCGCCGGGCGTCGTTGTTCCGTTTCCGCCACCGGACGCTTCGATTTCACCGCCGCCGCTAACCTTGCTGTCGCCGCCACTGGAAACGGTATTGCCGCTGCCACTATTTGCGCCGCCACCCGCCAGATCACCGTCGCCATTGCCGCCGCCGCTGAGCGAAGCCGGTGCGCCACTGCCCGTGACTTGCCCAGCGTTGCCGATTACCGTGCCGGTGCCGTCGCCCTTGGCGCCGAGCTTCGCGGGACTACCGGTTCCGGGTGCTCCCGCACCATGCGCGCCGCCGCCACCCGCAGGGCTTGCCTTGTTTGCGGGAGCTGCCTGACTGGTCTGCGGACATGTCGGCGGTGCGACGGGGTGACGGCGCATCAACCAACACGCCAGCAGGAAGCCGACAGCGAAGGCGAGCAGTAGCGCGATCAACCAAGCGCGGGTGTGTTTGCGGACGGGTTTGTCGGGCGTCGTATTCATGGCGGTAAGAAATTATGGTCGAGGATCATTTCCACGTTGCGGGATCCGGCGATCACCGATGCGACGACGATGCGGAGGCGGGCGTCACCCTGCGGAACTTGATGGGCGGTGCATGCACCATTCGCTGGGTGCCCGTGGCGGCCGGCGGATTCATCGGCTGTTTTCGCGTCATTTCCTGCGCGCCGACATTTGCATTCAATTTCGCGGTCGCCGGCACGGGGCCAGCCAACGTCACCCGCACGTTGCCGTTGTCGATGGCGTAGGACGGCGTGTGGCCCTGCAGGTTGGAGGCGACCGCATCGCGCCCGGCCTGCAACGCATCGTTGAGCCTGTCCACGTTGATGGATCCGCTGCGATCCACCGCGATCCGCGCCCGGCGCAACACACTCGGCGCCACGATCGGGCCGACGATGTTCATCACGTCCGCCGCCGCATTGTGCGAATCGGGTTTGCTGGCATTGATCACCGCGTAATCGACGCTCTGCACTTTCAAGTTGACCGGATCAAGCCGCATGTGCAACGCGATCTCGAACGTGAAGGAGAAGCGCGGATCGGCGTACGAGCCCAGCACCGATGGCTGGGTGGTGGTGGCTTCGAAATAGTTGTGCGGCACGTCGAAGGTGACATCCACGGCGCCGCTGGCGCCGGAAGCATCGTCGAGAAACAACAGTCCGCTCGGCGCGAGCTTGCAAAACATATCGGGATGCAAGGTGTAGCCGGGACCGAGCGCGTCGGCGCCTCCGGCCTGGCTCTTGATGGCGTCACAGAGCGGGCCGCGCGCGAGCGACCATGCTCGGTTGAAGGCATCAAGGAAGAAGCGGTCGTTCGAGAAGAGCGTCTGCCGCATGCCTGGCAATATTCCCGTGGACACCACTTGCAGGCCGCCGTTCACGCCCCGCGGATCCGCCACATCCACGAAGACCTCGACCGTCTTGTCCCAACCCTGGCAGTCGCCGTTGCAACCCTGCACGGAGAATCCGTAATTGCCGGGGCGTGTCGCGTTCAACTGATACCTGCCGCCGTTGCCCGGCGCCCAGTCGTCCTGGCCGATGTTCTGATGCTGGTAGTCGTAGCGGACCAGAAACTTGTCGAAATGGATGTCGGTCTGTCCCCACTCCAGCCATACGCTGTCACCGGCCTGCCAGGCGGCGATGGTCATGCCGGAACCTTGCCGCGGCGCCCAAGTGATCTGCCCGTGCTCGAATTGATTGAAGCGTCCGCCATTATTCGCGCCGGCTTCATCGGACAAGGGGCAGCCGAGCGGTCCGGCCTCGCCGCCAAGCTGCCGGTAGCGGTCGCCGATCGCGCCGTAGACCGCATGCTGGTCGCAGGTATGTGCGAAAGACGCGGCCGCGACCAACAGCAATGCGGCGCCGGCCAATAATTTCAGGATGATGCGGTTCATGGTGGTTCTCCTCGGGGGTGCCGCCAGCATCCGTCGACATGGACGCGCTGTCCTTTCCGTTTCGCTGGCTTTTTTCTGGCAGAAATCCTGCCGGGCCACCTGGCGTCCGCCCCGTTGGCTGTGCTTTAAAAAAAAGAGCCGGCGCTTACGCGCCGGCTCTTCAGTTTTATCCCTCTCCCTCCGGGAGAGGGCGCCCCATCTTCGGCGCCTTCGAAAGCTCGGATATTGCAAGGTATCTTCGTTGGCGCTGAAGGTGGGGCGGGTGAGGGTACGAGTCGAGTGCGACGTTGCTGTCTTGCCCGAACCCTCACCCCTGCTCCTCTCCCGGAGGGAGAGGGGATTTCTTCACCAACTAAAGCCCGCGCCGACGCCGCCGGAAGTTTCATTGCTGCCGAACGCCGCGCCGACCGAGACGCTGGCCTTGTGGTCGGCGAACATATGCTGATAGCCGATCGACGCGGCCGACTCGCCGTTGTAAGTGCCGGCGCCGACGCCGATGCGGTTGTCGCCGGATAAACCGGCGGTGTTGATCGCCATCTGCGCAGACGCCGCGCCCATCGCGCCCAAGCGGTCGATGCGTTTGTCCTGTTCGTTGAAGCGGGCGTTGGTCCGATCCTCGAACGCGTTCAGGTCGCCGCTGACCGCATCGGCGATCTGCCGATCGGTGTATGTCTTCGCCGCGTCCAAGGTTTTGGTGTCACCGGCATCGGCGTAGGTCTTGGCCGAGCTGAGCGCCTCCGCAGTCTGGGTGTCGGTGTACGTCTTGGCTTGGCCCAGCACCGCGGCGTTGGCATTGACGACTTGCGTATCCGTGTAGTGGTTCGCAGTGGCGACCGCGTTGCCGGTTGCGACATTCAATTGTTCAACGTTCACCGCATCGTGTGCTTCCGTTCCGTCGGCGACGTTGACGATCTGCCGTTCGCTGCCGACAGCGCCCACCGATACCGTGTTGTCGCGATCGGCGATGGAGTCCGCTCCGACTGCAACACTGTTGGTGCCAGTCACATTGCTGTTGGCGCCCAGAGCAACGCTGTTGTTCCCACCAGCGTTGCTGCCGTAACCCACCGCGGTATTGTTGATATTGGCGGCCTGCGCGAAGCTGCCGATGGCAATCGCACCAGTAGAGGCTGCACGGGCGTTGTCGCCGACAGCGATCGAATTGTCGCCTTGCGTATCGGCGGCAAAGCCGATCGCGGTGTCGCCGATGCCGTACGTCTGCGCATCGGCGCCGAAGGCGCTGCTGGCCTCCTGGTTGGTGTGGCTGAAGGCGCCGGCTGCGATGCTGAAGTCACCGGTCGCTTGCGCATCGGGGCCGATAGCGGTGGCATCGATACCGTCGGCGAAGGTTTCCTCGTTAAGTTGCGGAATACCATCGCCGTTGCTGTCGATCCAGCCGCCGACGGCCACGCTGCCGCTGCCGGTCGCGCTGGCGAAACTTCCGGCAGCGAGGCTGTTGACGGCGGTGGCCTCGGCACCCACACCCCACGCACTGCTGTTGCTGCCTTCCGCCAACGCGCTTTCGCCGATTGCGCTGCTGGAAGTGCCTTCGGCGATCGCGTGAAAACCGGCGGCCACGCCGCCGTTGCCGCGGGCTTCCGCCGCGGCGCCGAGAGCGATGCCGTAGTCTCCGGTTGCTTGCGCCGCAGCGCCGAACGCACTACTGCCGAACCCGGTAGCGAAGTTCAATTCGTTGAGATCCGGTCCGCCACTGCCGTTCAGATCCAACCAACTGCCGAAAGCAGTGCTGAAATCGCCGCTGGCGACGGTGAAGGCGCCGAACGAGCTGCTGGCGGTGCCACTGGCAGTATTCTGGAACCCGAAAGCCATGGCGTTGGTTCCACTGGCAGTGCTTTGCGTGCCGCACGCGACGGCGTTGACGCCGGGCGCGCTGGAGCCGTTGTTCAGGGGCAATACTGAGGTATCGCAGGTTTCGCCGGCGAAGGCGGACGTGCAGCTAAATGTCATCAATGCGGCGAGGACGGCGCCGGCCAGCAACGATCGCGATGATCTACGGCCGGCTCTGTTCGACGGAGTGAAACGACTGACGTTGCAGATTTCGATGTGCACGATGGATCTCCCGGATTGTTGGATGAACCCCTTGTTGGCGCCGCGCTTTCGCGCTTGCGCATGAGGTGATCGCAAACCTAGTCAGGAGCGATATCGCCGTCGTCGCCGTTTCGCTGGCATTTTTCTGGCAGAATTACTGCCTTGTTCCTGCCGTGGGCCGGGGCCGTGTCGGTGCAGGAGAACCGGGTCTACCGTTTCGCCGATTGCGAGCTCGATCCGCACGAGCGGCGCTTGCTCGCGCACGGCCACGCCGTGACCTTGACGCCCAAGGTGTTCGACACGCTGGTGCTGCTGGTGATGCGCGCCGGACACGCGGTCAGCAAGGACGAATTGATGGCCGCGCTGTGGCCACGCGGCTTCGTGCACGAGTCCAATCTCACCAAGCACATCTGGACGATCCGCCGCGCGCTGGGCGACCACGGCGGCGAGAGCCGCTACATCGAGACGCTGCCCAAGCTGGGTTATCGCTTTATCGCGCAGGTGAGCAGTGTCGCCGCGCCGTCGCTCATCATCGAAGACGCGACGGCGGCGCTTGCATCGTTGCCAAGCGATCGGTCCAATCACGACACGGTCCCGAACCTGTGCGCTTCCAACGACGCGGCTGCTGTGGCGGCGGTATCCGTAACTACGTTTGTGGACGAATCGCCTTCGACGATGCCGGTTGAAGCGTCATCCGCATCGACAGATCCGCATCGCCGCCGCGGCGATCGCTGGCGTCCGTTGCTGGTCGCCGGGCTGATCGCGATCGCGGTGGTGATCGCGGGCGCAATAGCGTACCGATTTTTTGCCTCGTCGAACGCGATGCTCGCCATGCGCGCGGCGAAACTCGATCCGGGCGCCGTCGCGATCGCCGATTTCAGCAATCTCTCGCGCAACGACAAGGACGCCTGGCTCGGCCCCGCGCTGGCGGAAATGCTCGCCACCGAGATTGCGGTCGGCGGAAAGTTGCACGCGGTGTCGGATGAGCTGGTGCGGCCGGCGCGCGCGGATCTGCCGGCGCCTGCGGCCGGCGGCTACGCGCCCGCCAGTCTGGCGACACTGCAACGCCGGCTCGGCGCGCACTATGTGCTGAGCGGCGCGTATCTGGTATCGGGCGCCAACGACGCGCCGCAATTGCGCGTGGATCTTGCGGTGCAGGACACCCGCAGCGGCGCCGCAGTCGCCACGCTGTCGCGAAGCGGGGCGGTCGCCGATCTGCCGCGATTGGTCGCGCAAGCCGGCGCGACTTTGCGCCATGGTTTTGGCGAACAAACGGTTGTGCCGGAGGAATTGCTACGCGTCGCCAACGCGCAACCGCCAAGCGCGGAAGTCGCGCGGCACATCGGCTTCGCGCTGGATGCCTTGCACACATACGATCCCGCACGCGCGCGGGACGAATTGCTGCAGGCGATCGCGCAGGCGCCGGGTTACGCGCCGGCGTACATGTATCTGGCGCAGGCGTGGTCGTCGCTGGGCTATCGCGCGAAAGCGCTGGCCGCATCCAAGCAGGCGCTGACGAACGCGCAAGGCTTGCCGCAAGAACAATACCTGCAGATCGAAGCGCAGCAATTCGATCTGCAAGCCGATCACGCGCAGGCGATCGACACTTGGCAGAAATTGGTCGCCTTGCGCCCGCAGAATCCCGAGTATCGATTCCAGTTGATCGATGCGCAAATCGATGCGGGCAAACCGGACGATGCCGAGGTCTCATTGAACGCGTTGCGCAAATTGTTCGGCGATGCCGGCGATCCGCGCATCGAATTCGCAGCCGCGCGGATCGCTGCGACGCGAGACAATAATCCCGCCTATATCGAGTACGCCCGGCTTGCGCTGCAGCAGGCGCAAGCGCGCGGCGAAACGGGTCTTATTGCGAATGCTGAACTGCAATTAGGTATCGCATTACCTCAACAAGTCCAAGCCGAACCGCTGTTGCGCAAGGCTGCCACGGATTTCCGGCGCGGCGGCAATCCGCACGGCGAGGCGCGGGCTTGGCAGAATCTCGGCAATTTGCAATTCGCCAACAACCAGATCGCGCCGGCGCGCGAGACTTATCAACGCGCGATGACGATCTATCAGGGCATCGGCGATCTCGGCGGGGAGGCGGCGATCTACGATGAGTTGGCGCGCATGTTGTGGGCCGCCGGCGACCGTGACGGAGCGGAAGCCGCAACGCGGCAATCGTTGCGGATCGCGCGCGAAACCGGCGATCTTGTGAGACAAGGCTGGAACCTCACCGCGCTGGGGATACAGATGTCGGACGAAACGGCCAGCGATGCGATCGCATCCATGTACCGCCAGGCGATAGCGCTGGACGAGCGGGCAGGTTCGGTCTCGCATCGGGTCTTTGCGCTTGCGGCTTACGCTGATCTCTTGCGAGAACGGGGTGAGTTGGATCGAGCCAACGAAGTGTGCACGCAAGCCCGGTCTTCTGCGCGCGCATTGAACGATCCTGGCCAGTCCGCTGGCGTCGATGTTATCTGTGCGGAAATCGCGTTGGATCGGGGCGAGGTCGACGCGGCCGTCACCAGCATGACTGCGCTTGCGACGACAGCCACCACCGCGAAAGACACCTTCAGCGCCGCCAACGCACAAATGATAATCGGCCAGATCGCACTTGGCCGACAACAATGGACGCGGGCTCGCGACGCATTGCAGCAGTCCTTGGCAGGCTGGACCGCGACTCAGGAGCCCGCCGGCGAAGCCGTGACCAGTGGGCTGCTCGCATTGTGCTACGCGGCGCTCGGCGACACCGCCGCGCGCGATCGCGCGGTGGCGCAGGCGCGCGAGTTGCGCAGCCGTGTCAACGAACGCGCGGAAGTGCTGCCGCTCGACATCGCGCTGGCGGAATTGCAGGGGATGACCGGCCCGCCCGATGCCGCGATCACGGCTTTGCAAGCCTTGGCCGACGACGCCGACAAGCGGCAGTGGATCGGGATGGCGCTGGAAGCGCGTCTCGCCGCGTTGCGCTTGCAGGAACGCGGCGGCGATCCGGCCGTGGCGAAAGCCGCGCGCGTGGCACTCACCGCCAGTGCGCGCAAACTCGGCTACGGTTGGGTGCTGCAACGGCTCGTGGCGGCCAGGTAGCACGTTGCCGCAAAGCGCATGGGTGGAGCAAAACGCGCTCGAATGGCGCGCACGGCGACGCCACGCGCGCATACTACGCGCCGCGTGGTGCACAACGGCTCGGCTGCCCCCTGCAATCGGCTGTCTTGCAGCGTCAACCGAGCCGTTTGTGCGTAAACGAATTCTTTAGAACAAGCCGGCCAGGCACACGCTGAAGGAACTCATGGCGAGGCCCAAAGCCACCACGGTGATCAGTGCGCGTTTCATGGTATTCCCCTGGATTTCCTGCCAACCTCTTGTTGGCAGCGGAAAGCGATCCAAGAAACGTGCCACGACACGCCATGCCGACCGCAAAGCCTCACCGCTATGGGCCCGTCGCGATCTTGAACAATCGTGACGCGCCCCCGAAACGATGGTTCATTGCATGCCGGTCAGGCATTGCCGAAGGCGATCCGGTAGCGCGGCGGCGATGCGCACCCGGCCGGAATTGGCGATCACCACGGCCTGTCCACCGCGCTGATCGCCGCGGTGGCACAAGGTCAGTTCGGCGTTGCTGCCGGCGGCGCTGCCGTCGGGACGGAACACGATCAGCGGGCGGCCGCGGCTGGCGATGACGCGCATCCCGCTTGGTAGCGCATCGAAAACCGCCAAGGGTGACGCGCCGTTATCCGGCCTGCGGTCATGATCGGTGTCGGCGGCGACCAGCCAGCCGTGTTGCCAATCATCGCCCGCGTCGCAATGCCGGGCATCCGTGCTGGGACAGACGATCACCTGCACGCCGCGTGTCACAGCGGTTTCGCGCGCATGCATCAGGCTCGCCTGCAAGGCATTTTCGGCAGACTGCGTGTGCGAGCGCGCCAGCATCGAGCCCAGCGCGGGCATCCCGATCACCGCCAGCACGCCGGCGATGCACAACGTGGTCAGCAGTTCCATCAGGGTGAAGCCGAGTTGCCGCGAGCGCGATGAGATGGACATGCCCGTTTCCCCAAGCGGTTGCGAAGGGGAATCATGCATTCACCGCGCCTCACGCGGCAGCGGCGCGCATCGCCGCTGCGTGTCAGCGCATGCCTACATCGCGGGTAATCAGTGGGCGATTCAATCGTGCGGCGCCGTCCGGGCCGCGGCAATCAAACTAGAGACATAGCGCATGTCCGCGAGTTGCTGCGCTTCCGCCGAGGCGCCGGCAATCAACGTGGCCGCTTCGGTCAACGCGGCCTCTCGGTTCGCACGACCCGCGGCATCCACCGGGGAGGCGATCGCGCTGACATACAGCGCATAGGCGAAGTCGTGCCGGAAGGTGGTGCCGCTTGCGCCGGCTTTTTGTTCGCCCGCGTAATACGCCAGCGCGGGTTGCAGGGTTTTTTGCGCCTCATCGTTGCGGCCCTGCATCGCAAGGGCGTGGGCGACGGTGGTACGTGCTTGCGATGCCCTGATTTGCGGATCGGCTTCCGAAGTCGGGTTGGCCGGCAATGCCAGCCACTGGCGCGCTAGTGTTTCGGCCTGTGCGTAGCGGCCGAGTCTGATGGCGGCCTCGCTGGCCGTTGTGAGATTGCCTTCCAACATGTTGCGTTTCAGGATGTAGCCAGCGGTGTCCAGTTTCGTTTTGATCGGCTCGATGCGGGTAAGCTCCGCAGTGACCGCGGCCAGTGCGGCTTGCGCTTGGCCATTGTCCAGTTGCAAGCCGGCGTTGATGCCTTGTCCGGGGTTGGCCAGAAGCTTGCGCCGGACATCATCGGAAGCGAGCGGGGCGACCAGCTCACCGACATCGCGAGCAAAGAATTCCAATGATTGAGCGGCGGCAGCCGCGTCACCTGTTTGCGACTGCAGATAAGCGAGTTTGATCCATTGATACCAGAAGATGGGTCCAAGGCTGGAAGGCCGACGCTTGTCCTGTCCCAAGGCCAGCAGCGAGCGCATGGTGGCGATCGCGTTCGTCACCTCGCCGCGTTCGAACTGCCAATCGGCGGTTTCTCCCAAACCCAACGACCACCGCTGCCATGCGCCCAGGTCGGAGGGATTGAAGCGCACCTCATCCTTGCCGGCGACAGTCGCCTTGTTCGCATAGTCGGCGGCGGCCGCAGCCTCGTGCTGGCGAGCGGCCAAGGTTCCCAGCAACTCTGCTGCCCAGGAACGATCGCTCAACGCGTGCAGATCGCCGGGGCGTTGCGCCAGCACTTTCTCCGCAATGTCGTAAACCTGCTGTTCGAGTTTTTGCGCCTCGGCGATCCGTCCCAGTGACAAGAGTTCGCGCGCCTCGGAGTCGGCGGTGTCGGCATACGATGACGTGGCATTCAGATTCGAGAGATCGAGTGCGCCCAAGCCCACCAGCACCTTGCGTGCCTCCTCGCAGCTCCTCACGCCGGTTTCCAGCGGCTGGGCATGGCTGAGAATATTCAAGTCATCCGCGTACAACTGCCGGACCCGACGCGACGGATGGAGGCCGTACACGAGCGGCCGGAGCAGGGTGGCCGCCTGCTGCAGTTGCGCTGCGGTGCCACGGCCGCCGCCCGAGTAGGCACCCACGATGCTAAAGCCTTGGCTTTCCAGTGTGAGCGCCAGACCATAGGTGACCGCTTCGCTGTGGTCGCCGGATGCGCGGAGTTTTTCGAACGCACTTTGCGCTTCGCCGAAGCTTTTGTACGCGGCATCAATGTCGCCGCTCGACTGCTGGGCAGCGCCCTGGCGCACCAGCGCCATCGCCCGATAAATCCGCGTTTGCGGCGTGATTTGTTGCGGCGGCAGGCCGTCGTAATAGCCGACGGTCATTTGCGCGAGCTTGCCGAGCGTATCCAGCCGGCCGGTGGGTTCGAGTTCGGTGTAGAAATCCTCGATCAAAAAACTGACCAGCTTTTCGGCGTTGCTGCGCGAGTTCTGCGCTTCGATTTCCGCCGTGCGTGCTCTACGCATATTGATGAAACCGAACACCGCGCTGGCGATGGCGAGCAGCATCAGCACCGCGCACACAGTCGCGACCATGCGCGCGCGCACCAGCGCGCGATGGATCGCCGCTTCGCGTTCGCGCTGGGCGGCAATCTGGCGCTCGGCTTCGTCGCGCGCTTCGCGTTCCTGACGCAGATTGCGGCTTGCGAGCACCACGCTGCACAACACGTCGTGGGTGAGTTCCACGCGGCGCATGTCGAGGCGTTCCTCGATTCGCAGCAGGCGGCGATTGACCAGCGTCGCCAAGGCCTCGGGCGCGGCGCCGGCCGCGGCCAGCGCCTTCAACACGCGCTCTTCGGCGAGGCTTTCGCGGTAGCCGGATTCGGTGAGCAAGTCGTCCTCGATCACGCGCCGCACGCCGGCCGGCTGATCGGCCAACGCACGTTCGTAGAACTCGGAAAGGATGGTGTCGCGCGAACCGGCCAGCAGGTCGGCGGAAATTTCCTTGCGACCTTGCGCTTTCCGCGCCGTGTTGAGTTCGCGGCAGACCAGGCTCAATAACGAGGGTTCGATTTCAGCGTTGCCGAGTTCCGAACCGCCGGCGACGAAGCGTACGATGGATTCGGCGACCTCCTGCGACACCAGCTTTCCGCCAGGCTTCACTACCGCACTTAAAGCTTGCGCGCCATTCATCCGCGCCAGACGCATCCGGTTCTGGGTGATCGAAGGCATGATGTCCTTGACGCCTTCCAGATGCGCCAGATAGTCCTCGCGCAACGCGATCAGCACGCGGTAATCGGCGCGAGCGAAATCGAATTGCTCGGCGGCGTCGTCGTCCTGATCCAGGCGTTTTTCCAGCGCCGCCGGCGGACGGTTTTCGACGAGATCCGCCAGGTCATCGAGAAATTGTTTGGCGCGCAAACGTCCCGCGTCATCGGCTTGTCCGAGCGTGAAGATTTCCTCGAACTGGTCGAAAATCAGCAACGGCATCAACGGATGGCCGTCGGAATCGCGCAGCAGATCGCCGCGGTGGTGCAGAAACTCCCACAACGATTCGCCCTCGATCGCGCTGCCAGGCCGCGTCCAGTGACCCGCCGTGGCGGTGGCGCGGAAGATCGCCTGCTTGATCTGTTCGGAAGGGGCGGGCGATTCGGGCGCGTAGTCGATGCGCACGTACACCGGACAGAAACCCTCACCGCGCAAGCGCGGAACCAGGCCTGCGCGCAGCAGCGAAGTCTTGCCGAGACCGGATTGCCCGAACAGCACCGTCAGCAATTTGCGCTGCACGCGGCGCGCCAGTTCGGCGGCTTCCTCGTCACGGCCATGGAAATACGCGCGGGTTTCCTCGGAGTAGGAATCCAGGCCCAGCCACGGATTTTCCGGATCGATGGTGACCGCGTCGTCGTGCCTGGACGTGATGTCGTTCATGGCCGCCTC
The DNA here is from genome assembly GCA_039923855.1 of Rhodanobacteraceae bacterium. Taxonomy (GTDB): domain Bacteria; phylum Pseudomonadota; class Gammaproteobacteria; order Xanthomonadales; family Rhodanobacteraceae; genus 66-474. The sequence goes on along the minus strand of JBDTBW010000019.1, from coordinate 32,407 downwards.
CCGCTGCACAACTCCTGCAAACGATGGAGGAATTCCGGCGTGGGTTCGCCGCCGGCAAGTCGCAGCATGTGCACGGCCTTGAAGTTTTCCGGCACCAGCGCCGCGGCTTCAGGCGTGTCGTCAATGCACACCGGCAGGATGAACACCGCGCCCTCGGCGATGTTGCGGGCGCGATCCACCGCGTAGCTCCATTCGCGCCGGAAGTACGCTTCGTGGCGGCGCTGCGTGGTTGCGGAAATTACCGGCACGAAGAAACTGCAACGCGCGATGTTCGCGCGGATCTTGCGGTCGTAATCGTCGCCGCCTTCCAGCCGGTCGAGGTCGAACCAGGTCGTCAGGCCGGCCGCATCCATGCCCGCCTTCAACCGCTGTACGGCGGGCAGGTCCTCGCGCGCGTAGCTGATGAAGATCGCGTTCTCCGGCATCTCGCGCGCCGGCGGAAGAAAGCGTTGCGGCGCGCTGCCCGTTCCGCTCGCAGGCGACGCGGGTTGGCGCGCGCTCCAGCGCGCATGCAATTCGGCGACAAAAGCCTCGGCACCGCCATAGACGCGGGTGCGCACGCTGACCTGCTGCAGGAACGCGACCAGCCTTCCGTCCTGAAGCGTGTGATCGTCGGCAAATACTTCGGTGACATCGCGCGGATCGGAAAGCCGCTTGCGCTTGGCCATGCGCAGGAACAATCGCGCCAGCCAGTTGGAAAAATCGCTGCCGATCAGCAGCAGGTGATTGTGTTCCAGCTCGTGGAAAAGTTTTTCCGGCGTCAAATGCTCGGATTGCAACGCGCAGATGAACTCCAGCATGTCCTCGTCGGACAACACATAAGTCGGCGAAGCGGACAGCCGCCCGAGCAGGTGATAAACCACGGTGCGCCGCAGCTCGCCGCGTTCGGCCGGCAGGTCCGCGACGCGGTTCGGCGTGTAGGCGATCACTTCGGCGGACGGTTGGCCACCGTGGCGTTCGGCATTGATCGCGTTTTCCAGCAGCGGATCAAACGTGGTGGTGACGAATAGATCAAAGTCGGTGATCTGTGCCAATTGCCGCAGCGCCTGCGGCGGCTCGAATTGCACTTCGCGCATGATCGAGCGCAGGCGCGTATAGGCTTCCTCACGGCGCCCGTGCTGGCCGAGGTAGCAGCACATCACGTCGTTGAGGGTGAGCGGTTGCGGCAATCCGGCGGTGTCCACCGACAAGCGCGCTGCAAGTTTTTCGGCAAGCCAGACGTACAGCGGGCGCAGGCCGGTATCGGTTTGCACGCGCAACAAATCGGGGCCGATGATCGGGATGACGCGATGCTCCTCGATGTAATTGAGGAGGTCGTCCCAGGCGTCTTCATCGAAGCCGCGCATGGGATCGGTCGTTGCCGGCAGCGTCGTCATGGCAAAGCCCCCTGAATGACCGGCGCAGCTTACTCCGGGCGCCGTTCGTCCGCACTTATAATTGGCGGATGGACGAACGCACCTCGCAACGCACGGACGACCGGTTTCAACTGGTCGCGCCCTACCAGCCCGCCGGCGACCAGCCGCAGGCCATCGCCAAATTGATCGAAGGTTTCGAGTCCGGGCTGGCCGCGCAGACGCTGCTGGGCGTCACCGGTTCCGGCAAGACTTACACCATCGCCAACGTGGTCGAGGCGATCCAGAAACCCACCATCGTGCTGGCACCCAACAAGACGTTGGCCGCGCAGTTGTACGGCGAGTTCCGCACGTTCTTTCCGCACAACGCGGTCGAGTATTTCGTCAGCTATTACGACTATTACCAGCCGGAAGCGTACATCGCCAGCACCGACACTTATATCGAAAAGGATTCCTCGCTCAACGAACACATCGAGCAGATGCGCCTGGCCGCGACCAAGGCGCTGCTGTCGCGCCGCGATGCGTTGATCGTGGGCACGGTGTCGGCGATCTATGGCCTGGGCAATCCGGAGGATTATCTCTCGCTGCGCTTGATCCTTTCGATCGGCGAGCGCACCGATCAGCGCAAACTGATCCGCCATCTCACCGAATTGCAATACACCCGCAACGAGATGGAATTGCATCGCGGAACGTATCGCGTGCGCGGCGACCTGATCGACGTGTTCCCGGCCGAGAACGAAACCGAAGCGCTGCGCATCGAGTTGTTCGACGGCGAAGTGGAGGCCATGGCGCTGTTCGATCCGCTGACCGGCGAGACGATCCGCAAGCTGCAGCGCTACACGGTGTATCCGCGCACGCACTACGCCAGCACGCGCGCCAGCGTGTTGAACGCGATCGAGACGATCAAGCTCGAATTGGCCGAACGGCTCGAGTTCTTGCGCAACGAAAACAGGCTGGTCGAGGCACAGCGGCTGGAACAACGCACCCGCTACGACCTCGAAATGCTGAGTGAAGTCGGTTATTGCTCTGGGGTCGAAAATTATTCGCGGCACCTGAGCCGCCGCGCGCCGGGCCAGCCGCCGCCGACGCTGTTCGATTATCTCCCCGCCGATTCGTTGCTGGTGGTCGACGAATCGCACGTCACCGTGCCGCAGCTCGGCGCCATGTATAAGGGCGACCGCTCGCGCAAGGAAACGCTGGTCGAATTCGGGTTTCGTTTGCCAAGCGCGCTCGACAATCGGCCGCTGAAGTTCGAGGAGTGGGAACGCCGCGAGCCGCGCACCATCTTCGTATCCGCCACCCCAAGCAAATACGAATTGCAGCATTCCGGCAGCAGCGTGGTGGAACTGGTGGTGCGCCCGACCGGCTTGGTCGATCCGGAAGTGGAAATCCGTCCCGCGCGCAGCCAGGTGGATGATCTGCTCGGCGAGGCGCGCCTGCGCGCGGCGATGGGCGATCGCGTGCTGGTCACAGTATTGACCAAGCGCATGGCCGAGAACCTCACCGATTATCTGCACGAACAGGATGTGCGCGTGCGTTACTTGCACGCCGACATCGAAACCGTCGAGCGCGTGGAGATCATCCGCGATCTGCGTCTCGGCAAGTTCGATGTGCTCGTCGGCATCAACCTGTTGCGCGAAGGCCTGGACATGCCGGAGGTATCGCTGGTTGCGGTGCTCGACGCCGACAAGGAAGGGTTCCTGCGTTCGACCGGCTCGTTGATCCAGACCATCGGCCGCGCCGCGCGCAATCTGCGCGGCAAGGCGATCCTGTACGCCGACAGCGTGACGAAATCGATGCAGGCCGCGATCGACGAGACCGATCGCCGCCGCGCCAAGCAAGTCGAATACAACCTCGAGCACGGCATCGTCCCGACCACCATCGTGCGCCGCATCGCCGACATCATGGAAGGTGCGCGCGCCGAAGCGCCGAAAGGCCGCAACCGCAACCGCGGCATGACCGAAAAGATGGTCGCGGAAGACCCGGCCGACTATTCCAGCCTCGATCCGCACGCCGCCGCCGCGCTCATCAAGAAAATGGAAACGCAGATGTACAAGCACGCGCAGGAACTGGAGTTCGAGGACGCCGCAAAATTGCGCGACGAGATCCGGCAGGTGCGGGAGAGGGCGTTGATGTAACGAGGCGCCGGCCACAATCCGGGCGCGAACTGCGCCGCAAGCCGTAAGATGTCGCCTTCGCGCTGGCGAAGGCGTTGCGCGTTTGGGGTGTCGGCGCGTCGGCGTCCAACCGCCGGTCGGCTCGATCACGCCGTCCGTCCGCGGCGGTCTTTTCACCCATCGACAATCTGCTAGGGTTGGTCTGCCGCAATCCAGACGCGGCTTCAAGGGGTGGGGCCAACATGCAGCGAAAACTCGCTGATTCGCGAACCGGTGAAACCGCCACGGCGCGCAGCCGTGCGCGTCCGTGTGCGATGCGCGGCTTTACCTTGCTGGAACTGATGGTGACGCTGGTCGTCGGCGCGATTTTGCTGGCGGTCGCGGTGCCGGATTTCCGCCGCTTCCTGTCCAAGAACGACATCACTCAAACGGCGAACGCATTGGTCGGAGACCTGCAATTCGCTCGCGCCCAGGCCTCAGTGACCGGGCTTCCGGTTTGCGTGGTCGCCAACGGCGGCGTATGGGCGCAAGGGTGGAGCGTCACCAGTTACGACATTCCCACTGCCGCTTGTGTCATTGCTCCTCCGGTGTTGCGCACGCGCGGGACGTTGCCGGTCAACGCCACCTTGAGCACCGACCAAGCCGGCAACCCGATCGCCGAGATCATTTTCGCGCCGACCGGCAACGTGCAACTGGCCGCGCCAGCGAATACCAACTTCCATTTTTGCAAGACCGCCGACAGCCAAGCCCAGCGCGTGTTGGTGCTGGTGATCGCGGCCGGCACCACGTCTTCATATCGAGATACCAGCGTCGCGGGACCAACCTGCCCATGAATATCCAACGCCCCTCAATGCGGACCCGCGGCTTCACCCTGATCGAGGTGCTGATCGCGGTGCTGATCTTCAGCGTGGGCCTGCTGGGCATGGCCGGCATCATGATCCTGTCGGTGCAGTCCAACCACGCCGGTTTCCAGCGCACCCAAGTCAGCGTGCTGGCGCAGAACATGGCCGACCGGATGCGCGCCAATCCGATCGGCATCTGGGACGGCGGCTACAACAACGCGTTTTATCCCGTGGCCACCGCCGAGCCCGCCTGCTATCCGGCAGGGCCGTGCTCGCCCGATAATGTCGCCACCCACGACCAGGTGCAGTGGAGCCAGTTGCTGACAACGTTCCTGCCGAGCGATGGCCTCCTCGACGCGAACATCCTTTGCACCCCCGCAGCGGGTTCGCCAGTGACCCCGGCGCAGTATCCGTTGCGGCCGCCCTACGACGGCACCTGCGCCATGACCATCACTTGGACCGAGCAATCGGTGGCGATCAAGGGTGTGGCCTCAGCACAAACCTTCGCCTGGGTGTTCCAGCCATGACCCGCTCACGCTCATTGCGCACGCTTTCGGGTTTCAGCCTGATCGAGTTGATGGTGGCGCTGGCCCTTGGGGTCTTGGTGGCGGGCGGCATCGTCAGCCTGTTTATCTCGGTCAGCAAGGCCAACCAGGTGCAAACGCACATGGCGCGGATGCAGGAGAACGCGCGCTTCGTCATTCAGAGCATCACCGACAACCTGCGCATGGTCAACGCGCAATATTGCAGCAACACCGGCGGCTTGGCGGCGGACGGCGGTTTTGAATACCAGGACGGCCTGCGCACGCCGACGGTGATGGCTGTGGGCTTGGCCTTTCCGGACGAAACCACCGTCTGGCCCGGCCCCGTGCCGACCACGCCTTATCCGTTGCCCTCGCGCGAATACCTGCGCGGCTACACCGCTTGCGCGGTCGGCGGCTGCACCCCCGCAGCGCCCGCGATCGTGCCGGCGGCGGGCGCCGGCGCGGGGGCGAGTGTGGTCGGCGCCGACGTACTGACCATCCGCTCGCTTTCGAGCAAAGGCTGGGGGCTTGGCGGCAGCGCTTCGTTCCAGACCTTCACTCCCGCCGGCGATCTGACGATGATCACGCTTATTCAGGGCCCCAACGAGCCGCCGGTAGCGGACTTCACCCCCGGCGACACCGCGTTGCTGGCCGATTGTTCGGCCTCGCAGGTGATCGCGGTGGATGATGTCGGCGGCGTGCTCACGCCGAAAGCGTCGGACGGCAATCCCGGCGACAACTTCCTCAACGCCGTGCCCAAAGCCGCCAGCCCCTCCACCGCCGCGCGGGTGTTCGACTTCACCACCGGCTTCACCACCACGACTTATTTTTTGGAACTGCAGCCGGACCTGAATCCGGATGCGCGCACCCCAGGCCACACCGTCGCCACCCTGATGCGCAGCGTCAATGGCGCGCCGGCGCAGCAGGTGACGCAGGGTATCGAGCGGCTCGATTTCCTCTACGTGGTCGAGGATGCCACCGGCGCCAGCTATTACCTCACCGCCGCCGAGGTCGACATGAACCCTGGTGGCATTACCTGTCCGCCGGCGGCGCCCGGCACGATCTTGCCTGACACCGGCTGCCTGTGGCGCGCGGTCAAGGCCATCCAGGTCGACATGCTGGTCGACAGTGTGGACGAACTGCCCACGCTGTCCAACAACGAACTCGCTTATACCTATGCGCCGGATGGCATCAAAACGCCGACGCCGCCGCCGGCGGGTGTCCAGCCCAACGGCACCCAACGCGATCTGATGCGGCGCGAGTTCACCGCGCTGATCGCCGTGCGCAACTACAACCCGTAAGGCCGGAGCACGCTCATGGCTAGCACATTCTCCATCCGCAGATCGAACCAACCGGCGCGTGTCACACGCCAGCGCGGTGTGGTACTTCTGGTCGCATTGGTCTTTCTGATCGCGCTGACCATCCTGGCGCTGGCCGTCAGCGGCTCCTCGCTGTTGCAGGAGAAAATGGTCGGCGGCTTTCGCAATACGCAACTTGCGACTTTTGGCGCGGAATCCGCGTTGCGCGCGGCCGAGGCGCGGTTGTGGGAATCCAGTACTTCACCGGCGCCGATGGCGGCCTGCGGCACCGCGGGTCTGTTCCAGTGTTATTCCTATAACCCGCTGACGCCGATCGCCAACGTGGAAAATTTCCGCAATTCGCCCGGCTTCGTCATTGCCGGCGCGGTGCAATATTCCACCACTGATTTGACGACGCTCGGGGGCAGTGACGCTACGGCCAAGCTCGCCTCCAACCCGTATTACATCATCGAGGATCTCGGCATCGAGCGGCCGCCCGGCACGCCGCCCTTGCACGAATCCGGCGTTACCGGCCCCAACGGCTCCGGGGGCAAGGGTTTCGAGAAACATCTCTTCCGCATCACCGCCCGCAGCCAGGGCGGCAATGCCAACGTGGTGCGCGTGCTGGAAAGCACGTTCGCCGCCAAAGCCAACTAAAGCGTCCCGGAGAACGGTCATGGCCCGTCACGCCATTCGCAAACAATCCTTCGCATTGACGATACTGACCGCGCTTGCGCTCGGCGCCGGTGGCGGCTTGCCGACCGCCGCGTGGGCCACGGTCGATCTCGCCAATACGCCGCCGGACGCCACCATCGCGGTGCCGCCGGATCTGGTGGTCACCTTCGACGATTCGGGGTCGATGGGCAGCAACTACATGAGCGACAACCGTCCGTTCGACAACGGCAATTGGACCTCGCCCGGAACCGCGCCTTGGCGTTGTGCCGGCGTGATCGATGACAGCAATAACAAGGGAGGGCCGCTCAGCAGCCACCCCATGAATGGCGTGTTTTACAACCCCGCCATCAACTATTTGCCACCAGTCAACGCCGATGGCAGCAATTTCCCCAATGCCGATGCAACGCTTGCGGCGGTGCAAAACGACGGCGTCACCGCCAATCGTCCGAACAGTCCGAGTGGTGGTGGCAGCGTCCAGAATTTCACCGGAAATTGGAAGTGCAATATCGCCGGCAAAAGGGACGCCGGCAATCCGGTGGGGGGTGGGCCTTACTATTATCGGTACACCGGCGCAGTTTTGACTACCAATCCGGACGGCAGCCCGGACCCCGGCAGCCTCGGCAATATCTACACGCCCGGCAACTGGACCGCGGTCGCGGTGCCCCCCGGCCAATATCAGAACTGGGCCAACTGGTGGGCGTACTACCACACCCGTAATGAGATGGCGCGCACTTCGCTGTCGCGCGTGTTCGGTCAATTGGCCGCGAACACCTCAAGTGGCGGTTATGGCTCCACCCTGCGCGCGGTGTGGCAAAACCTCAATGATGGAAACTTCAAGTTGCCCGGTTCGGCGATCATTTCCAGCCTGATCGATACCGCCAGCTGCACCACGGGCGCCAGTACGGATCCGCAGGCCACGCAGCGTCAGGGCGCCGTCAAGGTACCGCCCGATTGCTACCGCAGCGCCTTTTTCAACTGGATTTTCCAGATTCCCGCTAACGGCTCGACCCCCACGCGCAGCGCGTTGGATCGCGCCGGTAAGTTCTTCAAGCGGGGCAACGGCAACACCGCCGCCACTGGCAATCTGGAAGACCCTTATTGGCAACCGGGTACAGGCGGCGCCAGCGATGTGGAACTGTATTGCCGCAAGAACTTCCATGTGCTGATCACCGACGGCTTGTGGAATATCGACGGCGGCCTCCCCAGCGTGGCCAGTCTGGTGAAGCCTGACGCAAGCACTACATTGCCCGATGGCACCGCCTTCCCCGATCCGGCCATCAACCCCGTTACTGCCTTGTTTGCCGCCAAGCACGACCGTAGCGGGGCGGTGTCGTTGTCCGACCTTGCCTTCCATTACTGGGCTTCAGATCTGCGCCCCGATCTTTACGACCCCACCAACGGCAAGTTCGTGCCGCCGTATCTGCCGGACCAGTCCACCGGCGTCACGCCCACCGGCGCGATCTCGGCCAATACGCCGCACGCGGCGCACGTCAACGAGGAAATCTATTTCAATCCCGTCGACGACCCGGCCAACTGGCCGCACATGGCCGAATATCTGATCGGCCTGGGCGTCAGCGGCGTGCTGAATATTTCCCAGGATACCGACTGCACGGGTGGCGTCGGGGACCAATCCGATGCCTGCAATTTGCGCAAGGGCGTCATAAATTCGACAGGTGTGGTCGGTTGGCCGACGCCCAATGGTGCCGGCGGCGGCATCGCCGCCAACATCGACGACACCTGGCACGCGGCACTAACCGGACGCGGCCAGTTTTTCAGCGCCGGCAACCCTAGCGATCTGGTCCAGCAGCTCACCACCGTGCTTGCGGGCATCATTGCCGCCAGCACCTCGGCAACATCGGGTAGCGTCAACAGCGGCGTGTTGACCAACGGCAGCATTGCCTATTTCACGGGCTATGACACCGACGATTGGAGCGGGCAGGTAATCGCCAAGCAGCTCGATCTCAACACCGGTGTGCCAACAGCGGTGCTGTGGGATGCCGGTTGCCTCTTGACCGGCGGCCAGTGCCAAGCCACTGGTACCAACGTCGGCGCCGCGAGAGCGCCCGGCAATCGGGTGATTTTCACCAGCGATGCCTTGAGCATCGGCAACGGCGTCAGCACCGGCGTTACTTTCCAATTTGCCAGCCTCAGCGCGGTGGAACAGGCCGCCCTCAACACCAATCCCGCGACCGGCACGCCGGACGGCTTCGGTTCGGATCGTCTCGACTTCCTGCGCGGCGACCGCAGCAAGGAAAACGTCGCCCCCGACAACTTCCGCAAGCGCAATTCGGTGCTGGGTGCGGTGATCAATTCTCAGGCGACCTTCGTGTCTTTCCCCGATAGCGGCTACAACGACGATTTCCCCGCAGGATCGCCGGAGGCGACGGCGGCGGTGGGGGCATTGCCCTTGGCATGCAGCGATCCCGTCATGAATCTCGGCGATGGCAGCGCGGCCGCGTGCGACGGTTTTTCCTACGAGGCGTTCGTCTTCAACCACCGCAAACGGCCCGGCACGATTTACGTGGGCGCCAATGACGGCATGATGCACGCCTTCGATGCCAGCGCCGGTAGCGGGCAGGAAAACTGGGCTTACGTGCCCTACACGGTGTTCGACACGCTCAACACCTTGACCAACCCGAATTTCAAGTTCATCCCGACCGTTGACAGCACGCCGCTGGAACGCGACGTGTTCTTCAGTGACAACAAGTGGCACACCGAGCTGGTCGGCACACTGCGCTTGGGCGGCCGCGGCGTGTATGCGCTGGATATTACGAATGCCACCACCACCGAGACCTCTGCCAACGCAAAAGCCAAGGTATTGTGGGAATTCAACAGCACCTCGCCGGGCGCCGACCCAGTCAATCCATTGACGCCCGACAACCCCGCCAATCTTGGCTACACCTTTGGACAGACCAATATCGGCCGCTTGAGCAACGGCGAGTGGGTGGTGCTGGTGCCGGGCGGTTATTTTCCCGATTGCACCCTGCCGGGCGCGGCAACGCCGCCCTGCGGTGCTCCGCAGCCGGCCGCGGCATCCAACACTTTCAGTTCGTTGTTTGTGCTGGATGCGCAAACCGGCAAGCTGATCAAGGAACTGCGTACCTCGTCCAATCCTGAGGTGCCGGGCATCGTCAGTTCCGGTCTGGCGCGGCCGGTGCTTGGCAATTACGGCACCGGCGAACTCGACGCCGCCGCTTTCGCCGGGGATCTGCAAGGCAACCTGTGGCGGTTTGATCTGACCGATCCAAACCCGGGGAACTGGAAAGTGGATCTGGTCTATCAACCGGCGGTGCCGGGCGCGCAGCCGATCACCTCGATGCCGCGGCTGTTCCCGGACCCGGTCACGCAGAATTTCATCGTGTTGTTCGGCACCGGCAAGTATCTGGGTGCCAGTGACAACACCGTCAACGCCGGTGGCCTGCAGTCGATTTATGGCATCCGCGAGAACGGCGCTGGTAATGCCGGCAATTACTATCCGGCCAAACTGGCGGATCTGGTGCAGCAGGATTTCGCCAGCGCAGGCGGCGCCCTGACGGAATTGACCAGCAACCCGGTACCCGCCAAGGATGGCGTCGGAAACCTTATCAAGGGTTGGTACTTCAATCTGGATGTCATCGTCGGCGAGCGTGTGGTGGTCACGCCGGCGGCGCTGTTCAATACCAACCGCGCGATCTTCATAACCCTGATCCCGGGCAGCGATGATCCGTGTGATCCGAGCCGCCACGGTACCTTGCTGGTCGTCAATGCCGCAACCGGTGGCCCCGGCGGCGGTCTGGAATCGCTGGGTGGCGTTCCGGGCGTGGGCTACGGTATCGCTGGCACCGCAGTCGGCAATGTTCCGGCCGGAGGCGATCTGCCGTTGGTAAGCAAACTCGGCGGCGCGCAGATTTTGATTCCGGGCGCGACATTGCCCAACGGCGCGGCGTTCGGCATCGGCGATTCATTCTGGCGGCGCAGATCGTGGCGCGTGCTGGACAACAATTAACCGGGGACGAATCATGATCCACGCACTCGCGTCTCGATTCAAGGCTTATGCCGCAATGCGCATCCGCCGGCCCGCGGGGTTCACCCTGATCGAACTGATGATCGTGGTGGTGATCGTCGCGATCCTGGCGGCGTTCGCGATCCCCGCGTACCAACGCTATGTGTATCGCTCGCGGCGGCCGGACGGCAAGGATTTGCTGATCCGGCTGGCGCAGGCCGAGGAGCTGTATTACACCACCCACAACAGTTATCCCGTGACCGCGGCGTCGCTCGATCCGGGTCTGAAGCTCACCTCGGAGAAAGGCTATTACGTTGCGGTGATCAACGTGCCCAATCCCAACCCGGGAGCAGGTCCTGCCAGCTATCGCTTGGACGCCACGGCGCTAGGGCCGCAAGTCCCCGATGTCTGTGGCGTACTGATGCTGGACAACACCGGACTCAAAACCCCCATCGCCACGGCCATGCCGCAGAACAGCAATGGATTGTGCTGGTGACGCGTCAGGCTTCGCGATTTTCCGCCACCGGTTTTTCCGAATGATGGTGATCTCGCGCGGCGCAAAGCCATGCGATGAAGTTCGGAGCGGTCGCCGCGAGTGAACCGGACCGCTCCAAGGTAGTCCACACCCAATATGGCAGGGTGATGCGTTCCCGGCACATGGAAACAGAAAAACCGCCACCCTTAGCGCGGTTTGCGGGATGTTTCTGGATGTCGCGGGAATCGTATGTGGTGGGCGGTGCAGGGATCGAACCTGCGACCCTTGCTGTTTGAAGGCCGGGAAACAGCACTTACAGGGGCATGCTAGGACACTAAGTTATTGATTTTCCGTACTAGGGCATCCCTAGTAATCCACCCATGTTTTCCGTACTATTTCCGTACTTTTTTATACTGGCGGAAATTGGAGTCGGAAACATGGACTTGAGCACGGTCAAAACACGCGACAAATTGAAGCCACAACGCGAGCCTTACTGGCACAAGATCGCGTCCGGGCAATTCTTGGGCTTCCGCCCATCAAGCATCGGCAAAGGTGGCGCATGGATTGCGCGTTACTACGATGCAGAGGCGCGCAAGCAACGCCTGCACTCGCTCGGCGACTTCGGCTATCTGCCGCCGAACGAGCGATTCAGCGCCGCGCAGAAAGAGGCGCGGGCTTGGTTCGAGCATGTGGGAACTGGCGGTTCGCACAAGCCGGTCACGGTGCGGGAAGTTTGTGAGCGTTACGCCCTGAATAAACCGGAGGCCGTTGGGCGGTTCGCCCGTCACTTGTACGGCGACCCGATTGCAAAGATCGCACTACACAAGCTGACCGACAAGCAGGTGCGCGCATGGCGTCGCCGCTTGGAAGAGAAACCGGCACTGGTGTCCAGCCGCAAGAAAGGCAAGCCCGCGACCCGAGCACGCGCAGGCGCAACCGTGAATCGCGACATGGTGGCGTTGCGCGCCGCGCTGAATCAGGCGTTGGAGCAGGGCGACGCGCTCACAGCGCGCGCGTGGCAATCAGCACTGAAACCCGTCGAGGCCAAGGGGCGCCGCAATCTGTATCTTGACCGCGAGCAAAGACGCGCATTGCTGGAGAACATGCCCGCCGATGCCGCCGCGTTCGCACGCGGACTGTGCATGCTGCCGCTGCGGCCGGGCGCGCTGGCCGGATTGCATGTCGGCGATTTCGACGCACGCAACCGCGAGCTTGTGATTGAACGCGACAAATCCGGCGAGGGCCGCAAGATTCTGTTGCCGCCGCAGACCGCCGCTTTTTTCAAGGAACAAGCGCGTAGCAAATTGCCAGCTGCGCCGCTATTCGCGCAAGCAAGCGGCAGACCGTGGAGCAAGGATTACTGGAAACGCCCGTTCAAGTATGCCGCGCTCGCCGCTGGCCTGCCCTCGAACGCGACAGCGTACACCTTGCGCCATTCCACGATCACCGATCTTGCGACCGGCGGTCTAGACCTGATGACCGTGTCGCAGGTGAGCGGCACCAGCGTTGCCATGATCGAAAAGCACTACGCGCACCTGCAACGCGACCGAGCTGCGCAAGCGCTGGCCGGGTTGGCGTTGTGATAGCGGGTTGCGCAACGTAACCTTATGGGTTACACTCGCGGATGATCCTGAGCTTTCGCCACAAGGGCCTTGAACGGTTCTTTCGCACCGGCAGCACCGCGGGCATTCAGGCCAAGCACGCCAAGCGTCTGCGGCTTGTTCCGGCGCAATTGGAACAGGCTGCGAGCATCGCGGACATGCAACTGCCGGGGCTGGCGCTGCACCCCTTGAAGGGCGAACGCAAGGGAACGTGGGCTGTCACCGTGCAGGCAAACTGGCGGATCACGTTCCGCTTTGAAAACGGCAATGCCGAGGTTGTGAACTATGAAGACTATCACTAGGGCGCCGCACGTCCGGCAGCACAATCCGCCGCATCCAGGGGAAGTGCTGGCGGGTTTGTGGATGGAACCGATGGGCATGACCGTGACCGCCGTGGCGGATGCCCTGGGCGTTTCGCGCAAGACCATTTCCAAGATCGTGAACGGCAACGGCGCGATCACGCCTGAAATGGCGCTGCGGTTGGAACTGGCGTTTGGTGCGAGCGCGCAATCGTGGCTGGGCCATCAGGCCGCGTTCGACTTGTGGCAGGTGGAGCGGGCGCGCAACAAGCTGGCCAAGCAGGTGCACCGCGTAGAGCTTTGCGAAGCAGCCTGACAAACGCGCGCAGGCTGGCGAAGCCACGATGGGAATGCGCGTCTGTCTGCTGCCGCATAACCGAACCGCGACGCTTAGGGTAGCTCTTGAACGCGCGGACACCTTCACCGCGTTACCTTGGCGATTTTGAAGGGCGCAAGAAGGTGCGCCATGAATAGCTTGGCGTTGCTAATACTGCCGCGAGATGTGCAAGAAGCCGTACGGACGCTAGAGCGTAACGATGCCGAGATCGCTGAATTGCAATTGATGTTGGCAGAGCCGGAAGCCGGTGACGTGATTCCAGGCTCTGGCGGCTGTCGCAAGCTGCGCTGGCGTGTGCAAGGGCGCGGCAAGCGTGGCGGATACCTGCTGTGATCTATTTCGTGCGCACCGCTCAAGGTTCGATTGTGCTGGTGCTGCTGTATGCCAAGAACGTGCGCGACAACGTGGAACCCGGACTGTTACGGGAACTGAAAGAGAGCTTCACAACATGACGTGCGCGAAGCCGCCGCGTAACTCGAACCGATCGCCTCGAGCCGATTAACCCGCGCGCTGCGTGCTTAGTGGGTTAACGCGTCGAGTACTTTCAGTCATCCGTTCACCTTGCAAACGCCTACCGGTGGAACTCAGATCATCGATGCAGACTTCGAAAAAGTATGGCGCACCATACTTTTCGCAGCTCGGGCGCGGCGAATCAAAAGTACAGCATGCTGTACTTTTTTCGAGGAGGATTAGCTAGCGCGCGCGCAGGATAGGGATTGCGGGGATATTTTTTAAAGTGAGTTGTCCCGGTACCTCCCAAGGCCCGCGCGTACGCAAAGCATTTCCCGAGCGCTTTCGGGGCCAAATTTTGCAACCCTCAATCAGTAGATCTCTCCGAGTGCAGACCATCCATGCCCCTGATTGCCGCCCAATGCAGTGAATCCACCAAATTGCGCTTTCGCGCCATGGCCGAGCGACATGGAGTGAGCGAGTCCGTTCTGCTGCGTAAGATGATCGATCAGGTGCTGGCCAGTAACGAAAAGCCGTCAGACCTGGAACGTTTCACGGAAAGGAGAGGCGGTCGCACCGGCCAGTTACGGCTGCGCTTGCGCCCCAAGGAGGTCGCGGCGATTCGTACGTTGGCGGAACCCGCGGGCCAATTGGCTCAAGGTTGGGTCGTGGCGCAGTTACGACACCGACTCGAAGGGGCCATACCTTTTGCCAGGGAGGAGATGACCGGGTTGCACGATGCGCTCCGGGAAATCGGAACCGTAGGCCGGAACTTGAACACGATCGCACGTCACTTGTTGCGCAGTGGCCAGAACAGTTGAACCTCGATAAGTTGTCGAAAGCAGTCCTACGGATACACCGCGAAATGATTGCTGTCACACCGCGTGCGAATCATCGAAGCGGCTTCGAGGGAGAACCATAAACGGGGGCAGTAGGAAGGGCGCTTAAGGTGACGGCAAGCTGTGAACGTCCGCAGTGACCGAAACCTGATGTGACCAGTGTTTCGTAGACACCTCGGAGCCATACCAGTGGACTGTAACGCCCATTTCGGAAGCGGCTCGCTTGGTCTCGCGGCGCTGGGGTTGGTCTTCACTCGGCCCATAGCTTGGGCTATGAGCCTCGCTCCAGACCGGCGCCCAGCACCACGATCCACGGCGCGATCCATCTCCCAAATGAACGTTACAGTCCACTAGAAGGCTGACGACGCAGGTATCCATGAGCAGCAAGCGGCGTACGGAGCAGTTCAAGGTCGAGGCGGTCAAACAGGTGGTCGAGCGCGGGCACTCGGCGCGAAGACCGCCCCGGGCGCGCGCCTGACATCAGCTTCCAAGGACATTCACTATGCGTCGACGAGGACACCGGACATTTGTGAAAGCCATTCGAGCCATTCGCTCAGCACGACAAGTGTCCAGACGGCACGGGAATTATCGTTCAATCGCGAACGATGTTCCAAAAGAAGCTGGATTGCAACCTCGTTGTTGATGCCCACGTTTGCGAGCCCGCTGCTGGACAAACGAGTATGGGCCCAGTCGAACAGGGGTTCACGAAACCACGAAGCCAGGGGGACGGAAAGGCCGCGCTTGCGCCGATTCACGACGGATCGCGGCAAATAGCGTCTGGCGTAGCGTTTGAGGAAGACCTTCGTGGTCAGGCCACGGATGCGTTCGTTAAGGGGCAGGGTGGCGGCAAATTCGATGACCGCCTGATCCAGAAACGGCGCCCGGATCTCCACCCCTTGGCACATGCCGCCGTAGTCCGCCTTGGCCATCAAGGCTTCCGGAAGCGGCTGCTCGAAATCATATTGCTGGATGGCATCGATTAATGCGTCTGAATCATGTTGCGTGCAATCTTCTGGTGGTTCAACGCCAAGCCGGCGCAGCCAGGTGGGAGGAATGCTCGCGGTCCAAAGCAAGTGGCGTGCAAGACCGTCGAGCTCCTGACCGCGTACGAAGCGTTTCAGTAGGAATGAAACCGTCATGTTTCTATCACTGGGGGGCAGACGTTCGACGAGACGTTGAAAGGCCATACGCACGGCTCGGGGCAGCCGCGCGTAGTGATTCGCCAAATGCGCGCCCAGGTATGTCGGATAACCCCCGAACAATTCATCCGCACCTTCCCCCCCGAGAAGTACACGCACATCCTGCGAAGCGCGCTTGGCCACCAGCGTGAGAGGTATCCATGCGGGATCTGCGAGGGGTTCCCCCGTCGCCGCGATCAAGTCGTGGAGCGTGGCGGGCAAGTCTTGCCAAGAAACATTTACCGGCACGAAATCACAGCCCAGATCGCCGGCTATGCGAGCCGCGTACAGACCCTCGTCAAACGATGTTTCTGAAAACCGAATGCAATAGGCTGGGAGTTTTTTATCGGGGCGAACGCTGCGCGTCACGGCGGTCAACAGTGCGGAATCGACCCCGCCGCTTAGCAGCACGCCATAGTCGACGTCGATGTCGCTTTGTCGAAAGACGGCATTACGGAACACACGATCAAAGGACTGGGGCGATGGCGGCGTTCCTGTTGCTATGTGCGTAGGGAAGTTCCAGTAGCGCAAATGACGGGTGCCGGACGGTTCGATTACGATCATCTCCCCAGGGGATACTTTGTAATGATTCAACAGCAGGCTACGGGGAGAAGGGCAATAGCCGGATCGCAGATAATGACCTAGAGCGTCCCAATCGGTCTCGGCGGTGCCACGCCGTGCGGTCAGCAGCCCGGCCAGCTCCGAGGCGAAGTAAATCGTCCGGCTGGACGACACCGAGTAGTAAAGATGGCGCTCGCCCGCGCGATCTCGCGCAAGAATGAGCCGCTGTTTACTCGGATCCCACAACGCGAGTGCAAACACACCTTGCAGATGCTCCAGAAACGCGAGCCCCTTTTCGAGGTAGAGCGGCGCGATGACAGCGACATCGACGCTTTGAGGTACCGCATACCCGGATTGCGCAAGAAATCGCCTCAATTCGCGGTGATTGTCGATTTCACCGTTGCAGGCCACGATGATGCCGGCATCGTTTTCGATCAAAGGGGCCTGCTGCTCGTCCACGCCGCGTATGGCCAAGCGATTGACGGCCATGATTATGTTGGCGCGTGACAACATCGCGCTGCCATCGGGACCTCGATGCGCCATGGACTGGAGCATGGTCCGGATCTGTCGCTCCAGATGCGGAATCTCCGTCCCTGCATTCACAGCCAATACGCCGCAGATTCCGCACATGATTTAAAAAGTATCCGGGAAAGTGATCGAGGCGGAGATCAACTCTGAACCCATTCCAGTGCGCTGTTTCGCCATTTGCCGAGACGAACCACGTCGCGCACGGCGCAACCGGCCAAAGCTGGTTTGAGGGCATCAGGCCGTAATGGGGGATCGACCACCAGGAGTGTCGAGCCGTCGCGCAATGCTCGACAGAGTGCCGTATTACTTTGCGAAGAGCGCCAGGCGATGCCGTAAATCGGCTTGTCCACGTAAAGACGCATCCCCCATGGTGTTTGCTCCTCAACGTCGTAATCCAAATCCGTGCTTTCAATGAACGCAACGGCGGAGTAGGAATACGGATGCGTCAACGCGGCCAATTGGCGTGCGGCCAGACGATTATCATCGGTAGAATGCACGAAATAAGCGATGCCACCTTTCAACGCCAGTAACACAATCACCCATGCGCAGAGCCATGCACGTTGACGCGCTTTGCCAAGATTGATCTTCTTGCGCAGCGCGAGCGCCAGCAGCAACGATAAAGGTAGAAACAGCGGCAAGATATACAGCGGGAGCCGGGACTGCACGAGACAGAACATAACTAGCGGAACGAAGAACCACAGTGCCAAGAAAAATTCGACGGTGTGCTCCTGCCTCCATCTCTTCCATTTCCGAAAGCTTGCAGCGGCACGCATTTCGCGAATCAGTTTTGGCCACCACGGCAGGGACCCCAGCACGAGGGTCGGCAGATAGACAACCAGCCATCCGAACGCGCCTGGGTGGCGGCGTTGCACGGCCGTAAACAGCCGCTGGTAAACCTCCTGATCCAGGAAGTAGCGCACCAGCCATGGATAGCGCAGCACCGCGACCAGGTACCAAAACAGGGCGACGACGAAGAAAATGCAGAGGCCCAGCGGCGAGAAAAGACGTCCGAGTCCCCGCCAGCCATCCCGGCCGACGATGAAGGGAACCACGGCGAGCAGTGGTGTCAATCCCGGTGGCCCCTTGGTCATGAAGGCAAGACCGAACCCGAGCCACATCAGCCACGCATAGCGCCGCCTCTCGCGCCCGTTCTGGGTAAACGCCCAACGCATGAAGCCGAACATCGCTAAGGCTTCGAAGAGCGTCAGGAATACATCGGTACTGATGATGTTGGTAGCGAAGAACGGAAAAATAGCGCACGCGTAGACCAGCCCTGGCAGCCATGGTTTTTCTGGCGTCAGTTGCTTGCCCATGGCGTACAGCAGCCATAGCGTCAATACAAAGGCCAGCGCATAGGGCATCCGCGCCGCCCAGGTGTTGCGGCCAAATACCCTGATGGACGCGGCAATGATCCAGTAGGTGACCGGCGGCTTCGAAAAATTCACGCGGTCGGGGCTGTACCCGGGGGCGAGGTAGTTGCCGGAATCGAGCATTTGCAGGGCGCCGTCGACATAGCGCCCCTCGTCTGGGCTCCACAAGCCGCGTGTGCCTTGAAAAGCGAAACCGAGCACGAGCCCTAGCAGGATGAGCCTGAGCAATGGCGATCGCGCCGCGTGGGCAACGTGGCGCGCATTGCCTTCCCCGATGCGACTATCCGACATGATTGGATTCCATAAGAATTTCAAGATCTGCAAGCACTGCCTACCGTCCGATTTTGTCGGGTGGCCAGAGAAGCAAATGCAGATTGCGCAAAAAAACCAGCAAAGTTACCGACTCGCCGACAATGAAAACGGGTTCCTCCCGATGTATGGCATAGCACAACAAGATCGCACCGGCGGCGACGCTCAAATACCAGAATGCGCGGGGGAAGACACTTTTGCCACGGGCTTCGCTATATAGCCATTGCACGAGAAAGCGAGCGCCAAAGAGCGCTTGTCCGACGAACCCCGCACCAATCCATACCGTTTGACTGACGGTCGACATCAATGTGGGCTCCCATTTTTTCGAACTTTGGTTTCACGCAGGCGAAGTTGGAGATTACGCAGATAGATCAACACGCCGCCTGCCTGCCCGGTTATGAAAACCGGATCGCGTATATGGATGGCATAGCCGAGCAGGATCGCACCGCCAATAATGCTCGCGTACCAGAAAGCCATGGGAATCGCACTTTGCCGCTTGTGTTCGCTGTAAAGCCACTGCAGAACAAACCGGGCTGAAAAAATGGTTTGACCGACCAATCCCAACGCGAGCCAATAAGTGCCTGACATCCCCATCCGGGCCCTCAGGAAACTTCAGCGACGCGCGGCTCGCGCAAGTTCAGTTGCTTCCGGAGGAATTATGTCCCTTTTGGTTATGGCCAGGTAGGAAACCAACACCAGGATCGTGACGAGGAACAGCGCGCTGGTTCCGACCGTGCCAAGCCCAAGACCACCCTGGCTATAAGGCTGGGATAGATAGTCGCCGATCGACGCACCGAGCGGGCGCGTCAAGATGTAAGCGCACCAGAATGCAAAGATCGCGTTCAACTTGAAGCGCAGGTGGGCGATCGCGATCACCGCAATCACTCCGGCGAATATCAGCGCGGCCACCCAATAGCCGAGCTTCAGTTGCTCCGAGACAAGATCGCCGCCGGCCGTACCCAGGGCAAAAGTGAACAGGATGGCGGACCAGTAAAACGCCTCTCTTCTTATCGTATAAATCGTATGCACCGAAAGGGTCTTCTCGACCGCGTACCAAAGCGCGAAAGTTGCCGCCAGCGCAACACTGAATACGATCGTGGTCGTCGTCAACGCGACCCCGAAATTGTCGGTCAGATTATCGGTGATGAGGGTACCCACGATGCTGAGCAGGACAACCGCCAGCCAATAGATGCCGGCGACATAGGTTTTGGCTCTGAACTGGAAGAACAACGTGACGATCAGCAAACCGCCCATCAGATAAGTCGTGTTGGTCAACCCCAGATGCAGATTGATATTCAGGAAATCGGCAAAGGTCTCGCCCACCGTAGTGCATAGAATCTTGATGATCCAGAAATACAGGGTGATTTCCGGCACCTTGTTCAACAACTGCATGCCTGCATTGTCGAGCGGTCGTCGCTTAGCCAGGTCGTTCATGGAAATCCCGGGAATGGAATCGATGGGCCACGCCTTTTGTCGATGCGCGATCCGACCGAAAAATGAGGGCACAGTGACGCGGATTCGGTGCCGGTCTTGTCAGGACCGGCACCTGTCACTCCGATGCGAGCAATCGGACGGTAGAACTTGAAGATTGCGATACTGCGCTTGAAACGATCGAACTGGTGCTGGATCAATCAGCATTCGGACCTTCGACCGAGTTCTCCAGCACCTTGCCGTTCTTGGCGTCGACGCCCACCTCGTGGGTGACTTTGCCCTGCACGACGTCGAACGAATAGCGCAGGCCGCTGCCACCGCCTTCCTTCTCCAATTCACCCGAGATGATCTTGCCGGGTTGGGTCTTCAGCGCGATCGTGCGTGCCTGCGACATGGTGATCTGGGCCTGGTGCGCCAACATGGCATCGGGCGTCGCCGCGCTTGCGCCGATCGCGATCGCCGTCAAGGCGGCCGTCGCGGTAATAATGGATGTGATCCTCTTCATGTAAAACTCCTTGGGATTGATGCGGCGAATGCCGTATGGCCTTTTAGCCCATGGCGCTTAGCTTGCCCTTAGCAAGAGCTGAGTTTGATTGCGTCCGCACACAGCCTCGGCCAATACGCTCCACTCAGAGAAAAGAAGAAGTAGCCCCCATCGGTCTGAACAGTTAGCTCGGTTCAATGCGGAATCCTGCTCAGGCTCAAGCTTCTTCGAGCACGGCAGCGGCTAGTTGAGGGGTCGAACATCCATTACGGGTGATCAAGAGCCAGTTTGGTTAGACCAAGCGCTACAAAAGTCTGGCTAAGAACACCGCGCAGATCCTGACCCTGATGTCGTAAGCGGTGATGCGACGAAGGTTGTTGGCCAACGCGGGAGAGGTATGTCCGTGATCGGCGAAAACCGAATAGATCAGAGGCAGACCGAGTGAAATCCGCACCGAACCGCCGCTCAACCTGACACGTCATGCGTAGACGCCGCGATTGTGGCGCAGCCGTCTGGATGGCCGTTTCACACCGAGTAGATCAGAGGTACCTAGTTTGCTGCGGGCTTGGTGTAGATGCGCCGCTTGATCCGTTCGCGCTTGAGCAACTGGAATAAGCTCTCGGCCACGGCGTTGTCATGGCAGTTGCCGCGCCGGCTCAGTTGATCAATCTCTAGGTGCCCGAAGATGTGGACTAACGACTTTGCGTTCCACTCGTAGCTTCGCCGCCCCTCTATAACCGTGTCGTTTGCAGGTGCGTTTTTCCGTACTTTTTACGTACTAGTGACCGGGTCAAGCTATAAGTATTTGATTTATTGGTGGGCGGTGCAGGGATCGAACCTGCGACCCTTGCCGTGTGAAGGCAATGCTCTACCGCTGAGCTAACCGCCCGGGGTTTTTAATCGAATGAACCAT
The DNA here is from genome assembly GCA_039923855.1 of Rhodanobacteraceae bacterium. Taxonomy (GTDB): domain Bacteria; phylum Pseudomonadota; class Gammaproteobacteria; order Xanthomonadales; family Rhodanobacteraceae; genus 66-474. The sequence continues at coordinate 10,842 of JBDTBW010000019.1, read as the reverse complement.
CGCACGCTGCGCGATCACCACGCCCTCTTCGCGCATATGGGAGAAGGCATGGCTGCGGCTCAAGCCGCGAGAGTCTAAGCGCCGCACCGGCCGCGGTCAACGCGGTCCGGGTGCCGGTGGCGTGATTGCTACAATCCGCGCACCAAGCCATCGCGCGGCGCCACCGGAATCTCCACATGGAACACATCCTACACGCCCTGCGTGATTTCCAGATCACGCCGTGGAAACTGGTCGGCTTCCTCGGCACCTTCACTTTCACCGCGCGCTGGTTCGTGCAGTTGTACGCGACCCGCAAGCAGAAAAAAGTGGTGATGCCGCCGGCGTTCTGGTGGTTGTCGGTGTGCGGCAGCGTGCTGCTGCTGGCCTATTTCATCTTCGGCAAGAACGATTCGGTCGGCATCATCTCCAACTTCTTTCCGCTGTTCGTGTCGGTCTACAACGTGGTGGTGGATATGCGGCATCGGCGAACGCAAGCAGCGGTTGTGTAGGTCGGTCTGGGCGTGTCGCATTCTTTCCCTTCTCCCACCGGGAGAAGGCGCCCGAAGGGCGCCGCTCGAAGCAGTTCGAGGCGATCCTCGCACATCGTACCCTCACCCCAATCCCTCTCTCGACGGGAGAGGGGCTTTTCGCCGAAGTGACGAAATGGGCTATTCCGGATCGTAATCGAGATTCGACGCCAACCAGCGCTCGGCTTCCGCGAGCGTCCAACCCTTGCGCTTGGCGTAGTCCTCGACTTGTTGTTTCGTCAATCGCCCGACCACGAAATACTGGCTGCGCGGATGCGAGAAGTACCAGCCGGACACCGCCGCGGCCGGATACATCGCCATACCTTCCGTCAGCTCGATACCGGCGTTGCGGGTGGCATCGAGCAATTCGAATAGCGTGGTTTTCTCGGTGTGGTCGGGGCAGGCCGGATAACCCGGCGCCGGGCGGATACCGCGATATTTCTCGGCGACGAGGGCTTCGTTGCCCAGCGATTCGTCCGTTGCATACCCCCAGAATTCACGGCGCACACGCGCGTGCAAGCACTCGGCGAACGCTTCGGCGAGACGATCGGCCAGCGCCTTGAGCAGAATCGCCGAGTAATCGTCGTGCTCGCGCTGGAATCGTTCAACGTGGGTTTCGATGCCAAGTCCCGCTGTGACCGCGAACGCACCGATCCAGTCCTGCACACCGAATTCCTTTGGCGCGATGAAGTCGGCGAGGCAAAAGTCCGGACGTTCCGGCGGTTTGTCCGCCTGCTGACGCAGGAAGTGGAGGGTGACACGGCGATTTTTCCCCTCTCCCGTCGGGAGAGGGGGGCGCGAAGCGCCGGGTGAGGGTTCGGGGACAGATGAACGTTGCTTGGTACTCGAACCCTCATCCGCCCCTGCCGGGGGACCTTCTCCCGACGGGAGAAGGGAAAGCATGTCATAAACCTCGACATCATCCCCAACGTTGTTCGCCGGCCACAGCCCGATCACGCCGCGCGCGGTTAACCATTTCTCCGCGATCAATTTGTCGAGCATCGCCTGCGCATCGCCGAACAATTCCCGCGCCTGCGCGCCGACAATCGCATCGTCGAGAATCGCGGGGTAACGCCCCGACAATTCCCAGGCGGAGAAGAACGGCGTCCAGTCGATATAACCGCGCAATTCGGCCAGATCGTAATCGTCGAATACGGTGATGCCAGGTTTCGTCGGCACGGGCGGCGCGTAGTTCGCCCAATCGCCGTCGAAACGTTGCGCGCGCGCGTGTTCGAGCGTGACGAGTTTCTTGCCCGGCCCGCGATCCTTGTGGCGTTCGCGGATCTGCGCGTATTCGGCGCGTATCTTCGCGAGGAACGCATTGACCTGATCCTTTGACACCAGCGACTGCGCCACGCCGACCGCGCGTGAAGCGTCTTTCACCCACACACACGGGGATTTGTAATGCGGTTCGATCTTCAGAGCGGTGTGCGCGCGCGAAGTCGTGGCGCCACCAATCAGCAAAGGCACCGTGAAATCCTGCCGCTGCATCTCGCGCGCGACGTGCCCCATCTCCTCAAGCGACGGCGTGATGAGACCCGAGAGGCCGATCATGTCGGCCTTTTCCGCGATCGCAGTGTCGAGGATCTTCTGCGCCGGCACCATCACGCCGAGATCGATCACCTCGAAATTGTTGCAGCGGAGCACCACGCCGACGATATTCTTGCCGATGTCGTGCACGTCGCCCTTGACCGTCGCCATCACGATCTTGCCGTTGTTCTTGCCGACGTCGCCGGTGCGTAATTTCTCCGCTTCGATGTAAGGCAGCAGATGCGCGACGGCTTTTTTCATCACCCGCGCGGATTTCACCACTTGCGGCAGGAACATCTTGCCGGCGCCGAACAGATCGCCGACCACGTTCATGCCGTCCATCAGCGGACCTTCGATCACGTCCAGCGGACGTGCGGATTGCAGGCGTACCTCTTCCGTATCCTCGACCACGTACTGGTCGATGCCGTGCACCAGCGCGTGCGCCAGGCGCCTAGCGACCGGCAATTCCCGCCACGCGTTGACGTTTGCGTCTTCCTGTGCGCCGTGTTTGCCGCCCTTGTGTCGATCGGCGATCTCCATCAGCCGTTCGGTCGCGTCGGCGCGGCGGTTCAGCACCACGTCCTCGACGCGCTCGCGCAATTCCGGTTCGAGATCGTCGTAGATCGCCAGCGCGCCTGCATTGACGATCCCCATGTCCATGCCGGCACGAATCGCGTGATACAGGAACACGCAATGGATCGCCTCGCGCACCGGATTGTTGCCGCGAAACGAGAACGACACGTTGGAGACGCCGCCGGAGATGTGTGAATCCGGAAAGCGTTTTTTCAGTACTTGCGCGGCCTCGATGAAATCGACCGCGTAATTGTTGTGTTCCTCGATGCCGGTGGCGATCGCGAAGATGTTGGGATCGAAAATGATGTCCTCGGGCGCGAAGCCAACGGTTTCGGTCAACAACTTGTACGAGCGTGTGCTGATTTCGATCTTGCGCGCCAGCGTGTCGGCCTGGCCTTGTTCATCGAAGGCCATCACCACCACCGCCGCGCCGTAGCGCAGAACCTTGCGCGCCTGTTCCAGAAACGGCGCCTCGCCTTCCTTGAGCGAGATCGAATTGACCACGCCCTTGCCCTGCAGGCATTTCAGGCCGGCCTCGATCACGCTCCATTTCGATGAATCCACCATCACCGGGATGCGCGCGATGTCCGGTTCCGCCGCGATCAGGCGCAGGAATTTCACCATCGCGGTTTCCGAATCCAGCAGCCCCTCGTCCATGTTGACGTCGAGGATCTGCGCGCCGTTGGCGACTTGCTGGCGGGCCACTTCCACCGCTTCGTCGTAGCGGTCATCCTTGACCAGTTTGCGAAATTGCGCGGAACCGGTGACGTTGGTGCGTTCGCCGATGTTGATGAAGTTCAACTCCGGCGTGATTACCAGCGGTTCGAGACCGGACAGGCGGGTGTGGCGCGATTGCGTGTTCATCGAAAACGTTCCGATGCGCGAAACCAACTCCTTCCCCCAGCGGGGGAAGGCAGGGATGGGGGCAAACGAGCGCCAGCGTCGTGGGCATATGCTTGATTGCTGGCATAGCCCCCACCCCTACCTTCCCCGGCTGGGGGAGGGGGAACAGCGTGCAATCTGGCCAGGATCACGCCGCGGCCACGAATGCGCGCGGCAGCGCGCGCGGGTTGCAATCGCGCACCGCTTCTGCGATCGCTTTGATATGTTCCGGTGTCGTTCCGCAGCAACCGCCGACAATGTTTAGCAGGCCCGAGCGCGCGAATTCTCCGAGTGTCGCCGCCATTTCTCCCGGCGTTTCGTCGTAGCCGCCGAATGCGTTAGGCAATCCGGCGTTGGGATGCGCGCTGATGAAACAATCGGCGACCTGTGCCAACGCCTCGATGTGTTCGCGCAAGTCCTTCGCGCCGAGCGCGCAGTTCAAACCCACTGCGAGCGGCCGCGCGTGCGCGACCGAATACCAGAACGCCTCGGCGGTCTGCCCTGACAGCGTGCGCCCGGAACGGTCGGTGATGGTGCCGGAGATCATCATCGGCAGGCGGCCGCCGACTTCATCGAAAACTTCAGCGGTTGCGAACAACGCAGCCTTGGCGTTGAGGGTGTCGAAAATGGTTTCGACCAACAGCGCATCGCAGCCGCCTTCGATCAAGCCGCGCGTCGCTTCCGCGTAGGCCTCGCGCAATTCATCGAAATCGACGTTGCGAAAACCCGGATTGTTGACGTCGGGCGACAACGAGGCGGTGCGGCTGGTCGGTCCGAGCACGCCGATCACGAAGCGTGGGCGATCGGGTGTTTCCTTTTCGATCTCCGCGCAGGCTTCACGCGCGATGCGCGCGCCCTCGCGATTCAACTCGCGCACCAGATGCTGCAGGCCATAGTCGGCCTGGCTGATCGAGGTCGAATTGAAGGTGTTGGTCTCGACCAGATCCGCGCCGGCGCGCAGATAGGAAAAATGCACCTCGCGGATAAGATGTGGTTTGGTAAGACTCAATAGATCGTTGTTGCCGCGCAAGTCGCGCGCGCAGCCGTCGGCACGCGCATGTTCGCCTTCGTGCGGGTGAACGTGTTGCGCATCGCAACCGCTGACGAAGCGCTCGCCGCGATAACCCTGCTCGTCCAGTGCGTGCGCCTGCAGCATGGTGCCCATCGCGCCATCGAGCACGAGGATGCGTTGCGCGAGCGCGTCTTGCAGTTTTGTTACGCGCTGGGGGTGCAGGTAGAGGTGGGTAGTCATCCGAGTACTTCCTTATTGCTCTATCCCTCTCCCTTCGGGAGAGGGTGGCGCGAAGCACCGGGTGAGGGTTCGGAGCTTGCGCAATGCCACACAAGATTCGGACCCTCACCCCAGCCCCTCTCCCGAAGGGAGAGGGGCTGTTTCATGGTGGCTTCTTCGCCAATAAACTCAACACTTCGAAATGCGGCGGGCGTGCCTCGCGCGACACGTCTTGGCAATGCAGCACTTGCAGCCCGGCCTTGCGTGCAAAGCCGATCAGTTCCTCGCGCTTGAAACCGAGGTTGCGATGATCGAACGGCGCAACCGCGGCGCGATGCGCATGTTTTGCCAAGGTCGCCGCCAGCAAGCGGCCGCCGGGGTTCAACACGCGCGCGGCTTCGGCGATCGCCTTGGCCGGATGCGCGCTGTAGGTCATTGCGTGCATCATCAACACCAGATCGAAGCGGCGCTTGCCCGGGTTGAAGACACCTTCGAGCGTGTGCATGTCGCCTTCGATCACTTCGACGTTGCGGAATGTTTTCAGGCGTTCGCGCGCGGCGGCTACCACGCGCTCGCTGGAATCCACGCATACGATCGAATGCGCGTGCGGCGCCAGCAGTTCCGCCAGTACGCCGTCGCCGGACGCGATGTCGAGCACGTCGCCCGTCTCCAGTAATTGCAGCAGTGTGCGCGCAAGCGTTTCCCAGGTGCGACCGGGCGAATAATGCCGCTCCATGTCTCCGGCGACCGTGTCCGCCCAGCCGCGCTCTCGCGCGCGCCGCGCCAATACCGCGGGCAAACGCTGCGCGTCTGCCACGATCAGCGCATCGTCGATGCCGCCCTCCAATGCGCGCAATACGTCAGCGGCGCCATCGGCGTCGTTGTCGTTGAAGCGGTAATACGCCGACACCCCGGCGCGGCGGTCGCGCACCAGGCCGGCGTCCTTCAATTTGGCCAGGTGCGTCGAGACGCGCGGTTGCGCCAATCCCAGCACCGCCGATAATTCGGCCACGGTCAGTTCCTCGCGCCGCAACAGCGCCAGCAGCCGCACCCGGGTCGGGTCGGACAGTAGGCGCAGCAGGGCGGTGGCTTGGCCCAGATCGAGCATTGCATCTTTATATCAGGATGGAAAGATAAAGCAATCCCCGGGCCGCTTGGCCAGCATTTGATCTGCGGACAGCCTCGCCGGCTAAGCTGTGCGCCCCATCCGCCGGACGCGCTGATGCCACGAATCCTGTTGTCGTTGTTGCTAGCCGCGCTGTCGTTGGTGGCCTTGGGCGCGATCCGCGCATCCCAAGCCGGCACGCGAGACGCCGGCTGGTATCGACATGCGCTGTATCGCCGCGCCCCGGGCGGGGGCGGTTTGCCATATCGCCTGTTCGTGCCGCCGCACGTCGACGCGCACGAAAAACTGTCGCTGATCGTGTTCCTGCACGGTTCCGGCCAGAACGGCGTCAACAACGAGGACCAGATCGCCAGCGGCGCGAACGGCGCGCTGCAATTGCTGGATGAAGCGCGGCGCAACCATATCCGTTTGCTGTTCGCCGCGCCGCAGTCGCCGCAGGATTATTGGGTATCGGCGCAAGTCATGGCGGTGATCGCCGGCATCGAGCGCGAGTGGCCGGTCGATCATCGCCGGATCGTGTTGACCGGACTCTCCACCGGCGCGACCGGCGTGTGGGATATGGCCAAAGCATGGCCCGATTGTTTCGCGGCATTGGTGCCGATGTCGGGGATGACCGAGCTTGTGGGACTCGCGTCGATAGCCGATGTGCCCGAATGGGTGTTCCACGCCGCAGATGACAACGACACCGATGTCGAGACCGGCTATGGCGGCGCGATGGTTGGTTCGCGTAACGTTGTGCGCGCGTTGCGCGCAGCGGGCGGTCACCCGCGCTATACCGAGTACGCGCACGGGCCGAAAGATCCATCACCGCATGTGATCTGGCCGCGCGCCTACGCAACCCCGGGTTTGCTCGAATGGATGCTGCGTCAACACCTGCCTGCGCGACGCGCGCAAACCCGCTAAAATCGCCGATTCTTTTTTGCAATCTTGTTGAGCAAAGCGGGAGCCAGCATGGATTTCGATTTCAGCGAAGAGCAGTTGCAGATCCAGTCGATCGCGCGCGATTTCGCGCAGAAGCGCATCGCACCGGTGGCGGCAGATTTCGACAAATCCGGCGCGTTTCCGCTGGAGAATATCCGCGAGATGGGCGCATTGGGCCTGATGGGCATCGAAGTGCCGACCGAGTACGGTGGTGCGGGCATGGACGCGATCGCTTATGTGCTGGCGATGATCGAGATCGCCGCGGCCGATTGCGCGCATTCGACCATCATGTCGGTCAACAACACGCTGTACTGCAATGGCCTGCTGAAGTTCGGCAACGAGGCGCAGAAGAAAAAATACGTCACACCCATCGCCAGCGGCGAGGCGATCGGAGCGTTCGCGCTGACCGAACCGCAATCGGGTTCGGACGCCACCGCGATGCGCTGCCGCGCGGTCAAACAAGCCGACGGCGGTTTCGCGATCAGCGGCAAGAAGAGCTGGATCACTTCCGGCTCGGTCGCCAAGTACATTTTATTGTTTGCGATGAGCGATCCGGACAACGGCTCGCGCGGCATCACCGCCTTCATGGTCGACACCGCGCGCGCGGGTTTTCGCAGCGGAAAGACCGAGCCCAAGCTCGGTATCCGCGCCTCGGCCACCTGCGAAATCGAGTTCGATGATTACCGCGCTACGCCCGACGAAGTGATCGGCGAGGAAGGCCACGGCTTCAAGATCGCGATGGGCGTGCTGGATGCGGGCCGCATCGGCATCGCCTCGCAGGCGATCGGCATCGCGCGCGCCGCTTATCAAGCCACGCTCGAGTATGCGCGCGAGCGCAAGGCATTCGGTCAGCCGATCGGTTCGTTCCAGATGATCCAGGCCAAGGTCGCCGACATGAAATGCAAACTCGATGCATCGGAATTGCTGACCCTGCGTGCGGCGTGGCTGAAACAGCAATCGCTCGAGACCGGCGCGCGTTTCTCGACCGAAGCGGCGGTCGCCAAGCTGACCGCCTCGGAAGCCGCGATGTGGATCACGCATCAAGCGGTGCAGGTGCACGGCGGCATGGGCTATTCCAAGGAGATGCCGCTGGAGCGTTATTTCCGCGACGCCAAGATTACCGAGATCTACGAAGGCACGTCGGAAATCCAGCGCCTGGTCATAGCCAGAAACGAAACCGGGCTCCGATAGACGGTGGCGAGAATTCAGGAGGCATTCGTTAGCGCTTCCAGTCCGAGCAGATAAGCGACGCGCAGCCCGATCCATTCGATGCCACGACGGCGCTCGCGGTCGACCGCGTAGAGAGCTAAACGTGGCAACATCGTGCTTTTTCGAAATACTCTCGAACGCGGGTGGCTTAACACCCCCCCGGCCACTTCGCACAGCAAGCGCCAGTAATGCGCATCATCGTGTTTAGGTGGGTCCGATTTTCCGTTGAATGGAACTCCGGCGTAACGAGGAAACGCGCGATGGATTGCGTCGGTGTGCAACGCGTGGTCAACTAGCATGCGCGCAGGCAACGAGGAGAGATGGTCGAACAACGCGTGATCCAGATACGGGCAATGGACCGTCTGAAAGCGGCCGAAGATGCGACAGGGTTGCAGCGCGATGCTGCGTCGAGTTCGGTTATGGAAGAAGAAACGGCTTACAGGATCGGGAGCGCCGGAATGGCGCTCAAGGTGCCGTACGAAGTGCGCCTGCGCACGTTCCCGGGACAGGCGGCGATATAACGCAGGTGCCAAACGGGACTTCAGCGTACCTTCGCTTTCAGGGTCGAGGTCCAGATCGGCCAACTCGCTAAAACGACTTGCCTCGTACAAGGCCAGCCGCTCTTGGGTCAGGAATGCTCCCGCCGAGAGCACATCGCCTCCCAACCCGTCGTACACTGTTTCGGTCCTGCCGTGCAAATAATCTGAAACGACCCACAGAAAAAATGAGGGGATCATCGTGCAGTAGTTGGTCAGGCGGTAATGGCGCGTCAGCACGCTGAGTTGGGATCTCGGCTGTTCGAGCGCGACGTGTTCGATCCCGGCTAATGCCGTCAGCTGCGCGGCTAGTGCCGGATCATAATCGGGACGCGGTGGATAGAAGTGGGCGCTGGCACAATAGCTCGGCCTCCAGCCCGCTTCCAGAAGTTCCAGTAATATGTGGCGCGAATCGCGACCCGCACTCAGCGGCATTCCGAAACCAGCTTCAGGCGGCGGCCGGCGGCGGATCGCTGCCCGGAACAGTTCGATGAAATACTCGATCGCTTCGTCACGAGTGCCGCCGAACGGCTCGGGGATCGGCAGCGGCACGCTGGTCACTGCGACCTGACCCGCATGCCACGTCAATGTCGCGCCAGGCGGCAACGCGCGGATTGCTTTGAACGGCGTGTCCTCGCCGAGACAGGCTTCGAACCGCATCAGTACGGCGAGTGCATCTTCGTCCCAGTCGCGAGGTGCGCCGAGTTCTACCAACTTCGGGATCGAGGGCGACAGACCGAAATCATCTCCGTGCTGATACCAGTACAGCGGATAGATGCCGTAGCGATCGTTGCAGACGGTAAGGGTTTCCCCGTCCCAATCCCATTCGCCGTACAACCCTTCCGGGATGCCGCTGGCGCCGGCCGGCAACTTGGTTCCCAGCAAGGTGCTGGCTTGCCCGGTTTGTTGCGTCGCTCCATCACGTAGACGGAGATGCAGGAATGGCTCTTCGAGCCATCTGGGGTTCGAAGGTGCAGCGTTTCCGATCTTCATGAGGCGGCTCGTGATTACCAGAATAGCGTCTGTTTCCACATGGGATTCTGACAGCACCAAGCATGCCAATGCCTTTGTGGCGTTGAAGTGCCTCTCGTTCGTGCAGTGCTGTCTAAAGGTAAACTGCGGTCGATACACCGAAAGCGGCTGACCATCGCGATTGTCTGCAATCAGCGAAGCTGGCGATGGCCGCGAACTGATGAAGGCGGGGGTTGCGGCATCTGGCGCACAGCCCGCGTTTGTCCGACACTGGGTGGATGGAAGTGCAAGGCGCCCACACCTCTGAATCCCTACGCGACGATCGTCTGGTCGTGGCGATCTCCTCGCGCGCGTTGTTTGATCTTTCAGAATCGCACGCGCTGTTCGAGCGCGATGGGCTGGATGCTTATCGCGCTTACCAGATCGCGCACGAAAACGATCTGCTCGAACCCGGCGTGGCGTTCCCGCTGGCGCGCAAGCTGCTGGCGCTCAACCAACCCGCGCCGGAAATGCCCAAGGTCGAGATCATCCTGTTGTCGCGCAATTCCGGCGACACCGGCTTGCGCATCTTCAATTCGATCCAGCACCACGGGCTCGGCATCACGCGCGCGGCGTTCACCTCCGGTGAGCCGACCTCCGATTACATCGCGCCGTTCCACGCCGATCTGTTCCTGTCGTCGAACGCCGACGATGTCGCGCGCGCGCTAAAGTCGAACGTCGCCGCCGCGACGATCCTGCCCTCGCAAGCGCGGCGCACCCATCCACAGCAATTGCGTATCGCCTTCGACGGCGACGCGGTGATCTTCAGTGATGAATCCGAGCGGGTATCGCAGGAGCAGGGGCTGGACGCGTTCCATCGCAATGAATCGGAGCGTTGGGACGAACCGTTGTCGGGCGGCCCGTTCCGCGGTTTTCTGGCCGCGCTGCATCGCCTGCAGGCGGCGTTTCCGGCCGAAGCCTCGCCGATCCGCACCGCGCTGGTCACCGCGCGTTCGGCGCCTGCGCACAAGCGCGTGATCCTCACCTTGCGCGCGTGGGGCGTGCGTATCGACGAAGCGCTGTTCCTCGGCGGCCGCGACAAGGGCCCGTTCCTGGAAGCCTTCGGCGCCGACATCTTCTTCGACGACTCGCGCGCCAATGCCGACTCCGCGCGCCGCCACGTCGCCACCGGACATGTGCCACATGGGGTGAGCAACATATAAGGTGCTGCGGCGGCGGAGATAAATATATTTGGGGCTGTCCTAGGAAACGAGGCATTCTAGGATGGTCAGGTGCGACTCAAACGCTCCAAGCTCAGCGCTCGGCAGACCTTGCGATTGTGCGAGCACTTCGTGGCCGGCAGTCCGGCGCGCACCG
>JBDTBW010000018.1:0-18929 GCA_039923855.1 Rhodanobacteraceae bacterium | reverse complement strand
GCAAGACCTTCAAGGACTATGCGCCGGGCTTTGTCCATGTGGATATCAAGTACCTGCCGCAGATGGCCGACGAGAGCGCCCGGCGCTACCTGTTCGTGGCCATCGACCGGGCCACCCGCTGGGTATTTCTGCGCATCTATGCGGACATGAGCGAGATCAGCAGCAGCGATTTCCTGCGCCGCCTCAAGCGTGCCGCGCCCATGAAGATAGAAAAGGTGTTGACCGACAACGGCAGCCAGTTCACCGATCGGTTCACCGGCAAAGGCAAACAGCCCTCCGGGGAGCATGCCTTCGACCGCGAGTGCGCGCTGTTGGGTATCGAGCACCGGCTGATCAAGCCGCGGCATCCCCAGACCAACGGCATGGTCGAGCGTTTCAATGGCCGCATCAGCCAGATTCTGGCCACCACGCGCTTTCGTTCTCGCGAGGATTTGCAAACCACCTTGCAGCGCTATGAAAAGCTCTACAACGAACACTTGCCGCAGCGCGCGCTCGGTAACCAGACACCACTGCAGGCTCTTCGTGCATGGCGCAAGACTCGCCCCGAGCTCTTCATCAGACGACCAAAGAATCAGACGGGACTAGACATCTAACAAGTAGCAGTCTTTCACGGGCACTGAAAACGCACCTCGCTTTTCAAAGCTTCCAGATACGACCCTGAACACCAAATTGTTCGTAGTGGTTTTAAAAACATCGCCTGGTGCGCCAGGCAAAAGATGTAGAAGGTTGGCAATGACGGTGTTACCGCTGCGGGTGACAACATAGATGCTGCCCTTATTCGTATGCATGTGTGCCAAGCCGGTAAAAACGACAATGCCAAATGGCATCTGAAAGATGCCGTGGACATTGTGTGCAAGCAGGCGATGGACTGTTCCATTTTGTTCTCGGAATACCAGTTCTCCGCCCCATTCTCCGCGATCTCCGCCAAGCAGTTGTCCTCCGTATGCGGCCAATGCGTAATCGGGAACCGCCTGAATTACTTTGACGTGTTTTCCATCAACTCCGTACCCAACAGTTTCCGTCTCGTACGTGACGTGCGAGAACTCCTTTGTCAATGGCGGGGGTGTGGGAAACGGAGTCGAGTAATCAAACGCAGGATCAGACACGCTCACAGCGTTCTGTGCTCGGCAGGCGGAAAGAACGATTGCAAAGGTGAGCAGAAGTAAGCGCATGTAGTGAGGTCTACTCTGCATATTAGTCATCACGCCGCGCGCCTCAGCGCCACCACCGCATTCAATCCGCCGAACGCGAACGCATTGGACAACACCGCGCGCACGTCACGCTCGCGCGCGACATTCGGCACGTAATCCAGATCGCATTGTGGATCGGGGTCGACGAAATTGGCGGTCGGCGGCAGCACGCCTTCGCGCAGCGCACCGAGCACGGCGATGAGTTCCAGCGCGCCGGCGGCACCGAGCGCGTGGCCGTGCACGGACTTGGTAGAAGACACCGCGAGCGAGTCGGCGTGTTCGTCAAACACCTTGCGGATTGCGCGGGTTTCGGTCGGATCGTTGGCCGGCGTGCCGGTACCGTGCGCGTTGATGTAATCGATCTCGCTGGTATTCAATTGCGCGTCATCCAGCGCCGAGCGAATCGCCCGCGCAGCGCCCAGATCCGACGGCATCACGATATCGACGGCATCCGCGCTCATGCCGGCGCCCGCGAATTCCGCGAGAATTTCCGCGCCGCGCGCGCGCGCGTGATCGAAATCCTCCAGCACGAACATGCCGGCGCCTTCGCCCAGCACCAATCCGCGCCGCTGCTTGCAGAACGGCCGGCAGGTGTCGTCAGCCAGCACACGCATCGCTTCCCATGCGCGCAGCACGCCCAGCGTGATGCAGGCCTCTGTGCCACCGGCCAGTGCCGCGTCGACCGCGCCGCTGCGCACCAGCGCGAACGCCTGGGCGAAAGCGTGGTTGGCCGATGCGCAGGCGCTGGATACCGCGAAGGTCGGCCCGGTGACGCCGAACTCGATCGAAACCTGCGACGCGGGCGCGTTCATCATGCGGCGAACGATCGACAAAGGGTGCAGGCGCGGATTGTCCTCCTTGTATAACCGGCGCGAGGCTTCGTCGTTGGTCTGCTCGCCGCCGGCGCCGGTGCCGATCACGCAAGCGGTGCGTTGGCGCAAGTCGCCGGAATCGAAATCGAGACCTGATTGCGCGACCGCTTCGCGCGCGGCGATCAGCGCGAATTGCGAAACGCGATCCAGCAACAATAACTTTTTTTCATCGAAGTACTCGATAGGATCGTAGTCGCGCACCTGCGCGGCGACGCGCACGCGCATGTCCTGTCCATCGAAGCCTATCAGTGGGCCGATCGCGCTGCGGCCGTCGCGCATGCCGGCCCAAACCTGACGCGCGTCGTGGCCGAGCGCGCAGATCGCGCCCATGCCGGTAATGACGACGCGGCGGTTCATCGTGTTGGACGATCACACCGTGGGCGGCGTGGCGGGCGGCGGCGCTGCGTCTTTTTCGGCGACCAGCTTGCGCACGGTCTCGACCAGCCCGCGCACCGACTCGGTGTCGAAATTGGGATCGCGGTCGGGCATCTGGATCTTGTAGTGATCCTCGATTTCGAAAATGATCTGGATCGCGTCCAAGGATGGGATCTCCAGATCCTTCAAGGTCGAATCCATCGTGATCTTCGCGGGATCCAGACCCGATTCCTTGGCGATGATGCCGAAGATGGTCTGCTGCACGTCGTCGCTCATGCTTTTCTCCTGTCGGCGCCGTGGCCGCTGTCTATTGTCGCATCCGCCGGTCGATGGGCGAGTTCCAGTTCGGCACGCTCGCCGCCAAGCATAAGGATACCCGCAACGATGATCCCCGAGCCCAGCACTTTTTCCCAGTGCACCGGTTCGCCGAACACGATCACAGAGGCGATCATCACGCTGACGAACACGATCGCGCTGGTCGGGAACGCTGCCGACAGCGGAGACTTCTCCAGTATCATCATCCACGCCGCGAATACGCCGAGGTAACAGCCGATCGCCACCCACAGCCACGGCGTGGACAGCGCGCGCAGGATCGACGCGCGACCAAAAACGAATGCGCCGGTCGCATCCCCCGCCAGTTTCAGCGAAATCTGGCACAGTGTTTCCAGCAATAACAACGCCAGCCATGCCAGCAGCAGCGGCAGCAGGCGTCGCTTAGGGCGTCCCATGTCATTCAAGCGTATTGCGCCTTGTCGTCGAACCGATCGACCCGCGCCAGCCGATCGATGCGCGCGAACACGCCATCCAGAAAACGGTTGCGGTGCCGGTACCACAAGGTGTTGGCACTCAAGGTGCCTCCCAGCCGGAGCTTCTCGCTGTGCAGCCCCTGGCCGCTTTCGTAGACGGAAATATCGTGCGCGATGCAGTGGCGGACGTTTTCCAGCCAGCTCGCGTGGTAGAGGTTGTAGCGATCCATCGCCGTGTAATCCATGCCCAAAAACTTGTCGAGCAGACGCTCGTGATCGCACAACACAAGATTAAAGGCGAGCAGAGAATCGTTTTCGGAATACGTCACGCAATAGGCGCGGCCGGGCATGTCGCGCAGGACGTTGTCGAAATACGCAGGCGTCAATTCCTCGAAACGGAATTCGCTGTGTTCCAAAGTGGCGCGGTACAAACGTTGAACTTCGTCCCGGATGCCTTCGAGATCCGTGCGCCACGCGATCGTCAAGCCTGAGGCCGCGCGCAGCTTGCGGCGCAGATCCTTGCGGGTGGCCGCCCCCAGCGAGGCGAGATATCCATCGAGATCGCGATAGGGCAGCACCAGCGCTGCGCCCGGCAGGCCCGGCAGCGGGCGCAGTCCGCGCCGCGGACACGCGCGCCGCCACAGTCCGTCGTTGTCCGCGGCGGCATCCTTGATCGCCAACATGCCGAGCTTGTCGCGCGCGGCGATCGCTTCCATCTTGTCGAGGATCATGCCCAGCCATTGCGCGCGTTGCGATAGTGTCGCATCGGGATCGAAGCCAACGCTGCAACGTTCGGTCGCGGGCGAACCCAGCGCCAGCATCGGGATGCGCAACAGCCGCGGAAACACTTTCGCGGCGGTTTCGGTGACGCGTTTCAGAGCGCCCTGTACGGTGGTGTCGAGCCGGTAGTCGGTCAGGAACGCGGGCGCCGCGGCCAGCAGCCGCGCGCCGTCGCGGATCGCGAAATAGACGTAGCCAAAATCGGGCAGGCCCGCGCGTTCGACGGCGTGGTAATACGACCAGTCCTCGAGCTCGCCTGAAGAGCCGTTACCGAAGACAAGGCGGTTCCACTGCGACGGTTCGACGCCGGCAATGGAATCGAGCGCGGCAACTTCAATCATGGCGCCAAGGCGCCGCCCACCGGCATGAGCGGTGCGCGCGCGAGTTTCGCCTCCAGAATGCGCGCGAAGAAATCCGCCGAGCGCGCGATTACCTTGTCGCGCTCGCCGTCGACGGTGATCATGTGATAACTGTCGGCCAGCAGCACGGTTTCGGTCGGCGCGGCCACGCGCTGTTCGATCACCTGCGCGTTGCGCACGCTGGCGATATCGTCGTCGGCCGAATGCATGATGAGGCATGGTGCGCGCACGCGCCCCAGCTTGGGGCGCACGCTCCAGACCAGTTTGTGGAACTCGGCCAGCGATGGCCACGGATTGCCGGGCAATCCCGCCGCCGCGCTGTGCCCGTCCAGCATCGCGCCGGCGATGCGCTGGCGCACGCGTTCGTCCTTGATGCCGTAAGGAAAACTCTCCATGAAACGGCGCTCGCGAAACAAGCCCAATCCGCACACCAGCGGCAGCAGGAAGGACAGCCGCGCCAGTTTCGGAATCGTCCAGCCGTCGTAGAAAAACGTGCTGCCGTAAAGCCCCAGACCATCGACCTGGTGCGGTCGGTCGATCGCCAATTGCAGCGCCAGCACCGACCCCATCGACAAGCCCGCCACGAACAGATGATCGACATCCTCGAGCAACTTGTCCGCGGCCGCGGTGACGCTGCGCCGCCAATCACGCCAGCCGGTGCCGAGCAGATCGGATTCCGAACCGCAATGCCCGGCGAGCTGCATCCCGTACACGGTGTAACCGGCACGGTGCAGGCCCTTGCCGACGAAACGCATCTCCGCCGGCGTGCCAGTCAGGCCGTGGATCAACAGCACGCCGCTGCGTCCGCCGCGCAGCAGAAAATCCGCCTGCTTGATCATCGATTGCGTCATGGAATGCCGATACCTTCTAGCCCAACTGTTGCCCGCAGACCAGCGCCACGCCCGCGACGATCATCGCGGTGCCGAGCCAGCGCCGCAGTGATACGCGCTCGCGCAATACCACGCGGCTCGCCAGCACCACGCCGACATACGACAACGCCGCAACCGGAAACGCAAAGCTCAGCGGCGCGCGCGACAGCGCCGCGAACCAGAACACGAACTCGACCACGTACACCGCGATGCCGAGCGCGATCCATGGCGAGGCAGCCAGCTTGCGCAGCAACGCGCGCGTGCCGGCGGCCGGCGTCGCGTGCTCGTGGCCGACACCCAGCTTGAAACATACCTGCCCGATCACGTCGCAGACGACCGAACCGAACAGCAGGAGGATGGTGAGCAGCATTAGATCGTCATCATTGTAAAGGTGTATGCACGTAGGTCGCGAACAGCGCCGTCGCCAGCGCGCGATTGACCTCGCCGTTGCGCGCCAGCCGTGCGGCGTCGATCGCCGCGTGCCGGGGTTGATCCAGACGCGCTTCGGCACGCTTCAAAAGGTTGGCGTGCACGGGAGGCGAGTACTCGCCGCACACGTCCGCGCCGATCACGCGTTTCGCAGCGCCCACCGCACCGATCAATGCCAGCACTTCCGACAGCGGCATCCGGCCTTGATTCCAATTAGTCAGCGCCTCGTCTTCGGGCAATACGTCCTTGTCCAGGGTGATCCAGACCGCTTCGGTCGGAATCGCTTGCAATATGGCTTGTGCAGCTTCGCCGGATTGCCTTTCGGCGAGGTTTCGCCAGTGCAGCGCGCCATCGCGCCATTCATGGCCGGGGCCGTCGGCGATCCGCCGCCGCGATCTGGATGGCGCATGTTGCCAGGGGAACAGCGCCAGCCTGCCGGCATCGAGTGCGGCGAGATTGCCGCCCTTGCGTGCGGGGTTCACGAGATCATCGCTGCATGGCCCGGCCGTCACCACGCGTCGTACCTTTGGCAGCCGCAAAACCTGATTGATCCATGAACCGCAATGCCAGCGCGGCGCAAGACGCACCCAATCGGGATGATTGTCAATATGCAGCACCGTGACCGGTTCGTCGACGCGCTCGATCAAGAGTGCGGCGAGGTGATGAAAATCGCCCGAACCCATGAAGGTGACCGATGGCCGCGGATCGTCCGCCGCGGTGATCCGCGCGCGCGCAATATCCATCGTCTTGCGGCGGCTCCACAGCCGCAGTGCGGGACCGAGATCGCGCAGGTCGATGGTGTCGATCGACGCCCACGGCGCCGCATTTTCGAGAACGCTCGCATCGACGCTGCCATCGGTGTCGAGAATGCGGAGGTGGACAGGCATATGTCGATGGTAAACGCTCTGAGCAAGTTTGCGATGTACAGGCCATGGATGGCCGTCAGCGGGCGAGCTACCGCGCTGTACGCGATGCCGAGCATCGCAGCCGCGAGCGGGAGCAAGGCGCGTATGTTCGAGCACAAGGACGTGCGAGTTCGCGCCGGCCCGCTTGCGGCAAGAAGCGCAGGTGAGTCGAGGCAACAGGATGTTGCTTAAGACCATCGCGTCCAGCGCAATGGCTTTGGTTACTTTCCCCGAAAGGAAAGTAACTCCGCTCGCGGCAGCGAGCGGAACCGAAACTATCTTGCGATAAAGTCAGTAACGAGCGATTGGGAGTCGGCGTCAGCCGGCCAGCCTCGCCTTCACCCGCTGTGACAGCGCGCCGATGTCGGCGCGGCCGGCGGCACGTTCCTTCAGCAGCAACATGACTTTGCCCATGTCGCGCGCCGAAGTGGCGCCGGAATCCTGGATCGCGGCGGCGATCAACGTATCGGTTTCCGCAGGCGAGAGTTGCGCCGGCAGATAGGCTTCGATCACGCCGATCTCGTAGCGTTCCTGCGCGGCCAGATCCTCGCGCGCAGCGGCTTCGTACTGCGTCGCCGAGTCACGCCGCTGCTTCAGCATCTTCTCCAGCGCGTGCAGCACAGCTGCGTCGTCGAGCTGGATGCGCTCGTCGATTTCGCGTTGCTTGACCGCGGCCTGGATCAGCCGGATCACGCCCAAACGCGGCTTGTCGCCGCTTTTCATGGCGGCTTTCATGTCGTCGCTCAAGCGTGCTTTAAGACTCATCGCGATCCTCAAAAGCAAAAAAGCCGGCATCGCCATGCACGATACCGACTTTTAATGTGTCGAAGCAAAGAATGGTTAGAAAGCGCAGTAGCTTTCGAACCGCTCGGATCAATACATGCGCACGCGGCGCGTGGTCTCGCGCGACAGACGGCGCAAATGACGCTTGACCGCCGCGGCGCGCTTGCGCTTGCGTTCCTGAGTCGGCTTCTCGTAGAACTCGCGCTTGCGCGTTTCGGCGAGCACGCCGGCTTTTTCGCAGGTGCGCTTGAAGCGGCGCAGGGCGATTTCGAACGGCTCGTTCTCGCGAACCTTGACGCTGGGCATGGCGGCTCCACTGTTAAACTGCCCGCAATCCCGGGCGAGCCGCGAAGTATAGCGTGACATCAGTGCCGTTTTCAAAGCCCGTGCTGGGCATCGAATCCTCCTGCGACGAGACCGGGGTGGCGGTGTATGCGCCCGATCGCGGTTTATTGGCGCACGCGCTGTATTCCCAAGTCGACCTCCATGCCGAATATGGCGGCGTGGTCCCGGAATTGGCCAGCCGCGACCACGTCCGCAAACTCCTGCCGTTGTTGCGTCAGACCCTGGCCGGGGCGGGTCTGACCGTGCGCGATCTGGGCGGGGTGGCTTACACCGCCGGCCCCGGCCTGATCGGCGCGCTGCTGGTCGGGGCGTCCCTGGCGCGCGCGCTGGCGTGGGCGCTGGAGATCCCGGCGATCGGCGTGCACCATATGGAAGGGCATCTGCTGGCGCCGCTGCTGGAAGAACCCGCGCTCGGCGCCGAACCGTTGTCGCCGCCATTCGTGGCGCTCTTGGTCTCGGGCGGGCATTCGCTGCTGGTCGGGGTCGAGGCGATCGGGCGTTACCGGATTCTGGGCGACACCCTGGACGACGCCGCCGGCGAGGCCTTCGACAAGACCGCAAAGCTCATGGGCCTGCCGTATCCCGGTGGTCCGTCGCTCGCCAGGCTGGCCGAAAGCGGCCAACCCGGTGCCTGCAAGTTCACGCGGCCGATGACCGATCGTCCCGGGCTCGATTTCAGTTTTTCCGGATTGAAAACACAGGTGCTGTTGGCGTGGCGCGCTTGCGATCAAAGCGAGCAATCACGCGCCGACATCGCGCGCGGTTTCGAGGATGCGATCGTGGAAACGCTCGCCATTAAATGCCGCCGCGCGTTGGTCGAAACCGGATTCACCCGATTGGTGGTCGCCGGTGGTGTCGGCGCCAACAAGCGGTTACGTGGCGCGCTGGCACAAGCGGGAGAGCGCGAAGGGTTCACCACGTATTTCCCGCGGCTGGAATTTTGCACCGACAATGGCGCGATGATCGCGCTGGCCGGCGCGCTGCGGCTCGCGGCGGGGCAGGCGCAAGGGCCACAAATCATCGTACGGCCGAGATGGGATTTGGAAACGTTGTCGCAAATCGAAACCCCGGACTCGCGGCTTCAAATGTGACACGAATGTTCATCCTCTCGCCAACCAATCCCTTCTCGTCATTCCGGCGCAGGCCGGAATCCAGTAACGATCACGCCCGATTGTGATGCATCGCTACTGGGTCCCGGCTTGCGCCGGGACGACGAGTTCTTGTTAGGCTCTCGGTTCTCGGTTCTCGGTTCTCGGATCTCGGCTCTCGGTTCTCGATCTCCATGGACATCGTTTTTATCCAAGGCTTGCAGATCGACACCGTGATCGGCATCTACGACTGGGAACGGCGCGTGCGCCAGCCGGTGGTGCTCGACATCGAAATGGAATTCGACAACACGAGACCCGCGGCCAGCGGGCGCATAGAGGACACGCTCGATTACAAAGCCGTGTCAAAACGCTTGATCGCGTTCGTCGAGGCGTCCCAGTTCGGTCTGGTGGAAACGCTGGCCGAGCGCTGTGCACAACTGATCCGCGACGAGTTCGGTGTGGCGTGGTTGCGCCTGAAACTGTCCAAACTCGGCGCGGTACGCGGTGCGACGTCGGTGGGCGTGGTGATAGAGCGGGGCGCCAAGTCATAACTTCCGATCCCGCGTTCACCCTCTCCCCACCCCCTCCCCATTGAGGGGGGGCTCGCATCGTCGCATCATGGTTGATTCCCTCTCCCTTGATGGGAGAGGGTCAGGGAGAGGGTGAATCGTGTCTCGTGTCTATCTCAGCCTCGGCTCCAATCTCGAACCGGAAAAAAATTTGCGTGACGCGCTGCGCGAATTGCGCGAGCGTTTCGGTGCGTTGAGTGTGTCGTCGGTGTATCGCAGCAAAGCCGCCGGTTTCGATGGCCCGGACTTCTGGAACCTCGCGGTCGGTTTCGACAGCGAACTCGATGCTGATTCATTGCAAGCGTGGCTACATGAAATGGAAAACCGCCACGACCGACGCCGAGACGTGCCGCGCTATTCGGACCGCACGCTGGACGCGGACATCGTGGCGATCGACGAGCGCGCGACCGCGCGCCCGGAATTGCAGCACGCGTTCGTGCTGGCGCCGCTGGCGGACATCGCGCCGCAGGTTCGCGCCGCAGCCAGCGACAAAACCATCGGTGAATTATGGGCGCGGTTCAGCGAAACGAATCCGGGCGAAGCCAGATCGTTGCAATGGCTCAATGTCGAACTTGAGGATAATTTCTGAGCGGCCTGAAAAACGTCGCGAGCTGCCGTGCGCAGTAATTTTTCAGATCGCTCTTTTACAACCCCGCCTCGCGCGCGGCCTGCGCGGGATCCGGCGGATTCATCCGCTGCGCGGGAATCTCGGTGCTGCGCGCCTGCGCGTCGACGAAGGTGACGTCGTGCGAGAACATCGCTATCGCGGTACGCGATACCTGCCGCGTATCCAGCCACGCGTAGGCGCCCACGCCGGCCGCCCCGATCACCGGCAGCAGCCGCGCCGCGCCGCTGCCCAGCGCACGTTGCGAGAGTTTGACGCCGATGCGTTCGGCCGCGCGGCGCAGAGCGCCCGCGGTCACCTCGCGCACGATGAATCGTTCGCCCGCGCGCACCACGATGTCGCGCAACGCTTGCGCTGCGGTGTGGCGGAACAGGCAATACAGCATCTGCTCGCGGGTCAGCGTGGATTTTTGTCCGAACGCAGCAGCAATGTCAGCGACCATCCTGGCCTGGATCCGCCAGATCGCCACCAACTCCGGCAACACGGTGAGCCAGCCCAGCGGGCCCGGTGGCAATGACAGCGACGCTGAAGCGATGAACGCGCGCCTTCGAGCCGCCGCGGCGATCACCTCCGCGCGCGAGAGGGGATTCTCGCTTTCGGGCTCCGCGCTGCGCGGCACCTCACCCAGAAAGTTGAGGATGGTCTGCGCGATCCCGGCGGGCGCGAGGGCGGCGGAGAGCTCGGTCGAAGTCACGTCAATGATCGCGTTCGGGAAAAACGAGGGTATGAATGGCAAGCCAAGAGTGCCAGATGACAAAACAAACTGTGTGAGTATGGCGTTTACATCGCCATCGCGCGGCCGCCGTCCACGCGGATGATCTCGCCTGTGACATAGCCCGCATCACGCAGCAGCCACAGCACCGCGCCGGCGACATCCTCGGGCGTACCGGCGCGTTGCAGTGGAGTACGCGCGATGATCTGTTCGCGATCGACCTGTTGCTTGTTCTGCGGCCACAGAACCGCGCCCGGAGAGACGCCATTGACCCGGACATCCGGCCCCAGTTCCCGCGCCAACGCGAGCGTCGCCATCGCCAGCGCGGCTTTGCTCATGCAATACACCGCGTGTTGCGGCAATGGGCGCTGCGCGTAGATGTCGACGATGTTGACGATAGTGCCGTGCACCTGCTTCAAATGTGGCGCTGCGGCTTGTGCGAGCAGCAACGGCGCACGCGCATTGGCCGCGAACAATTCGTCCCATTGCGATGCCGTGATCGTGCCGAGCGGGGTCGGATAAAACGCCGAGGCGTTGTTGACTAGCGCATCGAGCCGGCCGAAGCGCGCGATCGTTTGCTCGATCAAGGATGGAATGCGTTGCGTATCGGCGAGATCGGCTTGCAGCGCCACCGTGGAATCAGCACGCGCGGATTCCAGCTCGTCGATCAGCGCGTCCATTTCTTCGTGCGAATGTCGATAGTGCAGGGCGACGTCGTAGCCGGCCGCGTGCAGGGTGCGCGCGATCACCGCGCCGACGCGTCTGGCGGCGCCGGTGACCAATGCCACCGGGAGTTGCTGGCCGGGAAGTGTCATTGTCGATTGTCCTCGCTATCCTGCACGATTCGCAGCCTGCCGCAATCGCGCGAGTATCGCCAGTTGTCCGTTGATCTGCCCGACCCCGGCGCCGACGAAGCCGCGCACTCGCAAAAGCTCGCCGCGCTGATCCGCGCGGAAATTGCGGCGACCGGGCCGCTGCCGTTCGCGCGCTTCATGGAGCGTTGCCTGTACGCGCCGGGCTTGGGCTATTACAGCGCGGGCCGGTTGAAATTCGGGCCGTCCGGAGATTTCGTCACCGCGCCGGAACTGGGTGCGCTGTTCGCGCGCTGCGTTGCGCGCGCGCTGGCCCCGGCGTTGCGCGAGGTCGGTGACAAAGCGGTGTTCTTCGAGTTGGGGGGCGGCAGTGGCGCGTTCGCGCGCGATTGTTTGCGCGAATTGCAATCGCGCGATGCGCTGCCTCGACATTATTGGCTGCTGGAGCCCAGCGCCGACTTGCGCGAGCACCAGCGCGCGTGTCTGCGCGAAGCATTGTCACCGCAATTGTTCGCGCGCATCGAATGGCTGGATCGTCCGCCGCAGCAAGCATGGTCGGGCGTGCTGTTCGCCAACGAAGTGCTGGATGCGTTGCCGGTCACGCGCTTTGCGGTCAAGCAGGGACAGACGTTCGAGGAGCATATCGTTTTGAAGGATGCCGCGCACGAAGAAGAAGATTTCTTCACGCGTATCGACCAACCGGCCGATCCGCTGGTATCGGGCGCGGTGCGGCATCTGGAACGCAAGCTCGGCACAGCTTTCGCGGACGGTTATCGTTCCGAAGTGTTGCCGCAATTGCCGTGGTGGATCGAAGCGATTGCCGGAAACTTGCAACGCGGCGCCGCGTTGTTGGTCGATTACGGTTATGCGCGCCGCGAGTTTTATCTGCCCGAACGCAGCGATGGCACGCTGGTGTGTCATTACCGTCATCGCGCGCACGCCGATCCGCTGGTACTGCCCGGCTTGCAGGACATCACCGCGTTCGTGGATTTCACCGCGCTCGCGGAAGCGGGTTTGTGTGGGGGCTTCGAGCTGATCGCCTATGCCAGCCACGCGCGCTTTCTGTTGGCCGTGGGGCTGGATGCTGTCTTCGCCGAAGCGTACGCAAGCGCGAAAAACGAGGTTGCGCGTTACGCGCTGGCGCAAGAGGTCAAGCGCCTGACCTTGCCGGGCGAGATGGGCGAGCGGTTTCAGGCGATGCTGTTTGCGCGCGGGCTGGATTCGCAAGCGTTGTTTGCGTCGATGCTCGAGATCGATCGCAGCGAAAGACTTTAACGTCACAGATTAAAGACCGTCATTCCGGATGCCGCGCAGCGGCGATCCGGAATCCAGCTCTTCATTATACAACAACTGGATTCCGGCTTGCGCCGGAATGACGATGAGTTTTCAACGCGGCAGCTTCGCGATCGCTTCGATCTTGGCGCGGCGCATCGCCTCGCCGATGGCGGTGCCTTGCAACCTCTGTTCGACGAAGGGTTGTGCGGTGATCGCCGCGGCCGCGGCACGCGCTGCGCACAGGTAATCGGCTTGCGGGTAATCGTCGTGTTCGTGATGCAGACGCCCACGCTTGTCGGCGAGGCAAGCTTCCAGAAACACGCGCAGGCGATCCGGGCGGCGCAGCGCGTCCAGCGCTTCCAGCAGTTCCAGCACGGTCGCCGGTTTCAACTCCAGCGCACGGTGCGCGTGCAAGTGATAGCGGCAAGTGAGTTCCGCCAGCGTGACGTAATCAGTGGGCACGCGCAGCCGTGCACACAAGGCGCGCAAGGGCTCGATGCCGCGATGTTCGTGTGCGATATGGCGGGGCAGCTCATCCGCCGGCGTCAGCGCTTTGCCAAGATCATGGGTCAGTGCGCAAAAACCCACGAGATCGTCGTCGGGCGCGATCTTCGCGGCTTGGTCGAGCACCAATTCCATATGCATGCCGCAATCGACTTCGGGATGATGCTGCGCGCTTTGCGGCACGCCGTACAGCGCGTCGATTTCGGGAAACAGCACAGCGAGCGCGCCGCAAGCGCGCAGGGTTTGCAAAAACGCAGACGGCTTGGGTTCGGTCAATGCCTTGCGCGTTTCCGCCCACACGCGCTCGGGCACCAGATACGCGATTTCGCCGTTGCCGACCATTTCGCGCATCAACGCCATCGTTTCGTCGGCGACGTGGAATCCCATTGGCGCGAAACGCGCCATGAAACGTGCGACGCGCAACACCCGCACCGGATCTTCGACAAACGCGGGTGAAACATGCCTCAGCACACGCGCACGCAGATCACGTTCGCCTTGATAGGGATCGACCAACGCGCCGTGTTCGTCGCGCGCGATCGCGTTGAGGGTGAGATCGCGGCGCGCCAGATCCTGTTCCAATGTCACGCCGGAATCGGCATCGACCACAAAGCCGCGATAACCGCGTCCGGACTTGCGCTCGGTCCGCGCGAGCGCGTATTCCTCGCCGGTCGCGGGATGCAGGAACACCGGGAAATCCTTACCGACGGCTTTGTAACCCGCGTCGAGCATGGCCTGCGGTGTTGCGCCCACCACCACGTAATCGCGGTCGCCGGGCGCGCGGCCGAGCAATTCATCACGAACCGCCCCGCCAACGAGATAAATGCGCATGCTTATGGATTCGGCGGCCCGGAACCGACGGTTGCCGGCTCGTATGCATGCCGGCTGGAATCGCGCTGGCTGGCGCGCGCGGTGTCCATACGTTGTTCGTGGGCTGGAAGGTCGAGTAATTCCGGCAGTACGGTGGCGAAACGCCGCGGCGCGATGTCGAGTTCCGTCAAACCATCACGGTTGCCGATCGAATCCAGTTTCAAGGATTTGAAATTGTCCGACGAGAACGGCTTGCCGGGAATGAGATCGCACACTCGCGCCTGCAGCCAGCCCAGCGCATCCGGCAGCGGCATCACCACGCGATGCAAATGCGCGGCGTCGCGGATCATGCGCACGAGCTGGATCAAGGTGTACACGTCCGGACCGTACAGCTCATGGATTTTCCCGCTGGCATCGCGTCCCCCGATGCAATGCGTAATCGCCTTGCAGACATCGCCCACATACACCGGCGCGATCTTCGCGCGGGGCCGCGCCAGCGGAAGCACGGGTGTGAATTTCAGCAACCCGGCAAAACGCGAAATCAATCCATCGCCGCGGCCGTATACGATGCTGGGGCGGAAGATCGTCCAGTCGAGACCCGAATTCTTCACCAGCGTTTCCGCCTCGCCGCGGGTCTTCAGGTATTTCGAGACATTGCTGCCGGCGTTGAGCGAACTCATCTGCAGCAGACGCGCGATATGCGCCTCGCGGCAGGCCGCGATCACCGTCGCGGTGAGATCGACATGCGCGCGCGCGAAGGTGGCGGCGCCGGTTTCGTTCAAGATGCCGACCAGATTGATGACCGCGTCGTGGCCCTCGAAGCGCCGCGTCAACGCGGCGCGGTCGTAAACATCCACGCTGACCACGCGCAGCGATGGCAAAACGGTCAACGCGCGGTGATTTTCGCGGTTGCGCGACAACAGCGTGAGGCGATGGCCGTCGGCGGCCAGACGCGGCGCCAGATGGCTGCCGATGAAACCGGTACCGCCGAGGATGGCGATGCGCAGCGGTTTCATGGCCGATATCCGTTGTGATTTGTATTGCCGGACGACGCGCTCGAAGCCGCCGGTGCGGGTTGCGTGTCGGGCCCCTTCGTCGCGGCTGGCGCGTAACCCAGCGTGCACACCGCCGATTTGCGTGCGGCATCAGTCGTCGGCGGCGCATACGCCGTGCCGATCGCGGGCAGGCGCGCGGATTCCGGCAGCACGTTGCCGTGCAAGCGCCAGTCATACAGAACTTCGAACGACAGCACGCGGGCGACGTATTCGCGCGTTTCCTTGTAGGGAATCGTGGCGATGAAGGCGTCGGGTTCCAGCTCGCCGCGCGCGTCGACCCAGCGTTGCACGGCGCCGGGACCTGCGTTGTAGGACGCGGTCGCCAGCCACGGACTGCCGTCGTAACGCATCGCCATGTCGGCAAGATAATGCGCGCCCAGCGGAATGTTGATCCGCGGATCGTACAAATCATCGGCGCCGTCGTAGGGTAGTCCGTTGCCTTGCGCGACCCGCGAGGCGGTGCCGGGCAACAGTTGCATCAAGCCATAAGCGTTCGCGACGGAATGCGCGTCGGTCTGCCAGGCGCTCTCGGCGCGGATGATCGCGTAGGCCCAGGCCGGATCGATGCCCGCGGATTGCGCGGCGGCCACCACACGCGGCTCGTCGGCCAGCGGGAAACGCTGTTCGTACAGATGCAGATCGGCGTCGTTGGCGAACGCGAACACCGCGCGGTCGTACCAGCCGCGCCGATAAGCGAGATCCGCGGCGAGCCGGCGATCGTCGCCGGAAAGCCGTGCCAGCGCGCGATCCCATTCGCGCCGCGCGGGTTGCAGCATCTCCAGCGCGAACAATTCGAATGCGCGCGTCATGCCGGGGATCGCGAGCAGGCGTTGTTCGTCCGCGCTGCCGCCGGCCAGTTGCTCGGGACAGATGGTGTACGGCAGCCCGGCGCGGTCGGTGGCGAGAAAGCCGTAAAAACTGGCGACTTTCGCCAGCGATGCGTACTCATTTCTCGCCTGTCCAGCGTGACCGAGTTTCTGCGAGGCGCGCGCGTGCCAGTAGCGCCATTCGTCGTGTTGCATCTCATCGGCGGTCAGCGCATTGGTCGCGGCCAAGGCCGCATTCCAATCGCGCAACGCCAGTGCCACGCGCACGCGCCACTCGCGTGTGGCATCGGTTTGCGCGCTCGGCGGCAGCGCGGCCAGCGTCGCCAGCGAGGAATCGGTGTAATCGGTGGCGTTGTACAAGGCGAGCGCGGCCAGGATTTTGTCGCGCTGATTTCCGTCAAACGCGAAGCGATCGGAGACTTGCTGCCACGCGCTTTGCGCCGGCGCGGCGTGCCTGCGTGCATAATGCGTCAATGCCAGCGTCAACGCCTGCCGAGTGCGCGCGTCGTCGGGCAAGGTGATCGCGCTCGCAAGCAAGGATGCCGGCGAATCGATCGCCTGCGCGAGCCGTTGCGCGGCGGCGGCGTCGGCCGGCGGCAGCCACGACGCGGATCGCGAAATCGTCGCCGCCGCGCCGGCGTCGGCTGCGCGATCGATGCGCTCCCAGATGCGCTGGGTGGTCAGCAAACCCTGCGCATCGGCGGCGTCCAGCACGCCCGCGCACGCCGAGGGCAATCTCGGCTTGCTCCACAATGCCGCAAGATCGCGTTGGAAATCCAGGCGCTGCCCTTGCGCTGCGCGCGCTTGTAATGCGTCGCAGGTCAGCGCATCACTCAAGCCCGGTTTGTAGAAATACAAGAACCCCTGCCAATCCTGTTGCTGCGCCAGTAGCAGCAATTCATCGCGGCGCAGATCGTCGGCGGGGATCAGATCGGGGTAGCGCGCCAGATACGCCGCGATCTGCGCGCGGTCGGCATCGCGCAGATTGTGCTCCAGCGCGGCGGCTTCCAGATACGGATACAGCGGATAGTCCTCCAGCCCTTGCGCCAGGGTGCGCCAATCCTGGCCCGCATAAGCCGCGGCGTAGGCCGCTCGGAACGCATCGCGCTGCTGCTGCAGCGTGCCTGCCGCCGAGGCCACGCACGGCAACGCCAGCAGCGTGCAGATCAAGATCAGCGGCCAGCACATGTGTCTGGCGCGAAGCGATGGCGTGAAGACGAACGAGAGGGACATGAGTTCCAATAGTAGAGGATATGTCCGGGGGAGATGTCGCAGAGAGGGCGCCGTCAGCGTGTGATGCCGAGGGCGTGCCGGTTGCCGCAACCGGTCCGAATGGCGCCTCGAAAATATCAGTTGGCAGACACGCAACAAATTGTTACATTCGCGTGAACCGGGCGGGAAACCGCGCCGGGCGGTGCGTGGGCAGGGGCGCGCGTGTCGTTGGTGGATCATTCACGTGGGGAGAGTCATGAACGCGAACAGTTTGCAACGCACGATCCGGCGCTGCGGCACGGTGCTGTGTGCCCTGGTCTTGTCGGTCGCGGCTTTGCCGGCTTCGGCCCAGCAGACCACAACCGACGCCAACGCCGCTGCGGCATCCCAGCAGCCGCAACAACTGGAGGCGATCACCGTCACCGGCTCGCGCATCAAGAAGGCCGATGTCGCCGAGCAGACGCCGGTGATCACGATCACCGCCGCCGACATCCAGGCCACCGGTCTGGGTTCGATCGGCGATGTGATCCAGCAGTTGTCGGTGAGCGGTTCATCGCTCAACACCAAATTCAATTCGGCCGGCAATTTCGGTTTCGCGCCAGATGGCTCGGGTGTGGGCTCGGGTTCGACCACGATTTCGCTGCGCAATTTGAATGCCAAGCGCACCTTGATCCTGGTCGACGGCTTGCGCTTCGTGAACGAATCCTCGGCTTCGGGCGTTTCCGCCGCGGTTGATCTCAACACGATTCCGGCTGGCGCCGTCGAGCGCATCGAGATACTGACCGACGGCGCGTCCGCTCTGTACGGCTCCGACGCCATCGCCGGCGTGGTCAACATCATCACCAAGAAATCGCAGGACGGCGCCGCGTTGCATCTCTACTACGGCGATCATTCCGTTGGCGACGGCAAGACCTATTCAGGCGATATTTCATTAGGCGCCAAGGCCGACCGCTACAGCTTCTTTGTCGATATCAGCCACTTCAAGCAGAACGCGATCAGTTCCGGCGCGTTTGCACAATCGGGCGCCGAGTGCGTGCCCGGCACCGGCTTGTCCAATTGCAGTTCGGCCACGCCCTTCACGCGGGTGTTGTTCGACACGCCTGGAGGCACCGATTTCGGCGGTTTATGCCCTGGCGGCTTCTGCAGCATCACCGCCAATGGCGTGGCGCCCGCGGGCGGTGTGCAGCAATTCCCGAGCGGCTATCACCACTTCACCACGGCTGATCGCTTCAATTTCGCGCCGTTCAATCTGCTGCTGACGCCGCAGGAACGCACCGGGTTTTTCGCCCAGGCCGATTACAAGCTCACCGACAATATCGATTGGTACGTCAAGGGTCTGTACAACACGCGCAAGTCGGTCAACCAGGCCGCGCCCGAACCGATCTTTCTCGGCCAGGCCTTCTGCTTCCTGATTGACCGTTGTTACACCACCAGCGTGGACAAGACCAATCCGTACAATCCGTTCGGCTTCACGCTGGATTCCAACAGCCCTGATTTCGGCCTTGGCCGCCGCCCGATCGAAGGCGGTCCGCGCATCTTCAGCCAGAAAGTCGATACCCGTTATTTCGCGACCGGTTTGACGGGAACGTTCTCGACACGCGACCGCGATTTCAACTGGGACGTGAATGTGGTGCGCGCCGACAACGACGCGAACCAGGACGTCACCGGCACCTACAACATCGCGCATATCCAGGAAGGCGTGGGGCCGCTGTCGGTGTGCCAGGCCGATCCCAGTTGCGTGCCGATCAATCTGTTCGGTGGCCCCGGCACGCTCACGCCGGACATGTTGA
>JBDTBW010000017.1:0-30857 GCA_039923855.1 Rhodanobacteraceae bacterium | reverse complement strand
AACATTGCGAACAACAAACCGCTCGCCGGTCAAAATGCGCTCGTCACCGGCGCCAACTCCGGCATCGGCGAGGGTATCGCGCGTGAACTCGCCGCGCGCGGCGCCAACGTCATCGTCAACTACGTCGTGCAGCCGGAAATCGCGCAGGCGATCGCCGACGACATCAACAAGGGCCGCGGCGGCCACGCGATCGCCATGCAGGCAGACGTCAGTCGCGAGGACGAGGTGTGCGGCATGTTCGCGCAGGCGATCAAGGAACTCGGCACGCTCGATATCGTGGTCAGTAACGCCGGCATCCAGAAGGATTCCGCGCTGATCGACATGACGACCGACGAATGGAACGCGGTGATCGGCGTGAATCTCACCGGCGGGTTTCTGTGCGCGCGCGAAGCCGCGCGCGAATTCCTGCGTCGGGGCATGCGCGACAATTCGCGCGCGCTCGGCAAGATCATCTTCACAAGCTCCGTGCATCAGGTGATCCCGTGGGCCGGACACGTCAATTACGCCAGCACCAAGGGCGGCATCATGCTGCTGATGAAATCGATCGCGCAGGAATTGGCGCCGAAGAAAATCCGCGTCAACGCGATTGCGCCCGGCGCGATCAAGACCCCGATTAACCATGCCGCGTGGGCCACGCCGCGAGCGGAAGACGCGCTGCTGAAACTGATCCCGTGCGGGCGCGTCGGCGAACCTGCCGATGTCGCCAAGGTCGTCGCCTGGCTGGCGTCGGACGAATCGGATTATCTCTACGGCACGACCATCTTCGTCGACGGCGGTATGACGCTGTATCCGGGTTTTGCTACCGGCGGGTGAGGCGAGAGTGGCGCGCTCGGCGGGATTCGAACCCACGACCCCTGCCTTCGGAGGGCAGTACTCTATCCAGCTGAGCTACGAGCGCGTCGAGATATTCTCGCACGACCCCGAGGTGACGCGAAGAGAACCGTCGCACCCGCTGAGACGACGCCGTGCATACTTGGTCGATCGCCCGGGATGACGATCCGCCGCTCGTGTTCAACCTCTACTACGGCAACGACACCGGCAAACTCGCCGACAGGCTCGGCGAGCGGCTTACGCGCCAGGCGCAGGACAATCCGTTGACTCCGGTGCTGGTGCTGGTGCCGCAAGCCGGGCTGCGTCGCTGGCTGCAGGTGCATCTGGCGGAACGGCTGGGCATCGTCGCCAATCTGGATTTCCGGGCGCCCGCGCAATTCGCGTGGGATCTGTTGCGCGCGACGCGGCCTGAACTCACCGAGCGTTCGCCGTTCGAACCCGATCTGCTGCGCTGGCATCTATATGCGTTGCTTGGCGAGCCATTGGACGACCACGCGCTGCAACCCCTGCAAGACTATCTGCAAAGCGACGACGATCCGATGCGCCGTTATGCGCTGGCCGGCGTGCTGGCGCGTGTGTTCGAGCGCCTGCAGGGTTATCGGCGCGAACGCTTGCTGCGTTGGGAACACGCCAGATTGAATCGGGGGGCCGACGCACAGGATTGGCAGGCTGATTTGTGGCGGCGATTGGTGCGGCGTCTAGGTGGCGATTATCGCGCAGCAAGGTTGGATGCCTGGTTGCGGGATTACGCCGGTGACAATGCGCCGCCGGGTTTGCCCGCGCGGATCAGCGCGTTCGCCTGCGCCAATGTTTCGCCCGACGTGCTGCGGGTGCTCGGCGTTTGCGCGCGCCACGCCGAAGTCGATTTCTACTGGCCGACGCCATGTCGCGAATACTGGGGAGACGTGCCGCGCTCGCGCCGATTGTTCCACAAACAAGCTTCAGAAGGCGTCGAGGACAACCCGCTGCTGGCCTCACTCGGCGGCGCTGGCGCGGCGTTCGCGGAACTGCTGTTTTCGTATGACGACGTGCAGCCCGATCTCGAAGAGGATTTGAGCGAGCCCCCGTCGCGCGGCACGCTACTCGGCGAACTTCGCGCGGATATCCTGGAACGCGCGTCACCCCGCGCGCATTCGCGCGCGACGCAACTGGACGGCTCCCTGCAATTCTACGCCTGCCACTCGCCGCTGCGCGAAGTGCAGACCTTGCACGACCGCTTGCTGGCAATGTTCGCCCGCGATCCCACCCTGACCCCGCGCGACATCGCAGTGATGATGCCGGACGTGGCCGCGTACCGGCCTTGCATCGAGGCGGTGTTCGGCGGCCTGCCGGATCACGATCGGCGCTACATCCCTTACGGCGTCGGCGATATCGATGCAGCGGCCGCGCACCCGGCCGCGCAATTGTTCCTGACGCTGCTGGACGCGCCGACCTCGCGCTGGACTTTGAGCGAACTGCTCGACGTGCTGGCGGTGCCGGGCGTGATGCGCCGCTTCGATCTCGACGCCGATGGTCTTGCGCAACTGTCAGGGATGGTGCGGGACGCCGGGGTGCGCTGGGGCGAGGACGAACGCGCGCGCGCCGGCGTAGGCGATTATCGCGAATTTTCTTTCGCGTTCGGTTTGGATCGGATGCTTGCCGGTTTCGCGATGGGCGACGGGCAGGCCCTGCTCGCAGGCATCGCGCCGTTGCCTGGCATCGAGGGTGCGGCGTTCGCGCGATTGGAACCGCTGCTCGCGCTGCTGGCGATATGGCGGCGCCTGCGAGAGTTGTCGCCCCGTTCGCTGATAGCGGCGCAATGGCAGTCGCGCTTGAACGCACTGGTCGATGCGATCTACGCGCCCAATGGCGCCGACCCCGCCGAAACGCGGGCGCTGGAACGGGTGCGTGCGGCGCTGGCGCAACTGGTCGTGGACACCCGCGCGGCGCAGGTTTCGCAATCGTTGCCGTGGCACGACGTGCGCGCGTTCCTGCGCGAGCGGTTGGCGCAATCCGATCCGCGTCAGCGGCTGTTCGCCGGGGGCGTCACCTTCTGCGGCATGGTGCCGCTGCGGGTGGTGCCGTTTCGAGTGATTTGTCTCTTGGGGCTGGACGAAGCCGCGTTTCCGCGCCGCGAGAACGCCGCGCTCGATCCGCTGCTGGTCGATCGTCGCCTGAATAAATCCGAACGCGGTGACCGCGACGTGCGCGCGGACGATCGCCTGCTGTTCCTGCAACTGATCGCGGCCGCGCGTGACACCCTGTACATAAGCTGGGTCGGGCGCGACCCGCACAGCAACGAGCCGAGGCCACCCTCGACGGTGGTGTCGGAACTGATGGACGACCTCGCACGGAACTATTTGCCGAATCCCAACCGCCTCGATTCACGCGAACCGCACGAGCACTCTTCGACGCCCGCCACCGATGTCCTGCGCGAAGAAGCCGAAAGCAAATTCCCGCTTGTGCAACCGCTGCATCCGTTCGATGCGCGGCTGTTCGATCCAGCCCGTTCCGATTCGCAATCGTTTCGCCGCGAGTGGCTGGCGGCAGCGCAACCGATCGGCGCGCTGGCCTAGGCGGCGCCTTTCGCGCGCGGCGATCTGCATTTACGCAACGCAACGGACGCCGCCGATCCGGCGGACGCACGCGACATTCGTCTCGAAGACTTGCGTCGATTTTTCAGAAACCCCGCGCGCGAATTTCTGGAAACGGCGCTGGACATGCGTCTGCCGCGCCAGCTAGAGGATGATCCGGATCTCGAGCCACTGGCGCCGAAAGACGGATTGACGCGCTGGCGCCTGACCACCGCCTTGCTGGCACACGACGGCGACGCAAGCGACGCCCTTGCGACGTTGCGCGCGCATGGCGAATTGCCGCCGGGCGCGCTCGGCGAGCAAGCCTCACACGCCGCGGCAAACCGCGCGGCCGCGTTGCGCGAGCGCGTGCTCGCTTTCACCGCCGGCGCGGCGCCCGCATCGGAAACGTCACTCACCATCGAACTGGACGACGGCACGCGGCTCGCCGGTTCGCTCGCGGGTCGTTACGCGGCCGGCTTGTTGCGCGTGCGTGCCGGCATCGTCGATGGACGGCACGTGCTGGAGGCTTGGCTGGATGCGCTGTTTGCGATCTCCGGCGGCAATTCCGTGCCGACGGTATTGGCCGCGCTGACCGACAAGGACGACGGATTGGCGTTCGAATTGCCGCAACCGTCGCCGCGCGAAGCGCGCGAGACGTTGCAGGAACTGGTCGCGTTGTATCGCGCGGGTCTGCGCGCGCCCTTGCCGTTTTTCCCGCGGCTCTCATGGAAGCACGCGCGACAAGGCGCAAAGCAAGCGCAAAAAACGTCGAACCTGCGGGACGGTCAGGCGTTCGATCTCTCGGTTTTCATCAAGGCCGCCGAACAATCCGACAACGACTACAACGACGTGGACGAATTCAGCGATCCGGCCGCTGCGATCGTCTGGCGCGGGCGCGATCTTTCCGGGCGCGGCGATGCCGTGCTTGCGCAATATCTGCATCTGGCCGCATCGACGGTGTTCGACGATCCCGCGCGCGCATGGGTGGAGCAGTTCAAGTGAGCGCGCCGCGCAACGCTCTCGATTTGCCGCTGTCGGGCGTGCGCGTGGTAGAAGCCAGCGCGGGCACCGGCAAGACCTTCGCCATCGCCACCTTGTATTTGCGTCTGGTGCTGGAACAGGCGCTGACACCGGAACAGATCGTGGTGGCAACGTTCACCCGCGCCGCGACGGCGGAATTGTCGTCGCGGCTGCGCGAGCGGTTGCGGTTGGCCTCACAACTTCTCGTGCAACCCGATCCGGCCATGCCGCGCGACGACGACAATGGCGACACCACGGTGACGCGTGCGGTGATCGCGCAGGCGCTGTCGCTCGAAGGCGTTGACGCCGCGGTCCTGCAACATCGCGCGCGCGACGCCGAGCGCGCCATGGATACCGCCATGATCGGCACCTTGCACGGCTTCTGCAATCGCGTGTCGAGCGAGTTCGGTTTCGAAACGGGGCATGCACTGACACCGCCGGAATTGCTCGATGATCTGCGCACCTTGCAGAACGAGATCGTCGACGATTTCTGGCGCGCCGGCAGCGCGGATGCCGATGCCGCGCGCGTCTTGACCCAGACCTGGGGTTCGCCGCGCGCGCTGTCGCGTCAGGCCACCGATCCGCGTTGGCGCGGTCGCGAAATCACGCTCGACGAAACCACGCCGGAGACGATGCAGATGCTGCGCGAACAACGCGGCGCGGCGTTGGCATGGCTGGATGCGCTACGCAATTCGATCGCCGGCTGGAACGATGCAACGATGCGCGAAGCGGACACCGAATTGGCCGCGTGTTTCCCGAACAAGAGCGCGCGCGCGAGCCGCGTGCGTGGCTTGCGCGCCGTGCGCGGTTGGGCGATTTCATCCATGGCGTCGTGGCCGCCATCGGGCGTTGTCGACAAGGCGGCGGAAAGCTTTTCGCCGGACGCAGTCCGGGCACTGTCAACCTGTCCTCGTCCGCCGCAAGGTCCAGCGTTCCAGGCAATGATCGATCTCGGCAAGACCTTCGCGGACTTGCACACGCTCGATGCGGCGGCCAGTGTTCATGTATTGCGCGACGAGCGCGCGTTTCTCGAGCGCGAGCTGCCCGCGCGTCTGCGCGGTCTCGGCAAGATCGGCCACGACCAGGCCGTCGATGAACTCGCTCGGGCGCTGGACGATACCAAGCGCGGCGCGCGCGCGATCGATGCCATACGCAAGCGCTGGCCGGCCGCACTGGTCGACGAGTTCCAGGATACCGACCCCGCGCAATGGCGCATCCTGCAAAAGCTGTTCGTGCACGATGCGGGAACGCTGGTGTTGGTCGGCGACCCCAAGCAGGCCATCTACGGCTTTCGCGGCGGCGACGTGCACGCGTATCTCGCGGCGCGCGCCTGCGCCGACGGCGAACCGATGCGGCTGGAGATCAGCCAGCGCGCGGGTGCCGTAGTCGACGACGCAATCAACGCCTTGTTCTCGCGCGAGAACGCCTTCGCGGAATCCGCGATCGCGCATCCGGATGTGCGCGCGGCCCCGCGGATCGCGCGGCGCGCGCTGCTGCTCGATGGCCGGTCCGCGCCAGGCTTGCAATTGTGGCGACTGCCGCCATCGGGGAAAACCAAGAAGGACGGCGCGGGCTTGCCCTGGAATAAATCCGATGCGCAACGCATTCTCGAAAAAGCGTGCGTGACACGGATCGTGGAATTACTCGCCGCTGCACACGCGGGTGGCGCGCAATTGCGCGACGGAGATGGCGCCTTGCGGCCGCTTGTGGCGGGCGATCTCGCGGTGCTGGTCAACGACAACGCCCAAGCCTATTCGATGCAGCGGGCACTCAGCGAAGCCGGTGTTCCGGCGGCATCCTGCCTGCGCGCCAGCGTTTACGCCAGCGAAGAAGCCGGCGACCTGCTGCTGTTGCTGGAGGCCTTGCGTGACCCGACCGATGCGCGGCGCGCGCGCGCCGCGCAGGCGTCGCTGTTGATCGGCAAGGACGCGCGTCAAATCGCGATCAGCCTGTGCGACACCGCGGCGCTGGACACGCTGCTCGATCAAACCGCGAACTGGGCGGATCAGGTCGAACGACATGGTCCGTTGGCGTGGTTGCATGGCTTGATCGCGCAAGCCGCGCCGCGTTTGCTCGCCATGCCGGGCGGAGAACGTCGCGTCGCCAACTATCTGCAACTCGCCGAACTGCTGCAGCAACAGGCGGACGCGTGTTTTGGAATCGATGATCTGTGCGATGTCCACGCGCGCGCGTTGGCCGATGCGGACGCCAACGCCGAAGGCGATGCTGCGCGTTTGCGTCTGGAAACCGACGCGCAAGCGGTGCAGATCGCCACCGTGCATGCCGCCAAGGGACTCGAATATGGCGTGGTGTTGCTCCCGTACGCGGCGCTCGGCAAGCAAATCAAAAAGCGCAAGCCCGCCCTCACCTGGTATCACGAGGACAATCGCGCACGCGTCGCGATCGGCGAAGGCGTGACGGAGACAATCGCCGCGCGTGCCGACGACGAACTCCTCGCCGAGGAAGTGCGCAAGTTCTACGTCGGCGTCACCCGCACTTGCGCGGCGTGTGTTCTGCCCTGGGGCTGGGTCAATCAGGGCTTGCACAGTGCGGCGCACTGGCTTTTGCACACGGCTGGACGCGCGGCGCCCCTAGCTTTCGACGACGCGGGTTGCGCGCAAGCGCTGGAGGATCTTCGTTTGCGTGCGCCGCAAGCGATCGCGATCGAGGCGTTGCCCGCCGGCCCGGCGGGACGATTGACGCGATTGCGCGGCGATGACCACGTGCTGCGCGCTCGCCGGTTCGATGGCCGCATCGAACGCGACTGGTGGACGTGGTCGTTTTCGCGGCTGGTGCGCGGCGAGAGCCGCGGCAGCAATTCCGATCCACGCCCCGGCGCCGGAGACGAGATGGCGATTGCGGACGCCGATTCGCCGACGGCGAACATCCAGAATCTGTCGACCTTGGCGGGCTCGCGTTTCGGTAGCGCGGTGCACGCAGCGCTCGAGCGCGCCGACTTCAGCCTGTGGCACGGCGTGACAACGGCGCCTGAAACACAACGCGATCTGCTGGAACGCAGCTTGCGCGCGCAGGGGCTTCCGCGCGCGGCGACGGTATCGCTCGAACGCGCGATCGAGATTGCCGGCGACTGCGTGAGCAACGCCTTGAACGCGCCATTGTCCTGCGGCACGCGCCTGTGCGAGATCGCGCCTGAGCGGCGCCGCGCCGAACTGGAGTTCCATCTGCGCCTGGCGCCGACCCGCGTCGGCGATTTGTTTGCGCTGATGCACGCACACGGTTACCAACGCGGGCGCAACGGTGTTGGCGCCGAGCGCTTGAACGGCTTGTTGACCGGCGTGATCGATCTGGTGTTCGAACACGCCGACCGTTATCACCTGGTTGATTACAAGACCAATCTGTTGCCGGCCTACGACACAGAATCCTTGCGCGCGGCGATCGACGTCCACGATTACGATCTGCAATATCTGTTGTACACGCTTGCGCTGCACCGCTGGCTGCAGCGCGCGTTGCACGGGTACGACTACGAAACGCACATCGGCGAGGTGTATTACCTGTTCGTGCGCGATCCGCGCGGCATCCTTCGCGATCGTCCTGCACGGGAGTTGATCGAAGCGATGGACGCGCTGTTCGATGCGCGTGGCGAGGCGCGAGCATGACCGCGGATCTACGAAGATTCACGCGCGACGGCTGGCTGCGCCGCGTCGATGCCGAGCTCGGCGAACTGGTGCTGCGCGTGTTCCCGGAATCCGCGCCGGAGGTCGGCCTCGCCGCGGCGCTCGCCGCGCGCGCGATCGGCGAAGGGCACAGCGCGTTACAACTCGATGGCGCGCAAGCGTGGTTGAGTGGACTCGATGGACACGGCGAGCCACCGACGTTGCCCGACCCGCATAGTTGGATCGCCGCGTTGCGCGATTCCAGCGCGGTCGCATCGAATGACGATCCGGCATCGGACAAACTGTTGGTGCTGGATGCGCGGGGCCGCGTTTATCTCAAGCGCTATTTCGACTACGAAATGCAACTCGCCGAACAATTGATCGCGCGCGCAAGCGCGAAACCCCTTCTCCCGGAGGGGGTGAGCCGGGGCTCTCGCGAGATGCGAAGTAACGCATCTCGCGCTGGCGAACGCCTTGACCAGGGAGGGTCAATGCCGGGTTGCTTGGCGAGGCAGGGAGCGCCGAGCCTAGCAACGGAGGATGAGAGCAACCACGCGAAGCTGTTTGTAAGCGCCGACCCCGAGCAGGCACGCGCCGCGCAAATAGCGTTGCGGAATCATTTCGCCCTGATCACTGGCGGCCCCGGAACCGGCAAGACGTCCAGCGTGGTTCGCATCGTCGCGTTGCTGGCGCAACGCGCGTTCCACCAAAGCCGCGAACTGCGTATCGCCCTTGCCGCGCCGACTGGCAAAGCCGCGGCGCGCCTTGCCGAATCGGTGCGTACACGGAAAGCCGCGCTCGCGTTGCCGCCCGAAATCGCCGCGATGATTCCCGATCAGGCAACCACGCTGCACGCCCTGCTGGGATTGTCACCGCAGCGCACGCAAGCGAAATATCGTCGCGACGCACCGCTGCCTTATCACGCGGTGATCGTGGACGAAGTCTCGATGGTCGATCTGCCGCTGATGACCAAATTGGTCGACGCGGTAGCGCCCGACGCACGGCTTGTGCTGCTGGGCGATCCTCGCCAACTGGCCGCGGTCGAGGCCGGTGACGTGCTGGGCGCGTTGGTCGAGGCAGCGGACGAGTCGCCATTGCGCGGGTGCGCGATCGACTTGACGCGCAGCCATCGCTTCGATGCGCACGGCGCGCTCGGCCGCCTCGCAGCGGCGATCGCGGCGGGCGATCCTGCGGCAGCGATCGCCACTTTCGATCGCAACGATGAGCTTGGTCTGATCGAAGGCGACGTACGCGGCATCGCGCAAGCGCTGATCGAATGCGCGATCGATGCATACCGCGATGTGCTCGATGCCAGCGACCCGCGTGATGCGCTGGCCGCCGCACGGCAATACCGGGTATTGACCGCGTTGCGGCGCGGGCCGCTGGGTTGCGTCGCGTTGAACCAGGCAATCGAGCAGCGGCTGAAACGTCTCGCGGGTGTCCACTTGAACACGGCGTGGTGGCGCGGGCGTTTGCTGATGGTGACGGCGAATCGCGCGGGACCCGGTTTGTTCAACGGCGACATCGGCGTGGTCTGGCCGGACGCCGATGGCAACATGAAGCTCTGGTTCGAAGGCAATGGCGGCGACGGCGCGCTGCGGGTGCTGTCGCCGGCCGCGCTGCCACCCCACGAAGGCGCGTTCGCATTGACCGTGCACAAGGCGCAAGGCTCCGAGTTCGAGCGCGTCGCCTTGGTGCTTGGCAACGACAGCCCGGTGTTGACGCGCGAACTGCTGTACACCGGCGTCACCCGCGCGCGAACGGGCGTTGTGATTTACGGCGATGCCGCGCTGCTGCGCGCCGGCATCGCGCGGCGCACGCTGCGCTGGAATGGGTTGGCAGACCGCTTGCGCGAAGCCGCGTGCACTTCGCCGCAAACATCGATTGCGGAATCTTTACCTGCGCCACCGTAGCCTGTCCGCCATGCTCACCTTCCATCCCGCCGTCGCCGCCTGGTTCGAGTCCACCTTCGACGCGCCGACGCCCGCGCAATTGCAGGCGTGGCCGGCGATCCAGTCCGGCCGTCACGCCTTGATCGCGGCGCCGACCGGCTCGGGCAAGACATTGGCGGCGTTTCTTGCCGCGATCGACGAGTTGGTGCAACGCGGCGTCGAGGGCACGCTTACGGACGAAACCTACGTCGTCTACGTGTCGCCGCTTAAAGCGTTGTCGAACGACATCCAGATCAATCTGGAAGCGCCGCTTGCGGGCATCCGCGCGGAGTTGCAGAAGTCGGGATTGCCCGATGTCGAGATCCGCGCCGCGGTGCGCACCGGCGACACGCCGCGAGCCGAACGCAACGCGATGCGCAAACGTGCGCCGCACATCATGGTGACCACGCCGGAATCCTTGTACATCCTGCTCGGCTCGGAATCGGGCCGGCGCATGTTGGCGACCACGCGTACCGTGATCGTGGATGAAATCCACGCGCTGGCGCCGAACAAGCGTGGCAGTCATTTGGCATTGTCGCTGCAACGGCTGGACGCGCTGTGCGGGCAGCGCGTCACCCGCATTGGCTTGTCGGCGACGCAGAAGCCGATCGGGGAAGTCGCGCGCTTTCTTGTCGGCAACCCGGTGCAGATTCCCCCCCATCCCGACCTTCCCCCGCAAGCGGGGGAAGGAGAACAGCTTGCGTCGTCTGTTTTACCCCTTCCCCCACAAGTGGGGGAAGGTGCCCGAAGGGCGGATGGGGGCGAACAAGACTGCGCGATCGTCGATGTCGGTTACGCGCGTGCTCGCGATCTCGGCATTGAGGTCACCGGCGTGCCACTGCAAGCCGTGATGAGCAACGACGCTTGGGAATTGAGCTACAACCGGCTCGCCGAATTGATCCAGCAACACCGCACCACGTTGATCTTCGTCAACACCCGACGCATGGTGGAGCGCGCGACCCGGCACCTTGCCGAGCGGCTCGGCAAGGACGCGGTGGCCGCGCACCACGGCAGTCTTTCCAAGGAGAAGCGTCTCGAGGCCGAGCAGCGTCTGAAACGCGGGCAACTGTGCGCACTGGTCGCGACCGCGTCGTTGGAACTAGGCATCGATATCGGCGAGGTGGATCTCGTATGTCAGCTCGGTTCGCCGCGCTCGATTGCAGCGTGGCTGCAACGCGCCGGCCGCGCCGGACACGCGGTCGGCGGCACCTCGAAAGCGCGACTGTTCCCGGGTTCGCGCGATGATCTGGCCGAATGCGTGGCGCTGCTGGATTGCGTGCGCCGCGGCGAACTCGATACCTTGAAGATCCCGTGCGCGCCGCTGGACGTGTTGGCGCAGCAGATCGTCGCCGAGGTTGCCTGCGGCGAATGCGATGAATCCGCGTTGTTCGAGATGCTGCGCGGCGCGTATTCCTATGCCGATCTCGCTCGCGACAAATTCACCGAAGTGCTGCGGATGCTGGCCGACGGCTACAGCACCCGGCGCGGCACGCGTTCGGCGTATCTGCATCGCGACGCGGTCAACGGCAAGTTGCGGGCACGACGCGGCGCGCGTCTCACCGCTATCACCTCCGGGGGCGCGATCCCCGACACCGCCGACTACGACGTGGTGCTGGAACCGCAAGCGCTGCGCGTCGGCAGCTTGAACGAGGACTTCGCGGTCGAGAGTCTGGCCGGCGATATTTTCCAGCTCGGCAATATGAGTTACCGGATTCTGCGCATCGAGCGCGGCCGCATCCGCGTGGAAGACGCGCACGGCGCGCCGCCATCAATTCCGTTCTGGCTGGGCGAGGCGCCGGGACGCAGCGACGAACTGTCGCGCGGCGTGGCGCGCTTGCGCGAGGATCTTGCCGCACGATTGGATCGCGACGGCGAGGATGCCGCGATCAAATGGCTGATAGGCGACATCGGCATCGTCAAATCCGCCGCGCGACAATTGCTCGATTACTACCACGCTGCGCGCATCGAGCTCGGTCTGTTGCCGACGCAATCGTGCCTCGTGATGGAGCGCTTCTTCGACGAATCGGGCGGCACGCAACTGGTGATCCATTCGCCGTTCGGCAGCCGGATCAACCGCGCATGGGGACTGGCGCTGCGCAAACGTTTCTGCCGCAAGTTCAATTTCGAATTGCAGGCAGCGGCGACCGAGGACGCGATTGTTTTGTCGCTCTCCACCAGCCACAGTTTTCCGCTGGAGGAAGTCGCGCGTTATCTGCATTCCAACAGTGTGCGCGAGGTTTTGACGCAGGCATTGCTGGATGCGCCAATGTTCACCACGCGCTGGCGCTGGAACGCGGGGGCGGCGCTCGCATTGCCGCGCTTCGTCGGCGGCACAAGAGTGCCGCCGCAAATCCAGCGGATGAAATCCGAAGATCTGCTGGCGACGGTATTTCCCGATCAAGTTGCGTGCGCGGAAAATCTCGTCGGCGAGCGGCAGATCCCCGATCATCCGCTGGTTGCGCAAACGCTGCACGATTGCCTCAACGAAGCGATGGACATCGATGGGCTGGTCGAGCTGCTGCGCAAACTCGAACAGGGCGAGGCGCGCATCCTCGCGCGCGATCTGACCGCGCCGTCGTCGCTGGCGGCCGAAGTGCTGGGCGCGCAGCCGTATGCATATCTCGACGATGCGCCGCTGGAGGAACGCCGCACACATGCCGTCGCATCGCGCGGTTTTTCAGATGTGCGTGGCGCCGAGGATCTCGGCAGCCTCGCCCCGGAAGCGATCCAATCGGTGCGCGAGGAAGCGTGGCCCAATCCGCGCGACGCCGACGAGATGCACGAGACGCTGCTGTCGCTGGGCGCGGTCAACGCCGACGAAGCAAAACGCAATATTGGCTGGGAAAGTTGGCTGCAAGAATTGGCGCAGTTGAATCGCGCGACGCAATTGACTCCCTCCCCCAGCGCGGGAGGGTTGGGGTGGAGGCAATCAGTCCATCACACACATCCGCCTTCTGCACCTTCCTTCGCAAGCGGGGGAAGGGAACAGCAGGCATTATGGGTCGCCGCAGAGCTGCTGCCCGTCTGGCGCGCTATCCACCCCGATGCGGAATTGCAACCGCCCATCGACGCGCCGGCGGAATTCGCCGCGCGCGAGTGGACGCGCGAAGCTGCGTTGATCGAAATCGTGCGCGCGCGCATGGGTTGCCTGGGTCCGGTGCACGGCGCCCAAGTTGCCGGTGCACTGGCTTTGCCGCAAAGCGATGTCGATTCCGCGCTTGTCGCGCTGGAGCGCGAAGGCTTTGCGATGCGCGGTCGGTTTTCGACAAGCGACGC
Organism: Rhodanobacteraceae bacterium; assembly: GCA_039923855.1. Taxonomy (GTDB): domain Bacteria; phylum Pseudomonadota; class Gammaproteobacteria; order Xanthomonadales; family Rhodanobacteraceae; genus 66-474. The sequence continues at coordinate 17,630 of JBDTBW010000017.1, read as the reverse complement.
AACGGACACCGACGCGCAACCCGACGAATGGTGCGAAAGACATTTGCTCGCGCGCATCCACCGTCGCACCGTGCAACGCCTGCACCGCGAGATCGAGCCGGTCGAGCCGCGCGACTTCATGCGTTTTCTGTTCGATTGGCAGCACGTCGCACCGGATACGCGTCTGCGCGGCGCGGAAGCCCTCGCCGGCGTGCTGGCGCAACTGGAAGGCTATGAGGCGCCCGCCGGCGCGTGGGAATCGCAACTGCTGCCGGCGCGACTGGAACATTACGACATCGGCTGGCTGGACGGTTTGTGCAGCGCGGGACGCATCGCCTGGACGCGCCTGCGCGCGGCATCGAGCGAACATGCCTCACCCGTGCGCGCCTCGCGGATCGTGTTGTTGCCGCGGCGTCAATTGGGTTCGTGGACTGCGCTCGGCACAAAGACTCCGCAAGACACGCCGAAACTTTCGTCGCGTGCGCAAGCGGTCGTTGGATATCTGTCAACACACGGCGCGTCGTTCTTCGAGGAAATCGCGACGGGCACACGTTTGTTGCGTGTTGAACTGGAGAACGCATTGGCGGAACTGGTCGGCGCCGGCATGGTCAATGCCGACAGTTTTTCCGGCTTGCGCGCATTGCTGCAACCGTCGGCCAAACGCAATGGCGCGCGGCATCGGAGATTGTCGCGACACATGTTGTCGGGGATCGAGGATGCGGGGCGCTGGAGTTTGATCAAGCGTGACGCGGCGCGAACGCCGGAGGCGATCGAACATATCGCGCGCACGCTATTGCGCCGCTATGGCGTGATCTTCTGGAAACTGCTTGCGCGCGAAGCGCCGTGGCTGCCACCGTGGCGTGAAATCCTGCGCGTATGCCAGCGGTTGGAAGCGCGCGGCGAAATCCGCGGTGGCCGTTTCGTCGCCGGCATGGTTGGCGAACAATTCGCGTTGCCGGAAGCGGTCGGCGCACTGCGCAGCGCGCGCCGCGCACCGCACGACGGCGCGTTGATCCGGATCAGCGGCGCTGATCCCTTGAACCTGATCGGCCACGTGCTGCCCGGCGCCAAGGTGCCGGCCATTACCGGCTCGCGCGTCGTGTTCCGCGATGGCGTGCCGCTGGCGACGCGCGTTGCAGGTGAGATCACGCTGTTGCAGGAATTGTCGGGCGATGACGAACGCGCGGTGCGTAATGCATTCCTCGCCTGCCGTGGGTTGCGTGCTCCAGCCCAGATTTCGTCTCCGCCGGATCGGAATGACAAAAAAATCCATACGTGATGCCGGCGCACATCAAGGGGATTACTTCTTCGCCGCAATGATCTTGGAGAGATAATCCGGCTTGCCGTCGATGCGCTCGAGATGCGGATATTGCAAACCGCCGTGATGATCGACCGCGATCGTCTTGTATTCGTCCTGGTTCTTGACCAGCAGTTCGATCGGTTTGCCGCCACCCTTGGCCGCGGTGATCGCGTCTTCCAGTACCTCCGGTTTGTAGGCGTGGCCATTGACTGCAACCAGCGTTGCGCCGGATGAAATGCCGGCCTTGAATGCCGGGCCGTTCCAGCGCACGTCGATGATCTGGTCTTCCTTGTTGGTCAGGGTCAATCCGATCGAAAACGCGAAGTCGGTGAACTTGCGACCCTTTTCCTGGGCCTTCTGGTAATCGCTTTCCTTGTCGGTGTAGACCAGCTTCCAGCCGGACGCCGCCAGACCATCCAGCGGCGGCGCATGCGCGTCGAGACGCGAGCGCAGAAAACTCGCCCAATCGTATTTCTGCACGCCATTCAACGCGGCGACCACATCGTCGAAGGTGTAGGTCTTGGTGACAAAACTGCCGTTGTCGACGCCGAAAAATGCGTGCGCGAAATCGTCCATCGAATGTTTTCCGCCGGAAAGCTCGCGCAATTTTGCATCGGCCGCCAGCCAGATCAGTTGTCCGGCGCTGTAATAGTCCTCGCTCATCTGGTAGTTGCGGTACGGCAACGACGCGCGCTGCGCGATGGTCGGATCGTTGGTGGTGTCCTGCACGTTGCGCCAATCGAAACCGGGGCGGTTGCGCTGATACGACGCCGCAACAAGCGCCAGCGCATCGCGATACTGTTGCGGATTCCACAAACCGGAACGCGCGGCCAATACGTAGCCCCAATACTGGGTCTGGCCCTCGTACACCCACAACAGTGAATCGCCCATCGGTACGTTGAAGTTTGGTGTCCACAAATCCGCCGGGCGCCGGAACTTGCCGTTCCAGGAATGGGTGTACTCGTGCGCGAGCAGATCGCGTCCGGGCGCGCCGTCCTTCCAGTCGGTGAAGTAATCCGCACCGGTGCCATCTTCGCTGGATTGGTGATGTTCCAAGCCGTTGCCGCTCATCGCATCCGACAGCGAGAACAGAAAATCGTAATGTCTGTAATGGTGCGAATCGAACAGCTTGTACGCTTGCGTCACCAGATTGCGATGCGCCTGCAACTGCGCCGGCGTCATATCCAGATATTGCGGCGCATCGGCGACAAGATCCATGTGCACCGGGACTTTCGCGCTGGGATCGAGATCCACGCGCTTAAAATATTCGCCCGCGTAGATCGGCGAATCGACCAGCGTGTTGAGCGTGGTGGGCTTGAAGGTGATCGTGCCGGGCGTCGGCGGCTTGTTTTGATCGGCGACCTCCAGCGCGCTGCCAAACTGCCAACCGGCTGGCAATTTCAAGCTCGGCGCATAGGTGATGTCACGCGAATAAAAACCCGCCGGATACAACACCACCGTGTTCCATTGCAGGTTGAGCATCGCGGACGTCTGGACGATGCGGCCCTGATCGCGTTCGCGCGGCGACAGGAACTGGTAATCGACATCGATATTCGCCACGCCTTCCGGCACCTCGACATGGAAGGCGTACACGTCGTATTTGTCACGCGTCCAGGTGAGCGGCTTGCCATTCGCGCTGATCGTGATGCCGGCCAGCTTGTCGATCGGGCCCGTCGGCGAGTGTTTGCCGGGAATCCACTTCGGATACATCAGGGTCAACCCGCCCGCCTGCACGGGGATCGATTCGTGCGCGCGGAAAATGCCCTGGCTGGTATCGCTGGCGTCCACGCTCAGCGTGATCGTGCCGGGATACGACGTGTCCTGCGGCGGCGCGATGTGCGCGTCGGAAACGTCGGCGCGGACGGCGCCGGCGGCAAGCACGACAACCAGCGCGGTGACGATGCGCATCAGCGCCCGCGAAGGGAAACGACGCGACATGGCATTGCCCTCGGCAGGAGTCATCCGCCGAATCTAGCAGCATCCCGGCGCGATGCGGATGGGCCGGATGGCATGGTGCCGCTTCCATAAATCCCGGCTCACGGTTCGTCGGCGATCAGCGCTTCCAGCCCGCGCGCAGCATCCCAGACACGGATCACCCCGACAGCTTTTGACAAGTCGAAGTAATAGATCAGGATGCGTTCGAACCCTTTGATGGGATGAAAGCGCAGCGGCGCCGGCAATTCCGGCAACAGCGCGGCGTGGCGCGTCGAACCGCCGGCCGGATGCGAGGAAAGCAATTCGTAAGCCGCTTCCACCGCGTCGACGAACTTCAATGCCGCGACCCGCGAGTCCTTGCGCATATAGTCCGCGATCGCGGCGATATCCGCCGCGGCCTGCGGCCGCTGCCGAACCGGCTTGATCACTTGCGCGGCGTTTTCGCGCGCAGACGCTTGCGTTTGCGCGGCGAAGAAGGCGGGTGTCACCGCTTCAGCCGGCCCGGACTTCAGCCCTTCCGCGATAAGATTGCGCAACGTGTCCTCGGCGGCGCGGCGCCGGCGCTCGCGAATCAGCTCGCGCACATAATCCGACGTGCTGGAAAAACCGCCTTCACGCACCTGCTGGTCGACGAAGCGCTTCAGCGGCTCGGTCAGGGAAATGTTCATGGTGGCCGGCATAGCAAACGCTCTTGGCAAAGATTGCCATGGCATGGCAAGCCCAATAAACGACCGATGCAACCATGCCGATCTCGTCAGCGTTGCACGGCCTGCTCGATATGTTCTTTCGTATTCACCGCTTACTTCTGCCGCGATTCTCAAAGTGATGCCACAGCCGCAACACCGCTATCGTCCGGGGGCTGACCACATAGCGCACGATGTAGTTGCCGAACACCATGTCGCGGACGGCTTCCGGGTCGGGCGCGGCTTCGACAGCGTTGCCCATCTGCGGAAAGTCGCGCAACGCCTCGATGCGTGTGATCAGCTCAGTGCCGATGCGGTTCGCGGCCGCGGAATCGTGTTCCGCGATGAAAGCGCGCAGGCGTACCAGGTCTTCGATCGCAGCCGCGGTATAAACCAGCCGCGGTTTGCGTGGAGTCACCGCTTGACCTTCGGCGGCGATGGTTCCTTGGCGCCACCCCAGCTTTGCAGCCACGCGTGCACCGCCTTTGCAGGCAGCACCCGGCCCGCGGACACGTCATCCAACGCATCGAGCGTCTGCCGCCAGCAGTATTCTTCACTGGATTGACGCTGCATATATTCGCGTAGCGCCTGATTGATCAGCCAACTCTTGCTACGCCGCTGACGCGCGACGACATGTTCCAGATCCTGTTCGACATCCGGCTGCAGACGTACGCTGGTCACGCTCATGGCTTTCTCCCTGTGACTCCTGTATACAATGTAATACATTGTAGCAGCTTCGAACCTTCAATCAATTTGAAAGCGCTTTAACTCTCGCGAGCCAGCGCGCTGTGCCGGATGCCGTAGCCGAAATACACCACGAGCCCGATCGCCATCCAGATGATGAAGCGCCAGATGGTGACCATCGGCAATCCGCCCAGCAACAGGAATTGGCCGTCGCGCCACCACGGCCAGCCGATAATCAGGAACAGCGAGAACAACACACCCAACGGCGCGAAGAGCCAGATCGCCGGCATCCGGAAACCGCGCGGCAAGTGCGGTTTGCGCACACGCAGGATCAAAACGGCAACACAGATCACGATGAAAGCGGAAAGCGTGCCGATATTGACCAGTTCGGCCACTTCGCCGATCGGCAAAAAACCCGCGACCAGCGCGGTGAACACGCCCAAGATGATGGTCGGGCGATACGGCGTGCCGTATTTCGGATGCACCCGCGCAAACCATTGCGGCAACAATCGATCGCGCGACAGCGCGAACCAGATGCGCGCGGCACCCAACATGAAGGCGAACATCACGCTGGTCAGTCCGCACACCGCCGTGACGTTGATGATGCCGCGCACCCAATCCAGATGCCGCGCGGCGAACGCCGCGTCCACCGGCGCCGCCGAGTTCAATTGCGGATACGGCACCATGCCGGTCAGCACCAGCGACACCGCAAGATAAAGCGCCATCGACAAGGCGAGCGACAGCAACACAGCGCGCGGCAGGTCCCGCTGCGGATGACGGGCTTCCTCCGCGGCGGTGGTCAGCGTGTCGTAGCCGAACACCGCGAAAAAAACGATGCTGCTTGCTGCCAGCACGCCGCCCCAGCCGAAGTGCGTGGCGCCCGCGGCATCGGTGGTCATCGCCGGAATGAACGGATGCCAGTTGGCGGTGTTGATGTAGAACACGCCCACCACGATCACCAGCGCCACGCCGATCACCTTTACGCCTACGATCACGGTGTTGATGCGCGCGCCCCATTCGGTTCTCACCGTCAGCATCCACGCGATCAGCAACGAAATGCCCGCGGCGATCACGTTGAAGACCTTGCCGCTGTGCGGTTGCGCCGGGTCCCACGCGCCTTGCAGCCAGATCGGCAAATGCGCGCCGGACACCTGCGCGATCAACGCCTGCACATAACCCGACCAGCCGATCGCGACCACCGCGACGATCAGCGCATATTCCAGCAACAGATCCCAACCGATGATCCAAGCCAGCAATTCGCCGAGCACCGCATAGCTGTACGTGTAGGCGCTGCCGGTGACCGGGATCATGCCGGAGAACTCGGCGTAGGCGAGCGCGGCGCAGGCGCTGCCGATGCCAGCGACGATGAACGAGAGCACCACCGCGGGGCCCGCGTTGACCGCGGCCTGTTGCCCCGCCAGCACGAAGATGCCGACACCGATGATCGCGCCGACGCCGATCGCGGTGAGCTGCCACACACCCAGTACGCGGCGGAAATCGCGGCGCGCGCCGGCGTCGGCTTGCAGTTGTTCGACCGATTTGTGCCGGGTCAGTTGTGCGAACAGGCTCATGAATATCCCCTTCACCGTGGCGAAGCGATCATAGCGGCAATAATCCGCATTTCCCGCGCATCGCGCATTTGCGCGACAATCCCGACTTTCGTTTTCGTCATGCCCGTGCCCCGCAAACCGCCCGCGAAACCACGCCGCGCTCCCGCGCTGCCGCTGCGCCCGCAACAACCGCTGCCGGCCAGTCGCGCGGCCGATATCACGCGGCCCGCGGATGCGTCACCGCGTTCGACGCGCGTGATCGAACTGCTATTGCGCGCGCTTCCGGAAACCAGTCGATCCAGAGCCCGCGACCTGCTGGTGCTGGTGCGGATGGATCGCCCGGTCGGCGCGCTGTTGCTGTTGTGGCCAACGTGGTGGGCGTTGTGGCTGGCGGCCGGCGATTTCCCGCCGTGGAAACCGCTCCTGGTTTTCACTCTCGGCGTGTTCCTGATGCGCAGCGCCGGTTGCGCGATCAACGATTACGCCGACCGTGATCTGGATCCTCAAGTACAACGCACCGCCGGCCGTCCGCTCGCGGCCGGCCGCGTCGCCCCGCGCGAAGCGTTGCTGATGTTCGTATTGTTGAGCCTGATCGCATTCGCGCTGGTGGTTTTTTTCACCAATCGATTGACGATCGAGCTGTCGTTCGCAGGTGCCGCGCTGGCCGCGTTGTATCCGTTTTCAAAACGTCATACCTCGCTGCCGCAAGTGGTGCTGGGCGCGGCCTTTGGCTGGGGCATCCCGATGGCGTTCGCGGCGGTCACCAATTCGTTGCCGCCCTTGTGCTGGCTGCTGTTCCTCGGCAACGTGCTGTATTCGACCATCTACGACACCGAATACGCGATGGTCGATCGCGATGAGGACATCAAGGCCCGCGCACGGTCCACCGCGATCCTGTTCGGCGACGCGGACCTGCCGATCCTCGGCATATTGATGGCGACGTTTCTGCTGACGATGCTTCTGGTCGGCACGCGCGCGCAACTGGGTTGGCCGCATTGGCTCGCGCTGCTCGTTGTCGCAGCTCTGTTCGCGTGGCAATTGTGGACGATGCGCGAACGCGCGCGTGAGCGGTGCTTCGCCGCGTTCCGCAACAACAACGCGGTCGGCATGGTGCTGTGGATCGGCATTCTGCTGGCGTCGGCGGTGAAATAAAGCCCCTCGCCCTTTGGGAGAGGGGTTGGGGTGAGGGTCGAAGTTGCTGCGTTGACGCGATGCCTTGAATGGCATCGCGTGCAGCAACTGAGGAGGAGGCAGGAAGCCGACTGGGAGACACTCCATAGACGGATGCTTGCGGCGACTCGAACCCTCATCCGGCGCTTCGCGCCACCTTCTCCCAAGGGAGAAGGAGTTAGCGCGACGGCGCGCGCGCCAACGCCCACACATCCACTCGCGCGACGCCGGCGCGTTTCAACACCCGTGCGCATTCGGAAAGTGTCGCACCGGTGGTGAACACGTCGTCCAGCACCGCGACATGAGCGGGCGGCGGGTCGTCGAGCTGCGCGGCGAACGCACCACGCACGTTGCGGCGGCGCTGGATCGCGGAGAGTTCGGTCTGCGCATCGGTTTCGCGAACACGCCGCAGCGCATCGCGCAATAATGGAATGCGCAGTGCCTTCGCCAACGGCTTGGCGACTTCCAGCGCCTGGTTGTAGCCGCGAACGAAGGCGCCTACGATCCAGTGGCACCGGAACGATCGCCTCCGACAATTCCATTGGACGCGGCGATGCACACCACAGCGCGAACAACAAGCGGCCCGCGGCGAGATCGGCGCCGAACTTGAAGCACGCTTCCAGCCGATCCAGCGGCCACGCATAGACGAATGGCGCCCATGCCGCGTCCCATTGAGGCGGCCGCCGCTGGCAACGGCCGCACAAGGTCCCGCCGCCGATTCCAGCGGCAACGCGCAGCGCGCGCAACAGACCGCGTTGCGCGGCAATTCCGAAGCGCAGGCCGCGCATGTATCGAATCCATGTTCGCCACGCGCGCCGCACAACAGGCAGCGCGAGGGCAAGATACCGTAAACCCTGTCGATCGTCTTGAAGTTGACAGCCATTCCCCGCACCTCCGACACTGTTCATTACTTTAACGGAGCGCCTGCCATGTCCGAACCGAAACCGAGCGGGCCGCCAAGTGTCGCCGACGAAGGCAGGTCGCGCCACGAATGGGCGCGCGCGGAACTATTGGAACTCTTCGATCTGCCGTTCAACGATTTGCTGGCGCGCGCGCATGCCGTGCACCGCGCACATCACGATCCCAACGCGGTGCAGGTTTCGACTCTCCTTTCGATCAAGACCGGCGGCTGTCCGGAGGATTGCACCTATTGTCCGCAAGCGGCGCGCTACCACACCGGCGTTGTTGCTGAGAAATTGATGGAGCTGGACGAGGTGCTCGCGCGTGCCCGCGCGGCGAAAGCCGCCGGCGCGACGCGATTCTGCATGGGTGCGGCATGGCGAAGTCCCAAGGATCGCGATATCCCGAAAGTCGCCGCGATGATCCACGGCGTGCGCGCGCTAGGGCTGGAAACTTGCACAACGCTGGGCATGTTGTCGAAACGCCAGGCCGAGGCATTGAAAGATGCGGGCCTCGACTACTACAACCACAATCTCGACAGCGCGCCGGAGTTCTACGGGCAGATCATCCACACCCGCGAGTATCAGGATCGCCTCGACACGCTGGAACACGTGCGCGACGCCGGGATGAAAACCTGCTGCGGCGGCATCGTCGGCATGGGCGAATCGCGCGAGCAGCGCGCGGGGCTGCTGCAAACGCTGGCCAACCTGCCCGAGCCTCCGCAATCGGTGCCGATCAACCGGCTGGTGCGGGTGGCCGGCACGCCGCTGGCGGATCCATCTCTGGATGCCCTGGTCGACCTCGACCCCTTCGAGTTCGTGCGGACGGTCGCGGCCGCACGGATCGCGATGCCGGAATCCGTGGTGCGTCTTTCCGCCGGCCGCGCGGAAATGAGCGATGAATTGCAGGCGCTGTGTTTTTTCGCCGGCGCCAATTCGATTTTTTACGGCGAAAAACTGCTGACCACGGGGAACCCGGATGTCGCGCATGACTGCGCGCTGTTTGAGCGGCTGGGGCTGAAACCGATGCAAGTCGAAGGCGTAACCGAGCAACAACCGCAAACGCTGCTCACCGACGCCCTTGAAGCTGCCAATGCCGCAGCGACCTGACCTCTCTTTTCTTTTCCCTGCGGGAGAAGGTGGCGCGAAGCGCCGGGTGAGGGTCCGATTCTCGCCAGAGCCGGCGACCTGTCCCCACGTCGCGCAAGTTCGGACCCTCACCCGCCTCCCGACGGGAGAGGGGCACTGCTCTTCGCCAACATGAGCCGCCCGGATCTTCTGCAGCAACTGGCAATGCGTACCGGCCAGCGCGAACGCGAAGGGCTGCTGCGCCGTCTGCGCACCATCGATCGCGTGCGCGGCGCGCGGGTGATCATCGATGGCCGCGAATTGCTGAACTTCTGCGGCAACGATTATCTGGGTCTTGCCCAGCATCCTGATTTGATCGCCGCGTTGAAAAATGCGGCCGACGAAATGGGCGTCGGCAGCACCTCCGCGCATCTGGTGTGCGGGCATCGCCGCGAACACGTGCAACTGGAAGAAGCCCTGGCCGACTGGACCGGCCGCGAGCGCGCGCTGCTGTTTTCCTCGGGCTGGCTGGCCAATCTCGGCGCGTTGTCCGCGTTGCTCGATCGCGATTCGCTCTGCGTGCAAGACAAGTTGAACCATGCGAGCCTGCTGGACGCCGCACGTCTTTGCGGCTGCGCCTTGAAGCGTTATCCGCACATGGATATCGGCGGTGCAGCGCGGCAATTGTCCGCCGTGGACAACGTGCCTGCGCTGCTCGCGACGGACGGCGTGTTCAGCATGGATGGCGATGTCGCGCCGCTGCGCGAACTCGCCGCGCTGTGTGCGCGAGAAAACACGACCTTGATGATCGACGACGCGCATGGACTCGGCGTGCTTGGCGCAAACGGCGCCGGCAGCGTGTTGGAAGCGGGTTTGGCGCAGGACGCAGCGCCGGTGCTGATGGCTACGCTCGGCAAGGCGCTGGGTTGTTCCGGTGCATTTGTCGCCGGCAGCGCCGCGTTGATCGATGGCTTGACCCAATTCGCGCGCACCTTCGTCTACACCACTGCCATGCCGCCGGCGCTTGCGGCGGCGGCGCGCGCCGCCGTACGCCTGGCGCGAGAAGAATCCTGGCGGCGTGAAAAGCTGCAAGCGTTGATCGCGCGTTTTCGCGCGGGCGCCGCGCAACTGGGTTTGCCTTTGATGCATTCGCGCACGCCGATCCAGCCGATCGTACTGGGCGATTGCACGCGCACCGTGGCCGCTTCGATTGCGCTGGAAACACGCGGCTTGCTGGTCGCCGCGATCCGTCCGCCCAGCGTACCAGCAGGCAAATCGCGACTGCGCGTCACCCTGTCCGCCGCGCACGAGGACGCCGACATCGATCGATTGCTCGATGCCTTGTCGCCGCTCGCGACACCATCCCCACCCAATCCTCCCCTTGAAGGGGAGGGCTAAGAGCGCGCAGCCGTTATCATGCCGCGCTTATGTCCGGACTTTTCATCGAAACGCGCGGTCGTGGCGACACCCATTTGGTGCTGCTGCACGGTTGGGCCATGCATGGCGGCGCATTCGCACCGTTGGCCGATGCGCTGGCCGGCCGCTGCACGTTGCACCTGGTCGATCTTCCCGGTCACGGGCGTTCGGGTGACTGCGATGTGCCGCTCGAACCACGCGAATGCGCGCACGCGATCGCCGCGCGTACTCCGCCGGCGACTTGGTTGGGCTGGTCGCTGGGCGGCCTGATCGCGCTGCAGGCCGCACTCGATTTTCCGCAACACGTGCATTCGCTGGCGATGCTGTGCGCCTCGCCACGTTTCGTGCGCGGCGATGCGCACGACGATCGGAGCTGGCCGCACGCAATCTCGCCGGAGATCCTGCAACAATTCGCCGCCGATCTGGAAATCGATTACCGCGCGACGCTGGAACGTTTCCTCGCGTTGGAAGCACTCGGCAGCGATTGCGCGCAACAGGATCTGCGCCAACTGCGCGCGGAGACGTTCGCAGAACACGCGCCCGAGGTACGCGCCCTGTGCGAAGGGCTGAACCTGCTGGAACATACCGATCTGCGCGCGCGCTTGCCGGAATTGACCCGGCCGAGCGTGTGGATCGCCGGCCGCCGCGATCGTCTGATCCCGTGGCAGGCGATGCGGTGGAGCGCGCAGCAATGCGGCGGTGCTTTCGTCCGGATCGAAGGCGGCGGACACGCGCCGTTTATCGGCCATGCCAGCGAAATCGCCACGGCATTGAAACCACTGCTCGAAAACGAAGCGCGCTCGCGTGAGCCCACCATCATGAATCCGCTCTTCATGAGCACGCGCTAATGAACGCGTTCCATATCGACCACCGCCAGGTGCAGCGCGCCTTCGCGCGCGCCGCCTCGGTGTATGAACAGCACGATGCGCTGCAACGCCGTGTGCAAACCCGGTTGCTGGAACGATTGGATTATTACGAAGGTATACCCGCGCGCGTGCTGGACGTGGGCTGCGGCACCGGACGCGGCGCGGCGCTGCTGAAGCGGCGCTGGCGCAACGCGCAGGTGATCGCGCTGGATCTCGCGTTGCCGATGTTGCGCAACGCGCGCCGGCACGCCGGCTGGCTCAAGCCTTTCTCCCGTGTTTGCGGCGATGCCTTGGCGTTGCCGCTGCCCGATCGCAGCGTGGACGCGTTGCATTCGAGTTTGTGCATCCAGTGGTGCGAGGCGCCGCAGCCTTTGTTCACGGAATTCGCGCGTGTGTTGAAACCCGATGGATTTCTCGCGATCTCGACGCTGGGTCCGGATACCTTGCGCGAGTTGCGCGCGGCATGGGCCATCGCCGACGATGCGCATCCGCACGTCAGCCGCTTTCTCGACATGCACGATCTGGGCGATGCGGCGCTGGCCGCGGGTTTGCGAGATCCGGTGCTGGATGCCGATCATCTTTCGTCGCGTTACGACGATCCGCGCGATTTGCTGCGCGAACTGAAAGGCCTGGGCGCGACCAACGCCGATACACAGCGCGAACGCGGCCTGACCGGCAAGACGCGTTTCGCGCGGATGCTGGGCGCTTACGACGCGATGCGCATCGACGGCAAGGTGCCCGCGACCTGGGAAGTGATCGAGCTGCACGCGTGGGGACCGCGCGAAGGTCAGCCGCGCCGGGACGGAGGCGCCGAGATCGCGACGTTTCCGGTTGAACGCCTGCGCGGTTCTCGGCGCTAACCCTTCTCGTCATCGACCAACGACAAGGATGGTGAAACTGCCCGGCACAATCGACGGCCGCGGATGCGGATGTTCCGCAGTGGGCGCGGGCCGCTCGCCGAATTGCGCGGCGGACAGATACACGCGTCCGCTTTGCGGATCCAGCGCGAGTGTGCGCGCGCTCTTCTGGGTCGGCGCATTGGCGATCACGGAAAAACGATCCGCGTCATCTTCGCGCACCACCGTCAGCGTACCGCTCTCGCCGTTGGAACTGAACACGAGCCCGCGTTGCGCGTCGAATGCAGCGCCGTCGGGGCCGTCGCCGATCGCCACGTTGGCGACCGGCTTGCCGGAATCGGCATCGGTCACCGCCATGGTCTTGTTCTGACACACCGAAAACAGCCGATGGTGCGCGGTGTCTATCGCGAGACCGGAAGGCTCCTCGCAATCCTTGAGCGGCCAGGTATTCATGACCTTCATCGCCATCGGATCGATTTCCGCCAGTTCGTGCTTGTCCTCGATGTTGTCATAGACATGCCCGCGGCCGTCGCTGACGGCCTCTTCCGGTTTGCCGGGCAGTGCGATGGTGCCGAGCAATTTGCCGCTGCCGGCGTCGATCACGCTGGCGTCGTTGCTGTGGCCATTGAAGGTGAAGACCCGTTTGGAAAACGGGTCGTACAGGATCGCGTCCGGGCCGTGGGCGCCGACCGCGATGGTTTGCCCGATTTTCAACGAGGCCGGATCGAACACCGTCACCGTATCGGCGCGGCCGTTGCTGATAAATCCGCGATGCATATCCGGCGCAAGCGCGATGCCGTGCACGCCGGACAACCCGTCGATCTCGCCGACCTTCTTTCCGTCGCGCGCATCCAGCACCAGCACGCGATCTGAGCGGCTGATGTAGAGATGTTGCGTCGCCGCGTCGAGATTGAGGTAATCCCAGCCGCCATCGCCCCCGGGTTGATAACGCTGCATGACGCGCCAATCGCTTTGCGTGGGCGCGGCGGCCAGCGACACTGCGACCGCACCGGATGAATGCGTGGCGATCAAGATAACTGCGAGTAGCTGTTGCATGATGGTCGGTCCTTTGCGGGCGCGGCGGAGAGGTGGTGAGAGACACTATCCTACGCTTCCCTTTTCTTTGCATGTCGAGCATGTCACGCGATTCCAACCCCGAACGCGCCGCTTGGATCGCGCTTGCCGCTCTCAGCGTGATCTGGTCACTCAACTGGACGGTGATGAAGTGGGCGCTGGATTATTGCGGGCCTTTCACCTTCTGCGCGTTGCGCTACGTGCTGGGCACCGCGGTGTTGTTCGTGCTGCTCGCGGTCCGGCGCGAGTCGTTCGCGTTGCCGCCGCTGCTGCCTACGATCCTGATCGGATTGGCGCAGACCACCGGTTTTCAGGCGTTGGTGCAATGGGCGCTGGTCGGCGGCGGCGCCGGCAAGACCGCGCTGCTCGCCTACACCATGCCGTTCTGGGTGATCCCGCTGGCATGGGCGCTGTTGCACGACCGGCCGAGCGCGAAGCAGTGGGGTTGCATCGCCATCGCCGCGCTCGGTTTGTTGTTCGTGATCGAACCCTGGCATCTCGCCGGCACATTGCGCAGCACGTTGTTCGCGTTGGGCGGCGGGCTGGCTTGGGCGATCGGCACGGTGATTTCCAAGCGCGTGTTCCAGCGCACCGAGATCGGCCCCTTGCGGCTGACCGCGTGGCAGATGCTGTTCGGCACGATCGTGCTGGTGATCTTCGCGCTGATTGTGCCGGAACGGCACATCGACTGGAGCGGCGGATTCATCGCGGCGCTCGCCTACAACGCGCTGCTGTCGTCGGGAATTGGCTGGGCGATGTGGCTGCTGATCGTTCAGCGGTTATCTGCCAATGTAGCAGGGCTGACCAGTCTGCTGGTGCCGGTCGTCGGCGTGTTGTTCGCGTGGGCGTTGTTGCACGAGCGGCCGTCGCTGGCGGAAACCCTCGGCATCGTGCTGATCGGTATCTCGCTGCTGGCGTTGAATTTTGCGAGGCGCGTGTCAGCATAGGGTATCGCTTGCAGCGGATGCGCCACCTGCAAACCCTTCTTCGATAAAAATCCGGGAGTCCCCTAATGGATGCCGCGCCGCTGCCCCGCCCCGAACAGGTGCGCCTCGCCGTGATCGGCCTCGGTTACGTCGGCCTGCCGCTGGCGGTTGGTTTCGGACGTCACGCGCCAACGCTCGGATTCGACATCAACACGACCCGCATCGCGGAACTGAGGCAGCACCACGATCACACCCTGGAAGTGTCGCCGGAGGAATTGCGTTCGGTGGAGCATCTGCGGTGCAGCGCGGACCTCGCGGATCTCGCCGACTGCAACGTCTTCATCGTCACCGTGCCAACCCCGATCGACGCGTTCAAGCGTCCCGATCTCGGCCCGCTGGAGTCGGCCAGCCGCACCGTCGGGCGCGCGATCCAACGCGGTGGCGTGGTGATCTTCGAGTCCACCGTTTATCCGGGTGCGACCGAGGAAATCTGCGTGCCGATCATTGAGCGCGAATCGGGCCTCAAGTTCAACGTCGATTTCTACGCCGGCTACAGCCCGGAGCGGGTCAATCCCGGCGACAAACAACATCGTCTCGAAACGATCGTGAAGGTCACCTCGGGATCGACACCGGAAGTCGCCGATTTCGTCGACGCGTTGTATCGACGGATCGTCACCGCCGGCACGCACAAGGCATCCAGCATCCGCGTCGCCGAAGCGGCCAAGGTCATCGAGAACACCCAGCGCGACCTCAACATCGCGCTGATCAACGAACTGGCGCTGATTTTCCATCGCCTCGGCATCGACACCAGCGAGGTGCTCGCCGCGGCCGGCACCAAGTGGAACTTTCTGCCGTTCAGGCCTGGGCTCGTCGGTGGACACTGCATCGGCGTCGATCCGTATTATCTTACGCACAAGGCCCAGCAGATCGGTTACCACCCGGAGGTGATCCTGGCCGGTCGGCGCATCAACGACAGCATGGGCCAACAGGTCGCGCAGCGGGTGATCAAGCTGATGGTGCAACGCCGCATCCATACGGCGCAGTCGCAGGTATTGGTACTTGGACTGGCGTTCAAAGAAAACTGCCCGGATCTGCGCAATACCCGCGTGATCGACGTAATCAACGAATTCAGGAATTACGACGCCCAGGTCGATGTCCATGACCCGTGGGTGGACGCCGATGAGGCGCGTCACGAATACGGCCTTGAGCTGACCCCTGATCTGCGGCCGGGCAGTTACGACGCGATCGTCTTGGCGGTGGCGCACCGACAGTTCACGGCGATGGGACCGGCCGCGCTGCGTGCGCTGGGCAAACCCGGTTGCGTGCTGTTCGATGTCAAACAGGCGCTGCCACGCGAAGCGGTCGACGATCGATTGTAGATCTGGCTGGCCGGCTGGAAAATCGCTGCGGTTGTAACGACTCTTGCGTTTTGCGGCAGACGCGCTTGCCGGCACCGGCACACTGGAAGGAACAAGGAATGCGCATACTGGTCACCGGAGCCGCGGGTTTCATTGGCGCCGCGCTTGCCGGGCGTTTGCTGGCGCGCGGCGACGAAGTGCTCGGCTACGACAATCTCAACCCCTATTACGACGTAAGCCTCAAGCAGGCACGGCTCGAAGGCTTGCGTGTGACAACGGACTTTCGTTTCGTGAAGGCCAATCTCGAAGACCGGCCCGCGCTCGAACGCGCATTTGCCGATTTCAGGCCGCAGCGGGTGGTCAATCTGGCCGCGCAGGCAGGCGTGCGTTATTCAATCGAGAACCCGTACGCCTACGTCGAATCCAACCTGGTCGGCTTCATCAATGTGCTTGAGGCGTGCCGGCATGGCGGGATCGAGCATCTGGTTTATGCATCCTCCAGTTCGGTCTATGGCGCCAACCGCAAGCTGCCGTTCTCGGTGAACGACAATGTCGATCATCCCTTGAGCCTTTACGCCGCGACCAAGAAAGCCAACGAGCTGATGGCGCATACCTACAGCCATTTGTACAACCTGCCGACCACGGGTTTGCGTTTTTTCACGGTTTACGGGCCGTGGGGCAGGCCGGACATGGCCTTGTTCCTGTTCACCCGGAAAATCCTCGCCGGCGAGCCTATCGAGGTGTTCAACCACGGTCATCACACGCGTGATTTCACCTACATCGACGACATCGTCGAAGGGGTGATCCGGGTGCTCGACCGGGTACCGGGCACGGATCGTGCTTTCGATTTCGTACATCCGACTCCGGCATCGTCTTCGGCTCCATACCGCGTTTACAACATCGGCAATCATCAACCGGTTCAGTTGGCGCATTACATCGAAGTGCTGGAACAGTGCTTGGGCCGGAAGGCGGAAAAAATCCTGTTGCCGCTGCAGGCGGGAGACGTTCCCGATACCCACGCCGATGTCGCCGAACTGGTTCGGGATACCGGCTACAGCCCGGCTACCCCGGTCGAAGAAGGGGTACGCCGGTTCGTCGAGTGGTACCGCGGTTTCTACGATGCCTAAGCAAGCCTACATACATTTAGCCGATACATTCCTGTGATAAGTTTACGATTCCGGGCCCTCCCCGAACGGACTGCGAAAATCATGAAAATCCTCTTCCGTTTCATCGCGCTGGGTTGTGTCCTGCTGCTGGCGGCCTGCGCGAGCAATCCCAACGGCTCCACCCAGGCGCCGCCGTTCAATCCCGAAGCGCAAGCCGTCCAGGCCTATCACATTGGTGTCGACGACCAGGTCCAGGTTTCCGTCTGGCACAACCCCGATCTCAGCACCAGCGTGCCGGTGCGTCCGGATGGCATGATCACCGTGCCACTGATCGGCGATGTGCAGGCGGGCGGCAAGACGCCTGAGGAAGTCGCCGCCGAGATCAAGGACAAGCTCAAGGATTACGTCCGCGACCCGCAGGTCACCGTGATCCTGACCGAATTACGCAGCCACGAGTATCTGTCGCGCGTGCGCGTGACCGGCGCGGTGCGCCAGCCGGTGTCGATTCCCTACCGCCAAGGCATGACCGTGCTGGACGCGGTACTCGCGGCCGGCGGCACCAATGAATTCGCCGCACCGGACGACACCGAGCTGTACCGCAAGGTCGCCGCCGGTGGCACCAAAGCCTACGACGTGCGACTGGACAAGATCCTGCAGTCCGGCGATTTGTCCACCAATTATCCGGTGCAACCCGGCGATGTGATCACCGTGCCCACGCGGACGTTCTGAGCGTCCGCGCCCGCACAACGAGACCCCACC
>JBDTBW010000016.1:0-16764 GCA_039923855.1 Rhodanobacteraceae bacterium | reverse complement strand
CGCATGTGTTGTTGAATGGCTCGACCGGCATCGCGGTCGGCATGGCCACCGACATTCCGCCGCACAACCTGCGCGAGATCGCGTCCGCGTGCATCCATCTGCTCGACGAGCCCGAAGCCAGCATCGCCGCGCTGTGCGAACACGTGCGCGGCCCCGATTATCCGACCCAGGCCGAAATCATCACACCGCGCGACGAACTGCTGGCGATATACGCGACCGGCGCGGGCTCGGTGCGCTGTCGCGCCGTATATGTGGAAGAAAACGGCAACGTCGTGCTGACTGCGCTGCCGCACCAGGTCTCGCCGGCCAAGGTCATCGAGCAGATCGCGACGCAGATGCGCACCAAGAAACTGCCGATGCTGGAGGACGTGCGCGACGAATCCGACCACGAGAATCCGGTGCGGATGGTGCTGATCCCCCACAGCAACCGCGTCGACGTCGAATCGATGATGCAGCACTTGTTTGCGACCACCGATCTGGAAAAGAGTTTCCGCGTCAACTTCAACATGATCGGCCTGGACGGGCGACCGCAGGTCAAGACGCTGAAGCGAATCCTCGAGGAGTGGCTGCGCTTCCGCACCGACACTGTCACCAAACGTCTGCAACATCGGTTGGCGAAGGTCGAGCGGCGTTTGCACCTGCTCGCAGCCCTGCGCATTGTTTTCTTGAATCTGGACGAAGTGATCCGGATCGTGCGCAGCCAAGACGAGCCGAAGCCCGCGTTGATCGCGCGCTTCAAGTTGAGTGAGGAACAGACCGACTACATCCTGGAAACGCGCTTGCGCCAACTTGCACGCCTGGAAGAAATGAAGCTCAACGCCGAGCGCGACGAGCTGGAAGAGGAACGCGCCAGGGTCGAGGTCACCTTGAACTCGAAAGCGCGGCTGAAGACGCTGGTCAAGCAGGAATTGCGCGCCGACGCAGACAAGCACGGCGACGCGCGCCGCTCGCCGCTGGTAACGCGCGCCGCGGCGCAAGCGCTGGAGATGAGCGAACTGGTGGTTTCCGAGCCGGTCACGATCGTGTTGAGCACGAAAGGCTGGGCGCGCGCAGCCAAGGGCCACGACGTCGAGGCCCGCGAGTTGTCGTATCGCGAGGGCGACTCTTATCTATGTGAAGCACGCGGGCGCAGCGCGCAGCAGGTCGCCTTTCTGGATTCGACCGGACGCAGCTATTCGACGCCCGCACACACCCTGCCATCCGCACGCAGCAACGGGGAACCCTTGACCGGCCGCTTCACACCGCCGCCCGGCGCGCATTTCGACGCGCTCGCCATTGGCGACGCGGACACGCGGCTGGTGCTGGCGACCGATGCGGGCTATGGGTTTTTGACACGCTTCGACGCGCTGCTCGTCAACAAGAAGGCCGGCAAGCAAGTGATCAGCATGGACGATGGGTCACGCGTGCTGGCGCCGGCCTATGTGCGCGATCCCGCGCGCGATCGACTGGTCGTGGTCACCACCGAAGGGCATCTGCTGATGTTCTCGATCGCCGACTTGCCGGAACTGGAACGCGGCCGCGGCAACAAACTGATCGAGATTCCGAAAGCGAAATTGAAATCTGGCGAGGAGCGCGGGGCCGGCATCGCCGCGGTCGCGGAAGGCGTGGGCGAAGTCACGCTGTACGCCGGCGCGCGCAAACTCACCTTGAAGTGGGCGGATCTGGTCGAATACGGCGGCAACCGCGCCGGACGCGGCGGCCTGTTGCCGCGCGGGTTGCGGAGAGTGGAACGAATCGAAACGGGTGGGTGATCGCAATTCGCTGACGATATAGTCGTCATTCCCGCGAAAGCGGGAATCCAGTGACGTTGCGGTCCATGGCACTGGATCCCGGCCACTCCCTGGCCGGGATGACGGATATCAGGGTGACCTTGCTTGGGGATCATATGCGCTGGCTCGGCCGAATCCTCATCACGCTGCTGCTGTTGATCGCGCTGGCGCTCGCGGTTTGTTGGCTGTTGCTGGCCGGCAGTCGGCCGCAACTCGACGGCACAATCGCATTGCGTGGTTTGTCCGCGCCAGTCCAGATAACACGCGATGTCAACGGCGTGCCGACCATCGATGCGCGCAACCATCACGATCTTGCCTATGCGCTCGGTTTCCTGCACAGCCAGGAACGTTTTTTCCAGATGGATCTGCTGCGCCGCAACGCCGCAGGTGAGCTTTCCGAACTGGTCGGCAAGGCGGCATTGAAAGCCGACGAGAATCATCGTCGCCACCGCTTCCGCGTCTTGGCGCGGCGCGAATTGGCGATGCTGACGCCGCACCAGCGCGATCTGCTCGACGCCTATCGCGATGGCGTCAACGCGGGTCTGCATTCGCTCGACATGCGGCCGTGGGAATATCTTTTGCTCGGCGTCAAACCACAAAAATGGCGAACGGAAGATTCAATCCTGGCGATCGACGCGATGTTTCTGGATTTGAATCAGGACGGCGAGAACGTACGCGAGTTGAACATCGCGCGACTGCGTGCGGTGCTGCCGAAAGCGTTGGCGGATTTTCTGCTGGCCCCCGATCCGCGCTGGCAGGCGCCGCTGCAAGACGCAATCGATACGCCGGTACCGATGCCCAACGCGGGTGTGTTCGATCTGCGCACGCATCCGCTAATCCGCGTTTCGCTCGCACAGGGCGCACTCGCAATTGCCGCGACGGCCAGAGAAGACACCGGCATCGGCAGCAACGGTTGTGCGGTCGGCGGCGCGCTGACCGGCGGCGCGGCGTTGCTCGCCAACGATCCGCATCTGACTCTGCGCGTGCCCGACATCTGGTATCGCGCGCGCCTGCGTTATCCCGATCCTGCCGATCCGAAACAAACGATCGACTTGAACGGCGTCACCCTACCCGGCGTGCCGGCGCTGGTGATCGGCAGCAACGGCCATATCGCTTGGGGTTTCACCAACACCGAAGGCGACTGGATGGATTGGGTGCGCGTGCTGCGCGCGCCAAGCGATCCGTCGCGTTACCCGACATCGAACGGCTGGGCGACGATCGAACGTCACGACGAAGTCATCCGTGTGCACGGCGCACCGGACGAGCACTTCATCGTCGAGGACACGATCTGGGGTCCGATCATGGCCACGGACAGCGACGGCACGCCACTGGCGCTGGCGTGGATCGCTCACGAGCCGCGCGCGCTGAACTTGAATCTGTTGAAAATGGAAACCGCTCACAGCGTGAACGATGCACTGGCGCTGGCGCCCACGATCGGGATTCCACCGCAGAACATGGTGGTCGCCGATGCACAAGGGCTCATCGGCTGGAGCGTGGCGGGCAGCGCGATCCCGTTGCGCGCGGGTTTCGATCCATCGCAACTGGCCGATTGGTCGAAAGTGGGAATCGGGTGGATTGGTTTTGCCGCGCCCGCGCAGGATCCGCGCATCGAGAATCCGCCGAACGCGCGGCTATGGACCGCGAATCAACGTCTGGTCGATGGCACGGCATTGAAGTTGCTCAGCGACGGCGGTTACGACCTGGGCGCGCGGGCGCAGCAGATTCGCGACGACTTGACTTCGCGTAATCACTTCGCGCCGCGCGACATGTTAAATATCCAGCTCGACGACCGCGCGCTGTTCCTGGCGCGTTGGCAGAAGCTCCTGCTGGACACGCTGGCGAACACGCGCGATCCGAAACTGCTGGCACTGAAACCCTATGTCGAACACTGGCAGGCGCGCGCGGTGATCGACAGCGTCGGTTATCGCATCGTGCGTGCATTCCACGATCGTGTGCGCGGCAACGCGCTGGCCCCGTTCGCGGCGCTCGCCAAATCGAAATCCTCTGAGTTCAAATGGCCGAACGCGGAGATCGACGAATACGCTGTATGGGCGATGGTCACGCAAAAACCGGCGTGGCTAGTCGATCCGAAGTACAAGGACTGGAATGCATTGCTGCTCGATTCTGCGCGCGAGGTTGCGGACGATCTGGCGGAATTGCTCGGTCCGCTGTCGTCACGCACCTGGGGCGAACGCAACACCGCGCGAATCGATCACCCGCTGTCGGTCGCGTTGCCGCACTTTCTTGCGCGTTTCATCGACATGCCGCCCGACGAATTGCCCGGCGACCGCGACATGCCGCGCGTGCAGCACCCGGATTTCGGCGCGTCGATGCGCATGGACGTCATGCCCGGCGACGAGGCGCACGGCATCCTCGAAATGCCATCGGGCCAGGCCGACAACCCGTTGACGCCCTACTTCGGCGCAGGTCACGAGGATTGGATGCGCGGCGCGCCGACGCCGCTGTTGCCGGGGGCGGCGAAATACAAGATAACTCTCAAACCCGTAGCGGCTCGTTGACGATTGACCAAGCCCCCGACCACCAAACTAGCGGCTTGGCGACTATGGATTATCCATAAAATAAGCTTTCAACGCTTGAGCAACTCCCCGTGCTTGCATTTGTTGATAGAGCGCTTGCCCTTTAACGACCTGATCTTGATCCATCATCCCCAGCAAAGTATCTCTACTCTCCACACCCCTAGCCTTGCTGAGGCTCGTCCCTTCCGCAACAAACTCGAACAGGGCATAGGCAACTGTGAGATTGCGCGCCATACCGTCACCATTGACGTAAAGATCGCCAAGGTTCAATTGCCCATCCGCGTCGCCATTGTCCGCGGCTTCGCGGAACAATGTCGCGGCGCGGTCAATACTCTTGGCCACTCCTTTGCCTTGAAAGTACATCGTTCCCAACCCATTTGCTCCTGCCGGATTCTCCTGAGCCGCGGAACGGCTATAGGCAACGAAAGCCGCGCGATAATCCTGTTCGACTTGGATGCCTTCGAGGTACAGCCGCCCGAGGTTCGCTTCGGCATCGCTTTCGCCCTGCGCCGCGGCTTTCCGATATAGATCGATTGCCGTGGCCGCATCTCTCGACACTCCCAAGCCATTTTCATACATGAAGCCCAGAGCATTCTGTGCATCTGCATTGCCTTGCTCGGCAGCTTTGCGATACCACATCAAAGCTTCCTCATAGTCTTGGCGAACTCCTGAGCCGAATCTAAACAACTGGCCCAAATGAGCTTGCGCCACCGGATTTCCCTGCTCTGCGGCCACACGTTGGAGCGCTACCGCTTTCGCCATGTTTTTAGCCGTACCGCGCCCGCCCTCATACATCAGACCCAAGTTGTTTTCAGCGGACGAATTTCCTTGCATAGCAGCCTTGCTATACCACTCGAATGCAAGTGCATCGTTTTGCGGAACTCCAATCCCGTCGTCATACATCAGGCCCAAGCTAAACTGCGCCGTGGCTTGGCCCTGCGCCGCTGCTTTCTTGAACCACTCCGCGGCTTGAACAGAATCCTGCTGCACACCTTGGCCGCCACGGTACATCTGTCCAAGGCTGGATTGGGCATAAACATTTCCGCTCCCCGCGGCTTTGATCATTCTTGGCGCTGCTTGGCGATACAAGGTTTGCGCCTTAGCGTCGTCTTTCTCAACTCCTTCACCATCTTCGTACATCAGGCCAAGACCATAGATTGCCATCACACTACCTCCGGCTGCGGCTTTGCGATACCAAGCCGCCGCTTGGGCATAATCTTGCTGAACCCCCTCCCCATTCATATACCTCGAGCCCAATCGAACTTCCGCATCGACATTCCCTTGTTCTGCTGCCTTGCGGAACCATTCCACTGCTTCCGAATAATCCTGTGGAACCCCTGAGCCATACTGATACGCACGGCCCAAGATATCCTGAGCTTCAGCATTTCCAGATACGGCCGATATCTTGATGAGGGGAATTGCGGTAGCAAAATCTCCACGTTGGATTGCGGCCTTTGCAGCGGCAAGATCATCGTTCTCCCGGGTTCGGGTAGCCGATTGATGGGGCGCGCTAGTACAAGCAACCTGAGAGAGCGTGAGCGCAATCGCGACGCTTGCAGCGACAAATCTGCTGCAGTATTTCAATCGCAATGCCTTCATAAGTGCCTCATTCTTTTCCAAATAGATCGAGCCGCCGGGCCAATCATCAGTGCTGCAATATGCGTTTGCAAATCGCTTGAAAAAGCGCCGGCAACCGCTCCAAATCCTCCACGAAGACATGCTCATCGATCTTGTGGATACTCGCGTTGACGGGGCCGAGTTCCACCACTTCCGCGCCGAGCGGCGCGATAAAGCGGCCGTCGGAGGTGCCGCCGTCGGTGCTGGCTTCGGGCTCGACGCCGCACAGTCCGCGGCAAACCGCGGTCACGACTTCGCGCAACTTGCCGTCCGCGGACGAGAGGAACGGCTCGCCGGAAAGATTCCATTCAAGCGCGTAGTCGAGGCCATGTCGTTTCAGGATCGCTTCGGTGCGCTCGCGCAAGCTTTGCGCGCTGCTGGCGGTGCCGAAGCGGAAGTTGAACTGCGCGGTCAGTGCGCCAGGGATCACGTTGAGCGCGCCGGTGCCGCTTTGAATGTTGGAAACCTGGAACAAGGTCGGCGGAAACATATTGTTTGAATCAGCATCATTGCCCTCGTCCCAACGCGTGGCGGCGAGTTCGGCCAGCGCGGGCGCGGCCGCGTGGATCGGGTTCAAGGCTTTTTCGGGATAGGCGACGTGGCCCTGCACGCCGCGCACGGTGAGCGCGCCGGACAGCGAACCGCGCCGACCGACGCGTATCAAATCCCCGAGTTTTTCTTTCGATGACGGTTCGCCGACCACGCAGTAATCGATGCGTTGGCCGGTGGCGCGGAAGTGTTCGACCACGCGGCGTACGCCATCCATGTTGGTCGGGCCTTCCTCGTCGCTGGTCAATAAAAGCGCGACGGTGCCGCGATGATTGGGATGCGCGACGACGAAGTGTTCCAGCGCGATCGTCATCGCCGCCACCCCGCTTTTCATGTCCGCCGCACCACGGCCGTAAAGACGTCCATCGCGAATCGCCGGCTCGAATGGTGGCGAGGTCCAGTCCCCTTCTGGCCCGCTCGGCACCACGTCGCTGTGGCCGAGGAAAACCAATACCGGCGCGCATTGGCCGTGCGTCGCCCACAGATTATCCACCTCGCCGAAACGCAGATGCTCGCATCGAAAGCCGCTTTTGATCAGCCGCTCCGCGAGCATCGATTGGCAACCTGCATCATCCGGCGTCAGCGAGCGGCGGCGGATCAACTCGCAGGTGAGGTCGAGGATGTCGCTCATGGCTTGCCAAACAGTTTCTTGAATCCGTTGTCGCTGAAACCGATGTGCACGCTGTCATTTTCCAGCACGATAACCGGACGGCGAATCAATGCGGGATATTCCTTCAACAGTAACGTCCACTCTGCATCCGTCCCCGGATTCTTGCGCTGTGGCAAAAGATTGCGCCAGGTGGTCGAGGATTTGTTGACGAGTTTCTCCCATCCCCCGAGTCGACGCACCCATTTCTTCAGCGTCGTCGCGGGAATTGGCTGCGCGCGATAATCGATAAACTCGTGCTCGATATCGAACCGCTGCAACCAATTGCGCACCTTGCGGCAGGTATCGCAGGTGGGAAGGCCGTACACGACAACGCTCATTCCACGCTCCGCAACAATTCGTTGATCGAGGTCTTGGACCGCGTCTTTTCGTCCACGCGCTTGACGACGATCGCCGCATACAAGTTGTGCGACCCATCCGTGGCCGGCAACGAACCCGCCACTACCACGCTGCCCGCCAGCACGCGTCCGTATGTCACTTGTTTAGTCGCGCGGTCGTAAATGCGCGTGGATTGTCCCAGGAACACGCCCATGCCGATCACGCTGCCGTGTTCGACGATCACTCCCTCGACCACTTCGGAACGCGCGCCGATAAAGCAACCGTCCTCGATGATGGTCGGGGTGGCTTGCAACGGTTCCAGCACACCGCCGATACCGACGCCGCCTGACAGATGCACGCGCGCCCCGATCTGCGCGCAGGAGCCGACCGTGGCCCAAGTGTCGACCATCGTGCCGGCGCCGACGTGCGCGCCGATGTTGACGTAGCTCGGCATCAACACGGCATCTTGGCCGACGAACGCGCCCCGACGCACCAGCGCGCCGGGCACGATCCGCGCGCCGGTTGCGCGCATCACGGTTTCATCCGCATCGACGAAACGCAACGGCACTTTGTCGAACGCCGCCATCGCGCCACCATCCATCGCGCGGTTGCCATTGATGCGAAAAGTCAGCAGCACCGCTTTCTTGATCCACTGATGCACGCGCCAGCCGCCCTGCCCATCCGGGTCGGCCACGCGCAGGCTGCCCGCTTCCAGCGCGTCGAGCACGCGTTCAAGATGCGGGTGCAGTTGCACGATACGCGCTTCGGTCAGCGCCGCGCGCGAGTCCCAAGCTTCGTCTATCGTGGATTCAAGCGCGCGCATGGGTTTCCTCTTCGAGTTCGACGTCAACGCCGAGTTGGCGCTGCAAGGTCGCCCGCAGCGCGATCTGCGTCTGCGCATCCAGTGGCGAGTCGTTGCGGTCGGTCACTTCGAAAAAATCCTCGACGCGCTCGCCAAAGGTGGCGATACGCGCATCATGCACGCGCACGCCAGTGTCGAGGAAGGCCTGCGCGACGCGCGCCAGCAGGCCGGGCTGGTCGGTACACACCAGGGCAATGCGTGTCCGCGCGCCGTCATTGGCCGCATGAAAATCGATGTGCGGCGGTCGCTGAAAATGCTTCAACCGCCGCGCCAGACCGCGACGCGGAAACCGTGCGCGAGGCGCGCCCGGCGCCAGTGCGCGCATCAATGCAGCGCGCAATTCGCGTGCGCGTTCGCTGGAGATGGGCTTGGCCTGATCGGCATCGAGTACGGTGAACACATCCAGAGCGCGGCCACCGCGGGTGGCCAGCACGCGTGCCTCGACCACGCTGCAATGCGCGCGATCGAGTGTGGCCACCACCGCGGCGAACACGCCGTCGCGATCCGGCGCGCACACGAACACCTCGCTACCACCGCGCGGAGAGTGCGGACGCGCAGAGACCACGATCGCGGCATCCTTCGCGTCGAGCAACACGCCCGCCTGCCAGGCGATTTGCTCCGCACGCTGGCGCAGCAAGGCGTCATCTGGGAAATCGTCCAGCACCCGCCGCGTTGCCTGCTCGTCGCGCCTCTGCTCCGTCAATATCGCAACGACGTGTTCGCGCATTTCATGCGCGCGCCCGGGCGCTTGCGCGGGCCGCGCCAGGTCGCCGCGCAGCGCGTAGCGCGCGGCGGTGTAGAGATCCGCGAGCAGGCGGTCCTTCCATGTATTCCAGAGCTTCGGGCTGGTGCCGGAAATGTCAGCGATGGTCAAAAGATAGAGATGATCGAGCCGCTCCCAATCGCCGACCTGTACCGCGAACGCATGCACTACGTCGGCATCGCTGATGTCCTGCCGCTGCGCGGTCACGCTCATCGCAAGATGCCAGCGCACTAGCCAGCCGACCAGTTCGATGTCGCTCGCGTGCAGACCGAGCTTGGCGCAAAACGCGCGCGCTTCGACTTCGCCCAATTCCGAATGATCGCCGCCGCGGCCCTTGGCGATGTCATGGAACAACGCGGCGAGCAGCAGAAGTTCAGGTTTATCCAGCCGCGCGAAAGCCTCGCAGGCCAGCGGGAAATCCGTGCGCGCGGACGGTTCGGCGAAGCGCGCGATATTGCGCAGCACGCGCAAGGTGTGTTCGTCGACCGTATAGATATGGAACAGATCGTATTGCATCCGCCCGACCACTTGCGCGAACGCGGGCAGCATCGCGGCCAGCACGCCGTGGCGGTTCATCGTCTCCAGCGCGGGCACCGCGGGCGCCCCGCGCCTCAATAGCGCGGCGAAGGCGGTGAGAACTTGTGATTCGTCGGCGAGTCGTGCGTCGTGTTTTTCCAAAGCCTGCCCGATCGCGCGCATCGCCGCCGCGCTGAAGCCGGTCAATTCGGGATGATCGAGCCGACAGGCGAACGCCTCGATCAGTGCCGCAGGTTCCCGCGCGAACAGCGAAGGATCGCGCGATTCCAATCGTGCGCCGCGGGCGACGAAACGCGCATCCAGCTCGCGCGGCGCGGGCAATGGATGCAGATGCTCGTCGAAACGCTCAAGCAATTGCGCGAGCAAACGCTCGACCATGCCGGCGGCGCGGTAATAATCCTGCATGAACTGCTCGACTGCCAGATTGCGGCCATCGTCAGCGTAGCCAAGCCGCGCGGCCAGCGCGCGCTGCCAGTCGAACAGCAACCGCTCCTCGGCGCGGGCGGCCTCCAGATGCAGAGCGTAACGGCAGCGTTGCAGAACTTTTTCGGCGTCGATCAGCGCATCGCGCTCGCCCGCATCGAGCAATCCTCCGTCGACGAGCGCGTCGAGGTTTTTCGCGCCGGCGACGCGATATCCGAGCCAGCGGATCAGATCGAGACCGCGAAGACCGCCGGGACCATCCTTCAAATTCGGTTCGAGATTATGCGTGGTGTCGTCGTGGCGAGCGTGACGCGCAGCGCGATCCTCGCGCTTGGCGCGGAGAAAATCCCCGGGTCGCCACAGCGCGGAGTCATCGACGATCACACGCAATGCCGCGTCGAAATGGTGCGCACCGGCAATGCGCCGCGCGTCCAGCAGGCTGGTGTAGACGCTGACATCCGCCACCGCAAGTTCGCGGCACTGCGCTGGCGTGCGAACCGCGTGGCCCGGTTTCAAACCGATATCCCACAGGCAGCCGAACAAGGCTTCCAGCGCGCGCGCCACGGACGCCGCGGCACTATCGTCGACCAGCGCCAGTAGATCGACATCGGAATGCGGAAACAAGGCGCCACGTCCGAATCCGCCGATCGCGAACAACGCGGTCTCTTCGGTTTCGCCAAGATACGCCGTCCACACGTGTGCAAGCACCCGTTCGACCGCTTGCGCGCGCGCCGCCGTCAAGTGCGCGGCATCAACACCATCGCGGAATGCGACCGCCAATGCGCGTGCGTGATCGCCCAGCATCTGCCGCAATGCGGTGCGCGCTTCCGACGAGACGCCGGCGCGCGGCAAGGCGGACGGCAGGCGCGGGAGGGTGGGAATGCCGACAATACTCGAAGTGGCTTCGGTCACCATTGGGCAGAGCAATAAATGAGAAGGCTGACCTACATTAGCGTCATTCCGGCGCAGGCCGGAATGACGAGCTTTTACTGCCAATACATGGCGGCGACATCCGGCTTCTATGCTTCGCCCGCTTCTTTCAAGCATCAGGCCACGGCGTCAGTATCTCGAAGCCATCATCGGTGACCGCCACGGTGTGTTCCCACTGCGCCGACAGCGAGTGATCCTTGGTGACTACCGTCCAGCCATCGGGCAGCGTTTTCGCGGACGGCTTGCCGGCGTTGATCATCGGTTCGACGGTGAAGGTCATCCCCTTCTCCAGACGCATGCCCTCGCCCGTGCGGCCGTAATGCAAAACCTGCGGTTCGTCGTGGTAGATCCGGCCGATACCGTGACCGCAGTAATCCTTGACGATCGAATAGCCGGCGGCCTCCGCGTGTTGCTGGATCGCATGGCCGACATCGCCGAGCGTGGCGCCCGGCCGTACCTGCGCGATGCCGAGCATCATCGCATCAAACGCGGTATCGACCAGCCGTTTGGCCAGCACCGAAGGCTTGCCGACGAAATACATCCGGCTGGTATCACCATGCCAGCCATCCTTGATCACGGTGACGTCGATATTGACGATATCGCCGTCCTTCAGCATCTTGCCGGGACTGGGGATACCGTGGCAGATCACATGATTGACCGAGGTGCACAGGGTTTTGGGGAACCCGCGATAGCCGACATTGGCGGGCACCGCCTTCTGCACATCGACGATATGGTCGTGGGCGATGCGGTCGAGTTCTTCGGTGGTCACGCCCGACTTGGCGTGCTCCACCATCAGCGCCAGCACTTCCGCGGCGAGGCGGCCGGCTTCACGCATCTTCTCGATTTCATCCGGGGATTTGAGAGTGACGGGCATGGGTACAGATCAGGGCAAGAAAGCGTACGTGGCGCCTCCGTTTGAAGCCAAGCCTTTCCCCTCACCCGCCAAGCGCTGCGCGCTTGTCTCCCTCTCCCCCGCGGGGAGAAGGTTGCGGTGAGGGGGCGCGAAGCAACGGCGCGGACGATCAACCTTTTCAATCACAAGCGTGACCATGGAATCTTTGAGCTGCGACACCAACAAAGTGCTCAGCGCGCTTGAGTCGAAGCGAGGAACAATCTAGAATTGTACGGCTTTACGGGCTGGTTTGCTCGCAGGCCAGCCAGCACAGCGGCATCAGCCGCAAATTCTCACACGTTATCGATACCGATTTCGGGGTGTTTCGCCGCCATTGCAAGTGACGGCGGGATCGAAACCGGATGCGTGGAGGCAATAACCCCGGGACGGTGCAAATCGTCCGAACATTACAGGAACAGTGCAATGCCTTCCGTCACCATGAGACAAATGCTGGAAGCCGGCGTCCACTTCGGCCACCAGACCCGTTACTGGAATCCCAAGATGGCGCCGTACATTTTCGGCGCGCGCGGGCGTATCCACATCATCAATCTCGAGCGGACGCTGCCGCTCTTCACCGACGCCATGAATTATCTCTCGGGGCTTGCGCAAAAACGCGGCACCGTGCTGTTCGTCGGCACCAAGCGCTCGGCGCGCGAGTCGGTCGAGGAAGAAGCCAATCGCTGCGGCATGCCGTATGTCAACGCGCGCTGGCTGGGCGGGATGCTCACCAATTTCCGCACCGTCAAGCAGTCGGTGTCGCGCTTGAAGGAACTGGAAGCCGGCGAGACCGACGGCACCTTCGAGAAGCTGGTCAAGCACGAAGTGCTGTCGCTGCGGCGCGAACGCGAAAAGCTCCTGAAGTCGCTCGGCGGCATCAAGGACATGAACCGTCTGCCCGACGCGCTGTTCGTGATCGATATCGGCCACGAGGACATCGCAGTTAAAGAGGCCAAGAAGCTCGGCATCCCGGTGGTGGCGGTGGTCGACACCAATTACGATCCGGCGCTGGTGGATTACGCGATCCCCGGCAACGACGACGCGATCCGCGCGGTGCAGTTGTATGCGCGCGCCGCCGCCGACGCGATCCTGGAAGGCAAGGCCGCCGCGCCTGCCGCCGCGCGCGGCGATGCCAACGACTTTGTCGAACTGGACGCCGAGGGCAATCCGGTCGCCAAGGACAAGGACGGCGACCGCCGCCGCCCCACACCGCGCCGCAACGCCGGCAAGAAACCGGCGCCGCAGCAACAGCAACGTCGCAGCGGGCCGCCGGCAAAGCGGGATGAGGCTACCCCGGAAACGGCCTCTGCCGAGTCCGCCTCGGCTTCGCCGGGTGAAACCGAGGCGAAACCGGCGGCAACAGACGCACCCAAGCCGGAAGCGGCCACGTCTGACGAAGTCAAGGCGGAAGTCGCCGAGAACGAGGCGGTCGAGGAAAAAGCAGCCGAGTAATCGCGGGCTTCGCAATCTTGCAATGCCGCGCGGATGCTTTCCCTTCTCCCTCCGGGAGAGCCACCATCCATGGCCAAGAGCTCCGTGGTGGCGCGAAGCGCCGGATGAGGGTTCGGCTCTCCGCGTTGAATAGCTTCACGCAAGACTCCATCTGCTTATTTCAATCGAGCCCTCACCCCTGTTGCTAGACTCGGCAGCCCATTGCCTCGCCAAGCAACCCAGCCTTGTCCATCCTTGGACAAGGCGTTCGCCGGCGCGAGATGCGCTTCAACGCATCTCGCGACAACTCCATCTCACCCTCTCCCGATGGGAGAGGGGCTATAAGCCGCAGCTTGCGGCGCTCGCAAATCAACAAAGGTACAGAGACATGCAAATCACCGCCGCGATGGTCAAGCAACTGCGCGAGCGCTCCGGCGCCGGCATGATGGAATGCAAGCGGGCGCTCGCCGAAAACAATGGCGATCTCGCCAGCGCCTCCGACTGGCTGCGCAAGCAGGGGCTGGTCAAGGCCGACAAGAAGGCCGACCGCATCACCGCGGAAGGGCGCATCGCGCTGGCGCAGCGCGAAGGCAAAGCCGTGCTGGTCGAAGTCAACTCCGAAACCGATTTCGTCGCCAAGGACGAGAACTTCCTGAAGTTCGCGGACGAGGCGGCCAATACCGCGCTGGCCAGCGACGCGCAGGATATCGACGCGCTCAAAGCCGCGAAAACTTCGTATGGCCCGACCCTCGAGGAAGGCCGCCAGTGGCTAATCGCCAAGGTCGGCGAAAACGTGCAGTTGCGCCGGCTCGCGCGCATCGACAGCGCCAGGACCATCGGCGCCTACGTGCACGGCGGCCGCATCGGCGTGCTGGTCGAACTCGACGGTGGCAATGCGGAACTGGCGCGCAATATCGCCATGCACATTGCCGCGATGAACCCCGCCTACGTCTCTCCGGAAAATGTTCCGGCCGACTTTGTGGCGAAGGAAAAGGACATCGCGCTGGCGCAGATGAGCGACAAGGATCGCGCCAAGCCGGCCGACATCCAGGAAAAAATGGTCAGCGGCAAGCTCAAGAAGATATTGTCGGAAATCTCGCTCACCGGTCAGCCGTTCGTGCTCGACACTTCGGTCACGCTCGGCGATGCATTGGCGAAAGAGAAAGCCAAGGTGCTTGGCTTCCATCGCCTCGCCGTCGGCGAAGGGATCGAGAAGAAAGAAGACGACTTCGCCGCCGAGGTGATGAAGCAGGCGGGATTGGCTTAGTAGTCATCCCTGGCTTTGAAAGCGGCCAAAGCCGCCGTCCATGGCCAAGAGCTCCGTGGCCGCGGACTTCCGCGGTTTTTTTGTTTGTGGAAATGCGGAACGTGAGCGGTGAGCTTAACAACGAAGTCGTCATTCCGGCGAAAGCCGGAATCCAGCTTTGCACGCGCACGAGAGCTGGATTCCGGGTTCCGAGCTGCGCGCGGCCCCGGAATGACGACAGTGTATGAAATCGCCGCCCACTGCTCCCTGTTCCTTCCCGCTACAATCCCGCTGTTTGCCCCACCCGGAGCCGCCGCATGCCCGCCATGATCAAGCACCAGCGCATCCTGCTGAAACTGTCGGGTGAGGCGCTTATGGGCGAGGTGGATTACGGCATCGATCCCAAGGTGATCGGCCGCATCGCCGAGGAAATCCTGGAGGTGCGCGCGGCCGGCGTGCAGATCGGCGTGGTGATCGGCGGCGGCAATATTTTCCGGGGCGCGGGGCTGGCCGCGGCCGGCATGGACCGCATCACCGGCGACCACATGGGCATGCTGGCCACGGTGATGAACGCGCTGGCGATGCAGGACGCGATCGAGAAACGCGGCGGTTTCGCGCGGGTGATGAGCGCGATTTCGGTGCACGACGTCTGCGAGGATTTCATCCGCCGGCGTGCTGTCAGACATCTGGAGAAAGGCCGCATCGTGTTGTTCGCCGCCGGCACCGGCAATCCGTTCTTCACCACCGATTCCGCCGCCGCGTTGCGCGCGGTCGAGGTCGGCGCGGATCTGTTGCTCAAGGCCACCAAGGTCGATGGCGTGTACAGCGCCGACCCGAAAAAGAAAAAAGATGCGCACCGTTTCGAACACGTCACCTACGAAGACGTGATCGCCCAGAACCTGAAGGTGATGGATACCGCCGCGATTGCGCTGTGCCGCGATCACGGCATGCCGCTGCGCATTTACGACATGACCCGCGCGGGGAATCTGATGCGCATCATGCGCGGCGAGGCAATCGGCACGCTGGTAACGGGCCAGCGCTGAGCCCGCGTTGTTGCACCGCCCTTCAAGACGCACCGCATCCGCTGTAATCGCGATCCCCTTCTGCGGAATCCCAGTGTGAAAGCTCCCGCTTTCGCGCTGTGGATGGATCCCGGCGCCTCGAGTATCTGTGCGGTCGGACTTTGGACAAGCCTGCCGCCCGTCGGAGGCTCGTCATGAAACGCAATGCATTCGTCATCCTCGTTTGCGCAAGCCTCGGCATGGCGGCCAGCACCGCTTATGCCGGCGGCCCACCATCCCAACCCGCTCCCACTCAGGGCGAAATCCAGCAGCAGGCCATGCAAAACGGCCCGTCCACGATGCAGTCCGGCTACCTCACGCAGAAAGACCCGGTGGGGCCGCATCGCAAGGCCGGACCTGTCGATCCGCGCTTGCTGCAACCGCTGACCAAGCGCGAAGTCGGCATGCTGTTCAACGCCTGCATCGGCTACGCCGAGTGCGCGACGAGCTACAGCCGTGCCTACGAACACAATCAGGCATTGCAGCGCGCGCAGAAAGAAAAGGTCGCGGCCAATCAAGGCAATTGATACATGCTGCCACGAAAGGTTTCACTCGACCCCGCATTCGCGGGGTCTTTTTTTGTTCGTAATCCTGATAGTCCTTTATAGTCCTTTATGGAATATGATCGGGTGAGGCCGCATGGCTTTCCACAGGAGAGATGACGTGAAAATGCATATCGCACCAATCGCGGCGTGCCTGGCCATCGGCATCGCCGCTGCACCGCTGGCGCAAGCACAGTGGCAGGCATCCGTCGGCGCCCAGAAGCAGGACAAGGGCACCCAGGCGCTGGCCTTCCTTCCCAACGAAATCTGGGTGCATGCCGGCGACAGCATCACTTGGAAGTTGAATACCGATGAGCCCCACACGGTGACTTTCCTGATCACAGACCAGGTGCGCCCGCCGTTCCCGGTCGGGTGTCCGGGCGTCACGCCCAGTCCCGCCGGCTTCGACGGCACGCAATGCGTCAATTCCGGGCCGTTGGGCAACGGCCAGAGCTATACGGTGGTGTTTCCGACGCCCGGCAACTACAAGCTGGTGTGTCTGTTCCACGAAAGCATGACCGCCACGATACATGTGCTCGACTCGTCGGTGCCGCTGCCCCACGATCAGGCCTACTACAACCGCATCGCGGCGGCGACAACGCGTGATTTGTTCCTGGACGGGC
>JBDTBW010000015.1:0-13397 GCA_039923855.1 Rhodanobacteraceae bacterium | reverse complement strand
CGTGCTCGTTCTGGTGCTCCAGCACCATCCGCACCGCCCGCTCCCGTACTTCCGGTGAGTACCTCGTTGACTTGTTCATGGCTCCATCCTCTCAAGAGTTGGAGCCTCCGGGAAAGCCGGGGCGGTTGAGGTGAACCGAATGTCTTATCACTCCGGTTCCGGGGGCGTAAAAGCCGGCGGTTCCACGTTGCCCGCACCGCGTCTTCTCGACGAAGTTCGCAGGCGATTGCGGCTGAAACATTACAGCTTGCGCACGGAGCAGGCGTATCTCGGCTGGATACGACGCTACATTCGGCTGAACGGCAAGCGCCACCCGCGCGAAATGGGTGCGGTGGAGGTCGAGTGTTTTTTATCCGATCTCGCGGTGCGGGTGCGGGTTGCCGCGAGTACCCAGAATCAGGCGCTCTCGGCGCTGCTGTTTTTGTATCGCGAAGTGCTGACGGTCGAATTGCCGTGGCTGGATAACGTGGTGCGCGCCAAACGCCCGCAACGGCTGCCCACCGTATTGTCGCAAGATGAGGCCCACAACTTGCTCACCACGATGGAAGGCCGGCCATAGTTGTTGGCCAGTCTGTTGTACGGCACCGGGATGCGTTTAATGGAATGTCTGCGCCTGCGCGTGAAGGATGTGGATTTCGCGCGCAACGAAATTACGGTGCGCGACGGCAAGGGCGGAAAAGATCGGCGCACCATGCTGCCGCGTTCGTTGATCGAGCCGTTGCAGCGGGAACAGGAGCGCGCTCGTTTGCTGCATGGTCAGGATCTCGCTACGGGTTTTGGCGAAACGCGGCTGCCGCATGTGCTTGCGCGCAAATACCCGAATGCCGCGCGGGAGTTCGGTTGGCAATTCGTGTTTCCATCCCTGCAACGCTCCATCGATCCGCTCGATGGTGCGCAGCGGCGCCATCATTTCGACGACGCGATTCTGGCCCGCGCGTTGAAGCGCGCGCACGCGTGCCGGCATCGAAAAGCCGGTCAGCGCGCACACGCTGCGGCATTCGTTTGCCACGCACCTGATCGAGGACGGCTACGACATCCGCACGGTCCAGGAACTGCTCGGTCACAAGGACGTGTCGACCACGCAGATCTACACGCATGTATTGAACCGCGGCGGCCGGGGTGTGCTGAGCCCGCTCGACCGCGGCCGGGCGCAATGAGGTTTCGCAAGGCGAGGCACTCGTCCATACTCAGGCGATGACGGAGACGATGCACCGCTACGACAATGCCGCGCTGCTCGGCGCGGACGGCCCGTTCGCGCGCGAGCTGCCGAACTTCGCGCCGCGTGAGACCCAGCAGACGATGGCGGACGCGGTGGCGGAAACTATCGACGACGGCGGCACGCTGGTGGCCGAGGCCGGCACCGGCACCGGCAAGACCTTCGCGTATCTGGTGCCCGCGCTGTTGTCGGGCAAGCGCGTGATCGTGTCCACCGGCACGCGCAATCTGCAGGATCAGTTGTTCCATCGCGACTTGCCGCGGGTGCGTTCGGTGCTGGGCGCGAAAGTCGATGCCGCGTTGTTGAAAGGCCGCGTCAATTACTTGTGCCTGTATCGTCTCGAGCAAACCGCACAGGACGGGCAATTCAAGTCGCGCGCACAGGCCAGCGATTTGCAATCGATCCGCGCGTGGCGCGGCCGCACGCGCAGTGGCGATCGTGCGGAACTGGCCGAAGTGCCGGAAGCTTCGCCGTTGTGGCCGCGAGTGACCTCGACGGCGGAGAATTGTCTGGGCGCGGAATGCCCGTTCTTCGACGACTGTTTCGTATTCAAGGCGCGGCGGCGCGCGCAGGAAGCCGACATCGTGGTGGTCAATCACCACTTGTTGTTCGCCGATCTCGCGCTGAAGCGGGAAGGCTTTGGCGACATCCTGCCTGGCGCGCACGCTTTCATTCTGGATGAGGCGCACCAGATTCCGGAATTGGCCGGGCAATTTTTTTCGGTCAACATCAGCGCGCGGCAATTGATCGAACTGGCGAGCGATGCGCTGGCCGAATGCGCGGGGCAACCCGGCGCGCTGGCGATGTTGCAACCGGCGCTGGATGGGTTGAACGATGCGATCCGCAAGGCGCGGCTCGCCTTCGATCCGTTGCCTGAACGCGGCGCGTTCGTGCAACTGGAAGCCGACGCGGGCGCGCACGACGCGTTGCAAGCGATCGATGCCGCGCTGGACGATTTGACGCTGGCGCTGGGCGGGCAGGCCGAGCGTTCGAAAGGACTGGCAAGCGTTCACGAACGCGCGCTCACAACTGGCGACCGGCTGGCGCGCATCGCCGATCGCGCGGACGAGAACGAGGTGCGTTGGTACGAGATCAGCGAACGCGGATTCACCTTGTCCGCGACGCCACTGGATCTCGCGCCGCCGTTGCGCGCGTTGCGCGAGGCATCCAATGCGGCGTGGGTTTTCACTTCGGCGACGTTGTCGGTCGCGGAGAATTTCGATCACTACACGCGCCAGTTGGGACTGGACGATCCGCACACGCTGGCATTGGGCAGCCCCTTCGACTACGCGCAGCAGGCGCTGTGTTATCTGCCGCAGGGTTTGCCGGAACCGGCCGCGCGCGATTACACCGACCGCGTGATCGATGCGGCGTTGCCGGTGTTGCGTGCGTCGCAAGGCCGCGCTTTTTTGTTGTTCACTTCGCATCGTGCGTTGCGACGCGCCGCCGAATTGCTGCAAGGCAAAACACCTTATCCGTTGTTCGTGCAGGGCAGCGCGCCGCGGCATCGCTTGCTGGGCGATTTCCGAGAATCCGGCAACGGCGTGTTGCTGGGCGCGGCCAGTTTCTGGGAAGGCGTGGATGTCGCCGGCGAAGCCTTGTCGTGCGTCGTCATCGACAAATTGCCGTTCGCGGCGCCGGACGATCCGGTATTGCAGGCGCGGCTGGAAGCACTCGCGCGCGCCGGTGGCAATCCGTTTACGCAATGGCAGGTGCCAAGCGCGGTGATCGCCTTGAAGCAGGGCGCGGGAAGGCTGATCCGCGACGTTCACGACCGCGGCGTGCTGATGCTGTGCGATCCGCGATTGACCTCGCGCGGCTACGGCAAGTTGTTCCTGGCCAGCCTGCCGCCAATGCCACGCACGCGCGAGCTCGATGACGTGCAGGCGTTTTTTGATGCGAGTTAGGATGCGCGCATGAACCTTCTCGCCATCGAAACCTCTACCGAATCCTGCTCGGTCGCTTTGCTGCATGGCGATACGCTGATCGAGCGCAGTGAGATCGCGCCGCGCCGGCACGCCGAACTGGTGTTGCCGATGGCCGAGTCGCTGCTGAGTGACGCTGGCTTGAAGCGCGCGCAACTGGACGGTATCGCGGTCGGTCGCGGACCTGGCGCGTTCACCGGCGTAAGACTGGGTGCATCGATCGCACAGGGATTGGCCTTGGCGCTGGACTTGCCGGTGGTACCGGTTTCCTCGCTGGCCGTGCTGGCGATGCAGGCGCCGCGCGATGATGCGGGTGTGCTCGCGGTGATCGACGCGCGTATGGGCGAAGTCTATGCCGGTGCGTTCCGATTCGATGCCGATGGTT
This sequence comes from Rhodanobacteraceae bacterium, assembly GCA_039923855.1. GTDB lineage: Bacteria > Pseudomonadota > Gammaproteobacteria > Xanthomonadales > Rhodanobacteraceae > 66-474. Next base: position 9,871 of record JBDTBW010000015.1, on the reverse strand, counting down.
TGGTGCAACCGCTCGACGAAGAGCGCGTGACCCGCGCGGAGGACATGGTATTGCCATTGTCGCCAAGAGGGTGGAATGTCATCGGCAGCGGCTGGGATGCCTATCGCGATGCCATTCTCGCTCGCCTGTCATCGCCACCGCGCTGGGCCGAAGGCGCGCGGTTTCCGCAAGCGCGCGATGTCGCGCGGCTGGCCGCGCCACGCTTCGCCGCCGGCGACGTGTTGCCGCCGGAGCGCGCGCTGCCGGTGTATCTGCGCGACAAGGTGGCGTTGACGATCGCGGAGCGGCGCGTTAATGAAGCCCCTCTCCCGCCGGGAGAGGGGTTGGGGGGAGGGTTCGGGGTCACATGTGATCAATGACTTTGCGTCTCCGCATTTCGGCGCCGCTCTCGCAATTCCGGACCCTCACCCGGCGCTTCGCGCCACCCTCTCCCGAAGGGAGAGGGGAAACAGCGTCGCGGGCAGCCGCGCTCCTAGACCACACTCTTCAACAACGCCGCCACTTCGTTGCGGCTGCGCGCGCGCAACAGGCGCGGCGCCAGTTTGCGCAACGCGCCACGGTCGCAGCGCGCCAGCGCATCGCGTTGGGCGAGGATGCGTCCCGGATGCATGCTGAAATCGATCAGGCCCAGCGCGACAAGCAGCGGCGCGAACGACGGATCGCCGGCGATCTCGCCGCACAAGCTCACCGGTTTCTTCGCGCGGTGGCCGGCGCCGAGCACCCGGGCCAGCAGGCGCAGCAGCGCCGGATGCAGCGGATCGTAAAGCGAACCAAGCGCGTCGTTGTTGCGATCGGCGGCGAGCACGTATTGCGCCATGTCGTTGGTACCGATCGCCAGGAAATCGGAAACCTCGAGCAACACATGCACACCGATCGCCGCGGCCGGCACTTCGACCATCGCGCCGATCTCGAACTGATCCGGGATCTCGTGGCCTTCGGTGCGCAGGTCGCGCGCGCAATGGTTGAGCAGCGTGCGCACCGCGGTCACCTCGCTCGCATCGGTCACCATCGGAATGAGGATGCGCACCGGCCCGTAACAGCACGCGCGCAAGATCGCGCGCAACTGCATCGCGAAGATCGCCGGCCGCCGCAACGACAGCCGCACACCGCGCACCCCCAGCGCGGGATTGGGTTCCGCGGCCATCGCAAGGCCGGTGCCGTCGGCCTTGTCGGCGCCAAGATCCAGCGTGCGGATGGTGACCGGCGCGCCGCCCATGCCGAGCACCAGATCTCGGTAAGCCGCGAATTGTTCCTCCTCGTCGGGCAGGCGGTCGCGTTTGAGAAAAAGAAACTCGGTGCGATACAGGCCAATGCCGGCCGCGCCGAGCGCGCGCGCCTGCGCGATGTCGGCGGGCATTTCCGCATTGGCGTAGAGGCGCAGTTCGCAACCGTCGGCGGTCACGGTCCGCGCTTGCGCCAATTGCGCCAGCCGCCGGCCTTCGCGCGCGACATCGCGTTGCCAATTCCGATAACGCGTCAGATCCTGCGCGGTCGGATGCACCACCGCTTCACCGCGCTCGCCATCGACCAATACCAGATCGCCGTCGCGCAGATCGTCCAGCGCATCGCGCACACCGACCAGCATCGGCAGGTTCATGCTGCGCGCAAGTATCGCGCTGTGCGAATAGATGCTGCCCGATCCCGAGATCACTCCCAGAATGCCGTGTCCGGACAGGTGTGCCAGTTCCGCCGGCGCGATGCTGTCGGCGACCAGGATTTCGCCGACGCGCGAGGCGAGCTTCTTCTCCTCGTTGCTGGCCTGCCGCGCCAGCGCGGTCTGCACACGCGCGATCACGTGATCGACATCCTCGCGGCGGCTGCGGAAATAGGGGTCGTCCATCGCGTCGAACACCGCGACCAGGCGATCGCGCTGCGCCTTCAAGGCCGCGCCCGCGCGGTAGCGGCCCTTGCGGATCATGTCGCGCAAGCCGTTGACGAGTTCGGCATCGCGCAGCAGCAGCGAATGCGCGTCGATGAATTCACCGACCTCGCGCGCAAGTGCGCCGTGCAGCTTGTCGCGCAATTCGGCCAGCTCGTTCTGCGTGGCTGTCAGCGCGCGCTCCAGCCGCGCGATTTCCGGTTCGATTTCGTTCGCCGCCAGCGGCGTGGTATCGATGGTGAAGCGAGCCGGCTGTTCCAGCCGCGCCCGTCCGAGCGCCATGCCGGACGCCGCCGCGGTGCCGGGCAGCAGGCGCCTCATTGACCCTCGTCGAACTTGCGATCGAACAGATCGATCGCCGCGGCCAACGCCTCGCTTTCGTCCGGGCCATCGGTGCGCACGATCAATCGTGTGCCGATGCCGGCTGCAAGCATCATCACGCCCATGATGCTCTTGGCGTTGATTTCGCGCGACCCGCTGATCAGCCAGACGGAAGACTGGAAGCCCTGCACGCGCTGCACCAGCTTGGCCGACGCGCGCGCGTGTAAACCGAGCTTGTTGCTGACGGTGATCTCCTGTTCCTGCATGGACGACAACCGAAGGGCGCGTGCGCGCATGGCGCTACGTTACCAGTGTGAAGCAGGAAGCTGGAAGCCGAAAACCGGGAGCCGGAGAACGGAGACCATTCGGACATCATTATGCTGTTCCGGCTACCCGCTTTCTGCTCCCGACATTCAAGCCTTGTCGATGAAAATGCCGCCACGACCGCCGCTGGCGGCGATTTCGGCCAGTTCGTCCAGCGATTTTTCGGCGTAGTTCAACACCCGCAGCAGCATCGGCAGATTCAATCCCGATACGCAGCGTGCGTGCACGCCCAATCCGCCGAGGCGTTGCGCGACGTTGCACGGCGTGGCGCCATACAAGTCCGACAGCACCAGCACGCCGCCGCCGGCATCGAGCGCGCGCGCGTATTCCGCGGTGTCCGACAGCGTTTGCGCCGGATCGAGGGCACTGTCGATCTCGACCACGGCCACCCGCAGCGGAAGATGCGGCATCACATGACGCGCCGCGGCCACCAGCGCCTGGCCGATCGCCTCGTGGGTGACCAGCAGCACGCCGACGCCGGGGGCGGCGTTGACAACGTGATCGTGCAGGGCGGTTGCGGATTTCATGGTTGTGAGTCAAGCAAAATTCAATCCAGGGAGTGCCGTGAGCGGTTTGAAAAGCGTCGCGAGCGAAGCTAGAGTCTGCCCCGGACTTGATCCGGGGTTGCGCGCCACCGGAGAGCAGGTCGAAGCCATTGTACTTGCGCGATGCCGGAGCATCGCGCTCAATGGCTGAGGGTGAGGCAAGGATGCCGATCGGAAAACGCACCACGGACGGTTGCTTGCCGTACCCCGAGCATCGCCGGCGCGCGACGTAATGATTGGATCAGGCCGAGCGCAGTAGCTTTGCAAACCGCTCCTTCAATCCAGTTCGCGATGGAAGGTCAACACTTGTTCGCGGCGTCCGCGAAAACGCTCGGCCAGACGCTCGGCCAGATAAACCGAGCGGTGCCTGCCGCCGGTGCAGCCGATCGCGACGGTGAGATAACCCTTGTCCTCGCCTTCGAAACGCGGCAGCCATTCGTCCAGCAATCGCGCGATATCGTCGAGAAATTGTCCGACCAGCGATTGACTGTCGAGAAATTCGCGCACCGCCGCGTCCTTGCCGGACAGCGGGCGCAGCCGCGGATCCCAATGCGGATTGGGCAGGCAGCGCGCGTCGAACACGAAATCCGAATCCGGCGGCAGCCCGCGCCGGTAGGCGAAGGATTCGAACAGCAGTGTGGTCTCGCCGCTGGCCGCACCGAAACCGGTGGCGATCGCGCGGCGCAACTGGTGCACGTTCATTTCGCCGGTGTCGACCACGCGATCGGCGATCGCGACCAGCGGGCGCAGGCGCCGGCGTTCTTCCGCGATGGCGTCGGGTAGCGAACGCTTGCCTTCGGACAGCGGGTGGCGGCGGCGGGTTTCCGAATAACGTTTCAGCAGCACTTCGTCGTTGCTGTCGAGAAAAACCAACTCGACCTGTGCGCCGGCGCGGGTGAGTTCCGACAGCGCTTCCGGCAAGCGTTGCAGGTCGCCGCGGTTGCGCACGTCCACGCCCACCGCGATCCGGGCCATCGGTTCGCGCTCGCCGCCGGTCAAGGCCGCCACCAGCGCCGGCAGCAGAGTGGTCGGCAGATTGTCGACGCAGTAGAAACCCAGATCCTCGAACGCGCGCAGTGCAACCGTCTTGCCGGCGCCGGACAAGCCGCTCAGCACGATCACGCGGGTGCGGGTGGATTGCTCGGTTGGTGGAGTTTGGTTCATGCTTTTTTGAATAGTGCGGCTATGGATGGCCGCTTTCACGTACAGCGATGTACATCAATCGCGGCTATGGATGGCCGCTTTTTGATTCTCGCGATCAGGGATGATCGCAAAAAAATGGAGGGATAGCGCGAGTGCCGCAATTACCACGACATCCGCTGCAACTGATGGGCCTGCCGATCGATGAATACCTGCGCCGGGTCCAGGCCCTTGGCCTTCAACATGTGGCTGCGCACGGCGGCCTCGACCAGCACCGCGAGATTGCGGCCGGGCGCGACCGGCACGGTGATCTGCGGCACCTTGACGTCCATCACTTCGTGCCAGCCGGTGTCGCCGGTCAGGCGTGTCATCGCGTCGGCTTCCTCGCCCTCGCGAACCGATTGCAGATGCACGATAAGGCGTAGGTATTTGGACGGCTTTACGGCTGTATGGCCGAACATCTCGCGCACGTTGAGCACGCCCAAGCCGCGCACTTCCAGCAGGTCGCGCAGGAGATCCGGACAGGCGCCGTCGATCACGTCGGGCGCGATCAAGGTGAATTCGGGCGCGTCGTCGGCAACCAGCCGATGACCGCGGGTCACCAGTTCCAGCGCCAATTCGCTTTTTCCCGTGCCGGACGCTCCGGTGATCAGCACGCCGATCGAATACACCTCGAGGAATACGCCGTGCAGCGTCACCTGCCGCGCCAATGCGCGCGCCAGGTGATATTGCAGATAAGTGAATAGTTCGTGGCCGCGCTTGGCGCTGACCCACAGCGGCGAGTCGGTTTCCTCGGCGGCCTCGCGCAGATCGGTCGGCACCGCCTGATCCTTGGTGACGACCAGCGCAACCGGCTGCTGCGCCACGATCTTCTGCACTGTTTCCCAACGCTGGCGCGAGTCCAGGCCGTCCAGATACTTGAGTTCCTCGCTGCCGATGATCTGAAGCTTGTTGGGATAGATGATGTTGAGGTAACCGATCTCGGAAGGCCGGCGCGCGCCGTGCTTGCCGGGTTCCAGCGCGCGCGCCTCGCCTTTGCGGCCGGCGACCCAGCGCAGGGCCATGCGTTCGTGCACGCTGTCGTACAGTTCGCGGGCGCTCAATCGGTTCAAGACATCAGGGCCTGTTAACACTAACCCAAGCGAGCCGCGTTGCTTCCGCAGCGGTTGCCAGACAAGGCGCGCGCCGTCGCGCCCCCGGATCGGGGTCCGGGGCAGACTCCGCCACTCTATGGCCAAGGTGCGCAACGATGGATGGCAGTCGCTGCGGAGCAACCCTTCGGGCCGTGGCCCTTTGCCCGCATGGCTGCGTTATCACTCGTCTATGTATCGACATACATCTTCCTCGTGATGCGTTGCCCTGCGAACAAAGTGCCAAGCCTGCCCCGGACTTGATCCGGGGGCGCGGCCACTTGGGTTAGTGTTAACAGGCCCTAGTGTGGACGCCGCCGCGGCGCCGCGGCGGATCGTCAAGCGCGCATTGTGCCAGACCCATTCCCGGTTCGCCGAGCGTAGCCCCGAAGGCGCGACACAGGGAGCGGCCATGGATGGCCGCGCTTTGAGATGTGAGGAAGTCGAAGGACAGCGGAAGTGCTTCGACTTCGTTCGCTATCGCTTGCTACGCTCGGCACGAACGGAATAAATGAACATTGCCTACGCCTCGGCGGCCGCCCCGTCGTCGCGGCGGTGCTTCATCAGCTTTTCCTTGTGCCTGCGTACCTGCGCATCGAGCTTGTCGAACAGCGCGTCGATCGCCGCGTACATGTCGCCTTCCACCGCGTCCGCATGCAGCACGCGGCCGGACGCCGCCAGCGTGCCCTCGGCCTTGTGCGCCAACCGCGTTTTTTCCACCTCCAGTACGACGTTGAGCGAAGTCAGATGATCGAAATGCCGCGCCAGTCGTTCGCGTTTGGTATCCACGTAATCGCGCAGGGCGGGGGTGACTTCGATCTGATGGCCGCTGATCTGGATTTGCATGGCTGACTCCTGGAAGAGGGTGGATTACCACATGATTTTTGGGTTGGCGAACCTCCTTGTGGTTCTGAGTAACCGGGAACCGATGACAACCGCGTTCGACTTTCGATCTTCCCTATCTTGCGAGTGCGCGTGTGAAAGGAAAGTTCCTTTGGCAGCCCTTCAACTCCCGCGCTGCCGCTCGCCGGAGCTGGCGATGCGCATTGCCTCGCGGTATTTGGCTACGGTGCGTCTTGCAACCTTGATGCCGCGACTGTTCAGCTGGGCGGTCAAGCCCTGATCGGACAACGGCTTGCACGGATTTTCCTCGGCCACCAACTTGCGGATCATGGCCTGGATCGCGGTCGCCGAGGCGCTGCCCCCATCATCGGTGGCCACGCCGCTGGAAAAGAAATGTTTGAACTCGAAGGTGCCGCGCGGGGTGTGCAGATATTTGCGGGTGGTCACCCGCGAAATGGTCGATTCGTGCATGCCCAATTCCTCGGCGACTTCGCGCAGCACCAGTGGCTTCATCGCTTCGGCGCCGAAATCCAGAAATGCGCTCTGGGTGCGCACGATCGCCTGCGCGACCTTGAACAGCGTGTCGGCGCGCGCCTTGAGGCTTTTCATCAGCCAGCGCGCTTCCTGCAATTGCCCGCGCAAATACGTGGCATCCGCGCGGCGCGCGCGCGCAATCAGATCGCAGTAATGCCGGTTGATGGCGAGCCTCGGTTGACAGTTTGGCGACAGCGCCACCCGCCAGCGGCCGTCGAGTTTCACCGCATAGGCATCCGGCGCGACGTATTCGGTGGGCGCCGGATCGAACGCCGCGCCGGGGCGCGGATCGAGCCCGCGGATCAGCGTGGCGGCGGCGATCACCTCGTCAAGTTCGGCGTCCAGCTTGCGCGACAGTTTCTGGAAGTCGCGCCGTGCCAGCAATTCCAGTTCGGCGACGACGATGCGCGACGCGAGCGCCAAGCCGTCCGTGGTCGTATCGAGCTGCTGCAATTGCACGCCGAGGCAATCTCCGAGATCGAGGCTGGCAACGCCGGTCGGATCGAAACGCTGCACGCGGTGGCGCACCACTTCCACTTCGGTGACAGTGGGCGCGGGCGACAGCGTGATGACGGCCGCCAATACCGGTTCCAGACCTTCGCGCAGATAACCGTCGCCATCCAGCGCATCGATCAGCGCTTCGGCGATCGCATGATCGCGGCCACTGAAAGGCGTCAGGTTCAGTTGCCACATCAGGTGTTCGCGCAAGCCTTCCTGCACCGCGTCTTGGTGCTCGGGCATGTCTTCATCGTCATGGCCGTAAGCGGGCATTGGCAAATCGCCGCCGAATGGACGCTCGTCCCAATCCGTGATGTCCGGTTCGGCCACGGCCTCCGCGGCGTCCGCAACGGGCTCGTCACCGGCACTGTCCTTGTCCTCGTCATCGGCGTCGCTGGCGTCGTCGAGATCGAGCAGCGGATTGGTCTCGGCCAGTTCCCGCAACTCGGTTTCCAGTTCGACCTGGGAGAGTTGCAACAGGCGGATCGCCTGCTGCAATTGCGGCGTCAGGGCGAGCTGTTGCTGGTGGCGTAACTGGAGACCGGGCTTCATCGGCGACTAGGGCCTGCTAACGCTAACCCAAGCGAGCCGCGTTGCTTCTGCAGCGGCTGCCAGAGTAGGCGCGCGCCGCCGCGCCATAGTAACTCTATGGACAAGGTGCGCAACGATGGATGGCGGCGGCTGCGGAGCAACCCTTCGGGCCGAGGTCCTTTGCCCGCATGGCCGCGTTATCACTCGTCTATGTATCGACATACATCTTCCTCGTGATGCCTTGCCCTGCCAACAAAGGGCCGACGGCGCGGCCACTTGGGTTAGCGTTAACAGGCCCTGATGGGTTGGGGTTGCCGCATCCTAACCCTGTTGGCGCGCGCGGAACAGGTCACACGGCGCGATTCCTGCATGAGTCCGGCTACATCCGGAACTCGTGGCCCAGAAACACATTGCGTACCTGCTCGTGGGCGAGGATTTCCGCCGGGGTGCCGCGCGCCAGCACCTTGCCCTCGTTCAGCACATAGGCGTGCTCGCAGATGCCGAGCGTCTCGCGCACGTTGTGGTCGGTGACCACCACACCGATACCGCGGTCGCGCAGGTGCCGCACGATGCGCTGGATCTCGCCGACCGAAATCGGATCGACGCCGGCGAAGGGTTCATCCAGCAACATGAAACGCGGATTGGCCGCCAGCGCGCGCGCGATCTCGACGCGGCGGCGCTCGCCGCCGGACAGGCTGATGCCTTTCTGGTTGGCGATGTGCGCGACTTTCAATTCGTCCAGCAGCGATTCCAGCTCGCGCTCGCGTTGCGCGGCATTCAAGTCATTGCGCAATTCCAGCACCGCCAGCACATTCTCGGCCACGCTGAGACGCCTGAAGATCGAGGCTTCCTGCGGCAGATAGCCGATACCCAGGCGCGCGCGCGCGTGCATCGGCATGCCGGTGATGTCCGCGCCGTCCAGCGTGATGCGGCCGCCGTCGGCGTCGATCAGCCCGACCAGCATGTAAAAACACGTGGTCTTGCCCGCGCCGTTGGGACCGAGCAGGCCGACCACTTCGCCCTGTTTGATCTCGAAGGCGCAATCGGACACCACCTCGCGCGCGCGAAAACGCTTGACCAGACCTTTCGCGGTGAGCATCAGTTTGTGGAACTGGCGGGAGCGGGCACCGCGGCGGGCTGCGCGGGAACAGGTGGTGTCGCGATGGTTTTGGGTTTCGCCGGCGCACTCTTGGGCTTCGGTTGCAGGGTCATATGCACCAGGCCGCCTTCGCCGCCTTCGCCGCTGATCTGGCCGCTGTCGGTGTTGTAGGTGAGCTTGGCGCCGTGGAACTCGCCCTTGTGTTCCTGCACCACGTTGGCGTCGCCGGTCAGCACCACGGTGTTTTCGGACACGGTGTAATCGATGGTATCGGCCGAGCCGTGCACCATCGAGCCGTCTTCGAGTTTCTGCAGCATGTGCGCGGGTTTGCCGGTCAGCACCACGCGCTGCACCTGGTTGTTCTGATCGAAATAGCCGGTCGCGCTGCCGCCGTCGGCGTGCAGCGTGCCTTGGTCGATCTTGACGTTGCCCGTGAACACGGTCTTGCCTGAATCCTGGCTGCCGGAAAACGAATTGGCGTTGACATTGACCGGCTGGTCGCGGTCGGCTTGCATCGCGTTGGCCGCGCCGCACGCGAGCATGCCCGCCAGCAGCAGCGCAGACATCGCACGAATGCGGGACGGATCAATGCTTCCGCGGTTGCGGCGTGAGCGTGGCGTGCACATCGGCGAGCAACTCCAGGGAATGGGTATTGAGGTCGGCTCTCATGCCGGTGCCGCGCAGTATAGAGCCGGGCTGCTGGATCACGCTGGGCGCGTCGGATGCCATTTTTTTGTCCTTCGTCCACACGCTGGTGTCGCTGGTGTGCACTTCCGCGGCGGATGCGGCCGCAGTCTTCGGACGCAGCATGTCGACCTTGCCGATCAGTTCCACCAGCGTGTTGTCGGCGTTGACCCAGCCGTATTGCGAGGTGCCGTACCAGTCGGCGCCCTGACTGCCGAAGATCGTGAACTTCGGCGCGTTAACGTATAGCGAATCGTCGCCCTCACGGCGCGCCAAGTACGGCGCGGTCAAATGAAACGATGGCGCGCCATCCTCGTCCATGCCATCGAGCGTGAAATCGGTC
>JBDTBW010000014.1:0-95762 GCA_039923855.1 Rhodanobacteraceae bacterium | reverse complement strand
TTGATCTGGCCGTTCGCGTGCCAGGATTGATCGACTGACCAAATGGGAGTACACTTTTCCCAAATGAGAAGGAGTCAATGGCATGAGCGCTGTCGAACGGCAAGGCCAACTTATGGGCTTCATGGTTAGCACTGATGCGGATCTTGTCGAAAAAGTGCGGCAGGGCATCCCGTCGATCAGAATCCAGAAGTTCGTCGACTTGGGCTACGACCGGTCTGAAATCATCAAACTGGTAGGCGCATCCTCGACCGTGGAGCGCAAGATCAAAGATCACGCGAAGCTAAGCAAGACCGAATCTGACCGACTGGCGCGCGTAGCCCGAGTAGTGGCTCTTGCCGAACGGATGTTCGGCAACAAGGAAAAGGCCAGAAAGTGGCTGGAGCGTCCATCTCGTCAACTGGAAACTCACCTGCCGCCTATCAAGATGCTCGACACGGATCACGGGACGAAGCTGGTCGAAGAGCGTCTGTACCAGATTGGCTACGGCATGTTTGCGTGAGACTCTGGCGACTAACCAGATTCCTCGAACTTGACGGGAAAGGTGGAGCATTCACAGCGGCTCGCTGGCACGAGCAGGGTCTGTACGTGCTGTATACCGCGACGCAGCCTGCCGGCGCGCTGATCGAGGTACTTTGCCACCTGGATGTCGAAACGGATGAAATACCCGACGGGTATCGACTTGTAGGAATGGATGTGCCAGACGCGGTAATCAAGCGCGCCTTGGTACCCAAACTCCCGGTCGCTTGGGCCGATGACATCGATAAGACACGCGCTTTGGGGAGCGCTTGGTTGCGCGAAGACAAGTCGCTGCTGTATCGCATCCCCAGTGCCATTATTGATCAGACTTGGAACTATCTGGTGAATCCGCGGCATACGGACCTGAAGACAATTTCCGTGACTTACGATCAAGAGTTCCGGTTTGACGAGCGTCTGCTGGCGATCAAGAAGCCATCCAAGCGGTCTCGGTAGGCATCGCGGAAAAGGCACCGTACCTCACCTTTCTGCAACGGATACAACCATGGGTACAGAACTTTTGCCGGATTCTGCTGGATACGACCGGCCATCATGGGACAATAAAAAGCTCGCGAATCGCGGTATGACAAGGGTTTTAGGGATTTTGTGGGGTGTCACGGAACATCATTCTAAATTTTGCACCTGTTCTCTCATCTGCTCGATCAGCACTTTCAGATCCACCGCCGCGCGGGTGGTGCGCGCGTCAACGGATTTGGAACCGAGCGTATTGGCCTCGCGATTGAATTCCTGCATCAGGAAATCCAGCCGGCGCCCGACCGGCTCGGTCAGCGCCAGCACCCGGCGCGCCTCGGAAACATGCGCGGCAAGCCGATCCAGTTCCTCGTCCACATCCATCCGCCCGACCTGCAGCACCAGTTCCTGTTCCAGCCGGCCAGGTTCCACCGGTTGCACCAATTCGGCGAGGCGCGTTTCGAGTTTCGCGCGTAGCGCCATTCGAATTTCAGGCAACAGCGCGCGCAATTGCGCGACGATTGTCTCGATGCCGTCGATCCGTTCGGCGATCGCCGCCCCCAGCTTGTCGCCTTCGCGCCCGCGCCCGGCGATGAATTCGTCCAGCGTGCGATCCAGCAACGCGAGCGCGGCCTGTGCCAACCCCGCCTGATCCATTTCCGGTTTGACCAGCAACCCCGGCCAGCCGAGCAAAGTCGCGAAATCGGTGGCAAGTTCAGGAAACCGCGTGCGCAATTCCAACGCCAGCGCGGACAGTTGCTCGGTGGTCTTGTTGTCCAGCAGCAAGTCCACCGCGGATGCCGGCGGTTTGTAACGCAGACCAACATCGACCTTGCCGCGCGACAGGCGCGCGGCGATGCGTTCGCGCAGCGCCGGCTCCAGCGCGCGCAATTCGTCGGGCAGACGCACGCCGATTTCGAGAAACCGGTGGTTGACCGCGCGCAATTCGCAGGCCAGCCAGCCTTGTGCAGTCGAGCTTTCCGCATTCGCATAGGCGGTCATGCTGCGGATCATGTCGGCGCGTCCATTCTGCGATCGAAGCGCCGATGGTAAACTGCGCGGCCTTGTTCCGATACCATCGCCGATGCCGATCACCCGTCCTTCCCGCCGCGCGCCCGATCAATTGCGCAGCGTCTCCATCGAACGCCATTACACGCGGCACGCCGAGGGCTCGGTGCTGATCGCGTTCGGCGACACCCGCGTGTTGTGCACCGCCAGCGTCGAGGAGCGCGTGCCGCCGTGGTTGCGCGGCAAGGGCGAAGGCTGGGTCACGGCTGAATACGGCATGTTGCCGCGCGCCACGACCGAACGCAGCCAACGCGAGGCCGCGCGCGGCGGTCAAGGGGGCCGCAGCATGGAAATCCAGCGCCTGATCGGGCGCAGCTTGCGCGCGTGTGTGGATCGCGCGGCGTTGGGCGAGCGCGTGATCACGCTCGATTGCGACGTGCTGCAGGCCGATGGCGGCACGCGTTGCGCGGCGATCACCGGCGCCTATGTCGCGCTGGTGGATGCGGTCGATGTGCTGATGAAACGCAATGGATTGAAGCGCAATCCGATCGTCGGCGCGATCGCCGCGGTGTCGGTCGGCATTTATCAGGGCGCGCCGGTGGTGGATCTCGACTACGCCGAGGATGCCAATTGCGACACCGACATGAACGTGGTGATGAACGATGGCGGCGGTTTCATCGAACTGCAAGGCACCGCCGAGGGCCACGCCTTCCGCCGCAACGAACTCGACGCCATGCTGGTGCTTGCACAGCAAGGCATCATCGAATTGATCGCAATGCAGCGCGCGGCGTTGGCGGAAAGCTCATAACTTCGTGCAGAAAATCCATTCCCGCCGCCCCGCGCAGGCCGGGGCCCAGTGGCGACAAGACATGATCGTGCGTGATCGTGACTGGATTACTCGCGTCATCCATGACGCTCGCCCTGCGGGGCGCCTTCGGCGTTCTGCTGCGGCATCCCGCCTAAGCAGTCCGGCCTGCGCCGGAATGACGGCACGTGCTGCGCTGACTCATCTTACTGGTCAAGATTTCCCATTTCCTGCATGAAGATCGTTCTCGCCAGCAGCAATGCCGGCAAACTCGCCGATCTGCGCGAGTTGTTCGCAGGCAGCGGGATCGACGTGCGCGCGCAAATGGAATTCGATGTGACCGACATCGAAGAAACCGGTTTGAGCTTTGTCGAGAATGCGATCCTGAAGGCCCGGCATGCCGCGCGCGCATCCGGCTTGCCCGCGCTGGGCGATGATTCCGGCCTGTGCGTGGATAGACTGGATGGCGCACCGGGTTTGTATTCGGCGCGTTACACCGGCGTACAGGGCAACGCCGTCGCGAATATCGACAAGCTGCTGCGCGCACTGGACGGCGTTCCCGATGAACAACGCGGTGCGCATTTCATCTGCGTGCTGGCGCTGCTGCGTCACGCCGGCGATCCCGCGCCGTTGATCGCCGAAGGCCGCTGGTTCGGGCGCATCGTCGATGCGCCGCGCGGCGCGCAGGGCTTTGGTTACGACCCGGTTTTCCTGCCGGATGATGGCGATGGGTACAGCGCGGCGGAACTCGAACTCGCGTTGAAGAACCGCATCAGCCATCGTGGGCAGGCGCTGGTGCAATTGTGCCGCAAACTTGCCGACATGCCCCTCCCCCTCCGGAAGAGGGACAGGGGTGAGGGTCTGCTAATGCATAACCACCGCAATCCGCGCGACGCCAGCCGGTCGCCATGAACCCGCGATCCATTGCTTTGACCGAATCCTCACCCGGCCAATATCTAGAGTCGGCGAAACAAAACGCTCCGTGCCAAACGCTTTCGGCGATTCAAGAGCTGGGGCCTCCTCTCCCGGAGGGAGAGGGAACCAGGCTTCGCTCACCAGTCCCGAGTCCCAAGTCCCGAGTCCCGATTTCTCTGTACATCCACATCCCCTGGTGCGTGAAGAAATGTCCGTACTGCGATTTCAATTCGCACGGGCTGCGTGGCGAGTTGCCGGTACGCGAATACATAACCGCGTTGCTGGCTGATCTCGATGGCGATCTGCGCGATTCCGGCGATGCGATCGCGAATCGGGACATCGTCAGCGTGTTCTTCGGCGGCGGCACGCCGAGCCTTTTCGCGCCTGATGCGATCGCCGAAATTCTCGACGGCGCGACGGCCCGGTTGCCTTTTGCCGATGATTGCGAGATCACGCTGGAAACGAATCCCGGCACGGTCGAGCACGGTCGTTTCGATGGGTACCTGAAAGCCGGCGTCAACCGCATCAGCTTCGGTGTGCAGAGTTTCGACGACGACAACTTGCGCGCGCTCGGGCGCATCCATTCCGCTGCGGAAGCGGAGCACGCGATCAAACAGGCGCAGGACACAGGCTACGACAACATCAATCTGGATCTGATGTACGCGCTGCCGCAGCAGAGGGTCGACCAATCGCTGACCGATATCGAACGCGCCATCGCATTATCTCCTTCGCATATTTCGCATTATCAACTGACCTTGGAACCCAACACGGCCTTCGCGGCGAATCCGCCGCCGTTGCCTGACGACGACACGGCGTGGGCGATGCAGGAGGCGTGTCAGGCGCGGCTCGCGCAGGCCGCTTATGCGCAATACGAAGTTTCCGCGTATGCGCGCGACGGCAAGCGCTGCGCGCACAATCTCAATTACTGGAGCTTCGGCGATTACCTCGGGATCGGCGCCGGCGCACACGGGAAGATCACGGAAGCGGGAAACCGGAAGCCGGAAACCGGGAGCCGGAAAGCAGCAGTCAACGATATTTCCGCCTCCATTTTCAGTACCAGTGCTCCTACCGGCTGCCGGCTACCGGCTACCGGCTACCAGGTTCGCCGCCGCTGGAAAGTGAAGCATCCGCGCGCCTATCTCGAACATGCGGCAACGTCTGCGCACATCGGCGGCGATGCGCCGGTACCGCACGAGGAATTGCCGTTCGAGTACATGTTGAATGCGTTGCGATTGAACGGCGGCGTGCCGATCGAGGATTTTGCGACGCGCACCGGCTTGCCTCTCACCGAAATCGATACACCGCTGCGCAAGGCGTATGCGCGTGGCTGGCTGCGCGACGATGCGGACATACTGCGCGCAACGCCGCTCGGTCAGCGCTTCCTCAACGACGTGATCGAATTGTTCCTGCCGCCACCACCAAGGCAACGTCGTCATGCTTGAATTCATCGCGCTCACCTGCCCCTATTGCGGCGAATCGTTCGAGACCGGCGTCGATGCATCGGCCGGTTCGACGAGTTACATCGAGGATTGCCAGGTGTGCTGCAAGCCGATCAACGTGCGCCTCAGCATCGACGACGACGGCGCGCTCTTGGACGTTCAAACGCAAACGGACAGCGAATAACGCCCTTGCAAGATTGGCGCGCTCTTAAGAAAGCCATGCTGTTTGAGCCGTCATTCCGGGGCTGCGCGCAGCGCAGAACCCGGAATCCAGTTTTTTGAGCAGAAGCTGGATTACTCACGCCGTCCTTGGCGCTCGCCCTCCGGGCCGCCTTCGGCGTTCGCGTTTGCAGGACTGCAAACGCAGCCCGGATCGCAGCTTCGCCACGTCCGGAATGACAAACTGGTAGTTGTTCAGTGGGTAGCTTAAACTGCGCGCAATGCAGGTGCCCGATCGTCGAACGACGAGAAGGTGAAACGGGAAGCCGGTGAGAGTCCGGCGCTGCCCCCGCAACGGTAGGCGAGTCAAATCCATTCACTGGCCACTGCGCGACATGTCGCGTGGGAAGGCGGATGGATCGATGAAGCGGTTTTTGCGATCCCCCATGATCGCGAAAATCAAAAGGCGGTCGTCCGTGACCGCACTTCTCAACTCGCAAGCCCGGAGACCGGCCTGCACACGGCGTTTCCGCGATTCGTCGCAGCGGCGCCGTCGATCCAGGCGTCGCGGCGGGCGACGGTCGGGAACGGCCGGCCGCCTTCCCCACCTTTTCCTCCGTTGCGCCTCCACGCGGGTGTGCACCACGGAGATGCAATGAAGCCTGTAGAGTCGCGATCATCCCTGATCGCCAAGATCAAACAGCGGTCATCCATGACCGCACTTTCCAATCTCTTGTTCGCCGCAACGCTGGCGATTCCATTTTGCGCGTCCGCGCAAAGTTCTTACGATCAAGCGATCACCGATCAACCGGCCATCGTCGTCACCGCGACGCGGCAGGCGCAGACGGTCGATGCCTCGCTCGCCGACGTCACCGTGATCACGCGCGCCGACATCGACGCCAGCGGCGCGCCGGATCTATCCGATCTGCTGCGCGTACAGGCGGGCATCGATCTCGCGCGCAGCGGCGGCGCCGGCGAGCAGACCGCGGTATTCCTGCGCGGCACCAATTCCAATCACGTTCTGGTCTTGGTCGACGGCGTGCGTATCGCTTCCACCGGCACCGGCGGCGTGGATTTCTCGCTGTTACCATTGGACGCGGTCGAACGGATCGAGATCGTGCGCGGCCCGCGCGCGGCGTATTGGGGGTCGGACGCGATCGGCGGCGTGATCCAGATTTTCACGCGGCGCTTGACCGGGCCGCGCGCGGCGCTGCGCTACGGCAGTTACGACGATGCCTCGGGCAGTGCGGGGATCGGCCACTGGGACGACCGCGGCGGTTACAGCGTTGAGGTCGGCGCGCGCCATGTGCGCGGATTCTCCGCACAGAATCCGCAAGGTTTCTCCTACAACCCGGACGACGACGGCCTGCGCAATCGCAATCTGACCGCGCGCGGTGAGGTCAAACTCGGCGCGCAGACACTGTCGGCGAGCACGCTGTACAACGATTCGGTCAATCAGTTCGATCAAGGCACTTCGCACACCATCGAGCAGGATCTGGGCGCGGCGGTGGCCGGCGATGTGACGACACGCTGGTATCAACGTTTCAGCATCGGTTCGGCGCGCGACGATCTGGCCACACCGGATTTCTTCGAGCTGTTCCGCTCGCGACGGCAAAGCGCGACCTGGCTCAATATCTTTTCGCCGGGCCCGAACCAATCGCTGACCGCGGGGCTCGAACACGTGCACGAACTCGGCGAGAACCTCGACACCTTCGCTCAGTCCGACGTCTATGCGGTCAGCCGCGACAACGACGCAGCGTTCGCAGGCTGGAACGGCCATCTGCACGCATTCGATTGGCAACTGGCCGCGCGCCACGACCGGAACAGCGTGTTCGGCGGCGCCACCACCGGTTCCGGCGCGGCGGGCTGGCGCGTCGCCCCGACGCTGCGCTTCACCGCGAGCTTCGGGCAGGGTTTCCGCGCACCGAGCTTGAACGAGCAATATTCGCCAGGTTTCGGCGGCCTGTTCGCCGGCAATCCCGATTTGCGTCCGGAACGTTCGCGCAGCACGGAACTCGGCGCGGAGTGGACGCCGCGCGAAGCGTTGTCGTTGCGCGTTGCCGCTTATCACACCCGCATCGACGATCTGATCGATTTCACCGGGCCCTTGTTCCGCGCCGAAAACACCGCGCAAGCGCGCATCGACGGCGTCGAGCTGGAAACCCATTGGCAACACGCCGGCTGGAGCTTCACTGGCAATGCGACCTGGCAGGACGCGCGCGATCCGGCAACCGGGCAGCGCCTGCTGCGGCGCGCTTCGCGCAAGGGCGATGCACTGTTGACGCGGCGTTTCAATGCGCGCGTCGAAGCGGGCGTGGAACTGTACGCCGAAGGCCCGCGCCCGGAATTCGGCGGCCCGCTGCCGGGCTACGCGCTGGTCAACGCGCGCATGAACATCACATTGTCGCCCGCCTGGCAACTGCATCTTCGCGCGGAAAACCTCGCCGATCGTAGCTACTCGCTGATCCGCGGGTACAACACGCCGGGGCGGTCCGTGTGGCTGGAACTGGCGTGGCAACCCTAGGAATCGCCGCAAAGCTCACGCTCGGCCTGATGCAATCATTGTGTGGCGTGCCGGCGGTGCTCGAACGGGCCAGGCACATGGATGTGCCGCTGTTGCGCCGAGGAATCCTCATGTATTGACCTATACAATCCGGTTCCTGCGCTCCGGCGGCACGCAACCTGCCTTCGCTCGTGACGCTTTGCAACGATTCCAAAATATCGAATGCGACCGCAGTTCAATTGACCCATGGCTTACGGCCTTGCGCGGGCATAGAATCGCCCGGCGGGTCCGCATTGGGCGCCTCGCGAAGGGGAAATGTGATGTTGCCGGGTTCGACTCCGCACACGCTGGCCGAACGCACCGATCTGCCAACGCGCGTGCGCACGTTGCTGGGGGAACAGCTCGCCGAATGCGGCACGCGGATCGAGCCAACCCTGAGCGCCAGTTTGACCGAACTCGAGCAGCAATTGTTCAAGCTGACAACACATGCAGACAACCATACCGCTCAACTAACCGCATTCGAGAGCCTGCGCGAGGTCAAGCGCACCCGCGCCGACACCGCGCCGCGCCTGCTGCAGGCGCTGGAAGGCCGGCTTGCCACGCTCGGAATGCCGGCGCCGCGCGTGCAGAAAACCCGTTTCGATCTGGCGCTGGTCGATCACGATGAATTCGACGAAGCGGTGACACTTGACGACATCGCCACCCGCACCGAATTGCGCGTCAGCCAGATCCTGTTCGAATTGGGCCATCGTTACGCGGTGCTGGCCGCCGCGCCACTGTTCGATGCCGAGAGCCTGCCGCTGGGTCCGCACGCGCTGGCGCACGGGCTGCGCGACATCGCCACGCGCATGGGCGTGCCGCGCGAACACCGGATGTTGTTCTACCGCTTGTGCGATCACCGGGTGATGACCGCTGCGGAAGGCTTGTACACCGGACTCAACGAACACTTGATCGCGCGCGGCATCCTGCCCAATCTGCGCACCTTGCTGCCGCGGCGCGCAGGGCAATCATCGGCGCGCAAGCGCGAAACGGAATCCGCGGAGAACGATGCGTCAGCAACGGCGGCGCCGGCCACGGCACCTAAACCGCAAGCGCCGCCCAGCCCCGAGCAACGCGCCCAACAATCCGCCGACGCCGCGATCACCGGTCTGCGCGAATTGCTCGAACAGCGCCGGATGGCGGTGGGTGAACCCGTCACCGAACCGACCGGCGGCTATGTCGCTTCCGCCGAGGAATTGCAAGCGGTGCTGGGCACTTTGCAGACCCGCGCGCCCACGCCGGTACAGCTCGGTGGCCGCGGCGTGCAGCGGACCGTGCAGCAGTTGCGTCAGGACATGCTGGCCGAATTGCGCCGCTTCGCGCCGGATGGCCGTCCGCCGCAATTCGCACCCGAGCAGCGCGACAGCATCGAACTGGTCTCGCTGCTGTTCGATCGCCTGCTGGACGAAACACGCGCGGGAGGCACCGCGCAACATCTGCTGGCACGCCTGCAGGTGCCATTGTTGCGCGTGGCGCTCACCGACCGCAGTTTCTTCACCCGCCGCGCGCACCCGGCCCGCCGCCTGCTCAACACCGTCGCCGAAACAGCCAACGTCTGGATGGACGCCGGCGACGGCGAGGTCGACACGCAACTAGCCGACAAGCTGCAACGCGCGGTCGACCGGGTGTTGGGCGAATTCACCGGTGATCTGGCGCTGTTCGAGCGCCTTGTCGACGATGTGGAAGCGCACGTCAACTCGCTGCGCCGCCGCGCCGAGATCGCCGAACGCCGCCAGCTCGAAGCCGCGCAGGGCCGCGATCGTCTGGAACAAGCGCGTGCTCAGGCAAGAACGGCGATCGAGGAACGTCTCGCCGGCAAAGAGGTCGCGCCGCTGACGCGCACCTTGCTGGAACAGGCGTGGAGCGACGCGCTGGCGCTGGCGATCCTGCGTCACGGCGAAAACAGCGAGGCCTTCCATCGCCGTCTGGCCGCCGCCGATGAATTGCTGCGCGAACCGGCCGAGCGTGACGACGCGCGCCTGCTGGTCGAGCTCGAGGACGGTCTGGGTCAGGTCGGTTTGCACGGGCCGGAAGCCACCCAACTCGCGCGCCGCGTACTCGACCTGCCGCCATCCCCGAGCGCGCGCGCCGACGCGCCAAGCCCGACCGAACTCGCGGTCCAGTTGAAGACGCGGCAACGGCTCGGCGAAGACGAAACGCCTAAAGCCGCCGAAGTACACGCGCCGCCAATACCTCCAAGCGTCGAGGAGCAACGCACCTTGGCGCACTTGAAGACGTTGCCGTTCGGCACCTGGTTCGAGTTCACCGTCAATCAGCAGGGCCAGCGCGTGCAACGCAAGCTGGCGTGGTACGCGCCGGCCACCGGGCGTTGCCTGCTGGTCAATGTGCGCGGCGCGCCGGCGCCGGAACGCCAGTTGGATCAGGTTGCGCGCCTGATGACGCTGGGTCAGGCGCAGATTGTGGCGCAGCAGGAGGAGTCGCTGATCGACCGCGCATGGAATGCGCTGGTGTCGGGACTCCGTCAGTTCGCCGGGAAGTCGCCGCAACAAGCGGCAGCGACATGAGTAAGCACCCATGAGCACATCCGAACAACGCAGGGCACTGCGCAAACGCGCGCTGGAACCGATCGAGGTCAGCGACGCCTTGACCGGCGACAACATCGGCCGGATCGGCAATCTCTCGCACGATGGCATGATGCTGATCTGCCGCCGCGTACTGAACGAGGACGCGCTGTATCAATTGCGTTTCCGCCTGACCGACAACGCTGGCCGCACGCATCTGCTGGAAGCGGGCGTGCACGAATTGTGGAGCGAGCCCGCTGCGGTGCCCGACCAGCACTGGGCCGGGCTGCGGATCATCGCGATGTCGGACGCCGACGATACGATATTGAATGAGTGGCTGGATCAGCCGGATGACGGGGTTGGTTAGCAGGGCTTGCAGATCGAACCCGGTAAATCCCTTCTCCCTCCGGGAGAAGGTGGCGCGAAGCGCCGGATGAGGGTCCGGCGATTGCGAATAGCTCGCGAATAATCCGATGATTCGCTGCGGCCGTACCCTCACCCCACCCCCCCCCGAGGGGAGAGGGGCTCAAGCGCCTGCGCCGGGGCGACGAGATAAAACAATATTGCCGCTCTTTGCGCCACGCCGAACTTCCCGTCACCATAACCCTTTCCGCTACCGACGCACCATCATGACCGCCGCCCCGCAAGAGAACCTAGCCGCGTTGTATCCCGCGCATCTGGTCGAAATCAAGCGCCGCAGCGATGAGGCGCTCGTCGCGGCGGGGCGTGAGCACCTGCTGATCGCCGCGGGCCGGCCGCATACCCGGTTTCTGGACGATCAGGATTATCCGTTCAAGGCCGACCCGCATTTCCTGCACTGGCTCCCCATTACTGACGCGCCAGGTAGCTGGATCGTGTACACGCCGGGCGCGAAACCGAAGCTCATTTTCCTGCAGCCGCATGATTACTGGCACGTGGTGCCTGCCGCGCCCGCGGGTTACTGGGTCGAGCATTTCGAGATCATTACCATCCGCAAGCCGGAGGATGCGCACGCCCATTTGCCGAAAGACGCCGCACGTTGCGCGATCATCGGCGAGGCCAATGCGGCGATCGATGGTTACGTGCCGGACAATCCGCAGCCGCTGCTCGACTACTTGCACTGGTACCGCACTTTCAAGACCGATTACGAGTTGGCGATGATGCACGTGGCGAGCAAGATCGGCACGCGCGGGCATCGCGCGGCCGAGCGAGCGTTCCGCGCGGGCGCGTCGGAGTTCGAAATCCATATCGCGTATCTGCAAGCTTCGCATCAGGCCGAACATCAGTTGCCCTATTCCAACATCATCGCGCTCGACAAACACGGCGCGGTACTGCACTACACGCATTTCGACCGCGCACCGCCAGCACACACGCACTCGTTTCTGATCGACGCCGGCGGCCAGTTCCACGGCTATGCGTCGGACATCACGCGCACCTATGCGGCACCCGACGCCAGCGAGTTCCAGGCGCTGATCGACGGCGTCGAAAAAGCGCAGCTGGGTTTCTGCGCAATGGTGAAAAACGGGCAGGATTATGCGCAATTGCATCTGCACGCGCACCGCGTGCTGGCGCAGGTCTTGCGCGATCATGGTTTCATTACATGTTCCGCGGAGACCGCGGTAGCATGCGGGATTTCCAACGCGTTTTTCCCGCATGGACTGGGGCATCTGATCGGCCTGCAGGTGCACGACGTTTGTGGTTTCGCACGCGGCGAGCACGGCGGCACGATCGACAAACCGCAAGGTCATCCGTATTTGCGCCTCACCCGCACCTTGCAACCGGGCATGGTCACCACCATCGAACCCGGTATTTATTTCATCGACATGCTGCTGGACGAATTGAAGACCAAGCCGACGGCGAAAGACGTGGTGTGGGACAAGGTCGATGCGTTTCGCTTCTACGGCGGCATCCGCATCGAGGACGACGTGGTCTGCACGGATGACGAGCCGATGAACCTGACGCGGGAAGCCTTCGCAGCCATCTGATGCGCGGTGAACTCCGGCAAGGGGAAGCGCCATGGGCAACGACAGCGTATTTATCCACTTTGAATTCTGGCTGCTGTTGCTGGCGTCCCTGTTGATGCCGTTGGTGATCTATTTTTCGCTGTTGTCGTTCCGGCGCATCTCGCGCTATACCGTGCTGCTGTTCGCGCTGGCCTTGATCCTGCTCTCCGCGCTGGACGTGTTTCTGCTGCGGCATCTGGCCAATGCCGCGCACGCGACGCCTTCGATCTTCGACGACAAGCTGTTTGCCTCGGAGTTTTCGCTGGCGCTGTACTTGCTGCCGCTGTTGTCGGCCGGGATCAGCGTCAACGTCATTTCCGACGTGTCGTTGAATCACTTGCGCCGTGTTGTGCACACGGATCCGGATATCGGCCAACGCCGCCGCTGACGCGTCGCCCGCGATCTGCGATGATCGCGCCTTTCGCGTCCACGGAGCCGCCATGTCCAACGAATTCGCCATCCGCCGCAACGTCGGCGCCTGGGCACTGATGTTCACGGGCCTGGGTTCGATCATCGGCTCGGGCTGGCTGTTCGGCGCCTGGCGCGCAGCGCAATTGGCAGGCCCCGGCGCGATCTGGGCCTGGATCATCGGCGCGGTGGTGATCCTGTTCATCGCGATCACTTACGCGGAACTGGGCGCGATGTTTCCCGAATCCGGCGGCATGGTGCGCTATGGCCAGTATTCGCATGGCAGCCTGGTTGGCTTCATCGCCGCGTGGGCCAACTGGATCGCGATCGCCTCGGTGATTCCGGTCGAGGCGGAAGCTTCGGTACAGTACATGTCCTCGTGGCCCTGGGCCTGGGCGCAACATTTGTACCACCGCGCGCCGGGCGGTCTGGGCGAACTTAGCCCGACCGGACTCGGTATCGCCGCGGTGCTGGTGATCGGCTATTTCCTGCTGAATTTCTGGAGCGTCAAGCTGTTCGCCAAGACCAATACCGCGATCACGCTGTACAAGCTGATCGTGCCGGCGGTGACGGCGATCGCGTTGATGCTCACCGCGTTTCACCCGGAGAATTTTCATATCGGCGCGCACGGTGGAGCGCACGTGCTGAGCGTCTCCGCGATCCTGACGGCGGTCGCAATCAGCGGCATCGTTTTCAGCTTCAATGGTTTCCAGAGCCCGGTCAATCTGGCTGGCGAAGCGCGCAATCCCGGGCGCAGCGTGCCGTTCGCGGTGATCGGTTCGATCCTGCTCGCGACGATCGTCTACTTGTTGCTGCAGATCGCCTTCCTCGGCGCGGCCGATCCGGCGCAACTCGCCAGGGGCGGCTGGGCTTCGCTGGCGTACAGCTCACCGTTCGCGGAACTGGCACTGGCGCTCAATCTAAACTGGCTCGCGTTATTGCTTTACTCCGATGCCTTCATCAGCCCATCGGGCACCGGCATGACCTACACCGCGACCACCGCGCGCATGATCTACGGGATGCAGCGCAACGGCACGATACCCGCGATCTTCGGCAAGGTGCACCCACGTTACGGCATCCCGCGTCCGGCGATGTGGCTGAACCTTGTGGTCGCGTTCGTGTTTCTGTTCTTCTTCCGTGGCTGGGCGACGCTGGCCGAGGTGATCTCGGTGGCGACGATCATTTCCTATTTCACCGGGCCGGTCAGTGTGGTGGTGCTGCGGCGCACCGCGCCGGAACTGCACCGCCCGTTGCGGGTGCCCGGCCTGACGCTGATCGCCGCCTGCGCGTTCGTGTTCGCGACCGAACTGCTGTACTGGGCGCGCTGGCCGCGCACCGGCGAGATCATCCTGCTGATGGTGGTCGCCTTGCCGATCTGGTTCTACTACGCGGTGCAACGCGGCCGGCTGCATTTCACCGCGCAATTGCGCGGCGCGGCGTGGATCATCGTCTACCTACCGGTGATCGCGCTGATGTCGTGGGCGGGCAGCGCGCGTTTCGGCGGACACGGATACATCCCGTTCGGCTGGGATCTGCTGGTCGTCGCCATCGTCGGTCTGGTGTTTTTCGTCTGGGGACTCGCCTGTGGCTGGCGCACGCCGGACGTTGAACAAGCCGCATCGCGGCACGCGCCGATTACCGATTGATTGATTACACGGCGATCGCGAGCGGTCGCGCCACCGCGCGTTCGCGCAAGGCCAGCACATCGGCGAGCAGTGCTTGCGCGGTGACTTCCGGTCCCGCGCCGGCACCCTGGATCACCAAGGGACGGTCGTGGTATCGCGTGGTGGTCAGCGCGAACAGATTGTCGCAACCGGACAAGCGCGCCGCCGGATGCGCCGCCTCGACTTCGCATAGACCTACGTTGGCTTTTCCGCACGCGTCCACCCGCGCCAGATAGCGCAGCACCTTGCCCTGCGCGCGCGCGGCTGCGATGCGTGGCGTCAGCACTTCGTCGAGCTCGCTCGCCCGCGCATGGAAAAACGCGGCATCGACGTTTCGCAACGCCGGCGGCACCAGGTTTTCAATTTCCACATCGCGCGTCTCCAGCGCGTGTCCGGCCGCGCGCGCGAGGATCAGGAGTTTGCGTGCCGCGTCCGCGCCGGACAAGTCCGCGCGCGGATCGGGCTCGGTATAGCCCCATGAACGCGCCTCGGCCAGCAAAGCGGAAAACGGCCGCGCGCCATCGTAATGATTGAACAGCCACGACAACGAACCGGAGAACACGCCTTCCAGCGCCAACAATCGATCGCCGCAGCCACGCAGACGGCGCAAGGTCGACAGCACTGGCAAGCCCGCGCCGACGGTCGCGGAATCACCGTAACCGCTGTCACCATAACGCGCGGATTCGCGTAGCTCTCGCCATGCCGAGAGTTCGCCGCCGACAGCCAACTTGTTGGCGGTAACCACGTCGTAACCTTCGCGCAACCACCGCGCGTGTTGCGCGGCGACTTGCGCCGACGCTGTCGCATCGATCAGCACGCGCCGATCCGCACCGAAGTCATCCAGCGTTTCGAGCAACGCCGCATCGTCCCGCGCGGCGCCATGCGTTTCCAATCCCTCGCGCGCGCCAGCGGTGCTGAGTCCATCGGCGTGCGCGTACTGCATACGCGAATTGGCCACGCCGACCAGCGCGACGCCGGCGCGGCTGGCGGGCCCGAGTTGCCGCAACAGCACGCTTCCCACCGCACCGGTGCCGAGCAGCACCACCCCAATCCGCGCATTCGGTCTGGATGCGGAAGCGATGACGACGGGCGCGTTCATGCCGTTACCTCGTCCGCGCGCGTGCATTCCGCCGCAGCGTTGGCACGCTCCAGCGCGGCGCCGAGATCGGCGCACAAGTCATTCGCGTCCTCGATGCCACACGACAAGCGCAACAAGGTGTCGGAAACGCCCGCGGCGCGCCGCGTCTCCGCGCTCATCGACGCATGCGTCATCGTGGCCGGATGCGCGATCAGGCTTTCCACGCCGCCTAGCGACTCGGCCAGCGTGACGTATCGCAAGCCGTCGAGAAATGTACGGACCGCGGGCTCGCCACCCTGCAGTTCGAAACTCAACATCGCGCCGAATCCCGCTTGCTGGCGCGCCGCCAGGGCGTGGCCGGGATGTGAGGGCAAGCCCGGCCAGTACAGCCGCGCGACCGCCGGATGTGCCTGCAACAATGCGGCGATCATTTCCGCGTTTTCCTGATGCGCGCGCAATCGGGTCGAAAGCGTGCGCAGGCCGCGCAACGTCAACCAACTGTCGAACGGCGCGCCGGTGAGTCCCAAACAATTTCCCCACCATTTCAACTGTTCGGCGATCGCGGTGTCTTTCGCGATCACCGCGCCGCCGACCACGTCGCTGTGACCGTTGATGTATTTGGTGGTCGAGTGCACCACGATGTCGGCGCCCAAAGACAGCGGCTGCTGCAGCGCCGGCGACAGGAAGGTGTTGTCGACCACGCACAAAGCATCCACCGCATGCGCGGCTTGCGCGACGTGGCGGATATCGGTGATCCGCAGCAGCGGATTGGAGGGCGTTTCCACCCACACCAGCGCCGGCCTTTGCGCCAATGCCGTGGCCAATGCGCGCGTATCGGTGAGATCGACGAACAACGCCTTGAAACGCCCCTTCTTCGCCCACGCATCCAGCAATCGCCAGGTGCCACCGTAGCAATCGTGCGCGACGACGATCGTGGCATCGGGCGGCACCAATTCCAGTACCAGCGCGACAGCCGCCATGCCGCTCCCCGTCACCACCGCGCCGGCGCCGCCTTCCAGTTCGCACAAGGCATCGGCGAGTAAATCGCGGGTCGGATTGCCGCTGCGGGTGTAGTCGTAATTGCGCTTCCCATTGAAGCCGGCGAAGGCAAAATTGCTGGAAAGGTGTAGCGGCGGCACCACCGCGCCGTGCTGGGTGTCGGTTTCGATACCCGCACGCACCGCGCGGGTACACGATGCACGTGGCGTGGATTTGGCGAAATGTATGTCGAGGCTCATCGCGATCTCCGGCCCGTGGCATCGGCGTCCATGCGGCGGTCGGAGGTCTCGGCGCGGACGCGCGAAGGGAGGAGTGCCCGCGCGCCCACGCTTCGAACCATCTCCCGGCGATCCGGCCCTGAACCGGATCTCCGCAGGACTTGGCACCTTGCGCGGGCGATTCCGCGCGGGTTGCCCCGGCTTCAAAGGGCCTGTCCCTCAGCCGGTCATGATGGGTTGTTGGACACACTCTAGCGCGCTTCAGTTTATACGTCAATAGACGTTTAGACGTCTATACGCCCAGACATTTAAGTAGCCACGAGCAGCAAGCGAAAATGCCAACCACAAACCGTCCCGGCATGATCCTCGTCCGGCGACATTCTTCCCGCGCAGCATCCAGAGTCCGTAACCGCGATAGACTGCCTCGGAGAATGAATACGCAAAGCTCCACGCCGCTCCCCGCAGCGCTGATGCTCGCGCCTGACGCCACGATACGCGCACGTGGGGGTCGCATATTCATGCAGACCGGAGAAAGCCTCGTTGCTTTGCATACAGATAATTCAAGCTTGCTTGCCTGGTTGCTGGACTTCGCCAAGACCCGGAACGTGGCGAACGTCCTTGCCGATTTGCCATCGGGCGAGCGCGCGCAAGCCGAAGCATTGCTGCGGCATTTGCTCCTGCACGGCGTGCTGATTGCGGCCGGGAATGAAAAGCCGACAGATGCCGATCGTCGCATCGAACACGCAAACAACGCGCTGAAGGCACTGGCCCAGGATGTTTACGCGCTTGCCGGCGATCTGAATGGCATGGGTGCAACTGTGCTGGAGGCTCTGGACACGACCGGGGTCGCCATCGAGGACCGATTGGACAACCTGCGCGCGGCGTTGAACGCCATCCGCTGGGAACTGGCATCACAACGCGCGGAATATCTGCGCGGTCAACTGACGAAGCTCGGACTGGATCGGCAAAGCCGGGGATTGAAATTGCATATCGGTTGCGGCGATCAGCACTTGCCTGGCTGGATCAATATCGACCGTCATCCGTCTCCGCTGGCGCTCAATCTGTTGTGGGGGCTTCCTTTCGCGGATGGCAGCACGGATTTCATTTATCTCGCGCATTTTCTCGAACATCTCTGGTACCCGGGCGAAGTCGATAACTTCATCGGTGAATTGCGGCGGGTGCTGACACCCCGTGGCCGCCTCCGCATCGTGGTCCCCGATATCGGGCAGGCGATCGATGCTTATGTTCGCAACGATCTAGACTGGTTCGCGGGACGCGTGCCCAATTGGGGCGGCGATATCGCACTGACCACGCGCATCGAACATTTCCTTGCCTACGCTGGCGCCGGGCCGCACCCGGCGTGGTTGTTGATGAGCCACAAATTCGGTTACGACTACGAAACCCTGTCGGCGACCCTGGGCCGCGCTGGATTCGTCGATATCGTGCGCTCGGACTTCGACGCCAGCGCCGTTCCCGAACTTCGAGTGGATCGCGCCAGTCATTCCGCCAGCGCCAGGCATGGCGATGCGCACTATTCACTATTTATCGAGGCCAGCGCGCCGGCTTGACCGCAACGCCGCTGGCAACCTCACCTACGCTCTATAATGACCGGTTTGTTGCCAGTATGCTTGCCAATCGGTGCTTATTCATGGCGAACCATCAAACCGAAACCGCGCGCCGGCGCACCTTCGCGATCATTTCGCATCCGGATGCCGGCAAGACCACGCTGACCGAGAAGCTGTTGCTGTTCGGCGGCGCGATCCAGATGGCGGGCTCGGTGAAGTCGCGCAAGGCCGCACGTCATGCGACCTCCGACTGGATGGCGCTGGAAAAGGAGCGCGGGATTTCCGTCACCAGCTCGGTGATGCAGTTTCCTTACGAAGGCCGCATCGTCAACCTGCTCGACACCCCCGGCCACGCGGATTTTTCCGAGGACACCTACCGCGTACTGACCGCGGTCGATTCCGCGCTGATGGTGATCGACTGCGCCAAGGGCGTGGAGGAACGCACCATCAAGCTGATGGACGTGTGCCGGTTGCGCGACACGCCGATCATGACCTTCATCAACAAGCTAGACCGCGAAGGCCACGCGCCGATCGATCTGCTGGACGAAGTGGAGTCGGTGCTCAAGATTCAGTGCGCGCCGGTCACATGGCCGCTCGGCATGGGCCAGCGCTTGCGTGGCGTTTACCACCTGCTCGACGACGAAGTGCACCTTTACACGCCGGGCCGCAATTTCACCCGGCAGGACTCAACGATTTTCAAAGGTCTCGACGATCCCCAATTGCACGAGCGGATCGGCGTGCAAGCCTTCGACGAACTGCGCGGGGAACTGGAACTGGTGCGCGGCGCCTCGCACCCGTTCGACGCACAGGCCTATCTCGCCGGCAAACAGACGCCAGTGTTCTTCGGCTCGGCGGTCAACAATTTCGGCGTGCAGCCGCTGCTGGATTTTTTCGTCGAACACGCGCCATCGCCGAAACCGCGCGCGACCAGCACGCGCGAGGTGACACCCGACGAGGACAAACTCGCCGGTTTCGTGTTCAAGATCCAGGCCAATATGGATCCGCAGCACCGCGACCGCGTCGCGTTCCTGCGCATCTGCTCGGGCAATTACCGCAGTGGCATGAAAGCGCTGCAGGTGCGCACCGGCAAGGAGACCAAACTCGCCAATGCCTTGACCTTCATGGCATCCGACCGCGAGATCGTGGACGCGGCCTACCCCGGCGATGTGATCGGGCTGCATAACCACGGCACCATTTCGATCGGCGACGCATTCACCGAAGGCGAGGCGCTGTTCTTCACCGGCATTCCCAACTTCGCGCCGGAACTGTTTCGTCGCGCGCGACTGCGCGATCCGCTGAAGATGAAGGCACTGCAAAAAGGCCTTGCGCAATTATCCGAAGAAGGCGCCACCCAGTTCTTCCGACCGCTGATGTCGAACGATTTGATCCTCGGCGCGGTCGGCGTGCTGCAATTCGAGGTGGTTGCGTACCGGCTGAAGGACGAATACGGCGTCGACTGCGGATTCGAGAACGTAGCCGTCGCCACCGCGCGCTGGATCCATTGCGAGGATGCGAAAATGCTGGCGGAATTCCGCGAGCGCAACGCGTCGAATCTGGCGCTGGACGCGGCCGGCGAACTGGTTTACCTCGCGCCTACCCGCGTCAATCTGCAACTGGCGCAGGAACGTTGGCCCAAGGTGTCGTTCGCGGCCACGCGCGAGCACGCCGGCGCGGTGGCGACGCCCGGCTAAGCGCGCGGCATTACACTCGACGTTTGCTCGAACCTGGCGAGGGCATCGGATGAAAGTCAAAGCAGCCGTCGCGCACCATGCTGGGGCGCCGCTGCGCATCGAGACCGTGGATCTCGAAGACCCGCGCGCGGGCGAAGTACTGGTCGAGCTGAAAGCCACCGGCATCTGTCACACCGACGCCTACACCTTGTCGGGCGATGATCCGGAAGGGCTGTTTCCGGCGATTCTGGGCCATGA
Organism: Rhodanobacteraceae bacterium; assembly: GCA_039923855.1. Taxonomy (GTDB): domain Bacteria; phylum Pseudomonadota; class Gammaproteobacteria; order Xanthomonadales; family Rhodanobacteraceae; genus 66-474. Next base: position 75,546 of record JBDTBW010000014.1, on the reverse strand, counting down.
GGGCGCGGGCATCGTGGTCGAAGTCGGCGCCGGGGTGAAATCGGTGCGCCGCGGCGATCACGTCATTCCGCTGTACACACCGGAATGCCGCGAGTGCGAATACTGCCTCAACCCTAAGACCAATCTGTGCCAGGCGATCCGCGAGACGCAAGGCAAAGGCGTGATGCCCGACGGCAGCAGCCGGTTTTCGCTGGACGGCAAACCGCTGCATCACTACATGGGTACCTCGACCTTCGCGCAATGCACCGTGCTGACGGAAATCGCGCTGGCGAAGATCCGCGAGGACGCACCGTTCGACAAGGTCTGCTACATCGGCTGCGGCGTCACCACCGGCGTGGGCGCGGTGATCAATACCGCAAAAGTCGAGCCCGGTTCCAAAGTGGTCGTGTTCGGACTCGGCGGCATCGGCTTGAACGTGATCCAGGGCGCGCGGCTGGCCGGTGCAATCATGATCGTCGGTGTCGACATCAATCCGGCACGCAAAGTGTTGGCCGAACGCTTCGGCATGACCCACTTCGTCAACCCCAACGAGGCCGGCGAGGACCTGGTGAAGTATCTGGTGTCATTGACCCGCGGCGGCGCCGACTATTCGTTCGAATGCATCGGCAATGTCAAGACCATGCGCCAGGCGCTGGAGTGCTGCCATAAGGGCTGGGGCGTGTCGGTGATCATCGGCGTCGCCGGCGCCGGCCAGGAGATTTCCACGCGGCCGTTCCAGCTCGTCACGGGGCGCGTCTGGAAAGGCAGCGCCTTCGGCGGCGCGCGCGGACGCACCGATGTGCCGAAGATCGTGGACTGGTACATGGAGGGCAAGATCGAAATCGATCCGCTGATCACGCATACGCTGGAACTCGCCGACATCAACCGCGGCTTCGAATTGATGCACGCGGGCGAGTCGATCCGCAGCGTGGTGGTGTACTGAGCACGGCGAGGACATCCGACCCGACCGTCAGCATCACGGCATCAGCCGAACAGCGGCAGCGCGAACAGCAATGCGCCAATGACGAATAATGCAGTCAGTGTGTGCACCATAGGTCGATTGATCCGCAGAAATACGAACTGCTCGATCGTGCGGCCGACCCAGAACAGCGACATGCCGCCAAGAATAACGCGACCCAATCGTGTGCCAAGCAGCTCACCGGGTAACAGAAAACATAAGGCGGCAACACCGAGGAACACGTATATCATCCGCAAATTGAGAATTTGCGTGACCGCGCGCGTCGCTACATTGGTCTGCCGTAACGCGCCAGGCCAATCGAATAGTTTCCAAAATCCCGCATGGAAAAAGGCAAAGCCAAGACTATGCAAGCCACACAGGTAAACCAGGATTTCGCTGCGCATGCTTCACCTCCTGATCCCAAGGAAGGGCTAAGCCACCGAACGCAATGACGCCGGCGTCGATTCGCGTTTGACCGCCGCTTCCAGTTCCTTCGAATCGAAATCGTCCACCGCGATGAACTCCGCGGTTGCGCGGCGCAACCGCTCCAGTTGCGCTCGTTCGATTGCGTTGATCGCGCCGAGTGTTTCTGCTTCGAGTAACTGCTCGAAATAATCGTGCGCGGTGATCTGGCCGGTTTTCAGAACCTTGAGGAATTTGCGCTCGACGGGCTCTGCGGCAACCACTTCCGGCAGCAGCGCGTGCATCCGTCCGACCGGATTGTTGCCCGCGGGCGTGAGATAAATGCCGTGCACCAGCGCGTCGCGCGCGGCGTTCGGCGCGGTCAGCGTTGCCGCAACGCGGCGGCCGAGGCGATCCGACGGTGGCACTTCGCGGCGGCCGAACGGAAACACCAGAACGCGCAACAGCCATGCGACCGGCCGCACCGGGAAATTGCGGATGACACCGTCCAGCGCCATCTGCATCCGCCACACGCTGTCGTGGAACGCCCACGCCAACAACGGGCGTTCGGCTTCCGGACGGCCTTCGTCCTCGTAACGTTTCAACATCGCGGACGCGATGTACAAATACGACAACACGTCACCCAGGCGCGCCGACAATTTCTCCTTGAACTTGAGCCTGCCGCCCAGCACGCCCATCGCGGTGTCGGCGACCAAGGCCAGCGCCGCAGCGTAGCGGTTCAATTTGCGGTAATAGCGTCGGGTGTAAGCATCTCCAGGCGCGCGGCCGATCCTGGAGAACATCAACCCAAGCACCAAACTGCGGACCGCGTTGGAAATGCCGAAACCCAGATGCCCGAATAACGCGATGTCGAATTCGCGCACGGCTTTGACCCGATCGGATTCCTGCGCGGCGCGCATTTCCTTCAACACCCACGGATGACAGCGGATCGCGCCCTGGCCGAAGATCATGAGGCTGCGCGTCATGATGTTGGCGCCTTCCACCGTGATCGTGATCGGCGCGCCCTCCCAGCTTCGCCCCAGATAATTGGACGGCCCGAGCTGCACGCCCTTGCCACCGTGCACGTCCATCGCGTCGCGCGCGACTTCGCGGCCCAGTTCGGTGGCGTGATATTTGGCAATGGCCGATGGCACCGCGGGTTTTTCGCCACGATCGACCGCCGCTGCCGTTGCGCGCGACAACGCGGCGATCGCGTAAGCATAACCGCCGATGCGCGCGAGCGCGTCCTCGACGCCCTCGAAGCGCCCGATCGCCAACCCGAATTGTTTGCGGATACGCGCGTAGGCGCCGGTCGCGGCCGCGGCCATCCTCACGAAGCCGGTGGCATTGGACGGCAGCGAGATCGCGCGTCCGACAGAAAGAACCTCGACCAGCATGCGCCAGCCTTGACCCGCCATTTGCGCGCCGCCGATCAGCACCGACAACGGCACGAACACATCCTTGCCATGCAGCGGCCCGTTCTGGAAAGGCACGTTCAACGGCAGATGCCGCCGGCCGATATGCAGCCCCGGCGTGTCGCGCGAGATCAGCGCCAAGGTGATGCCAAGATCGTCCTGGCCGCCCAGCAGGTGTTGCGGGTCGTACATCCGGAACGCCAGACCAATGATCGTCGCCACCGGCGCCAGCGTGATGTAACGCTTGTCGAAGGTGAGCGCGATGCCGAGCGTCTCCACGCCATCAATCATCTGTTTGCAAACGATGCCGTAATCGGGAATCGACGTCGCATCCGATCCCGCGTAAGGCCCGGTCAAGGCAAAGCACGGAATCTCGCGGCCATCGGCCAAGCGCGGCAGGAAATGATTCTTCTGTTCTTCGCTGCCGTAATGCAGCAGCAGTTCCGCGGGGCCGAGCGAATTGGGCACCGAGACATTCGACGCCAAGGTCGAGGAAATGCTGGAGAGTTTTTGCAGCACCGCCGAGTGCGCCAGCGCGGAGAACTGCAGCCCGCCGTAGCGCTTCGGGATGATCATGCCGAAGAACTTCTCACACTTGACGAAATCCCACACTTCCGGCGGCAGATCGGCCAATTCATGGGTGATCTGCCAGTCGTCGGTCATCCGGCAAAGCTGCTCGCAGGGGCCGTCGAGAAACGCCTGCTCTTCCGCCGACAATTGCGGCCTGGGTTGCGCCAACAGTTGCGACCAGTCCGGTTTGCCGGAGAACAATTCGCCCTCGAAACCGACCGTGCCCGCATCCAGCGCGGTCTGTTCGGTGTCGGACAATTTTGGCAACACACGGCGGAACACGCGCAACAGGGGTTTGGAGATCAAGGCGCGCCGCAACGGCAACAGATTCAGCGGCAGCGCGAACACGATAGCGAAAACCGCCAGCACGATCTCCATCGGCAACCACACGCGCAGCAACAGGCCGGCGATCACGATCGCCGCCGCGGCGAGCAACGTCCACAGCCACAACCGGCTGCGGAAATACGCGCAAGCGGCGGTGACGATAAATGCGGCGATCAATACGCTGACAACGGCCATGCTTCACCTCTGGTGAGTAAGCCCCTCTCCCGCCGGGAGAGGGGTTGGGGTGAGGGTTCGGTACCCGCCACCGCTGCGTGTCGCCGGACCCTCACCCGGCGCTTCGCGCCACCCTCTCCCGAAGGGAGAGGGGAAAACTCATGGTAACGCTACGACAAACTTCCCGATCTCATCGGTAAACGCCTCGTTGGCGTCACCCGCAAGCATGTGCGTCGCCTGCGGCAGTTCGACGTGACGCGCATGCGGCAGCAACACCAGAAATTCGCTAACAGTATCGCGCGACACCACATCGCTGCGGCCACCGGATAACAGCAGCGTGGGAATGGTGACGCGGCGCGCGGCGGCCAGCAGACGCGGCTGATAACGCTCGGCTTCCGCCGCGATGGTGTCCAGCAATGCCGGATCCCAATGCCAGCGCAAACGGCCGTCGTCGCAGCGACGCAGCAACGATGTGAGTTCGTCTTCACTCTTGCGCCGCGAACGGTGCGGGAGATAGGCGGCGATCGCGTTCGATCCTTCGTCGAAACCGGCAAAGCCATCCGGATGCGCGCGCATGAAGCCGAGCATGCGCACGACGCCCGCGGATTCCCAGCGCGGGGTGATATCGGCCAGCACCAACGCACGGAATGGCGGCGGCGCGATCTCGCCGGCCAAGGCCAAGCCGAGCAGGCCGCCCATCGAGGCGCCGACCAGCACCGGCGGTTGCGGCAGCGCGCGCGCCACGCCAAGCAAGTCGTCGAGGAATTGCTGCAGGTGATAGCCGCCGTCGGCGACACGCCCGCTGGTCCCATGCCCGCGGGCATCGAAAGTGATCGTCTGCCAGCCGTCATCGGCCAAGCGTTGCGCGCTGCGCGTCCAAGCGTGACGGGTCTGGCCGAAACCATGCGCGAACAGGATCGCCGGCGCTTCCGGCTCGCCTCGAATTTCAACCGTCAGCGCCACGCTGCCGGCCGCGCGCACCTGTCGCACCGTGGACGATGAAGAAATCGCTTGCGGAATCGCTACCATACGCTAAAGTATGGTCTTGTCGCACACCCAAGTCAATGGCCACGGGAAGCGGCTACCATCGCCCCATGACCCCAGCCCCAACCAAGGAACGCAACCGCCTGTCCGCCGAGGATTGGGAACTCGGTGCACTGGAGATGATCGCCGAGGAAGGTGTCGATGCGCTGGCGGTAGAGGCGCTGGCGCGCCGGCTGGGCGTCACCAAGGGCAGTTTCTACTGGCATTTCCGCACCCGCGAGTCCCTGCTTGAAGCGGCACTGGAACGCTGGGAAGCCCACGACGAGCGGCATCTCATGACTCGCGTCGGCAGTCACGACAAACCGCGCGCGCGCCTGCGTGAACTGTTCCACTGGGTCGCGCGCGAAGTGCAGCCGCACCGGATCTACGCCGCGCTATTGCAGGCGCTGGATCATCCGCAGGTACGCCCACTGATGAGCCGGGTGTCGCAGCGGCGCATCGATTTCTTGAGCATTGCCTATCGCCAGAGCGGTCTGGAGCGCGCTGAGGCGTTGAACCGCGCGCGCCTGGCCTATGCGGCCTACGTCGGATTCCTGCAGTTGAACCTGACGCTGGATCTGCCCCGCCTTTCGCAGGATGAGTTCGATGCCTATGTGGAGCATGTAATCGCGACGCTGGTGCCGGTCTGAACGTGCGCTTTTGTTGCAAACCCGCCCGCGCGGGGCTACCGTCATGCCTTTCCTCCTGACGTGCCGGTGGCCTGAGGACTTTCATGGCAAGCAAGCTGGAAGCGCTGAACCGGTGGGTGGACGAGGTCGCCAAGCTCACCCAGCCTGATCGCATCCACTGGTGCGATGGTTCGGAAGCCGAGACCAAGGCCCTGACCGAATCGATGCTGCAAACCGGCGATCTGATCGAACTCAACCAGCACACGCATCCGGGCTGCTATCTGCACCGCTCCGACCCGAAAGACGTCGCGCGGGTCGAGAAGCTCACGCTGATCTGCACCAAAAACCAGGACGATGCCGGTCCCAACAATCAATGGATGGCTCCGACACAGGCGCACGCCAAAATCGACGCGCTGTTCGCCGACTGCATGAAGGGCCGCACAATGTACGTGGTGCCCTATTGCATGGGCCCCCTGGGTTCGCCGATTTCGCGCTGCGGCGTGGAGATCACCGATTCGCCGTATGTGGTCGCCAACATGCGCATCATGACCCGCATGGGCACCGCTGCATTGGAACGCGTCGAACGCGAGGGGCGCTTCGTCAAGGGTCAGCATTCGACCGGCACGCTCGATCCCGAGCGCCGCTGGATCATGCATTTTCCGGAAGAACTCTCGATCAAGTCCTATGGCTCGGGTTACGGCGGCAACGCGTTGCTCGGCAAGAAGTGTCATGCGCTGCGGATCGCCTCGTGGCAGGCGCGCAGCGAAGGCTGGCTAGCCGAACACATGTTGATCGTCGGTGTCCAGAATCCGCGGGGCGAAATCAAATACATCGCCGCGGCGTTTCCGTCGGCGTGCGGCAAGACCAATCTGGCGATGTTGATTCCGCCGGAAGGTTTTGCCCGTGACGGCTGGAAAGTGTGGACGGTCGGCGACGACATTTGCTGGATGACGCCCGGCAAGGACGGACGCCTTTATGCGATCAATCCGGAGGCGGGTTATTTCGGCGTGGCGCCAGGCACGTCTTCCAAAACCAATCCGAACGCACTGACGATGTTGAACCACGACGCGTTGTTCACCAACGTCGCAGTCACCGCCGACAACGAGCCGTGGTGGGAAGGTCTGGACGACCGCAAGCCGGTCAAGGATTGGCAGGGCCGGGACTTTGATCCTGCAAATGGCCCCGCCGCGCATCCCAATTCGCGCTTCACCGTGCGCGCCACGCAATGCCCGAGTTGGTCGCCGGAGGCGGAGAACCCGGACGGCGTGCCGATCGACGCGATCGTGTTCGGCGGTCGCCGCGAATCGCTCATCCCGCTGGTGTTCGAGGCGCGCGACTGGAGCCACGGCGTACTGGTCGGCGCGTCGATGGCGTCCGAAACCACCGCCGCAGCGGCCGGCCAGGTCGGCGTGGTGCGTCGCGACCCGATGGCGATGAAACCTTTCTGCGGTTACAACTACGGCGATTATTTCGCGCACTGGCTGTCGTTCGATCAGCCTGACGCCAAGCTGCCGAAGATCTTTCACGTCAACTGGTTTCGCAAGAACAAGGACGGCAAGTTCCTGTGGCCCGGCTTCGGCGACAATCTGCGCGTGCTGGAGTGGATGTTGCAGCGCATTGCGGGCGAAGTGGACGCCGTGGAAACCCCGATCGGATTGTTGCCGAGGAAGGAAAATCTGGATGTCGAGGGATTGCGCCTGACCGACGGCGCGCTGGACACCCTGCTCGACATCGATGTCGAGGGTTGGAAAGGCGAACTCGCGGCGATCGGCGAATATCTCGATGGTTACGATGCGCGCATGCCGCAGGCATTGAAGGACGAACAGCAGCGCGTGGCGGCCGCGCTGGGTACTGAGTCTGTTCCGGCGCGCAAAGCGGCGGCGTCTTGAAGGATCGCCGACTCTTTCACCCACTCATTCCTGCGCCACCATGCCCTCGGATACTTCTTTCTCTTTCGAATCGACAAATCGCGAGCTCGGAGCCGCGCGTACGCACCTTAAACAAGGCCGTCTGGTCGAGGCCGAGCAGGCTTACCGCAACGTTGCCGCTGTCGAGCCCGATCAGGTCGAAGCACTGCGGTTTCTTGCCAATGCCGCGCTTTCGCGCGGCGATCCGGGCGAAGCGGTGGCCTTGCTCAGCCGCGCCGCCCAAGCCGACCGCAACGACATAGGGGTGTTGCTGGAATTGGGGGTTGCCTATCGTAGTGGAGACCGCATGGATGAGGCGCGTTATGTACTCATTCGCGCCTTGGAGCTGACCCAAGGCCGCAATACGACGGCGCGTCTGCTGCTCGCCAACGTGTTCGAATTGGATGATCGACCGGAAGCCGCGCTACTGCATTACTTCCGCGCCATTCTCGATGCGCAGTCAACCGGGCAATGGCTGAGCGATCAAACCACCGAACCTGGTCTGCACCGTCTCGTGCAGCATGCGATGCAATACGTGGCGACTGGCAGACGCAATCTGTTCGAAGCCCCGCTGGCGCCTTTTCGCCGCGGCATCAATGCGGTGCGTATGGGCCGTGTCGATGCCGCCTTGGCGACTTATCTGCTCGACCGAACCGAACCGCCAGCCGATCTGCGTCAGCGGCCGACATTTCTCTATCTCCCCGAACTGGGCGCAACATGTTTTCACGACCCCCAGTCTTTCGATTGGCTGGATGATTGCGCTGCACGCATGTCGTTGCAGGACAAGGAAGCGCTTTCCTGTCTGTCCGCCAGCGAGGGCCCTTCCGGACCGTCGCTTTTCAGCCTGGAAGCGATGACCGCGAACGACAGCGCCAACGCACTGCGGGCAAAGGAGCAATATGTCTTTTTGTACCAGCGCGGTTTATTGCACGACACAGTTCGTCGTCACGCTCCCCACTTGCTCGCGTCAATCGACTCGACACCGCTGATACATATCCCCGGCTACGGCCCCGACGCCGTCATCATCGCGCTGCAATCGGGTGCCCGCTCAACCCCACGCCGCGGTCGCACCAATGCTTTTTGCAGCATCGTTGTTGCTTTTTCCGGTAGCGCACCTTTGCAAGTCACCGTGGGCGGGGAGTCACGCGAATTGAGGGCGGGCGAGTCCTTTATATTCGACCCGAGTTTCGAGTACGAATACGCTGCCGCAAGCGATGGGCAAGCGCTTGCCTTGATCTTCGATGTCTGGCACCCGGACATTTCGCCGCAGGAACGAGACGCCTTGACAGCCTTGACTCTCGCGGTCCTGGATTTCGATGCACGGTTGCAAGACCTTGCCTGAGCCTTCGGCCACGGATGCAGCCAAGGACCGGCGGCCGGCAACACGCGATCTTGCCCGTTTTGTGCAGTGCTTCGATAACGCACTGGAAGTCGATTTCTGTCAGCGCATGATCGAATCCTTCGATCATCTTTCACGCTTTCACACCCGCAGCGCTCGCGGCGTCATGGCCCAGCTCGGGAAAAGCGCGTGGACCGAACTCAATGTGACCAAACTGGCCGATCCCTCCTTCGATGCATACTTCCGCGAACGGGCATTGCATTATCTCGCCGTGTATAACGAACAGGTCGCGCTGACGATCCCGGTTCCACTGCGATCCCGCCTGGAAAATTTTCGCATCAAGCGCTACTCGGCAGAAGCAAGCGATCAGTTCCAGCCGCATTTCGATGCGCTCGACTACAGTTCGAATCGTTATATGGTATTCATCTGGTACCTCAACGACGTGCAGGATGGAGGTGAGACGGAGTTTTGCGATCTCGGCCTGCGCATCCAGGCGCGGGCGGGGCGACTGCTCATGTTTCCGCCGTACTGGATGTTCCAGCATGCTGGTTTGCCGCCCCGCTCCAACGACAAATACATTATTTCCACTTATTTGTTGTTCTGACCAAGCTGTTGAGTTTTGGGTGCTCCCGGCGCCAAGCAGGTGCATCTCATCGGCCCTTTTGGTTAGCGGTGGCTGTGCCCGGATTTCAGCAACCATGACACAATCGCTTTGCATTTAAATCAGAAAGCAAAACGTTCGGAGAGATTAATGGTGACGCCGCGATTGCAGGGCTTGAGTCCGGCCACGATTCAAAACGTTGTGGCGGCTGCACAAGCGCTTGAAGCGGGCCGGGCCGATGCGGCCACTGCGCAACTCATTCCAGCGCTGGCGTCCAATCCGGATCATCCGGAAATCTTGCGCCTGCATGCCAGCATTCTGAATCTTCGTGGCGATTATGCCGCCGCTGTTGCGACGATGCGGCGCGCACTCGCACAGCGGCCGGATGACCCTCTGTACCACAACACACTTGGCAGCATTCTCGGGACTGGCAACGATCTCGACGGCGCAATCACCGCGCTGAAACGTGCCTGCGAGTTGCAACCCACCCTCGCGGACGCCTGGTACAACCTCGGCGTGATGCTGACGCATTGCGTGCGACGCGCCGAAGCCATCGATGCTCTGCAACGAGCGGTAGCGATCAATCCGAGACATATGGACGCACGATCCCTGCTGGGCGACATGCTGCGGGCCGAGAATCGCATAGAAGAGGCCGAGACCGAATACCGTCGCGTGATCGCAGAACGACCGTGGGCGGGAGTCGCGTGGTTGGGGTTGGCCGACCTCAAATCCCTGCGCTTGGCCGTCAGCGACATCGAACATATCCGTCGTGCCTTGCGGGATCCGCGCGCGGGCGATGACGATCTGATCGCACTCGGATTTGCGTTGGCCAAGGGGCTGGACGACGAATGTCGCTATAGCGAATCGCTGACCGCGCTTGCGCAAGCCAACGCAATTGCGCGCCGTAGAAAGACATGGAACGCGCAGGGATTTTCCGCTGTTGTCACCGGCCTTCTCGACTCGTTCAATCCGCCACCGCGGCATTCACCTGACGCAAACCTTGGTCACGATGCGATATTCGTCGTCAGCCTGCCGCGTTCAGGCTCGACGTTGGTGGAGCAGATTCTGACTTCGCATTCCAGCGTGCAAGGCGCGGGCGAGCTACCTGATCTGCCATTGACATTGACGGAGGAATCTTATCAACGCCTCGTGCCGTTTCCGCTTTGGGTTGACAAAATGCACGCCGAAGATTGGCAACATCTTGGCGAGCGTTACCTGCAAAGAACTGCCCGTTGGCGCAGCCAGCGACCCATGTTTGTCGACAAATTGCCGAGCAACTGGATGTACATCGGCGCTATCCGGGCAATGCTTCCCGCAGCAAAAATCATCTGCTGCCGCCGCGATCCGCTGGAAACCTGTTTCGCCTGTTACCGTCAGCATCTGGCCAGCAACGAATACACACGCACTTTTGATGATCTCGCAGCATATTGGCGCGACTTCGATCGCAGCATCCATTACTGGCGCGCAGAGCATTCTTCGCATGTGCATGAGCACATCTATGAGGACCTGATCGCCGATCCGGAGACAAGCATCCGCGGATTGCTTGAGTTTTGTGAGCTGCCATTCGAAGGGGCTTGCCTGCGCTTTTATCAAAACAAACGAAACGTGTTCTCACCTAGCGCGACACAAGTGCGCCAACCGTTGCGCCCCGATACTGCGCGCGCCCCCGGTTACGGCGCGCTGCTCGATCCTTTGCGCACGGCATTGGATATGCCGCCATTTTCCGGATGAGCCCGACGCTTCCGGGTGATATGCAAACCGAGCAACAATGGCTGAAGCAAACCCGCGAATGGATGTTGCGCGGCAAATCCGCGGTTGCGGAATCGCTGCTGGCCAATGGATTGACAGAATATCCGCAGTCGATCGATCTGCGTCGCACGCTGGCTGGTGTTTACCGCCAGACACAGCGTGACGCGCAAGCCCAAAGTCTCCTGTGCGGTTTGCTCGCGGATAACCCGGGGGATACCGCCTCGGCCTTCCTGCTCGCGCAGATGCTCAAGGAGCAGGGCAACATGAGCAGCGCCGCTGCGGTGATGCGTACTTGCTTCGAACACGGACAGCACGATGCGGAAGAGGCGATCCGGGCAATTGAGTTGCTCGACGATTGCGATCGCAAACGCGATGCCGCTGCCATTGCTGAAGCGGCGATCACCACGCATCCCGGCGATCCGCGTCTGCACGCCTACGCCGGAATGTTGGAATCCCAGCTTGGTGAATTCGAACGCGCAAGGGAACATTGTGTACTCGCGCTCGAGCAAAGTCTCCAAGCGTGCGAATGGCACGTGCCGCTTGGACTGGCTTCGATGCAGCGCTACCCCGATGCGGAGCATCCCGACTTCGGGCGATTTCGCAATCACCTGCAACGCAAAGACTTGAGTGAACAGGCCCGCTCTACCCTGCTGTTTGCGCTAGGCAAGGCACACGACGATATAGGCGATTACGCGCAAGCCGCGCAGTATTTTCGTCAGGCCAATGCGCTGGCGCATGCCTTGACCAGGTGGTCGCGCAAGCATTGGCGGCGCGCGGTCGAAGCCCGGCTGGCCGCCAAGCCAATCGGTTCCCGACCCGACCAAACGCCTGATTTTGTCCCGATCCTCATCGTAGGCATGCCGCGTTCGGGCACCACCCTGATCGCTGAACTGCTGGCGCGTTATCCACGTGTGTGCAACCGCGGCGAATCGCCTTGGCTGGCGACACTGGCGCAGCAACCGGAATTGGCCGGTAATCCAAAGCGCATCTCGATGCAACGCGCCGCGGCAACATACCACGCGCAATTGCGGCAGGATGACGCCGATGGTGCGCAGTGGTTCATCGATAAGCAGCCATTGAATTTCCGCTACGTGGATCTGATGCTGGCACTCTTCACCAATGCGAAGATCATCCATTGCCAGCGTAACTTACGCGACAACGCGCTATCGTTATGGGTACAGTCATTCTCCGAAGAAGTGCAAGGTTACGTTTACGATTTCGCCGACATCGCGATCGTGATGAACGATTGCGAACGTCTTATGACACACTGGCGAAAGTCGCATGCAAACTCGATCTGCACGGTGCATTACGAGAAATTCGTCGCGAGGCCCGAGGCCGTCATCGCGGAGCTGGCGGAGTGGCTGGAATTGCCGCGACTCGATGCATCAGCAGCCACGGACATATCACCCAGGGGCATCGGCACCGCCAGCCTCTGGCAGGCCCGTCAACCTGTATATGGACGCTCGGTGGAACGCTGGCGCCATTACGTTGCGTATCTGCCCGAGCTTGTGAAATTCCCAATGGACCGACCATCGCACAGCAGCGATCAACGTCCCTCCGGGGGGAACAGCATATAGGTCGACAGGATGTATTTTTCTCCTGTAAGTGGTGGCCGCCCCGCATGCTGATACATCCAATATGGCGGGAACATCAGCAACCTGCCCGCGCGCGGACGCACCTTGATGCCGAGACCGCCGAATTCCGTTTCACCGCCTTCCTCGACGTCGTTCAGATACCACAGATAAACGAGATAACGGTTGGCCACCTCACCAATCGAATCGAAGTGCAACTGAAACTCCTCGCCGGCATCAGGTTGATAGCGCTTGATCCGCAATGGGGCAAGCAAGGTGGACTGCGGGATCGGAATGTCGAGGTGCACATCGCCGTTGTAGCGTGCCAGGTACTCATCCATCTTCTGGTAAAAAAATCCCTTCAAGGCCAGATCGGCTAATGGCGTGATGTCCAGTTCGGTCCACGCGCTCGCATCGAGGCCGGCGCGCCAGCCCCGCTCGCGCTTGATCTGCTTTGTGCTCGTCTGCCGGAACGACGCAATCAATTGCTCGCAGAAGCTGCGCGGCAGGGCGTCGTCGTACCAGCGCACATAATCGGCAACCCTGGTGCAAGGCGATGCGGAAGTTGCAGCTTCTAGGGGATCAGGCGTCATAACCCCAGTGCTCCAAGGCCGGTTCCAGCAGCGGCAGGATTGGCTCGAAGTATTTGCGGTAACGCCGCCAACGGCCCATCGCGCCCTTGTAGACCGGCTGGATGACCTGCGCGTAACTCGGCGTCCCGATATAACCCTTGGTGCGGGCGTGTTCGCTGAAGCGGTGCAGCGGCGAGATATCTTCGAGATCGAGGAATGCCCCCACTCTTTCTACATTGCCGTCGAAATCCTCGATCGCACTTTCGTATCGCCATTCGAATATCTGTGGTTTGAGCAACGCGACTTGATCGAGCCAGAAGCGCATCGCGTGGGCATAGCCGTCGGCAAGCCGCGGCAACGTCGAGCACATCGCGGTGAACGCAGGCGCGTTGAAATGCTGCATGTAGCAACTGAGCACTACATCGCAAGGATGACGCATCACGAAGATGATCTTCGCGTTCGGGAACAGTCTGAAGATCATCGGGACACGCAACATGCTCAATGGATTCTTATCCACCAGCCGCTGACCGGGCCGCAACTGCGAGACCTTCGCCACTGCGCTCCAGTAAACGTCGCGCAGCGTCGAGCACTGTGCGGTATCCAATTCGCCGAGTTGTTCCGGATATTGCAAACCGATCTGCTGCATGCGCTCCACCGAGCGCTGCAGGAAAGGACGCTCGTCCATCGAACGCATGCCCGGATGCGCGTCCAGCATTTGTTCGAGCATGGTCGTGCCGGAACGCGGAAAGCCGACCACGAAGACAGGAGAGTCCTCAAGCGGCGGAGCCTCGACCGGCTTCCAGCGCTCGAACAGTTCGTGGGTGACGCGGAAATTGGCGATGTTGAGCGGGTTGGAGCTGGGCTCAACCAGATCCGGCACCAACCGGCTGGTGTGTTCCATCTGGCTTGCGTGTGCCTTGCGCAAGTACTCCACGCAAGCGTCGTAATCGTTTTGCTTATCGCAAAGCTTGGCTAGGAGAAAGCACACCGTGGTCTGCCAACGATCGTCGTCGGATCGATCCAGTAGCCTCTTCAGCACACTTGTGGCGTGTGACACATCGCTGTCGCGCGCTGCGACCACTGCTTGAGCTTCGCAGATTTCGTTGCCCAGTGCGGTATCCGTGACAGATTCGATCGGTGGCAATTGCGCCAACATTGCCTGTGCTTCCTCCAGTCGATTGAATCGTTCCAAAACCACGATCAGGCGAGCGCGCGCCGCATTGCCGCTTTCCGGATCGTCCAGATGCCGGCGCAACAACGCTTCGCATTCCGCATTGTCGCCCAGCCGGATCAACAGCGCAGCGAGCTCCACCTGCAATGCGCTCCCCAACGTTGCGGCCCATCGTTTCCAATCGTCCAGCATCTGCCTGGCGCGCGCATCATCACCGCATTCCAGTGCCATCTGGGCGCCGAAGATGCGTGTCTCGAAATCCGATGGATCGAGCTGGTACGCGCGCCACAGATACTCCTTCGCTACGGTGATCCGCTTCCACTCGATGTACAGAAGACCCATGTGGGAGAGAAACCGCGGGTCATCCGGTTGCATTTGCAGCGCTTTGGCGTAGGCGGCTTCCGCCTCCTGAAACTGTCCGGCTTTGCGCGCAGTCGTGCCGAGGTTATCCCAATTCCCGGGATTCGTCGGGAAACGTGACGCCGCAAGTTGGTAAACTTCCGTTGCCTCGCTCAGACGTTCCTGCTCGAACAGGCTCAGACCCAGGATGCTCAAGGCCGTCTCGTCTTCGGGGTAAAGATCGAGGTAAGGACGCACCATGCGCTCGGCTGCCGCGAAGTGCCCCTGCTCGACCGCCGCGAGCATCTGCTGGATCGACGCGAGGGTGGTTTGCGGTTCTGGCATGGGCTCGGTGCGCATTGGATTGAGGCGCTAGACTATACCGCCACCGCAATGGTTATCGCATTTCCCTTCATCCCGTCGTGACGACCATTTCGCCGTCTTCCCACCAACAGTTGCAAACCGCCACGCAAATGATGCAGGCCGGTTTGTTCGTGCCGGCACGCGACGTGCTGCGGCAACTGTTGCACGTCAATCCGGGCATGGTGCAGGCCCGCTGGCTGCTCGGCGGCGCATTGTTGAACACAGGCGATTTTGCCGGCGCCGAACGTGAGGCGCGCACTGCGATCGGCAACGCGTCCGGCGTACCCGCCTTGCATGGTTTGTTGGGTGATGCATTGGCTTCGCAAGGTCGTATGCAGGAAGCAGACGCCGCGTTGCGACAGGCGTTGCGGCACGATTCTGCTTTCGTGCCGGCGATTGCGAGCCTCGCCAAGGTGATGCTCGCGCAGCAGCGCGCGCAAGACGCCATGATCTTGATCGACGATCTCGGCACGCGCATCCAACTTGCGCCGCCCTTGCTTCTGCTGCGTGCACAAGCGCTGCTGGCACTTGGCAACCATGCGGACGCGGCTGTGGCTTTCCAACATACGCTCGATGCAGCGCCGACTCTGGGCGCCGCGGAATTCGGACTGGCCGTCGCGCTGGCCGGATGCGCGCAGCCAGCCGCAGCGGAATCGGCGGCGCGACGAGCCATCGCCAAAGGCGCAAGCGATCCCGAAACGCATTTTGTATTGGCCCGTTCACTGCTGGCGCTGGGGCGTTTGGACGAAGCGGAAGACACGTTTCGCGGTGCAGTCGCGCTGGCTCCCGGTTACGTGGCTGCACAAACGAATCTGATGGAGCTGATCTGGATGCGTACCGGCGATGTGGACGCTGCGGCGCGTGAACTGGATGCAGCCCTCAGTCGCGCGCCGGACGCAGTCGCGTTGCACGCCGTGAAGGCCCGGCTGCTGGAAGCGGCGGACGATCCCGAGGGCGCGCTGGCGGAACTCGACGCGGGCTTGGCCCGTGATGAGCACAATGTCGATCTGCACATTGCCGTCTCGCAAATCGCATTGAAATGCGATGCCGAGCGGGCATTGGCGCATGCCGAACGCGCACGCGCTCTGGTCGCCGACAATCCGTTGACAATCACCCTCTATGGCAACGCTTTGCTGGCTTCGGGCCGCCCCAAACAGGCGCAAACGTTCGCCTCGCGCTTGCTGGCGATCGATCCCGACGACGGCCTCGGCATCGCCATGCGTGCCACCGCATGGCGCATGCTTGAAGACCCGCACTATCAAGAGCTGGCGGATTACGGCCAATTCGTGCGACCCGGTTTGATCGACACGCCTGAAGGATGGCCGGACCTTGCCGCATACCTCGATGATCTCGCCAAGGAACTTTTGCAGCGGCGCATCCTGTACACGCATCCGGTCGGTCAGTCGTTACGCCACGGCGCGCAAACGGATCTGGTGCCAGACCAATCAACCACGCCAGCGATCCGCGCCTTTACGCAGGCCATCGACGGCCCGATTGGGCGCTACATGCAGGCGATCGGACACGGCACGGACGTGTTGAGGCGCCGCAACACTGGCCGTTATCGTATCGAAGGCATGTGGTCGGTCAATCTGCGCCCTGGTGGCTATCATTTCAACCATTTTCATCCCGACGGCTGGCTGTCTTCGGCCTGTTACATCAGCATTCCGCCCGCAGTAACCAGCAAGGGACGCGAAGGTTGGCTGCAGTTCGGCGAACCGGCTTTCCCGACCAGGCCGCCATTGGCCCCCGAATATTTCGTGCGCCCGGAACCGGGGCTGCTGGTGCTGTTCCCATCGTGGATGTGGCACGGCACCGTGCCTTTCTCCGGCGACGAGCAGGATTTCCGCCTGACCATCGCTTTCGATGTGGTGCCTGCCTGATTCTGCAACGCTGGCGCCCTGCTCACCCATCCAACATGAGTGACAAGAAAAAAGCCGCGCGGCTTGCACCGCGCGGCTTGGAGAGTTTCCGCTTGCGCGGGCTCGATCAGAACTTGATCGAAGCCTGCATGTAGTAGAAGCGGCCGATCGTGTCGTAGGTGCTCACGTCGGTATTGGCGTTGGTTACGTTGCTCTGGGTGAAGATCGGCGGCTGCTTGTCGAACACGTTGTCCACGCCGAAGGCGATGTGCGTGTTGATCGGTTCGATGGTATAGCCCACCTGCGCGTAGTTGTAGATGATACTCGGCACACGGAAAGCAAACAGTTGCCCGCCGCTCTCACCGTTCTCGTTTTCGGCCGGATTGAAGCTGCCGACCTCCTCGTGGCTGATGTACTGGGTACGCCAGGAAGCATCCCATGGGCCATCCTTCCACGCCAGACCGACCGTACCCTGTACCCGCGGGTGCGAGCCGTAATCCTTGTAGAAGTGACCTGCGGCATGCACGACCTGGCTGCCGGTCTGGCCCGGCGTGGTGTCATTGGTGTACTGGGCCACGTAGGTGCCGTTCGCGGTCAGGGTGAACTGACCGGGCAGGAACCTAACCTGCGGAACCCGGTAAGCCAAGCCCAGATCGACACCGTGGGTATCCAGGCGCCCCAGATTGACCGTCGGCTGATTGATGAAGTGCACCTGACCATTCGGGAAACGATGGATGAAGTTGCACAACGGGCTGCTGTTGTTGGCGAAGCAAACATTCCCGACCGTGTTGGCGCCGAGGACCGTGATCGTGTCGTTCAGATAGATACGCCACAAGTCCACGTTGACCGAGAGGCCCGGAATGTAATGCGGGTCATACACGAAGCCAAAGTCGAACGACTTGCCGAACTCGGGCTTCAGCGGATAGTTGGCGAACACCGAGCCGGAAACCACGCCGGTGGTCTGCGACAAGCCGCCCTGCAGATCCTGGAACGTGGAGTTGGGCGCGACGTTCTGGCAGGCGTTGGAGTGTGCCGCCAAGACGGCCGCGGACAAGCCGATGCAGGGATCGTTGAAGGCCGGCGCGTTGCCGGTCGGGGTGGCGAACAACTGGCCGATGGTTGGGGCGCGGAAGATCTTCTGCACCGTGCCGCGCAGCAACAAGTCATCGATCGGCTTCCATTCCACCGCCACCTTGTAGTTGTTGGTGCTGCCCGCCAGCGAGTACTTGGAGTAGCGATCGCCCAGGGTCACGTTCAAGGAACGCGCGAACGGGATGTCCTTCAGGATCGGCACGAACAACTCGGCGTAGACCTCTTTCACGTTGAAGCCGCCCTGCAATGCAGCCGTACAAGCCGACTGCGGCGCCTGACAGCCACCGAAGCCCGGGCTGTTCGGATCCTGGTCGATGGTGGTCGGAAAGTCGTTCTGCGCGTGCGAGTACACCTTGCGGTAGTCCACGCCCGCGGCCAACTGAACCGAACCCGCCGGCAGATCGAACAGGTTGCCGTTGACGCTGAGGTTGTAGGCGCGGAAGGTGGTGAACGAATTGGCGAAGAACGTCGCCAGAAAGGGTCTCAACTGTGCCGCGGTGGCCGGGTTCGCCTGGTTGAAAATATTGATCGGCGTACAACCCGTGATCACCGAGGCCGGATCGCCAGCGGTGCCAACGCAGATCGGTGCACCGCTGACCGGGTCGATCATGGAGGGCCCGATCGCATTGCGGAAGGCCGCGTTGTACACCGGATCACCCACGGTCCTTTTCTCTATGCTGAAATGGCCGTAGTTGTAGCTGGCATCCCACTGCCAACTGCTCTGGCCGATGTTGCCCTTCAGGCCCAAGAGGCCCTGATCGGTAACCGACGTGTACTCGCCTAGGCGCTGACCGAGGCTGGTGAAGCGGGTGCGGTAGTTGAACTGGGCCAGCAGCGGCTTGCCGTCAGGGCCCAGGAACGAGGTCGCGTTGTTGGCGGTCGGCGGCCCGAAATCCACCCCGAACGGGTTGTACAGGCTGTTCTTGGAAATGGTGACCAAGTCGCTGTTGGTGTCGAACGGGATCGGCGCGATCGCGAACGCAGACGTGGTCTTGTTGTGGAACACGTCCATGTACGCCTGCACGTTGTCGGTCAACTGGTAATCGGCCTTGAAGAACGCATTGGTGCGCTCCTGCGGGGTCAGATCGAAGTTGAGGGTCTGATAGTTGTAGGCGTCCGAGCCGGTATAGCACCGATAGTCGGCGGTCGAACTGCCATCGCCCATGGTGCCAATCACGCTGCCGCAACCGAAACCGGCGCCACCGGGCGCGATGATCGTATGCGACATCTTGTCGGGGGTGACTACCTTGGTCGTGATGTAAGGGTGCGGCTGCAACGTACGGCTGGAGCCGAACGCATAGACGTTGCCGTAGTATAGATACAGCGCGTCCTTGGAAAACTTGCGGTTGCCCGCACCGACCGGGGCGAACTTGTTGTAGTCCACACCGGCAAGGATGCTGCCCTTGTCGGTGGTCTGACCGAAGATGAAGCTGGCGGCCTTGCGCTCGGCGTCATCGTGGTCGGAAATGCCGTAGTTGATGGTGGCTTCGGCGCCCTGATAATTCTTCTTCAGGATGAAGTTGATGACGCCGCCGATCGCTTCGGAACCATAGGTTACGGCGCCGCCGTCGGTCAGTACCTCAACGCGCTCGATCATTTCGGTCGGGATCGTGTTGAGATCGTTGTTGACGACGCGATGGCCGTCGACCAGTACCAGTGTGCGGCCCGAACCCAGGCCGCGCAGGTTGGCGAAGGTGCCCCCGGTACCGCCGCCGTTGTTGACACGGGTGTTTTGCGGCGAACCCGTGATGGCTGGCAGTTGGTTGATGAGATCACCCACCGTCACCGCACCGCTTTGCTTGATCTTGGCGGCATCGACGACGACGACGGGGTTTGCAGTCTCCAGATCCACGCGGCGGATGTGCGAACCGGTGACCACGATGGTCTGCAGGGTCTGGGGCTGGCTGTTGTTGGTCCCTTGGCTGGTGTTCTGGTCTTGCGCATAGGCAGTCCCCACCGCACCCACGGCGGCAACGGCACCCAGCGAAAGAGCCATACGCACGGCCTTGGAAAGTTCGTTGCGGTCAAGTCTCATTACACTCTCCAACGTCTGATGTGTGACACAGTTTCGGGACAAGTGCTCCGCCCTGGAATAGCCAGCGAGGCCCACCTATAACCCTCGGCAGGGACGGATGCTAACAACTTCCTAACCCTTTGGGAATACCCCTGTAACATACGCCTGCGTATGCCACAAGCCCGTGGCGCGATACGCCACTGCCCACCGGATATCGAGAATTGAGCTGTACCGTCCTTTGTTTTCTTGTGTGTTTGCGGGGACCCAAGTGCGTTCAGGACATCGCCGCCCCGCAGCGGACAGACTCCTAAATACGTGAAACCGGTGTTAATTGCAAGCGACGAAATCGTATGTCGCGCGAATAAATGAATGGAGCTTGACTGATCAAATTAACGGATAACCGGCGAGGAATCTGATCGAATGCGACGCGAGACAATTTTGTCGGGTCGGCAGCATTGCATGCTCGTCGCAAGCATCGACCTGCCATGGTTTCAGCCACTGTGATTTGTGGCACCCTGGTTGAATGTGGACGCCAGCAAGCCTGTAGTGATCAAAGATCCTGGTGATACTGCACGTAAGGCACGCGCGACTGGTCGGGACTCAGGTCCTGCGGATTGATCAGCGGCTGCCTGCCGGAAGACCACACGTTCTGCGCGCCGAAGCTCAGCTCGCCTTGCCACGGGAGGCGCACGCTGACACCGAGATCCACCCCGCTCCAACGCTGGCTGGAATTGAGCGACGCACCGGGCAGCACGGGCTCCAGCGTGTGGCCGACGATCGCGCCGCTGATCGGCCCGTGTTCGAGACCGACGCTGACGGTGGTCTGATCGAGATCGTTATCGCCAATGAGGCCGGCGCCCGGCAGGAAATGCACCCGGCCGCGGCTGGCGCCAAGATCGAGTTGCGTGCCGGGCAGCACGCGCAACTGGCCACGCGCGTTGACGCTATTGGTGGTGCTGTTCGGGAACCACAGCGGCGCGGCGGCGGCGGCGCCGGCGCCGGGCGGCAGCACGCGCGGCAGCGCGGGCGCGGTGGTCTCGGCATTGACCTGCGCCTGTCCGACCGAAAGGTCGAGCTTCAGCGCATCATTGGCGTAGCCCGCACCGACTTCGCCGTTTTGCATGTTCGCCAGCGGCGCGCTATCCAGACACACCGCATTCTTGACGCTCGGTTGTGCGGGTTGGCAGCCCGGATTGCCGGCCGTCCAACTGCGCTGTCCAACGCCGGCACGCGCGTAGACGTGCGGCGACAGATTGAATTGCAGCCCGGTCGTTGCCGCGGCGGATTTCGCGTCGATCAGCCGCAATCCCGAGGCGGGCGCGGAACCCGAACTCTCGCCGCCCGCGATCAGGGTCAGGGTGCGGCCGTCCGGCGATTGCCACACCGGCAATGCGCTATCGGCTTCGCTGCCCGCAAAGCTCGAAGGCGCCACTACTGGCGCTACTTGGGCGGGCGCCCGCGCCGGATGCCGCGTCGTCTGACCAAGAGCGGTCAACGGCGAAAGCAGCGCCAAGCTGGCGGTCAGTAGGCTGGCTGTGAGGATGCGCATGTCTGATGGGATGGTACAAGCTGTCGGTCACCCGTCGGGGTGTCCGCTTCTTTGGGGCAAGTATACAGCGAAATTCTTACGTTTTGCTAACAATCGTTAACGCTGCCCCCAACCGCTCTATATGTCCCTTACCGGCATGTTTCGTGCAGATTTATTGGCGCTACACTGACCACTGACAGGGGATTGGACAATAGAATGGGCGGCCACGTTCATCCACTCGCCAGCGCCACCGGCGATGCCCCGCTGGAACCCGCGCTGCTGGATCATTGCCAGCAGCTGTGGGCCGCGCAGGATTTCGCAAGCATCGGGGAAGCCGCCGACACCCTGATCGGCGTCTTGTTTCCGGGCGCGCGGGCGCGTTTGCTCGACGCGAACACGACCGAACCCGCCGGCGTGGACGGGGGCGAGCGCGTGCTGCGGCTACCCCTGGACGACACCTGGCTGCTTGAACTGCGGCCGTCTCCGCCGGCAACCGACAAGCGCCTGCTGGACGCCGCAAGCCGCATGATCGGTGTGCGCCTCGCCGCCTTCGCGCGTCATCAGAGTCTGACCGATTCGTTGGCGCGGCTGGAAGAGGCCGAGCGCCTGCAACGCGCGCTGTACGCCATCGCCGATCAGGCCAGCGCCAACCAGGACATCGACCAAACCCTGCGTGCGCTGCACGGCATCGTCGGCACGCTGATGTACGCGGAAAATTTCTTCATCGCGCTGTTCGATGCGCAGCACGATTCCATTCGCTTCGCCTATTTTGCCGACGTCGCCGATCCCGATCCGCCCGATCCGCGGCGCGATCAGCCGATGGACGAGATCAAGTACGGGCCGACCTGGTATCTGCTGCGCAAGGGCGAGCCGCTGATGGGCCCGCTGGATTACATCGCCTCGCAGGTAGGCGGCCCGTATCAGGGAACCGGCCCCGACTGCGTGGACTGGCTGGGCGTGCCGCTGCTGCGCGGCAACCAGGTGGTCGGCGGCGTGGTGGTGCAGAGCTATACCGAAAGCGCGCGTTACAGCGAGCGCGACAAATCGCTGCTGATTTATGTCGCGCAGCATATCCAGACCGCGCTGGAACGGCGCTTCGCGCACGAGGAACTGGAACAGCGTGTGGTCGAACGCACCGAAGCGCTGCGCGAAGCCAACCGCGTTCTGCAACAGCAGGTGCTGGAGCGCCAACGCGGAGAGCGCCTGCAGGCGGCGTTGTTCCGGATCGCGGAACTGGCCAACACCTCGGAAACCATCGAAGCGTTTTATGCGGCGGTGCATCGCGTGGTCGGCGGTTTGCTGTACGCGCGCAATTTCTACATCTCGCTGCTGTCGGACGATCAAGGCGAATTGACCTTTCCCTATTCGGTCGACGAGCGCGATTCGGACCGGCAGCCGCGCAAACTCGGCACCGGCCTCACCGAATACGTGCTGCGCCACGGCACCGCGCTCTTGGCCAACGCGCCGGAGATCCAGCAACTGCGCGGCAGCGGCGAGGTGGTGCAACACGGCCACAGTTCGGTGTGCTGGCTGGGCGTGCCGCTGATCTGCGCCGAGCGCACGGTCGGTGCGCTGGCGGTGCAGAGTTATTCGCCGGAGCACCGTTACACACTGCGCGATCAGGAGTTGCTGACTTTCGTCTCCTATCACATCGCCAACGCGCTGGAACGCGTACGCGCCGCGGAATCGCTGAAACAGGCCTACACGGGCATGGAACGCCGCGTTGGCGAGCGCACCCGCGCACTTGCCTTGGCGAACCGCGATCTGCGCGAGCAGATCGCAGAGCGCGAGCGCGTCGAGGCGCGGCTGAAATACGAAACCCTGCACGATTCGCTAACGGGTTTGCCGAATCGTTCGCTGCTGATGCAACGGCTCGAACAGGCGCTGGAGCGCTATCAGGCCGATCCGTCGAAATTGTTCGCGGTGCTGTTTCTGGATCTCGACCGCTTCAAGGTCATCAACGATTCGGTCGGGCATCTGATCGGCGACGACCTTCTGTTCCAGGCCGGCGGCCGGGTGCGCGCCTGCCTGAAATCGCAGGATGTGGTCGCGCGTTTTGGCGGCGACGAATTCGGCGTATTGCTGGAAAACATCGCTGACGCCGACGCTGCCTGCCATATCGCCGGCCGCATCATCAACGAATTGAACGCGCCGTTCCGGCTCGCCGCCAAGGAATTGTTCACCTCGACCTCGATCGGCATCGCGATCGCCGCGCCGCAATACCGGCGTCCGGAGGAATTGCTGCGCGACGCGGATTCTGCGATGTATCGCGCCAAGGCGGACGGGCGCCATCGTTATGCGCTGTTCGACGACGGCCTGCGCCAGCAGGCGGTGACCCTGCTTGAAGTGGAGAACGATCTGCGCCGCGCGTTGACCCGTGGCGAATTCGAACCGCATTACCAGCCGATCGTGCGCCTCGACGATGGCAGCACGATCGGTTACGAGGCGCTGATGCGCTGGCGCCATCCCGAGCGCGGCCTGCTTTTACCGGGCGAATTCCTCACCGTCGCCGAGGAGAGCGGCTCGTCGGAAGCAATCGATTGGCAGATTTTCAATCAGGTGTTCGATGACGCGCAGGCATTGACCAGTGACAACACGTTCATCAGCATCAACCTGTCCGGGCGCCATTTCCGCACCGAGGATCTGGATCGCCGCCTGCTCGGCTTGCTGGCGCGTCACGGCATGCCCGCGCAGCGATTGCGCATCGAGGTGACCGAGCGCGCGCTGCTGGAAAATCCGCCCGATGTGAAACGCACGCTGCAGACCTTGCGCGCGCACGGGATCCGGGTGGCGCTGGACGATTTCGGCACCGGCTATTCGTCACTCTCCTATCTGCACCAGTACCCGCTGCAATCGCTGAAGATCGACCAGTCGTTCGTGGCGAGCCTGGCCGAGGGCGACGAGGGCGGCAGCGTGGCTGTAGTGCGCGCGATCCTGGCGCTGGCGGAAACCTTGTCGATGCAGGTGATCGCGGAAGGTATCGAGACGGAGATGCAACGCGACGTGCTGCGCAAACTCGGCTGCGAATATGGTCAGGGATTCTTGTTCTCGCATGCCCTGCCGGCGGCGGCGTGGCAGAAAACGGCGGCGTAGTTGCTGGGCTTGAACATGCGCCGCACCAACCTTCTTCTCGAAGTAGAGCAGGGAAAGCAACCCGTCTCCACGCTGGCCCACTGGCGGCGCATCCTGCGCGCACTGCTGATCGCGATCGTCGTTTTCATCGTCGCGAGCTGGCTGCCGGTGCTGGTGTTGCGTTTCGTGCCGCCGGCCATCAGCGCTTTCATGATCGAGCGCCGCATTGGCGCGGCGGTGCACGGCGAACATGGTTTTCATCTGCGCTATCAATGGGTGCCGTGGTCGCGGATCGCGCCGACAGCGCCCTTGGCGATGGTCGCCAGTGAGGACCAGAAATTCCCGTTCCATCACGGTTTCGATTTCGAATCGATCCACCAGGCGATCGACAAGGCGGATCAGGGCATGCGCCTGCGCGGGGCCAGTACCATCAGCCAGCAGACCGCCAAGAATCTGTTCCTGTGGAATGGCCGCAGCTTTGTGCGCAAGGGCATCGAGGCGTGGTTCACCGTGCTGATCGAAGCGACCTGGCCCAAGCGCCGAATCCTTGAGGTGTACGCCAACATCGCCGAACTTGGCGACGGCATCTATGGTGTGGAAGCCGCATCACAAGCGTATTTTGGCGAACACGCCTCGCAGTTGAGCGCGCACCAGGCCGCGCTGCTCGCCGCCGTGCTGCCCGATCCGCGCCGTCTGCATGCCGGGCGTCCCTCGGCCTATGTGCAGCGGCGCGCGGCGTGGATCGAACGGCAAATGACGCAATTGGGCGGCGTGTCGTACGTGCTCGAGCCGCATCCACCGAGGCCGCGCGACACCACACGCCGCCATCACTGACGGCCGCGCTAGAATATGCTGGTGGCGAATTCAATGTGGCCATGGATGGCGCTTTCGATCTTCGCGATCAGGGATCGCTCGCACGGAGATACCCATCATGCGACAGGTCAAACATCTGCTGGAAGCCAAGGGCAACGCGGTGTATACGATCGCGGCGGAATCGCCGGTGCTGGACGCGATCCGCAGCATGGCCGAACGCGGCATCGGCGCGCTGCTGGTGATGCGCGACGGCGAGCTGCTCGGCATCGTCACCGAGCGCGATTACGCGCGCAAGGTGATCCTGAAAGGCCGCTCCTCGAAAGATACCGCGGTATCCGAGATCATGAACGCCGCGCCGATCAGCGTGGACCCGGCCGCGACGGTGGACGAATGCATGCGGCTTTGCACCGACCAGCGCGTGCGTCATCTGCCGGTGACAGAGGACGGCCGCGTGACCGGCGTGGTTTCGATCGGCGATCTGGTCAAGGCGGTGATCGACGATCAAGCCGTCGAGATCGATCACCTGCAACGCTACATCGCTGGCTGAGCGGTTTGAAAGCTCGCGCTCGGCCTGATTCAATCGATGTGTAGCGCGCCGGCGGCGCTCGGATCAGGCCCGGTACATGGATGTACCGCTTTGGGACCAAGGAATCCTCATGTACTGACGTGTACACTCCTGTTCCTGCGCTCCGGCGCTCCGGCGCTCCGGCGGCGCGCAACCTGCCTTCGCTCGTCACGCTTTCAAATCGCTCAGTCCGATACCTGTGCGCACTACTCGCCACTCAGCAACGGCGGCAACGGACACGCCAGCACCGCGCACACCACGCGCAGCAGTTCCGATTCGGCGACGCTGACCACGCCATCCTCGGCGATCGCGCGGGTCAGCGCGCGCACCGTCAATTCCTTGCCCTCAGGGGAAAGCCGCGCGAGCTGCGCCAACGCTCCATCCAGCGAGGTTTGCCAGTCTTCCGGGATCGCATACAACGACGTCGAATCGGGCAGCGCTTCTTGCATCGCCAGCAGGAACGCGCGGCGCGCGGCGTCCTCGTCGTCGTTGCCGAAGTGCGCGAGGAGCGCGCACAGGTCGCACAGGGAATCCCGCGCATCGGTCAACCGCACATTCCCGGCCTTGAAATTCGCGGCGGGGTCGAGCGCGGCGATCACCTGAACCTGCACCAGCTTCGCCAGACAGTATTCGTCCAGCTCGACGCTGCCATCGGCGCGGATCAGCGCATCCAGCGTGGCGACGAAGCGCTCCAGTTCCGGCCGTGGCCGGCGCTTCAGCGCGGGAAACGCAAGCTGCGCCAGCGGCAACCGCAACATCGGATGCAATTCGCTCATGTGCATCGCCGCGTTGCGCACCGCGTCGGTCAGCGAGGCATCGAATGACTGCGTGATGACAAGCAACTGGCGCTGTCGCAAATCGGCTTGATCCGACAAGGCCAGCGCGAACACGATCGCCAGTGCGCCGCGCGCGTCGCGCGCCTGTGCCGCGAGCACGTCGGGGATGCGCGCGTGCAGCGACGCCGCGGCGCGATAATCATCGACGCCCGGGGTGCCGACCTGGGCAGCGACCGCCGCGGCCGTGATCGCGAACGCGGCACCCCGCATGGGCAGTATTCCGCGCATTGCGCCGGCTGAAGCCGCTCCGGCATTCGTTCCCGCGGGCGCGGGACGAGCGGGCGGGAAGCCATGCAACTCGTTGCCCAGCACATCTCCGTCCGCGCGGGCGAAATCATGCGCGAATTTGCGCGAGCCTTCCGAGTCGTGCTGCAAATGGATCGAGTCCGGATCGCCGCCGGCCCGCGTCCAATCGTGGACGATCTTGTCCAGCTCCTTCGGATCGAATTGCGGCTCCAGCGCGCGGATGCGCTCGAGGATCGGCGGATGAGTGGCGAACAAGGACGATCGATCGGCGTCGCCGAACAGCATATGCCGTACTTCGTCGCGGCCGCTCGCCTGCAATTGCGAACCGTCCACCAATGCTGCGATCTTCTTCAACGCGCCAGCGATGCCCGACGTCTGCCGCGTGAACTGCACCGCCGAGGCGTCCGCAAGCGACTCGCGCGTGCGCGCGACGGCCGCCTGGATCAATTTGCCGAAGAACAATCCGATGGAGCCGATCACGAATAACGCCAATCCCGCCAACGCGACGTTGCCGCCGTTGCGACGGCTGCGTCCGCTGCCGCTGTACATCAAAATCCGTCCGACGATGCCGATTGCCAGAATCCCGAACAGCAAGCCGATAAGGCGGATGTTCAAACGCATGTCGCCGTTCAGCACATGGCTGAACTCATGCGCGATCACGCCCTGCAATTCGTCGCGGGTGAGTTTGTCCAGACACCCCTGCGTCACGCACACCGCGGCGTCGGCCGGCGTGTAACCCGCCGCGAACGCGTTGATGCCCGGTTCGTTTTCCAGCACGAATATTTCCGGGACGGGCACGCCCGACGCAATCGCAACCTCTTCAATGACATTGCGCAGGCGTTTCCACGCAGGATTGGTCGTGTCGGCCGGCACCGGCGTTGCTTTCAGCCCCTGCGCGACCGCCGCGCCGCCGCTGGAGAGACTCGCCACCCGATAGGCCGAACACAACGCGATCAGCGCGATCACCGCCATCGAGATACCCAGCAGCGGTAGCGGCCGCGGGCCGATGCGCAGCACCACTGCGCAGATCACATCGACCGCAAGAACGATCGCCAGCACCGCCAGCACGAACAACACCACCAGGGTGCGGCCGTTGCGCCGGACGCGCGCTTGTTGGGCGAAGAATTCCATAAGGCAGGAGCGGAAGTGGGAGGTAGTGAGTGGAAAGTAGGGTAGTCGCCTTCGCGATGCATTCGCTTTCTTCTATTTCCTACTTCCTACTTCCTACTACCTGCTCCCGCCGCTCCTATTGAAAACTAACCTTCGGCGCTTCGCGCTTGACCGGATCGTCGATCGCCAGCGGCTCGGCCGCGGCGAAGCTGGACGCCAGCAGCGAACCGGGGAACGTTTCACGGCGGTTGTTGTAGTTCATCACGGCGTCGTTGAACGCCTGCCGCGCGAACGCAACACGGTTTTCGGTGGAGCTCAGTTCCTCCGACAACTGCATCATGTTCTGGTTGGCTTTCAGATCCGGATACGCCTCGCTGACCGCGAACAATCGGCCCAATGCCTGCGTCAACTGGTTCTCGCTGCCCGCGAGCTGCTGCATCGCCTGCGCGTCGCCCGGTTGCGCCTTGGCGGCCGCGAGCCCGCTGACCGCGGCGGTGCGCGCGGCGGTCACGGCTTCCAGCGTGCCACGCTCGTGCCCCATGTAGGCCTTGACCGTCTCGACCAGATTCGGAATCAGATCGTGGCGTCTTGTCAACTGCACGTCGATTTGCGCAAAGGCGTTCTTGAAACTATTGCGCGCGGTGACGAGTCCGTTGTAGATGCTGACGAAGTACAGCACAATCACCACGATGACGACCAGCACCAGGATCATGCCTATCACATTCTTCTCCTCGTTCATCCGCACGCGACGCGCGCGGTCATCCAACCAACCCGACGCCGAGCTTAACACGCGGCCCCGTTGCGTTCGCATCGCGTTCGCGCTGCTCCTCATATGTGCGATGTCTTGCGCGACATCTGCGTTGGCGCGGCCACCGCAGGAACCCAACGTGGTGCACACGGGCCCGGTGGCGCAACTGCCGCCCGTGCGGGTGCGCGACGCGATCAAGAGTTACGACGGCTGGCTCGACCAGGTCGCCGCGTCCAATCGTGTGGCGGGCTTGGCGACCGCGGTGGTAGTCGACGACAAGGTGCGTTTCGAGCGCACGCTGGGTTACGCAGACGCGCAAACCGGCGAGAAGGTGCAACCCGATACCGTTTTCCGTCTCGCCTCGCTGTCCAAGGCGTTCGCCACCGCGTTGACGGGCCTGCTGGTGCGCGACGGGTATTTGTCCTGGGACACGCGGCTCGCGGACGTGCTGCCATTTTTCAAATTGAAGGATGCGCACGCCACCGAACAGGCCACGGTGCGCGACATTCTGGGCCAGCGTCTTGGGCTGCCGCGCAATGCCTACGACAACCTGCTTTCCGACGAAGTGCCATACGAGGAACTGGCACGCAAGCTGGACGAAGTCGACATGACCTGCAACGTCGGCGAATGCTACGGCTACCAGAACGTCGCCTTTTCGCTTATCGGCGATGTGATCTACGCCAAGACCGGGGACTTCTTCTATCACCTGGTCGACAAGCGGCTGTTCCTGCCGCTGGGCATGACCACGGCGACTTATGGCCGCGACGGACTGGAATCGAGCAAGAGCTGGGCGCACCCGCATTACCGCCGCGCCAACGGCTGGGCACCGTTCGAACCCAGCGAGGGTTTCTATCATGTGCCGCCCGCGGCGGGCGTCAATGCCAGCGTGCGCGACATGGAGCAATGGTTGATCGCGCAGATGGGCGGGCGGCCGCCGGTGCTGCCGCAATCGCTGCTGGAAACGTTGCACGCGCCGGTAATCGACACGCCCGGCGAGCGCGTGGCGTCACCGTGGCGGCGCGCGCGATTGTCGGACGCGAAATACGCACTGGGCTGGCGCGTCTACACCTATGCCGGCGAAACGCTGATCTTCCACGCGGGCGCGGTGCAGGGGTACCGGGCCGAGATCGGATTCTTTCCGAAATACCACGCCGGCATGGTGATCCTGTGGAATTGCGAATGCGCGGAACCGGCCGGGTTGATGCCGATGGTGTTCGACAAGATGCTGGGCCTTCCCTTCGAGGACTGGGCAGGATTGAACGCACCGCTGCGCGTCGCGCCAAAGCCATCGAGAAAATCGTCGAGCAAGAGCCGGCGTGTGCACAAGAGCCTGCGGCCGGCGAGGCATTGATCCGAAGCGCAACTCGTAAGTGCGCGAAAAGCAAAAACGCGCAAGCAAGCATCCCTGGTGCGTGGCGCCGCTGCGGCTATTCAAGGCAGATAGCAAACGCGCTTTTGAGTTGAGGCAAGTAACCATCCCTGGTGCGTGACGCCGGCCCGGCCGTCCCTGGCCGTGCGTTCGGCGCAGCACGCGATGCGATTCAACGCATCGCGTAAACGCTGCGCCTCACCCCCCGAATTTGAAGTCGACGCGCCGCTGCAAACTGCTGGAGACCGGTTGGCCGTCTTTAAGTGCCGGGCGGTAGCGCGAGCGCGAGACCGCTTGAATCGCGGCGCTGTTGAAGACGCGCGGCGGTTGCGAGTCGGTGACGCGCGCACCGCTGACCGAGCCATCCGCATTTACCGTGAACTCGACCACCGCGTAACCCGAGGTCTGATTGCGCGCGGCCTCGAGCGGATAGTTCGGCGCTGCCTGGCTGATCGGCTCCGCGCCGCGCGTTTCGCCTGCCGGTTTCGGCGGCGGCGGCTCAGGCGCCGCTTGCACCGGCACGGGTTTGGGCTGCTCCACCACCGGTTGCTGGACGACCGGCGCGGGCGCTGGTGCGGGCGGGGGCGCGGCGGCCTTGGCTGCCGCAGCCGCGGCCGCCTTGGCGATCTCGGCTTGCTTGGCGGCGAGATCGGCGGCTTGCTTGGCTTTCAATGCGTCCGCGCGCTGTTGTTGCCTTTTCGCGGCCTCCAGCTTGGAACGCAGGATCGTCAACGTGTAATTGCTGGGGTCGGCCTTGGCCAGCAAATCGATTTCGCGTTGCGCCTCGTCGTAATTGTTCTGGCCGATCGTCTGCTCGACCATGTTGGCGCCGACCGGGAACGCTTCGCGCAACGCGTCCTGCGCGACCTGGTTCTTCGGATCTTTTTGCAGCGCCTTTTCATAATATTCGAAGGCATTGTTACCTTTTGGCGCGAGCAGCCGCTGCTGACCGAACGCGGTGCGCGCCTCGGCCAGCAATTGTTGGACACTCATCGTTTCCATCCTGGCCTGTGCCGCCTGCGCCGCTTGTTCGGCCGCCGCAACGGTGGACGAAGGCGCGGGTGCCGCCGCGGGAACGGCTGGCGCCGGCGCGGACGCTGCCGGCTTCGGCACCGGGGCGTTGGCGTTCGGTGGCGCGTTACCGCCACCGCAAGCGCAGAGCAACAGCGCGAACGAAGTCGCGGCGGCGAGGCGCAATCGCGCGCGCGCGGAAACAACGGAATCGGCCGAAAGAATCGTTGTGGACATGGGTCTGGGCTCACCTGGACTGCGCGAAAGCCGCGCCACACCGGATCTGCTTGCATGAAACGTTCCATCGGCGCACGCAATGCGCCTGGTTTCCTTGCAAGGGATCGCGGCCCCCGCCGCGCGCCCGCGCGACGGCCGAAACATAGCGCCAATATCCCGCGCGGGCAAATGCCAAGCCGTTGTCGATTTGGGCGCTTTGAACGAGATGAACGCGCCAGAGCAATTTGAAAAGCGTCGCGAGCGAAGGCAGGTTGCGCGCCGCCGGAGCGCAGGAACCGGAGTGTATATGTCAATACATGAGGATTCCTTGGCCCCAAAGCGGTACATCCATGTACCGGGCCTGATCCGAGCACCGCCGGCGCGCAACGAGCACCGCCGGCGCGCAAGATGCCGAGCGCAGTAGCTTTACAAACTGCTCCCTAGAAAACGGAAAGCCCCGGTAAGTACCGGGGCTAACGAAGTGCTGCAATGGAAGTTTGCCTTAGCTCCCCCTGCGCTGGGCAACCGCAGGGAGAGCCAAGCTTATCGTTATGGTATGCGTCAGCTGTTGCTGTTGCTTGACAGTGGACCTTCTCTTACTTCTTCTTCGACTTCGCTTTCGACTTCGATGCCTTGCTGGCGCGCGCGGCTTTCGCCATCACGGCCTTCTTGGCAGGCGCCTTGCGGGCCTTCTTCTTGGTCGCACGCTTGCGCGCCGGTTTCTTGGCGGCCTTGCGGGCGGTCTTGCGCTTGGCGGTCTTGCGTGCCGAAGCGGTCTTGGCGCGGGCCGGTTTGCGGGCCTTGGCGCGTTTGGTGGATTTCTTCGCCGCCTTCTTGGCGGATTTCTTCGCAGCTTTTTTCATAGCCATGGTTCTTCTCAGCTCCTCATCAGTTGGCAGTGGTTGCCCAGTAAACGCATGCAGGAACGCCTCGCACAAAAGATCGCTGTTGCTGGCGTGCCGCAGATTCAACACCTGACGACGTGTACGTTCGTCGGAAAGCAACCGGAGCACATGCAGCGGAATCGAGACGGTGACTTTTCTCACCCGGTCACACTTGTGACCATGCTCGATATAAGGCTCGATGTACTTGGCAGCCGGCATATTTCCTTCGACGCATGTCGTCGGGCGCAAAAACTATTCCTGTCAATACGCGCTGTCAATCGTTTTTTTGCGGCGGATGAAGACCTTGCGCGAACTCCGACACTCGACCATAAACACATTTCGAAGTAATTGTCGTGCGCACCACACGGGATCGTTCGGACGGATAGACGTCCAAATAAATTGCTTTGCAAAAATCATGGCGTCATCACGTAAGCCTTTTCCTGTATGGCTTTCACGCGGGTGACAAATGTCTTGTCGTGCCGCTCGTGATAAACAACAAGCCGCGCGAATGCACGCCGCGCTTCGCCGTTCGAGGCGCCTCGAATCCGACTGAACAGCGGTAAAACCCGAGCTGCAAGTTTTTGTCGGCGCGGCGGGAAAAGAGTCGATGCGCACGCCCGTTTGGTCCCGCTGCGCGCATCCGCGGCACACCGTCCGATCCGGAACCGCTCCACAAGAAGTGCAATTCCACCGATCGGTTTTGCGCGCGAAGTATTCGATCGACGTATGCGCAACGGAAAAATTTCCTGTTGCGCGACGCGGTCATTTTCTCTCGACTTCCGGTTTCCGGTTTCCGATTCTCGAACCCCGATCGCGGCGATCAGTCCTCGTCGCCCTCGATCAACTCGGCGTAATCATCCGGGTCGAGCAACTCGGCCAGTTCATCCTTCAATTCGGCATCCGGTTTGATCAAGAACAGCCAGCCGTCGCCATAGGCGTCCTCGTTGATGGTCTCGGGCTTGTCCGAAAGTATCTCGTTGACCGCAATCACTTCGCCGCTGACCGGCGCGTACACGTCGGAGGCCGCCTTGACCGATTCCACCACCGCGCAGGCGTTGCCGGCTTCGACGTGATCGCCAACATTGGGCAGCTCGACATAAACCAGATCACCGAGCTGGCTCTGCGCGTGATCGGAAACGCCGATGCGCACCTGCTCGGCGTCCTCGACGCGCACCCATTCATGGGACTTCAGGAATTTAAGATCGCCGGGTATCTCGCTCATGGGTCCGATCCTGCTGTCGGTATTCCGGAAACGCGATTCTAGCCGCAACGCGCGATGCAGAAACAATGCGCCGCTGCCGCCGTTCTGGATCGTTTCCTTCCCCCAGCGGGGAAGGCTGGGATGGGATCTTGCGGCCACCATTGGTGGAATACCCCCACCCCACCCCTTCCCCGCTGGGGGAGGGAATCTACATGCCATCACAAGCTTTACCATCGCGGACAAACGGGTATTTCACCGCCCGCAACGGCAACTCGCGGCCACGCATGTCCACACGCAGGTTTTCCTTCGCGCCAACCGGTACCCGCGCGAACGCGATCGACTTGCCGAGCGTGGGCGAAAAAATGCCGGACAGGATTTCTCCATCACCGCGCTCCGTGAGTACGCGCTGGCCGTGCCGCAACACGCCCTTGCCATCCAGTGCCACGCCGACCAGTTCGCGCGGCACGCCGTCGCCTTTTTGTTTTTCAAGCGCGGCGCGACCGATGAAATCGCGATCCGCATCCAGCGCGACCGTCCACGCCAGTCCCGCTTCCCACGGCGTGGCGTTTTCGTCCATGTCCTGACCATAGAGATTCATGCCGGCCTCCAGCCGCAACGTGTCGCGCGCACCCAGGCCCGCCGGCGCGACACCTGCCTCGGCCAGCGCATTCCACAGCCCCGCCGCGTTCGATTCGGGCACGATGATTTCGAAACCGTCCTCGCCGGTATAGCCGGTGCGCGCCACGAACAACTCCATCCCACCCGGGCCTTGCGCAGCGCAGGCGGCGAATTTACCCAAGCCCGCAACACGATCGCGCGATTCGCCGGACATGAGCGATAACACCTTGCCGCGCGCGTTCGGGCCCTGCACCGCGATCATCGCGAGCTCCGCGCGCTCCTTGACAGCGACGCCGAACGCCCCGGCTTGCGCATTGATCCATGCCAGATCCTTTTCGCGCGTGGCCGCATTAACTATCAAGCGGAAAAAATCCGCGGCCAGGAAATATGCGATCAGATCGTCGATCACGCCGCCGCGCTCGTTCAACATGCACGAGTACAGCGCCTTGCCGGGCGTCTTCAACTTGTCGACATTGTTGGCCAGCAGAAGTCGCAGAAAATCGCGGCAGCGCGCGCCATGCAAATCGACCACGGTCATGTGCGAGACATCGAACATGCCGGCGTCGCGGCGCACCGCGTGGTGCTCCTCGATCTGCGAACCGTAATGGAGCGGCATGTCCCAACCGCCGAAGTCCACCATTCTGGCGCCGGCGGCGCGGTGGGTCGCATTCAAGATGGTGTGTTTCGACATGAGTTTGCGGATCGATGAGGCAGTCCCGCATTATCGCCGCACCGGCACGATGCTCCAAATGACACAGGAATAACGCGCCGTCGCCATTGGAAGCTGGTACTTTTGCGGACATGGAACAGGGCGGGTCAAAAGCTGGCAACGCGGAATGGGTGCGCGAGGGCAATGCCGAACCGGTGTTGCGCTTCACCGGCGACTGGACCCTGGCACATTTCGCCGAGCTCGAGGCCACGCTCGGCGCGATCAAACCGGATTTGCCGAAGCGTCCGGACGTCGATTTCAACGATGTCGGACGCATCGACACCGCGGGAGCCGGTCTGATCGCGGTGGCGCTGGGCCCCGAATCCCTGCAATGGCTGGCCGAGCACGATCGCGATGTGCCGCGCGAGCTGCGCGCGTTGCTCGACACGGTGAGCGAGGCGGTCGCGGAAATCTTCGCGCATCCGGAGCCGCCCAAACGCAATTTCGGATTCGTCGATCTGCTGGATCGCATCGGCGTGGGCGTGGAACACGTCTGGCAGCTGGCGCTCGGATTGCTCGGTTTTATCGGGCTGACCCTGGAAACCTTCGCGCGCACCGTGTTCGTGCCCAAGCGCTGGCGCGTAACGTCGCTGTTCTACCATATGGAACAGACGGGTCTGGACGCGGTGCCCATCGTGGTGTTGCTGTCGTTTCTGGTCGGCGCGGTGATCGCTTTTCTCGGCGCGACCGCGCTGCGCCAGTTCGGCGCGACCGTTTTCACCGTGGATCTGGTGGGCTATTCGTTCCTGCGCGAGTTCGGCGTGCTGCTCACCGCGATCCTGCTGGCCGGCCGCACCGCCAGCGCCTTCACCGCGCAGATCGGTTCGATGAAAGTCGGCGAGGAAATCGACGCGATGCGCACGATGGGTCTGGATCCGGTCGAACTGCTGGTGCTGCCGCGGGTACTGGCGTTGATCGCGGTGATGCCGCTGCTGACTTTTCTGTCGATGATGGCGGGCCTGCTGGGCGGCGGCCTGGTGTGCTGGGGATCTCTCGACATCTCGCCGACGATGTTCCTGTCCACGTTCCAGGCCGACATCGGCATGCGGCATTTCTGGGTCGGCATCGGCAAGGCGCCGCTGTTCGCATTCCTGATCGCGGTGATCGGCTGTCTCGAGGGCTTCAAGGTCGAAGGCAGCGCCGAATCGGTCGGGCAACGCACGACCTCGAGCGTGGTGCAATCGATCTTCGTGGTGATCCTGATCGACGCGATGGCCGCGCTGTTCTTCGTGGAGATGGGCTGGTGAACGCGGCCGTCAACGAACGCGCGAAGGATAGCGATCACGAGGTGGTGATCGAGGTGCGCGGGCTGCGTTCGCAGTTCGGCGATCAAGTGGTGCACGAGAATCTCGATCTGGATGTTTACCGCGGTGAAATCCTCGGCGTCGTTGGCGGTTCCGGCACCGGCAAATCGGTGCTGATGCGCGAAACCCTCGGCCTGCGCCGCCCCGACGCGGGCACCATCCGGGTGTTCGGCAAGGATCTGCACGCGCTGGACGAGAAGGATCGCGTGGCGATCGAGCAACGCTTCGGCGTGCTGTTCCAGGATGGCGCGCTTTTCTCCTCGCTCACCGTCGCGGAAAACGTGCGCGTGCCATTGCTCGAACACACGAAATTGTCGTTCCGCGACGCCCAGCGGGTGGCCGCGCTGAAGGTCGCGCTGGCTGATCTGCCCGCGGACGTGCGGCACAAATATCCATCAGAGTTGTCAGGCGGCATGCGCAAGCGCGCCGCCCTGGCGCGTGCGCTGGCGCTGGACCCGGAAATCCTGTTCCTGGACGAACCGACCTCGGGTCTCGATCCGATCGCGGCGGCGTCGTTCGACACCTTGATCAAGACACTGCGCGACGCGCTGGGTCTCACCGTGCTGATGAACACCCACGATCTGGATTCGCTGCACACCATCTGCGACCGCGTCGCGGTACTGGCGCACAAGCGGGTGATCGTGGTCGATACGCTGGAAAACGTGGAGCGTTTCGACGATCCGTGGGTGCGCGATTATTTTCAGGGTCCGCGCGGACGCGCCGCGGAAAGCGCGCACGCGGATGCGGCGAGCGGATAGCATAGGAAGCGAGAATGGAAACACGAGCCCACCACGTATTGATCGGCGCGTTCACGCTCATCGTGATCGCGGCCGCCGTGCTGTTCGCGTTGTGGCTGGCCAAGACCAGCGTCAGCAAGCAGTATCACTATTACGACATCGTGTTCGCCGAATCGGTGACCGGACTCTCCAAGGGTGGGCAGGTGCAATACAACGGCATCCAGGTTGGCGAGGTCAGCGATCTGAAACTCGACCGGCGCGATCCGCGCAAGGTGCTGGCGCGCATTCGCGTGGGCGCCGATACACCGGTGAAAATCGACACGCGCGCCAAGCTTGGTCTGCTGGGCCTGACCGGCGTGGCCTACATCCAGTTGACCGGCGGCAAGCCCGGCAGCACTCCGCTGCTGCCCACGACCGACAATCCGGTGCCGGTGATCCCCGCCGAATATTCCGCGCTCTCGAAACTCCTGTCCTCCGGCGAGGACATCGTGACCAGCTTGAACGGCATCCTCGACCGTGTCGGCCAGATCGTGTCGCAGGACAACATCGGCCGGATCAACCGAACGCTGGATCATCTGGATCAGACCACCGCGGCGCTGGCGGACGAGCGCGGCGACATCCGCAGCCTGCTGCAACAGGCGGCCGCGGCTGCCAAGCAATTGAACGACACCCTGCACAGCACCAACGCGCTGGTCAACAATCAGGGCAAGGCCACGCTTGACAGCGCGCGCGCGGCGATGGCGTCCCTGCAACGCACGTCGGAAACGCTGGACAAGTTGCTGGCCGAGAACCGCGGCTCGCTGCAATCGGGTTTGCAGGGCGTTTCCGAACTCGGCCCCGCCCTGCGCGAATTGCGCAGCACGCTGCGCGACGTGCGCGCGTTGACCGACAAGCTGCAGGGCAATCCGGCGGGTTACATCCTGGGGCGCGACAAGCCGAAGACCTTCGATCCGGGGAAAGGAAAATGATCGCGGATGGCATCCACATTTTTCACTCTGTTCGTCCCCGGATCAAGTCCGGGGCAGGCTCTTAGGTATCGAAGTACGATCATCCGCATGTATTCGTGGTTCGATACCTCACCACGAACGAACTTTGAAGACGAGACAACTTTCATGTTCAATCGACAACGTTCCTTCGGCCTCGTCGTTGCGCTGGCACTTTCGAGTTGCGGGATCCTGCCGCCCAACGAAAGCCCGAACATCTACGTGCTGCCGGGATCGGCAACCGTGGTGCCGCAAAACAGCGACGCCAATGCGCAACCGTTGCCCTGGCAACTGCGGGTTGACACGCCGGAGGCCACCGGCATGCTCGCCGGCGCGGGCATCGTGGTGATGCCCGAGCCCGGCCGGATCACGGTTTACACGGGCGCGCGCTGGAGCGACAGCGTGCCGGTACTACTGCGCCAGCGGCTGGTCGATGCCTTCCTCGCCAGCCATCGTCTGTCGGCGGTCACCAGCGAGGATGACTCGCTGCACGGCGATTACGTGCTGGACGGCGATCTGCGCGCGTTCCAGTCCGAGTACCGCAACGGCGCGCCGGTGGTGGTGATCCGTTACGACGCGCAATTGCGCCGCGGCGGTTCGCGCCGCCTGTTCGCCGCGCGCACGTTCGAGGTCACGCAAGCGCCTTCCGGCGTCACGGTGCCGCAAGTGGTGCAGGCGTTCGGCGCGGCAGCCGACCAACTGGACGCGCAAGTCGTCGCGTGGACGCTCGGCGAGGCGCAGCGGGATTGGCAGACACAAACGCCCGCGGAGCAATCCGCCGGAACGTCGGAGTGATCCGCGCGCCGATCGCCACGCGCGCGTTTTACTCCCGCACTGGATAACGCGGCGCCGCATCCAGCGCGGACGCGCACACTTCCGCCAGTTCCAGCAGCCGCAGATCGGAGCCGGGCGCGCCGACGAATTGCATCCCGATCGGCATTCCATCCGGCAGCGCGCCCATCGGGATGCAGACCGCCGGGCAACTGGAAAGACTCGCGAACGCGGTGAGATCCGCCTGCGAATCCGGGGCCTTGGCGTCCAGTGGAAACGCGCCTTGCGGCGTGGTCGGCGTCACCAGCACGTCGATCTGCGCGAACACCCGGCGCGCCTTCAACACCGCGAAATCGATGGCGCGGTCGGCAATTACATAATCGCTGGCGGATTTGCGCGCGGCGTAATCGAGCATCGCTCGGGAATCCGGAGATACCGCAGCGAGATCATCGGCGAAAGTTCGACGCATCTCCGCTTCCATCAACAACAATCCGGCGCGGCGCATGCTTGGCCACGGCCAGTCGGAAAAATCCAGCGCGCGCCGATCCCCCAATTCGTGTTCGAGTTTGGCGAGCGCCGCTTCGAACACCGCTACCACCTCGGGCTGCACGCCGATCGCGGCGAGATCGGGCAACAACCCCGCGCGCAGCGCGCCCGGCTCCCAATCCGGCGGAGAGAGCGCGACGCGGCGGCGACGCGAGCGCGGGTCGTCGGCGTCGTAGCCGGCCAGCACGTGCAACAGCACGGTGAGATCGCCGACTTCGCGCGCGAGAATCCCCACCGCGTCCAGCCGTCTTGCCGCGGGTACCAACCCGCGCGTGGAAATCTCGCCATGGGTGGGTTTCAACGCGCACACGCCGCAATAACTGGCCGGAATGCGCACCGAACCCAGCGTATCGGAACCGAGCGCTGCGGTCGCCAACCCGGCCGCCACCGCGGCCGCGGAACCGCCGGACGAACCGCCGGCGCTGTAACCGTGCCGATGCGGATTGTGGGTCGCGCCGAAATGCGGATTATTGGTGACCGCGCCCAGCGCCCCTTCGTCGAGATTGGTTTTGCCGATCAGCACCGCGCCCGCCGCGCGCAAGCGCGCGACCACGTGCGCGTCGTGCTGCGCGATGTGTTGCTTGCGGGAAATCAGTCCCGCGGTCGTCGGCAATCCTGCGACATCGAAATTGTCCTTGATCGCGACCGGAATGCCATCCAGCCGGCGGAGCGGACCCTCGCGGCGGCGGCGCTCCGCAGCATCGGCCTGCTCGCGCACCAACTCAGGGCGCAGGTCGAGATAGCAATGCAGCGCGGGATCGAGCCGCGCAATCGCCTCGAGATGGATCTCGCTCAATTCGCGCGAGCTCACGCGGCCGGCCGCCAGCCAATGCAGGGTCTGGCACAGTCCGGCGCCGCGCAACGCCGGCGCGGCAAGTGGTGTTTCGGTTGTCTCCATCGTACCTTCCCCGGGTATGTGCGGGATTATTGCATTGCCGGGGCGATGATGAACACGCACAATTCCCCAGTCGCCGTTATGAAGCAGCCTTTATGCAACGCGAAGTGATGGAATACGACGTGGTCGTG
Source organism: Rhodanobacteraceae bacterium (assembly GCA_039923855.1). Classification (GTDB taxonomy): domain Bacteria; phylum Pseudomonadota; class Gammaproteobacteria; order Xanthomonadales; family Rhodanobacteraceae; genus 66-474. The sequence goes on along the minus strand of JBDTBW010000014.1, from coordinate 35,202 downwards.
GTCGGCGCCGGCCCGGCCGGGCTCGCGTTCGCGATCCGCCTGAAACAATTGCAGGCCGACGCGCGGGTGTGCGTGCTGGAGAAAGCATCGACAATCGGCGCGCAAATCCTGTCCGGCGCGGTGATCGAACCCGCGCCATTGGACGAACTGCTGCCGGGCTGGCGCGACCAGCCGCCGCCGATCTGCGTGCCGGCGAGCCACGATGAGTTCCTGCTGCTGCGCGACGCGCAACATTCGACAACATTGCCGACGCCGCCGCAGATGTACAACAAGGGGAACTTCATCGTCTCGCTGGGCGCGCTGTGCGCGTGGTTGGCGCCGCAGGCCGAGGCGCTGGGTGTGGATGTGTTCCCCGGCTATGCCGCCGCGGAAGCGGTGTTCGACGATGCCGGCGGCGTGCGTGGCGTGCGCATCGGCGACATGGGCGTGGCGAAAGACGGCTCGCACAAACCGGACTACACGCAGGGCATCGACATCCACGCCAGGCTCACCGTGCTGGCCGAAGGCTGCCGCGGCAATATCACCAAAACATTGATCGCGAAATTCGCGCTGGACAAGGATTGCGATCCGCAAACCTATGGCATCGGCCTCAAGGAACTGTGGTCTGTGCCGGCGGGGCGCACGCAACCGGGCAAGATCACCCACACCATCGGCTGGCCACTGGACGACAAAACCTACGGCGGCAGTTTCCTCTATCACCTCGACAAGGATCGCGTCGCGATCGGTTTCGTCGCGGGATTGGACTACATCGCTCCGATGTTCAAACCGTGGGAAGCGTTCCAGCAACTGAAACAGCATGCGGCGATCAAGCCACTGCTGGAAGGCGGCACGATCCTTTCGGCCGGTGCGCGCGCGCTGGTCGAGGGCGGCTGGCAATCGCTTCCCAAAGTCGAAATGCCCGGCGCGATCTTGATCGGCGATACGGCGGGATTGCTCAACGTGCCCAAGATCAAGGGCACGCATCAGGCGATGCGTTCCGGGATGCTCGCCGCTGAACATTACGCGCAGGCGAAATCCGCGCTGGGTTTCGACGCGAAATTGCGCGCCTCGCCGGTGATGGCGGAACTGAAAAAGGTGCGCAATATCCGGCCCGGCTTCCACGGCGGATTGTGGCGCGGACTCGCCAACGCCGCGTGGGAGACCGCGAGCGCGGGCCTGTCACCATGGACGTTGAAGAACCACGCCGACTGGTCGTCGCTGCGCACGCTCGATGGTTACGAATCACCCGCTAGTGATTACAAGCAGGGCGACTACGCGCAACGCGATCTGCCGCCGCGCGATCGTCTGGCTGGCGTGTATTTCGCCGCCACCGAATATGACGAAGATCAACCGGTGCATCTGCATGTGCGCGACACCAATATCTGCATCGATCGTTGCACCCGCGAATACGCCAATCCGTGCACGCGCTTTTGCCCGGCGTCCGTCTACGAAATCGTCGACGACGCGGCCGGCAAACGCCTGCAGATCAACGCCGCCAACTGTGTGCACTGCAAAACCTGCGACATCAAGGACCCCTATCAGATCATCGACTGGGTGACGCCGGAAGGTGGCAGCGGCCCGAATTACCAGAATCTTTGACGGACTCATTTCGTTCGACGAGGGCGATCAGCCGTGAATGTTTCCGCTGAACAAGCTGTCGTGCTGCCATTGATGATGGGCGTGCCGGACAACCGGCTGATCTCGGTCAGTTCGCGCGGCGCCGGGGCGCCGCTCGCGTACCACTTTCTCGGCAACAGTCGCATCGCCACCAACCTCGCGCCGAGGTTCAAGCAACGGCTGCTGCGGATTTTTTTCGGACCGGACATGCCGATCCACCTGCCGAACGGCGCGCACGGTCTGCCGCTGATCAACGCGGTCGCGCACCCGGATATCTCGAGCATCGCGTTGCGGATGCTCGAGCAGTTCATCGCCGAATCCGACGTGGGTTGCTTCAATCATCCGGTCGCGGTGCTGGGATTGGGACGCGATGGCATCGCGACGAAACTCAAGAATCTTGCGGGCGTGCACATGCCGCGCACGGCCCGGGTGCGCATCGACGAACCGGATGATCTCAATCGCATCGCGGACGAATCGGGATTGGCGTGGCCATTGATCGTCCGCGTCGCCGGCAGTCATCGTGGCGCCGCCACCGTGAAGATCGACGAGCCCGGGAAAATCAGGGCCGCGCTACGCGGCCTGGCGTGGGGCGGCCACGATCTCTATCTCACGCAATACGTTGAGTGCCGCGACCAGGACGGGTATTACCGCAAATTGCGTGTAGTGGTGGTTGGTGGCGAGGTTTTTCTGCGGCATCTCGTGATCGCCGATGGCTGGCTGGTGCATGTGCACGACCGGTTGCTTGGACATCTGCAAGAGGAAACCGCGACGCTGGCCGATTTCCGCGGCGGCATTCTTCCGGAACTCCGCGACAGACTGCACGCCATCGCCGATGCGGTGGATATGGATTATTTCGGGATCGATTGCAATTTGCGTCCTGACGGCCGGCTGCTGGTGTTCGAGGTCAACGCGATGATGGATATCCTCAACAACACCATGGCTTCGCCCAATTGCTGGGACGAGCCGATCCGGCAGATCCACGACGCCCTCGGCGCGTTGTTGTTCGAACCGACGCGTTGGCGACACCCCGGCGAAATTCCCGCGCCGATCATCGCCATGTCAGAATAATCGTCTGCACACTCAACGCAGGCGCCTTGCATGACTATGTTGCGTGCTATTGCCATTGCGCTTTTCGTGTTGTGGCTGGTAATCGACGGTGTCGTGGTGTTTCGCCGTATGAGCGGCAAGGCCGAAAACCGCGATCGTTTTTCGCTGCGCTTCATTGCGGCGGGCAACCTGCTCGCCTGGGTTATCGCCATCTGGCTTGCCTACACGCCTTACGGCGCGATCCGATCGGGGACATCGGTACAAATCGCGGGTCTTGTCGTAATGGGACTTGGTATGGCCATCCGCTCCGTGGCCATCGCGCAGCTCGGACGCTTCCACACACCCAACGTCGCGGTGCTGACCGATCACGAAGTCATGGATCGAGGCCTGTATCGGCACATCCGCCATCCTAGTTATCTCGGCGCGCTGATCGCCTTCTTCGGTTTCGGTTTGGCCTTGGGCAATTGGCTAAGCCTGCTCGTCATCATGCTGCTGGCGCTGATCGTTTACCTGTTCCGCATCCACGAGGAGGAAGCGGCACTGCACGCGGCGCTGGGTGAGCGGTATGCGGGCTATTGTCGCCGTACGAAGCGTTTGGTTCCTGGCGTCTACTGATGCGCCGGAGGCCGCCAACAAGCTGAATTACCAGGATCCGCGAGACGGTATGCATGTAGCACGTTTGTGCTACCATGATTCGGAGACTTCGAGGGCTAGCCATGCCGACCACCACGATCCGTCTGACGGACGATTTGAAAGTCCGCGTCGCACGCGCGGCCAAACGCGCGGGGATCAGCCCGCACGGCTTCATCCTCGATGCCATCGCCGAGCGAACCGAAGCCCAGGAGCGGCGGGCCGATTTCGATGCGGCTGCGGAACAGCGTTATGCCGGTATCGCGGCATCCGGCAGAACGATCGCGTGGCCGGAATTGCGCGGCTACCTGGAGAAGCGCATGACCGGCAAGCGCGCCCGGCGTCCGGCTGCGAGGAAAATGGCCGCGGGCAAGTTCTGACATGGCGCGGATCGAGTTGGCGCCCGAAATCATTGAAGATTTCGACCGCATTATCGATCATCTTGAACGACACGAAGCCAGGAACATCGGCGCCCGGTTGCGCGCGATCATCGCAGCCATTGACATCCTGGAACGCAACCCGCTGATCGGCCGGCCGACGGTCCGCGAGATACGCGAGTTGATCATCGGGCGCGATGCACGCGGCTACATCTCCTTGTATCGCTATCTTCCGGAACTCGATACGGTGCTGGTGCTTGCCATTCGCGGCCAGCGCGAAGCAGGTTACGCGCGATAATGGATGCCAAAACGAAACGTCTGCTCCACGTCGCTCTCGTCACCGCGCGAGCCGCGCGCGACCTGGACGAAGATCTTGCCCCGCTCGACGCGGCGCTGAGCACGGCCGGCGCGAAGGTTTCCGTGGTGGACTGGGACGATATGGAAGTCGATTGGTCGCGCTTCGATTTGGCGCTGCCGCGTTCGACCTGGGATTACGCGGAGCGTCTGCCGGAGTTTCTGTCATGGGCGCCACGCGTCGCGGTGCAAACGAAACTGCTGAATCCGTTGAACGTGATCCGCTGGAACACCGACAAGCATTATCTGCGCGAGTTGGCGCAAGCCGGTGTGCCGACGGTGCCCAGCGCATTTATCGAACCGGGCGAGAACGCGCAGAGCGCGCTGGTTCGTTTTCTCGACAACGGCATCCCCCTCCCCAACCCTCCCCCGCTGGGGGCGGGAGTTCTCTGCGCGATGGAAGGCGCTGGTGATTTCGTGGTCAAGCCGGCGATCGGCGCGGGCTCCCGCGATGCGCAGCGCTATACGAGCACGCAACGCGACGATGCGATCGCGCATGTGCAACGCCTGCTCGATGCAAACCGCAGCGTGCTGCTGCAACCTTACCTGCACAGTGTGGACGAGCACGGCGAAACCGCGCTGCTGTTTTTCGATGGGGTTTTTTCGCACGCGATCCGCAAGGGCCCGTTATTGAAACGCGGCGAAGGTTCGACCCGCGCTCTGTTCGCCGCCGAACACATCACGCCGCGCCCGCCGTCCGAACAAGAATTGGAAGTCGCGCAACGCGCATTGGAAGCGATGCCATTCGAAAAACCGTTGCTTTATGCGCGCATCGATCTGATCCGGGAGGACGATGGCGCGCCACGTCTGCTGGAATTGGAATTGACCGAGCCATCGGTGTTTCTCGCGCATGACAAGCCGGCCGCGGCGCGTTTTGCCGCGGCGATCTTGCGGCGGTTGAATAGCCAAGTTTGACGACTAGCAACGCGCATTTCTCCTCGACATTCCAGCCATGGATTGGCCGGAATCCAGAGCCATGGACGGATAGGCCGCTGGATCATGGCCTGCGCCGGGATGACGCGCATGTTGAGTCGCCGCTTTGTCGTGACGGTCCGTCTTGCGCCGATCCCGCCAGCGGAGAAGGAAAGCCCGCGTGGGTTAGAATGGAGGTTGGTATTCGTTTGCCCGGAAGACTCCATGAAGATTCTGGTCGGCTACAAACGCGTGGTGGATTACAACGTGCGCATCCAGGTGAAGCCCGACGGCTCCGGCGTGGTCACCGATGGCGTCAAACTTTCCGCAAATCCGTTCGACGACATCGCGCTGGAAGAAGCGCTGCGACTGCGCGAAAAAGGCATCGCCAAGGAAATCATCATCGCAATGATCGGGCCGCCCGACGCCGGATCGCACCAACGCAACGGCCTGGCGATGGGCGCCGATCGCGCGATCCATGTCGTCACCAACGATCCGGTGCAGCCACTCAGCGTCGCGCGCACGTTCCTGAAATTGGTCGAGCGCGAACAACCGGGTTTGGTGATCCTCGGCAAACAGGCGATCGACGACGACTGCAACCAGACCGGACAGATGCTGGCCGCGTTGTGGAACCGCCCGCAGGCGACGTTCGCGTCAAAACTGGACATAATTTCCAACGGCGGGAAGGGCGACACCGCGCGCGTGACGCGCGAGGTCGATGCGGGTCTGGAAACCATCGAGGTCGATCTGCCCGCGGTGGTGACGACCGACTTGCGCTTGAACGAGCCGCGCTTCATCAAGCTGCCAGACATCATGAAAGCCAAAAGCAAACCGATCGAGACGATCGAGTTATCCTCGCTGGGCATCGAGCACGGCGGCGAGATCAAGACCACCCATTACGCGCCGCCCCCGCAGCGTTCGCGCGGGGTGATGGTGAAAGATGCCGGCGAACTGGTGGCTGCGCTGAAGCAGAAAGGCTTGCTGTGAACCCTTCTCCCTCCGGGAGAAGGTGGCGCGCAGCGCCGGATGAGGGTCCGGATCGCTGCCATGTCTCGCAAGATTCGCACCCTCACCGCCCTACGGGCACCCTCTCCCAAAGGGATGAGGGATTCAAGCAGGATAGGTTGGAGTTCACATGAGCAAAATCCTGATCATCGCCGAACACCTGGACGGCCAACTCAACGCCACGACCGCGCGTTGCGTGAGCTGCGCGCGCGAAATCAAGACCGCCACGATAGACGTGCTTGTGCTTTCCGATGCGCCCGATGCGATCGCAGCGCAAGCAGCGAAACTCGACGGCGTCACCAAAGTGCTGACCGTCACGCGCGCCGAGAACGCGCACCCGCTGGCGGCGATTCTGGCGCCACAGATAGCGTCCATCGCGAACAATGGCTACACCCATGTGCTCGCACCGGCGACCACCTTCGGCAAAGATGTCGCGCCGCGCGTCGCTGCACTGCTGGGCGTCGGCCAGGTCAGCGACATCATGGCGGTGGACGGCGCGCACACCTTCAAGCGGCCGGTGTACGCCGGCAACGCGATCGTCGATGTCGAGGTACCCGACGATACGATCGTGATCGGCACCGTGCGCACCGCTTCGTGGCCGCAATCAGGCGAAGCATCGAATGCCGCGCCGATCGAAGCCCTGCAACTCGATGTCGAATTGCCGACGCACACGCGCTTTGTCGAATTGAAGCAGGCAGCCAGCGACAGACCCGATCTGCAAAGCGCCCAGCGCGTGGTATCGGGCGGCCGCGGCGTGGGTTCCGAGGAAAACTTCGCGATCATCTACAAACTCGCCGACAAGTTGCGCGCCGCGGTCGGCGCCTCGCGCGCGGCGGTCGACGCCGGCTATTGCCCCAACGACATGCAAGTCGGCCAGACCGGCAAGATCATCGCGCCGGAACTCTACATGGCGATTGGGATTTCCGGCGCGATCCAGCACCTCACCGGCATCAAGGACGCCGGCACCATCGTCGCGATCAACAAGGACGCCGATGCTCCGATCTTCGAGATCGCCGACTACGGCCTGGTCGGGGATCTCTTCAAGATCGTGCCGGAGTTGGAAGCAGCGCTCTGAATCTGGCGGCGGATGCGCATGGAGCCACTCTCCGCGAACCGTGTCTAACCCTCGAATGATCTGTCCGCGCGGCAGGGAGCGTATCAGCGATGCACAGGACTGGTCTGTATGCTAGTCTGCATTGACCACAACGGGATCATCCCGCATGAAAACGGAAATCGGCTCCTACGAAGCGAAAACCAGACTGCCTGAGTTGTTGCGGGCAGTCCGGAATGGCACCGTCTTCACCATTACCAACCGCGGCGAGGCGGTCGCCAAACTGGTGCCCGCTCACCCGGAAAAGACCGCGGATGCCGAGCGCGCTGCGCTGGCAATGAAAACCTTCATGCGCACGGATCCGGTCAAGGGCGTCGATATCAGGGCGTTGCTCGAAGAAGGCCGCGCTTGAGTCTGGTCCTGGACAACTCGGTGACGATGCGCTGGTGCTTCGGCGACGGCAAGACAACCGAACTCGCCTATGCCGCCAAGGTTCTCGATGCTCTCGCCAAGACCCCTGCAGTGGTGCCGGTCATCTGGGGTCTTGAGGTCGCCAATGTACTGGCGCGCGCCGAAGACCGCGGATTGATCAGCGAAGCCCGCAGCGCCTCCTTTCTCGCATTGCTGCATCGGCTACGCATCGAAGCCGATACCGCGACGTTTGCGCAATCGCTTGTTGGCACATTGCAGCTTGCTCGACGTTATCGGTTGTCATCCTACGATGCGGCCTATCTTGAACTGGCGCTCCGTTCAAGCCTGCCGCTAGCCACGCTGAACGATAAATTGCGCCAAGCTGCCAAGCGCGCCGGCGTGCAATTGCTACGATGATTCGCTGATCCCATGAAACGCCGCTATCACTTGATTGGCCTGGTCGCGGGCCTTGTCGTCACCGTTGTATTCATTGCCTATGTAGCACGATCACTCCGCGGCCATGATTTGGCCGCCTATGTAACACCACGCGCGTTTGCCGGCATTGGATTGGCGGCCCTTTTCTATTGCCTCAGCCTGCCACTGATCGCATGGGCTTGGCGCGATCTGTTGCGTGGTTTGGCGGTGTTCAAATCCTGGCGTGAGTTGACCGCGATCCTTGCGATTACCCAATTCGCAAAATACCTCCCCGGCAACATCGGCCAATATGTCGGACGGACAGCGATGTCGCTCTCCCGCGGAATCGGTTTGCGCGCATTCGGCGTAACCGTCGTGATCGAAATGGTGTCGCTGATGGGCGCGGCTCTCGTGGTCGGAATCGGAGCAGGTCTTCTTTCGAACGTGGGGTTCGCGCTGGCACGCGGCAAGGATGAACAAATCGCCTTGATCTGCGCCGTGCTCGTGGCAGCCATCATCGGGTTGGTCCTGTTTCGTACCCTTGCGCCCCGCATACTGCAACGCTTCACGCCGCAGCACGCCCATCTGCTGGAGGGCAGCTTGTTGCCGCCGCGGCTTACGCTGATCCGAGCCTTCCTGTTCTACTGCGCAACGTATTGCATGGTCGGCATCGGCATCATTGCCTTGGCGCATCTGCTGTTGCCCTCTCAGGCCCACGACAACTGGTTGCTGGTCGCAAGTTTCGCGCTAGCTTGGGTGGTCGGTTTCGTCACACCGGGCGCCCCTGCGGGTCTTGGCGTACGCGAAGGTTTGCTGCTGTTGATGCTGGGGCCGATCTATACCCCGGCGCTTGCGGGCATATTGATCATTGCATTGCGGCTTGCGACCACGTTGGGCGATGCCATCAATTTTGTCGTCGGCCTGATTCTATTGCCGAAAAAAACGCAGCCTCCCGCAGCCGTTCCTTCGTCGCTTGCGTGAAAAAGATGTGATCGGCCGTGTGATCAGCACGCCGTTCTTCAAGAGAATTACTCTCACTTGAAAGCGAACCCTCAAAGCCTACATCCCGATTGCAGGTTGGCCCTTGTCGGGCCGGTCAAGCCCTTTCGTGGCGGGATCGCCCAATACACCACCGAACTCCATCGCGCACTGTCCACGCGCTGCGATTTGCAAACGCTGTCGTTCCGGCGACAGTATCCGGCATGGCTTTATCCCGGCAAAAGCGATCGTGAACCCGGCATGGAAGGTCATGTGGAACACGGCGTCGATTACATCCTCGATGCGTTGAATCCGTCGACATGGGCCGCAACGGCGCGTTCGATTGCCGCCCGAGGTTGCGACCTCGCCGTGATCGACTGGTGGACGCTGTTCTGGGCGCCGGGTTTCGCCCTGATCGCGCAAATGTTGCGCAGGCGTGGCGTGCCCGTCGTTTTTATCTGCCACAACCTGTTCGATCACGACAGCGGCGCGATCAAGCGCGCCCTCAGCACAAAACTTCTATCACAGGCCAATGCCTATCTGGTTCACAGCCAAGATCAGGCCATCCAACTACGCAACCTGTTTCCGGACAAACCGGTGCTGACGCATCCGCACCCAACCCATGACCGGTTTCCCGATGCGTCGAAGCTGCTGCCCAAGCGTGGCCGCCTCGAGCTTTTGTTCTTCGGATTCATCCGCCCCTACAAGGGGCTCGACGTGCTGGCGGACGCGCTCGCCAGACTCAACGACCGTGAGGTTTATCTCACGGTGGTCGGCGAACCATGGTGTGCGCCCAAAGAGCTTCGCAACCGCATACGTGCGACCGGCGCGCCGAATGTCGAACTGCATCTGGATTACGTGGAGGCCACCGACGCGGCGAATTTTTTCGCACGCGCGGATCTGGTCGTGCTGCCCTATCGTTCCGCCACGGGCAGTGCGGTCGCGGCGGTCGCTTATCATTATGATCGGCCGCTACTGGCAACGCGCGTGGGCGGTTTGCCCGATGTGATCGAAGACGGGCGCACCGGTTTTCTGATCGATCCGGATTCAGCGGGACAACTGGCCGCGCGATTGCGCTCGACGAGCAGAGAAGAACTCGGCCAGATGCACGTCTACATACGCGCTTACAAGACCCGATTCACGTGGTCTTCGCTGGCTGACAGCCTAGTCGATATGGCTCATGATATGCGGCAGATTGCGCTCCATCGAGGCGCACCTGGATCATCAAACTGAGACGACAACTGCCAATGCCATTGCTGAGTTCAATTGCAAAAAAAATCCAATTCGCCGAAGGGATCGTTCCACCCCGCTGGCGGTTGCCAGTGCGCTATCACGGACAACGCCTCGTCGGCGGACTCGAACCAGAAATGGCGTTGCTCGCGGACCTCGTAAAGCGGTCCGACGTGGCTTTGGACGTGGGAGCGAATCGCGGCGTCTATGCTTATGCCTTGGCGAATATCGCAACGAGCGTGCATTGCTTTGAACCGCTTATCGAGTGCTGCCGATATATCCAAGCCTACAAGTCAGACAAGATTATCGTGCATAGCTTCGCGCTCTCCGATACGTCGGGTCTGCTGCGTATTTATATCCCCATCATCCATGGCCACGCGGTGCTGACCCGGGCATCGCTGGATCGTCCATCTGGAGAGTCCGTATCGCGGGATATCAAGGTGCGCACATTGGATAGCTTTGCGTTTCCCCGTGTTGACTTCATCAAGATCGATGTCGAGGGTTTTGAAGCCGCCATGCTGCGGGGCGCGCACAAAACCATTGAAACATCTCATCCAAAACTGCTGGTCGAGATCGATCATCAGCGGCATACGCCGGAGTCATTCGTTGCCCTACATGATTGGCTGGCGTCAATGGGATATATATCGCATGTTTGCGATGAAGGTCGGCTGCGCAAGTGCAACGACCCATCGGCCGATTCAAATCACCATATCAATTTTATTTTTCTATAATCAAATACTTACTCTTTAATCTATTATTGAGTAGTCCGTCTCATGGAATCGGTATCCACCCTGCAGGATATGCACCGATACCGTAATACGTATATGACGTTCCATTGAACAGCCACATATACATGGCGCCGGACGAAGTCTTCCAAAGAAGATCCGAGTGTCCATCCCCATTGTAGTCACCAGTACCAAGCGATTGGAGTCCGGGGCTGGTGACAAATGCCCTGAACAATATTCTGGTTTCGCCATTCATCAGCCAATAGGTTATCTGCCCGCTCGTCGGGTTGTACCAGAACAGATCCGTCTTGCCATCGCCATCCTCGTCGCCAACCCCGGCCAGCACCCAACCCGAAGGATACGTCCCGATGTTGTAATAGGTGAATGACGTGCCATTGAACAGCCAAATATACATGGCGCCGGACGGCGTCTTCCACAAAATGTCGGCGCTTCCGTTTCCGTCAAAATCTCCAACCGCGAGCGGTTGCAATCCGGGGCTGGTCGAGAACGAAAGGTACTGTAATAGCGTCGCTCCGTTCATCAGCCAACAGGTCACCTGTCCCGTACTCGGGTTGTACCAGAATAAATCGGCTTTGCCATCGCCATTTTCGTCACCCACTCCGATCAACACCCAACCATTGGGATAAGGGCGAACATATTGCGGCGTGAAAGCCTGCCCATCATCCAGCCACATTTCAAGACCGCCAGACGCAGCTTTCCACAATATGTCCGCATGGCCATTACCATCGAAATCCCCACTCCCGATCGGCCGGTAACCGCTTGGGACTGTAAATGCCTGATACGACAACCTGCTGGGCCCATTCATCAGCCAATAGGTCATCAGATTACTCTGGTTGTACCAGAAGAGATCCGATTTTCCATCGCCATTGACATCGTTATGGACGATGTAAGTCGATACGACCTTCGTCGGCTCGAACTGCGCGATCAACGCGGCCGTATTGTTCATGCTGTGAACATTGTCGGCGGAGCTGGGTGAATTGTCGGCCACTCCACACGGCGAGTTCTGGCAGATCGAGATGTTCGGGTTGGAAAACAGATCCAACGGGGTATCCGAGGCACTGCCGTAGGCCATGATTGTCGAGAATCCGTCCACGCCGTTTCCCAGATAACCGAACGAATACGAATACGCGCCGGCTGTCGGGTTGCCGTTCTTGTCCTTGTCGGCGTGCGCGCGATCGTGCGCATTGCCCATGTTGTGGCCCAGTTCGTGGGCGAAGGTGGAATCAAGGCAGTAGAAGCCCGCGTCGCTGCCGTCGCTGACCTCCGAATAGCCGAAGGCGTTGTCCTGCGAGGGCACGATCTGCTGCAGACCGGCGCCGATCAGCCAGCCGATACCGCAGCCGCCATCGGCGGCGTTGTCGAAACGGCGCACGACGCTGACCAGATCCGCGCCGTATTGCGTGCGCAGGCCCGCGATCGCCTGCAACGACGCCGGGATCGGCACAGGGTTGGTGCCGTCGCTGCCGGTAATGTCGTCGAGCGCGCTGGTATTGGAAGTGTTGTCCGGATAATTCACCTGCACGGTGTGCACCAGCCGGATCTGCTGGTTGACCTGGCTATCCACGTACACCTGATTGGTGACGTCGATCAGATTGTCGATGCGGGTGAGCGCCGCTGACACGTTGCCGTATTCGCTGACGAATCCGGCGGTGTAAGCAACCATGACATCGATCGTCGGCGACGCGGTTTGTTGTTGCGCCGACGATTGAGCCGTGACCGCTACTCCGGACGACAATGCCGCGCCACGCGCGCGCCGGGGCGGAATCATGAAATCCTGGTTCGCGCGCAATGACAGCGCGGTCGGCGAGCGGCCCAGCATCTCGCCAGACGTCTGCAGCAGCAGCGTGCGTCCGTGCGCTGTTGTCACGCGCAAGGGATAACCGCTCGCCTGCGGGATCAGGCCGAACACCGCATCCTTGCCGAAGGTGATCACCACCGATTGATCGCCGTGCGTGGTCGGCACCTTGCCGACCCAGGTCCAGTCGCCGTTGTCGTGGATGAGGTGATGATCGTACTTCGCGTATTCGCGGCCGCCATCGGGATTGGGCAACCACATGCCGCCCTTGAAGATCGCGTTGAACGCCTGGTTCTCGTCGATGGCGACGGGATACAGTTTCTGCGCGCCGCCGGCCAGCGACTGCGGCGCGCCGCCCACGCTGAACAGGGTCGGGGTGGCGGAAGACGACGTGGTGCTGGTCGCGGCGGAAGCGGAAAGCACGATGGCCGTCAGCAGAAGCATCGCGGCGGTGAGCAGACGTTTGGACATGGAAGGCATCGAAAGGCGCGGAAAGAATCCATCGCTTTATAGCATCGCACGCGATGCGCCGGGGTGAACGCGGCCGAATGCGCGTGAAAGAATTTGGCTTCCACGGATACGGATGCGCATACCAAAGCGCCCCATCCCAACCTTCCCCCGCTGGGGGAAGGAGCAAAGAACCGCATCCAACTCCGCAGAGACAGATATGTCGCTGGGGAAGGAGTAAACAAAGCCATTCACGATTGCACTTCACCCCGTGAAAGCGCCAATACAATCCCCTCCCCCAGCGGGGGAGTGTCAGGGAGGGGGTCACTCGCGGCATCCGTTACAATCGGCCGATCGTTTTTCATCGTCTTCGCGCATGACCGTCGACTCCCCGCTCTGGCAACCTTCGCCCGAACGTATCGAGCGCGCCAACTTGAGCCGCTTCCTGCGTTTCGCGCGCGAGCAGGCCGACGAATCGATCGTGGATTATCCGTCGCTGTACGACTTCTCGACCTGCCATCCGGAAAAATTCTGGCCGCTGGTGTGGAAGTTCTGCGGCGTGCGCGCCACCGGTGAGTTCGAGCCGGTGCTGGTCGATGCCGACAAGATGCCCGGCGCGCAATGGTTTCCGGGCGTGCGGCTCAACTTCGCGCAGAACCTGCTGCGCTTCAAGGACGACAAACCCGCGCTGATCTTCCGCAACGAATGGGGCCACGCGCGCGAATATTCCTACGCGCAATTGCGCAGCGAAGTCGGCAGGATCGCGTACGCACTGAAACAAAGCGGCGTGACCAAGGGCGATCGCGTCGCCGGCTTTCTACCCAACATTCCGGAAACCGTGATTGCGATGCTGGCTGCGGCGTCATTGGGCGCGACCTGGTCCTCGTGTTCGCCGGATTTTGGCGTGCAAGGCGTACTCGACCGTTTCGGCCAGATCGAACCCAGGGTGCTGTTCTGCGCGGACGCCTACGCTTACGGCGGCAAGCGTCATGATTGTCAGGCCAAGATGCGCGAGGTGCTCGACGCGATCCCATCGATCGAGCGCTGCGTGGTGATCCCCTATTCCGGCGACACGCTGCAACTGGACGGCTTGCGCGATGCGGTGAGCTGGCACGATTTCGCCGGCGACGGCGAACACGCGATCGAGTTCGAGTCAACATCGTTCGAGCATCCGCTCTACATCATGTATTCGTCCGGCACCACAGGCGTACCCAAGTGCATCGTGCACGGCGCCGGCGGCACCTTGTTGCAGCATTTGAAGGAATTGGTGCTGCACACGGATTTGAAACGCGAAGACCGGATTTTTTATTACACGACTTGCGGATGGATGATGTGGAACTGGCTGGTCTCATCACTCGCGGTGGGCGCCGTGGTGGTGCTGTACGACGGCTCGCCGACGTGGCCCGGTGGCAAATCGCTGTGGGATCTCGCCGATGAAGTCGGCATCAGCGTGTTCGGCGCCAGTGCCAAGTGGATCGACGCCACGGCGAAAATGGGCGTCCGTCCGCGCGAGACCCACAAGCTCACCGCGCTGAAGACGATCCTCTCCACCGGCTCGCCACTGTCGCCGGAGAGTTTCGACTACGTTTACCGAGACGTGAAAGAGCGCGTGTTGCTGTCGTCGATCTCCGGCGGCACCGACATCGTCTCCTGCTTCGCGCTGGGCAATCCGTTGCTGCCCGTTTATCGCGGCGAACTGCAATGCCGCGGCCTCGGCATGAAGGTCGAAATCCTCTGCGAGGACGGCAAGCCGGTGCGCGAACAGCCCGGCGAACTGTCCTGCGCCGCGCCATTTCCGTCGATGCCGGTAGCGTTCTGGAGCGACCCGGACGGCGAAAAATATCATGCCGCGTATTTCTCGAAAGTGCCGGGCGTGTGGTGCCACGGCGACCGCGCGGAACTCACCGCCCACGACGGCGTGATCATTTACGGCCGCTCGGATGCCACGCTCAATCCCGGCGGCGTGCGCATCGGCACCGCGGAAATCTACCGCCAGGTCGAGCAATTGTCGGAAGTGCTGGAATCGGTCGTGGTCGGCCAGCGTTGGCAAAATGATGAGCGCATCGTGCTGTTCGTGCGTCTGCGCGAGAACGCGGCGCTGGATGATCCGCTGCGCGAAAGAATAAAAAAACAAATCCGCGACAACACCACCCCGCGCCACGTGCCCGCAATTATCCTGCAAGTTGCCGACATCCCGCGCACGATCTCCGGCAAGATCAGCGAACTTGCCGTGCGCGCGGCAATCCACGGCGAGCCGGTGAAGAACGCCGACGCGCTGGCGAATCCGGGGGCGCTGGCACATTTTTATGGCCGCCACGAATTGGATCCGTGCTGATGCCGCATCCTTTTTTCTCCATCGTCTCGCCAGTGTACGGCTGCGAAGGCTGTCTGGAAGAGCTTTGCGACCGCGTCTTGAGCGCAGTCGCCAAGCTTGGCAAGACCTCCGAAATCATTCTGGTTTGCGATGCCAGCCCGGATCGCTCCTGGCAACGCATCCGCGAACTGGCCGGTCGCGATCCGCGTATCTTGGGTATCCGGTTGGCCCGAAATTTCGGGCAACATTACGCCATCAGCGCCGGACTGGAACATGCTCATGGCGAGTGGGTTGTGGTGATGGACTGCGATCTGCAGGATGTCCCCGAGGAAATTGCCGCTCTATACGCCAAGGCCAATGAAGGTTACGACTTGGTGTTCGCTCAGCGCCTAGAACGGCAAGACGCGTGGACAAAGCGCTTTTTCTCGAAAGGGTTTTATTGGATGCTGGGTTATCTGACCGGCACGGCTTACGACGCCAGCACGGCCAACTTCGGCATATTCAGCGCGCGCGCGATCGCCAAGGTCAATGCCATGCCGGAACGGGTGCGTTTTTTCCCGCTGATGGTGCGATGGGCCGGCTACCGCATCGCACTCTTGCCCACTGCGCATGCGCAACGTGCTGTAGGCAAAAGCACCTATCGGTTCGGCAAACTGCTGCGCATGGCGCTGGAAATCGTCCTTTCCTATTCAGACAAACCGTTGCGTCTTCTGGCCAAGCTGGGTTTAGCATTTTCCGTTGCGGCCTTTTGTCTTGTCTTGTTCAGTCTCTACCGTTATCTGCACGGAAATGTGGCGGTGGCAGGCTATACCAGCATCATTGCCTCAATCTGGCTGCTGGGCGGCATTATCATTTCCTGTGTCGGCATGGTCGGTTTGTACGTCGGCCGTGTGTTCAACGACATCAAGAGCCGCCCCTACTACGCGGTAGATGAATACCTGAATCTTCCGGAGGCCGGCGCACAGGAAAAAGGCAGCAGCGCATGCTGACTTTTTCGCCGAGCGAATCGGCTCGCTTCGACATGCGCACCTTCCGCGCGGTGTTGTCCGGTATCAATGTCAATGCGCTGTTCGAGGAGATCGTCGCCCAGCGCGTCGACTTGGCGATTCTGCGTCTGCCAACCCGCGAGTCGGAGGAGATAAGAAGCATCCAGCGCTTCGGGCTGCATCCGATTCATGCGGATACGCTGGTCAGTTATGAATGCCACTTGCAGGAGTGCGAAACCCGGCCATTGAGGGACCCGCTACGAACCATCGACCCGGCGGGTCCTAGCGACACCCAGGCAATCATCGAACTGGTCAAGGCGGTGTTTGCCGACTATCCCAATCACTATCACGCCAATCCGATGCTCGACCGCGCGGCCGTGCTGGATGGCTATTGCGAATGGGCCTTGAACCACCTCGAAGGCGATCACCAGATCGCGTGGGTCGCGCGCGCAAACGGCCACGTCGCCGGAATTGCCTGCAGCACGTTCGATCCGGCGACCCGTGTCTGCCAAGGCGTGCTCCACGGTGTGCATCCGGATTGTTCGGGCAGCGGAATCTACACGGATCTGATCCGATATACGCAGCGCTATTTTTGCGAGCGCGGCTACCGGACCCTAAAAATTTCAACCCAGATCGGCAATCTCCCGGTACAGCGCGTCTGGGTCCGCGAAGGATTCGTTTTCGCCGAGGTCTTCGATACGTTTCATGTCAACGCACTCCTCGACCTGGACCGCACAGGTGCCACGCAGACGGTGACGCTATCCGATGCGGACAGCGGCCAACTCCTGCGCGGACAGGCGATGACACGTTTCCTGGCTGTGGCTCTTTCGACTCAACGTGAGCGGCAAGGCTCGACCAAAACCGGGACCGAAGAATGTTTCGCAACGATCCTCGATGAACTGGAAAATGAGGCCGAATACCTCGTGCGCGTCAGACGCTACGAGCGCGCGCACCTTCCGGACCACGCGTTTTGCTCCGCCACACTGCATGATGTGACAGGGAAAATCTGCGGTATGGCGCAGTTCGTCACCCCATGAGCGAACCCGATAGCGGAGACCGTCTTCCATGATGAGCTATTTGTTGGTGCTGTTGACCATCCTTTTCACCGTCTACGGCCAGATCGCGATCAAATGGCAGGTGCTGCAAGCGGGCGCGCTGCCGCATGATCCCTCCGCGAAATTCGTATTCGTACTGCGTTTGTTGCTCAATCCTTGGGTCATCAGCGCACTTTTCGCGGCATTGCTTGCGGCCGTATGCTGGATCGGGGCCATGACTAGGCTGGAATTGAGCAAGGCTTATCCATTCATGGCTTTGAATTTCATCCTGGTGGCGATCTTCGCCAACCTTTTTTTCGGTGAGGCGATCACCTGGCCGAAAGTTGCCGGACTGACATTGGTCGTTATCGGTTTGATCGTGGGAGGGATGGCGTGAGGCTATGCCCGCGCTGTTGCGCTCCGATGCAGAGCACTTCTGTATGTGTGGCTTGCGGCGCGCGAATCGAAACGAAAGACGGATTTGATCTGTACGCGCCCGGTAGTGCTCAACAAGGCCAAGGCTATAACCCGCAGATCTACGCTGAACTGGCGCGTCTGGAAGATCGCAACTTTTGGTTTCAGGCCCGAAACCGCCTGATCGTGCGCGCCACGCGCAACCATTTCCCGGACGCCAAATCATTTCTCGAGATAGGCTGTGGTACCGGCCAGGTTTTGAGGGCCATGGGCGCAGCATTTCCGAATGCGCGGCTGCATGGCTCGGAACTGTTCGTCGAAGGTCTCGAATTCGCTCGGCAACGCTTGCCGCAAGCGCATCTCATGCAAATGGACGCCACGCGCATCCCCTACGTGGACGAATTCGAGTTGATCGGCGCTTTCGATGTGGTCGAGCACATCGAGGACGATGTCGGTGTGCTGAAGGAAATCCACCGCGCGCTTAAAATCGACGGCGGCGCGATCCTGACGGTGCCGCAACATCCGTTCCTGTGGAGTCATCAGGACGAAATGGCCTGTCATGTGCGCCGCTATCGGCGTCATGAGCTGGAGAGCAAGTTGCGCGGTTGCGGGTTCCGTATTCTTTACACGACATCTTTCATATCGTTGTTGTTGCCGCTACTGGCCTTATCTCGATGGACCATGCGTAAAACCGGCGATGATCCGCTCCGTGAAATGCGCGTCGGTGCTGCCGCCAATACCGGCCTCGCCGCCGTTCTGCGCGCCGAATACGCCTTGCTGTCCACGGGAATGAAGCTTCCTGTCGGCGGCTCCCGTCTCGTCGTTGCCATCAAGGATTCCTGAGACATGCGGATCCCCTTCAACAAACCGTACATGACCGGGCGCGAACTCGAGTACATCGCGCAAGCGCACGCCAACGGCCATCTTTCGGGCGACGGCCCGTTCACCAAACGCTGTCACGCGTGGCTGGAGCAGCGCATCGGTTGCAAGAAAGCGCTTTTGACGCACTCGTGCACGGCGGCGCTGGAAATGGCGGCGATCCTGCTGGATCTGCAGCCGGGCGACGAGGTGATCATACCCTCTTTCACCTTTGTCTCGACCGCCAACGCATTCGTGCTGCGCGGCGCGGTGCCGGTGTTCGTGGACATCCGGCCGGACACGCTCAATCTCGATGAAACGCTGATCGAGGCGGCGATCACACCGAAGACCAAAGCGATCTGCGTGGTGCATTATGCCGGCGTAGGCTGCGAGATGGACGCGATCATGGCGATTGCCGACAAGCACGGGCTGTTCGTGGTCGAGGACGCAGCGCAAGGCATTCTGTCCACGTACAAGGGCCGGCCACTTGGCAGCATCGGCCATCTCGCCGCACTGAGCTTCCATGAAACCAAGAACGTGATCTGCGGCGAAGGCGGCGCGCTGTTGCTCAATGACCCGCGTTTCATCGAGCGCGCGGAGGTGATCCGCGAAAAAGGCACCAACCGCAGCAAGTTTTTTCGTGGCCAGATCGACAAGTACACCTGGGTCGATCTGGGTTCGTCTTATCTGCCGAGCGACATTCTCGCTGCGTTTCTCGCCGCGCAACTGGAGCAAGCCGACGAGATAACCGAGCGGCGTTTGGCGATCTGGCGGCGTTATGATGAATGGGCTCGAGCGCCGGAATCACGCGGCCTGCTTCGCCGTCCGGTCCTCCCCGCGGATTGCACGAACAACGCGCACATGTTTTATCTGCTGCTCAATGATCTGGAGCAGCGAACGCATTTTATCGCCGGGATGAAGGCTGCCGATATCGGCGTGGTGTTTCACTACATCCCTCTGCATTCCGCACCGGCGGGAATCAAATTCGGCCGCGTTGCTTCAACGATGGCCATTACCGACGATATCAGCGACCGGCTGGTGCGCATGCCGCTGTGGATAGGGCTGGAAGCGCAGCTACAGAACGTGCTGGATGCAGCAGGATCCACAGCGAAAGAAATATATGGCTAGAAACATTCAAATCAATAAATTCCCGGGCGGCTTTTCAGTCAATTGGGACGGCCTTGTTGCTGCGTTCATTGCCACGCTCATGGCATTATTTGTTTATCATGGTTGGCCGCTGAGCCATCTGGCCACACCTTTGTCGATCTCCGGCGACTCGACGGAGGCCCAGTACCTCATAAAAACCATCATCGAGCACGGTTGGTATTTGAACAATCCGGATGTCGGCGCTCCATTCACCGGCACCGTGTACGATTTTCCGATACCGGAACCGACATCGTTTGGCTTCATTTGGTTGCTGGGTTTATTAACGAAGAACCCGTTCCTCGTTTTCAACCTCTTCTACCTCGCCTCCTTTGCCGCGGTCGCGCTCGCCGCGTGCTGGGGATTCAAAAAACTCGGAATCGAACGCAGTCTGGCTGTTGCGGGAGCGGTTGCTTTTGCGATCCTGCCTTATCACTTTCTGCGGCTTCCGCATTTGTTTCTGGCGTCGTATTTCGCTTCGGCGATTTTCTGCTGCTACGCGCTCGGGCTGGCGATGCCCGGCGATGAGCCGGGAACGGCTGTGCGAAAACCCGATTGGAAAGCATTGCTGCTGCTCGCGGTTGCCGCAGGCGGCGGCGTCTATTACGCATTTTTCGGCTGCATCTTCATTGTGTCCGGCGCGCTAATAGGCGCTGCGCAGAGGCGCAACGCCGCGCCTTTGCGAACGGCCGCGATCTATCTGCTTGTTATCGTTGCGGTTATCGCCGTCAGTTTGCTGCCGAACTTCTTTTTTCATTTGTTCCATGGGAGCAATCCGCTGGTGGCCGCCCGCAGTCCCGCAGATGCCGAGGTCTATGGTCTTCGCATTACCCAGATGCTTTATCCGACCACGGGACATCGTCTGGATTGGCTGGGGGCGCTCACCGCTGCTTACAACAAAAATGCGCCTTATGTCGATGAAAACATGATGTCGGCGCTGGGGGTGATGGGGAGCATCGGCTTTCTTGTTTCGATTGCAGTTGCGCTGTTCGGCGGTTATGAGCGCCAAGGCAAGCTCGGCACCGCGGGAAAACTGATTCTGGTTGGTGTCCTGTTCGCGACGATCGGAGGGTTTGGCGCGCTTTTCGCCAGATTCGTAACCCCGGACATGCGCGGGTTGAACAGGATCAGCGTGTTCATCGCATTCTTTGGTCTGTTCGCGTTTATCGCGGTGATTCAAAATCTCGCCCGTCGCAAACGCGTTGTTTTCCCCCTGCTGGCGATCCTGGTGATCGGCGTGGCGTGGACCGATGAAATCCCGACGCATGGTCTAGTCGATCCTTACACGTCCGGTTTCTATCAACAGAAAGCGGCATATAGCCGCCTGCAGGCCGCATTGCCGCCCGGCACTGCCATCTACGAGCTGCCTTATATGTCTTTTCCCGAAGGGCGCCCCGCCGGTTATTCGTACGATCTGTTTTATCCTTATTTGCACACGAATGGCCTGCGCTGGAGTTTCGGCGCGATGCGCGGCCGTGCCGCGGATATCTGGAACAAACAGGTATCGGAGTTGAGCGGTGCACCTTTCGTCGAAGCGCTGGAAGGCGCGGGCTTTGGCGCCATTTATGTCGACCGCAGAATCTACCCGGACCACGGCGATGCCGTCATCGGCGCTCTCACCAAGGAATTCGGAGCGCCTGTCCTGCAGAACTTTTTCTCGGTTTACCGGATACCGGCGGCTCCCAGCCATGCGTTGCACCCTTACATCGCCGTTGCCGCGGATGATGGCTGGAATGGTCCGGAGAAGCTGACTTTGGGCGGCAAGACGACGACGTGGCAATGGAGCAAGGGCAATGCGAATCTGACCTTGGTGAATCCGAATCACACTACGTCGACTTTGACGTTGAGGTTCAGTCTTTCGACATTGCGAGCCCGACACGTCGCAATCTCCTACGAAATGCGGCCGCTGGCACAATACGATTTGCTGCCCGGGCATTCGACCGCTGTCGTGCTATCGATCAAAGTCATGCCGGGAACGTCGCGCATCGTATTCACCACCGACACGCCGCCGCGAAACGGCGTCCCCAACGGCGACCCAAGGACATTGTCGATGCGGATGACCAATCTGACGTTTGGGTTGGCGCCGTGAGCGACTGCCGTATGGCGAATTTCAATGTACCGCCCGGGATCGATGCGGCGAAGGCTTGGGGGAGCTGGAACGCCAAACCGGGGCGGTCAGCCTGATGATCAACCGCGATGCAATGCTGCGGTTTACATGGCTGCTACTCAGTCTTCTCTATGTCGGTTGGTATTTCTCGTCGGCTTATAACCCCCCTTTAATAGGAGACGGTCAAGAGTATTACCTCGTGACGGAGGCCTTGCTGCACCACGGCAGCCCGGAGTTACGCGACACGGATCTGCAGCGCGCCGCTGCCCTGCATGACAATCAACAGATTGCTTCAAACGCCAAATGGATACAAACGGCGCACTCCGATGCTGCGAAAGACACATTGGGCACCGGCTACTTCCGGTCTCGCGACGGAAGCTATTTTTCATGGCATTTCTGGTTGTACCCGTCGGCGAATGTACCGGCAATGGCGCTGTGCGATGCGCTTGGCCTGTCGCCCACCACATCCTTCGTTATCACGAATTGTCTGGCGGTGCTTACCGCCGTGATATTCGCGTTGTTTCTCAGCGGTTATCCGCTGCGCAAATCCGTGTTGACGGTGACGGTAATCTTGCTTGCGGGTGCCTTCTACTTCGCAGGCGACCACTACTTCGTAGGTTGGACGGACCCCACGGTTTTTTGTCTGGCATTGCTTTTCATCGGCCTGATCTGCTGCGACATCGGTAAACCGCTCGCCGGCGCCCTGATGTTCGCGTTCGCCGCGCAACAAAATCCGCCGATCGGCATTCTCGCGGCAGCAGCGCTGACGTGGTCGATCCAGGGGAGGCTGCGTCACGACTCTGATCGGCGCTCAAGGATGCATTACTGGGCCAACGTGGGCGTTGTCACATGCGTGTTGTTCCTCTCGCCGCTGTTCTACCTCTGGGCGTTCGGCGAACCCAGCCTGATCGCTTCGCCTCGATATCACGCCACGGATCCTTCGTTGATCACCGTGCACAGGTTGATGTCGCTGTATTTCGATCCTCACCAAAGTGTGTTGATGCAAGTGCCCGCGGTTTTCATCGTCCTGCCGCTGGCTTATCTTGGCGTGATCGCGACCCGTCTGCAAAACGCCACGCTGCATCTTTGGCTGGCCGGCCTGATCCTCGCCAGTGCGCTGATGGCACTGCCGTCCCTCACCACGACGAGCTGGGCGGTCGGCATAAACCGTTATGCCGTCTTGGTCGCCGCCCCGTTGTTGTTCGCGGCCATGCTTGCACTGACTGCGTTGCCGCCCCGCCTTATGCTTGCGTTGGCCACGGCGTTTGTGGTGATCCAGATCTGCAGCTTCCGCGTGCAAGCTCCCTGGGGAAGCCAGATAAACCCCGAGGTCAAATGGGTACTTCGCAAACACCCTGATTTGTACAACCCCGTCCCAGGCCTGCTGCTTTATCGCGACTCGCCCTTTGCCATCAAGAACACCTACATGCTGCCCGAGTCCCGCGATAGACAATACGCGTATATCGCCAAGGGGCACATCACCAAGGTGTTGGAGCAAGAAGGAGCCGTGCCATGGCACCTTCCATGTCCTCGCAGCGAAATGGGAACGCCCTACCACATCGAGCAAGGTTGGGAATATCTGACACCACCGCGGACTGCCTGCCCGATCGTGGACGTCCCCGAAGGATTGTACGCATTCCCGGCGCCTGAATTGACGACGGCCACCCGCGTTTTTTTTGGTGACGCGCACGATGGCTACAAGTATCTTGGGCCAGGTTTCTCCGGGCCCGAGCCTTGGGGAACATGGTCGTCCGAACCACGCGCGGTGCTCTATTTCCAGTTGAACCCCGCTCTGTTGCATGGAGCTAGCGCAGGCTATCGGTTGAACCTGGGGATTCAGGCATATAGTCCCCCGGGGGCGTGGGAACAAATCGTGGATGTGCGCGTCAACGGGACATCCGCAGCGAATTGGCACTTGACACAACGTGGCTCTGCGTCGCAAAGCGTTGTGGTTTCATCGCAATCCGCCATGAAATTCCACGGGCTGGTATTCGTGACCTTCTCATTCTCCAATGTCTCGCAACCGAAAACCCTGACCGACAGGCGGCGGTTTGCGATGAAAATCTTCTGGTTAAACTTGCAGAAAATCTGAATGGGTTACGCAAAAATGAGGCGCCTCGTCCACCGAAGAAGCGAAACCCTGACGAATTTGTAGATGGACGCTTGCCGATGAAACTGATTATCCAGATCCCCTGCCTCGATGAGGAAGCTACCTTGGCGATTGCGCTGGCGACGCTGCCGCGCAGCGTTGCGGGCTTCGACACGGTGGAGTGGCTGGTCATCGACGACGGTTCGACCGACGGCACCGCGGGACTCGCGCGCAAACTCGGCGTGGATCACGTCATCCGCCATCCGGTCAATCGCGGCTTGGCGGCGGCGTTCATGACCGGCATCGACGCCGCGTTGCGCTGCGGCGCGGACGTGATCGTCAATACCGACGCCGATAATCAGTACGAAGCCGGCGACATTCCGGAACTGGTGCGGCCGATCCTTGACCATCGCGCGGACATGGTGATCGGCGCGCGGCCGATCGGCGAAACCGAACACTTCTCCTGGATCAAGAAAAAACTCCAGCACTTCGGCAGTTGGGCGGTGCGCGTGGCCAGCAAGACCAAGGTCGCCGACGCGCCCAGCGGATTCCGCGCGATGACCCGCGAGACAGCGATGCGGCTGAATGTGTTCAATGCCTACACCTACACGCTGGAAACGATCATCCAGGCGGGCCTCTCCAACCTCACCGTGGTCTCGGTGCCGATCCGCACCAATCCCGATCTGCGGCCCTCGCGGTTGGTCCGGAGCATTCCCAACTATGTGCGGCGTTCGCTGGTGACGATCCTGCGGGTGTTCGTGATCTACCGTCCGCTTGCGCTGTTCTTCTGGAGCGGCGGGCTGCTGTCGCTGATCGGCGTGTTGGCCGGAATACGCTTCCTGGTGCACTATCTTGCAGGCGACGGCGCCGGCCATATCCAGTCGCTGATCCTCACCGCATTGTGTCTGATCCTCGGCGGTCTGCTGTTCATGATGGGTTTGATCGCCGAATTGATTTCGGCCAATCGCAAGCTGCTGGAACGCGTGCACCTGCGCCTGCAACATATCGAACACGGCCAGCGGCCGGGCAACACGGAAACCGCCGCGACATCGATCACGGTAGAACATTGATCGCCGTATAGTCGCGTCGGTGTTAAATTCTCCATTCCTGTTTCCGGAATCCACGTCCCATGCTTATCCCGGTGATCTTGAGCGGCGGCAGCGGTACCCGTCTATGGCCGCTTTCGCGCAAAAATCTTCCCAAGCAATTCCTGGCCCTGACCGGCGATTCGACGCTGTTTCAACAAGCCGCGACGCGCACGCGCGCGCTCGGGGACATGGTCGCGCCCGTGGTGGTGTGCAGCGAGGAGCATCGTTTTCTGGTCGCCGAGCAATTGCTGGAATTGAAAGTGACGGGCGCCTCGATCCTACTGGAGCCCAGCTCACGCAATACCGCGCCGGCGATCGCGCTGGCCGCGTGGCGGACATCGGAAAAAGATCCCGATGCCCTGTTGTTGGTGCTGCCGGCAGATCACCTGATCGGCGATCAGGCCAACTTCGCCGATGCCGTACGCAAGGCGACACCGCTGGCGCAACAGGGCTGGCTGGTGACGTTCGGCATCCGCCCGGAAAGTGCGGAAACCGGCTTCGGTTATATCAAACGCGCCGAAGCCCTGGACGATGCCGCGTTCCGGGTCGATCGCTTTGTCGAAAAACCCGATCAATCCACCGCGGAAGCGTACGTGGCCGCCGGCGATTACGACTGGAACTCCGGGATGTTCATGTTCCAGGCCAAACGCTACCTCGAGGAACTGCAACAGCACGCCCCGAAGATTCACGCCGCGACGCGCGACGCCTGCGCGCGCGCACGGGCGGACCTCGATTTCGTGCGCATCGACAAGCAAGCATTCGACGCGTCACCGGAGGATTCGATCGACTACGCGGTGATGGAAAAAACCTCGCGCGCGGCGGTGGTGCCGGTGAGTTGCGGCTGGAGCGACATCGGCTCGTGGGCCGCGTTATGGAACGCATCCGAACACGACGCCGATGGCAATCGGCTGGAAGGCGACGTGATCGCGATCGATTCGGTGAATTGCCTGATGCGCGCATCCGACCGCCGCATGATCGCGGCGCTGGGCGTGCAAGACCTCGTCATCGTCGACACGCCGGATGCCGTGTTGGTCGCCCCGCGCGACCGTGTGCAGGACGTCAAACGCCTGGTCGACCAACTGAAATCCGCGGGACGCCAGGAGCATCTTTTTCACCGCAAGGTCTATCGTCCGTGGGGCAGTTACGATTCGCTCGACCTGGGCGAGCGTTTCCAGGTCAAGCGGATCATGGTGAAGCCGGGCGCGGCGCTCAGCCTGCAGAAACACCAGCACCGCGCCGAGCATTGGGTGGTGGTGTCGGGTACCGCCGAGGTCACCCGCGACGACGAGGTTTTTCCACTTGGCGAAAACCAGAGCACCTACCTGCCGCTGGGAGCGGTGCATCGCCTGCGCAACACCGGCACTGAACCGCTGGAATTGATCGAGGTGCAATCCGGCAGTTATCTGGGCGAGGACGACATCGTGCGTCTGGAGGATGTGTACGGTCGGGTTTGACGCGGATCACTTTTGCGAGCATTTATTAGCGCGCGGCAAAATCACAGCGGATCGGCACGCACCGAGATCAATCCGATTCCCATCCGCCGGGTATCATCGTTGAGACCAAGCTCCTGATACGACACCGCGGTCGGGATGCGGAACTCCAGCAACACCGCGCTCTCCGCTCCGACCCAAGGCTTGGTGTCGGCGACAAAACTGCGCGTTTGTATCGCGCCGGACGTGATCCGCACGTCCAGTACTTGTTTGCCGTTTGCGAGCAACGTGAGATGTTGCATGGGCACGTGCGGGCTCACGAAACTCGAGAAGGTCAGGGTGATCCGCCACTTCGGCACTTCGTGCCCGGAGCGATCCGGCGGCAACACCAGCGGCAACACCGCGAAACGCTGGATGGTCCATGTTCCCCATGTTTCGGGTTTGCCGAAACCTGGCAACAGCGGACTGATGTAGTTTGAACCCAAGCTCATGACGTTGGACTGCGACATCTTCAGTGGCAAAGGAGGATCCGGAAAAGCATGGAACCCATCGGACCAATCAAGTGGACAATAGTGTTTGAGATGCCAGTATTTCCAGTGCAATTCAGTCGAACTCGTGTGCAGTTTTTGCGGATCGATCCGGCACAGTTCGGCGATCGCATAAACGCGCTCGTTACGCGAAAGCACCGTGGCGAGGCGGCCATGGCGCACATAGAGATAGGCGTAGCCGTCTTGGAACGTGTTTTCGGCATGCAGCCCCCGCTCGACGAAGATTTCGGGCACGGGCCGATACCAGGACGGATGATGATGCAAAAGCCACGTCGCGATCGGGCTCATTTGCACATAGCTGTAGGCCGTGCCGCGGATGCCGAAATAGCCCAACACCATTATTTGGATCAAGACCAGCGCGATCGACCACGCAACGAAAACAACGGGCCGAAGCAGGCTATCCAGCAACAGCGCCGTAGCGTAAATCAGCGGCGCGCTCAACCAATAGGCGTAGCGCGTGATGATCGCAGAGCCCGCATTCCAATTCGGCGCGGTGAGCGCCGGCAACGCCATGAGCATCATCATCAGAACCAGCGCCCCGGCGATCCAGGTGGACCGCTTCGGATTCCTCGCATCCGGCGCCAGCAAGACCGCGACGGATAGAAAAATCCCCGGCATCACCAGGACCATTCCCTGATTGAGATCGAAGAACAACGAAGCCAGCCGGTAACCTGAAATCAACGATGCCTTGCTGCCGCCCGCTTTCATGATCAAGTTCGGGGTGCCGAATTCGATCAGGTAAAACACGGGCGACGCGATCAACACAATTGCACCCGGGATCAACGCCAAGAATCTTTTCGCGATCTGCCGATTCCAACTTTCCGCACGCCATTGCTGCAACGCCTGCCAACAAGCGATCGCCCCGGCGACGATGGCCAGAAACCCGATCGGTGGGTTCTGCTGCGCGGCCACGGCGAACGCGAACAAGGCGTAGCCAAAACGCCGCGTTTCCAGCAACAGCAATCCCGCCAGCAACAGCGAAAAACACATCGACTCCGGGCCGGACCGACTCAGATAAAAGGTCGAACCGCAACCGAGCGCGAGTAGCGCCAACAAGAATTTGCGCCGAAATCGCCAAGGCGTGCCGAAGGCGATCAAGGCGATCAGGCCAAGAAACAATAAAGTGTTGGTCAGCAAGAACGAACTGACCAGCGGGATTTGCAACCATTGACATGCGGCCAATGCGGGCACGTCGATCAATGAATAAAGCCAGAAATGATAGGAATAAAAGCGTGACTTGCCGGCAAGGAAAAAAGTTCCACCCCCGTTGCCATGTCGGAAAAGATTGATAACCTCGCTGTCGAATTGCGCAAAAGACTTGTCGTTGGGCTTCTTACGCATGAATTCCTGCAAGTCATCGATGCGCACATCCGGCGTCCCATGGCGCAGTAACGCCTCGGACATGGACAGATACTCGAAGCCATCCCCGGAAAGGCCGGGCGACCAGGAGCCCCAGTACATGATCGCCAAGGCCGTACCCGCCACGAGTACGAGTAATGCGTTTGCGCGGGATGAAGTCATCGGGATTTTTCGCGGCAACCACTTGGTTTTTTGAAGATGTTGGTTTCCGAGCGGGATAAGAATGCATCCGCGCCCCAATCGAAACGTCAGGCCACCGGTCCTTTCCAATTAATCAGGAACACGCCTAACACAATGACGGCCGCGCCCAACCATTCCCGCAATCCGGGCGATGCGCCGGTGCTCGCCGTGTAAACGAACAACGCGATCACGCAGATCGCCACCATGCTCGCGTAGGCCAGGCCGACCGGCAACGTACGCAAGGAGACCCCGTAAAACAGGAATCCGAACCCGTACACCACGATCGCACCCGCCGACAGCGCAAGATCGCGCATCGGCAACGGCCATGTTCCGGAGATAGCCGCGGCTTTCAACAGCAGGCTGGCCGCTGCGCTGCACAACCCCGCACCGGCGAGTGCGAGATAACCCATCACATTCATGGACCTTCTCCCCGAAACGTTCGGTCGTCCGTCATCGCACCGCGATCAGCGCAATGATGACACACAGGGCCAGCACCGCCCTGCTGATGCGGTCGCGCAAGGCGAATACAACTGGATCGTCGTGCATGTGTCCACGGTGGGCAATGAACCATGCGCGGCTGATCCAGTACAACAGCAGTGGACACCATAGCCACAGCCATGCCGGGCGCTGGTACAACATCATGCCGTTGCCGCTCTGGATATACAGCGCAAGCACCAGCACGGAAAGATAACCGCTGGCCACGCCCAATGAAGTCAACAGCGGCAAGTCGTCGATGTGGTAACCGCGTCCCGCGGCGTGTAGCAATCCGCCTCGGCGTTGGGTCTCCAGTTCCGTATAGCGTTTCAGTATCGCCAGGCTGAGAAAGAAAAACATCGAGAAGGCCAACAACCAGAACGATGGCGCGATGCGCGTCGCGGTGGCACCGGCCAGGATACGCAGCGTATACAGGCCGGCCAGCACGAGCACATCGACGATCGCCTGACGCTTCAATGTCAGAGAGTAAGCGTTGGTCAACAACCAGTAACCCAGCAGCACCAGCGCGAACAGCGGTGACAACACGAGTGCCGCGGCAAATGCCACGACTGTCAGCATTGCGTTGACAATAATTCCCTGTGTGAGCGACAAAGCGCCGGAAGCGAAGGCGCGCCGACGCTTGCGCGGATGCGCGCGATCCGCTGCGAGATCGAGCAGGTCATTGAGCACATACACCCCGGATGCGCAAAGTCCGAAAATCGCCCAAGCCGCAATGGCACGCCACGTAGTGGAGAGATCGAAAATGCGATGCGCGGCGAGCAACGGCAGAAAGACCAGCAGATTCTTGGCCCACTGGTGCAGACGCAACGCCTTCAACCAGATGCGCAATGTCGGCTGTTGGCCTGGAAACGAGTCGGTCACATCGAAACGCTTGCGCGCCGTACGCTCGAGCCACGACGAAGCGCCGGCGAGCACGGCATGCCGCGACCGCGACCAGATTTCCAGATCGGCGCGCTCATTGCCAATGTAATCGAACCCGCGATCACCGTATTCAAGAACCAATCGTTCCGCTTTGCGCCGGCCGGACAGGTTGGTGCGGCCATCGCTCGCCAACACCTTGCTGAAACAGCCAAGATGCGCTGCAACGGGTTCCGCCAGCAATCCGTCCGAGGCTGTGCATAAAACCAGCGCGCGCTCGCCCGCCTGCGCCCGCAACCACGCGAGCAAATCCTCCCGGTAGGGCAGCAACGCCGGCTCCACCGGCGACCGCCTTGCGATCTCTCGTTTGAGATTGGCTTTGCCACGCAACAGCCACACCGGCGTCCGCAGCAGATAAAGCGGATTGCGACGCAGCAACATGAGCGCGGACTCGACCAGCAGGTCGCTCTTGATCAAGGTGCCATCGAGATCGACGCACAACGGCAGGTTGTTTTCCATAGCGCCTCAGTCAGAGAGTTTGAAACACGAGCGGGCGCTCATTGTTCAGCGTGGCGGATTGGCACCTTGCGGCACCGGTTGATTTTGTGCGGGCATCGGCGATGGTGATGTCCCGGTCTGCGTATTGGCTGATGCGCTGATATCGATCAACCCGATTGCAAGCTGGCGGGTGTCGCTACCGGTTCCTGCCTCTTTCGGGCTGATCGCATCCGGCAACGCGAAGTCGATGAATATACGCCGTGGAGACTCTAGCAACTCCTCACCGATCGGGATTTGCATAGCAAGATTCGTCGCGGGATAGACGGCGCTGTATTGGTCAATCAGCACGCCGTCGACACTTAAATCGACACGTTGCCGCGGGTGCGCGGGCGTCACGAAGACGCGCGCGTCGAGATGCAGAATCAATCCGTTTTTGACATCGGGTAATTGATGGGGATTGATGCTCATTTCAGCTTGTGGGGCCGCGCTCCACACGCCCCAACTTTCAGCACCACTCCAGCCCAACCCAAGCCACTGCAGCCATGCCTCTCCAGCGGTGAAAGTCTGTACCGATCCGAGCGGAAACTGCACCCGGTCCAAACGATACAAATACAAAACCGTATCCTGCGCCGGAACAACATCACGGGGGAATAAATGCGTCCGACGGAAGGCCAACACCTTGAAGCGTACGCCGTCGAGTAAATTGAATCCTGGCGGTGGCACCGGATTCGGCGAAATCAGAAACAAATCGTCGTAGATCGCATCCAGTTCGGCCAAATATTCCGAGTTTTCCAGTGCCGCATTGCCTACAGTCACCACGTTACGTCCAAAAGTATAAAGCAGCGGCGTTTTCAACACGCTGGTATCTGGACCATTTTGATCGAGTGTGTTCAGAAGGATGAGGTCATTCCCCTCGACCGGCGCGGTCAACCGCGCAAGCGCCTGGTAAGCGCCGTCGTCCTCGCTTTTGCCGATCTGCGCGGCGGAAAGCGCAGCCGCGTAGATGACGCTCAGGAACAATGCCGCGGTCAAGGCCGCGCGACCCCCGCCCACCCGCATCGCCGACCACGCGCAAACGACGAACAGGATCAGATACGGTACCAGTTCGCAGAGCAGATAACGCGCGTAATACGGGCCATAGGGAACCGTCCATTGCAGCAACAGCGCATAGACAAAAAAACCGGCCACGAACCAGCGCAGAAAGCGGATGCGGGGATCGGCCTGTCGGCGTCCGATCAAAACAAGAAAAGCCAGCAGCAGCAGCGGCCCCAGATACACCACCAGCGTCCATAGACTGGTCGCACCCACGGATCGCCAACCGCCGCCAGCCAAATGCCATTGATCCGCCAGCCACGAATCGCTCGCATAACGGCTGGTCCACGCCAAACGATAGATCTTCAGCAAGCCGATCAGCAATGCCGCGAACACGATGACACTGAGCAACATGCTCAGCGGTCCGGAGATCCTGTTTGCGAGACGGATACGCCGCTCCGGTTCACGGGTCAGGATCGCAATCGCAACCCACAACATGGGTGCCCCGACCGCGATCAAGGCAATCCAGACCTTCCAGGACTCACCCAACAACGGCTCGAACACCGCAAGATAAATATCGTGCGAATAACTGTGCGACCACGTCAACCCGTAAATAACCGAGATCAAATAGGCGGCCGTCACCGCGATCGTCCAACGCTGCATAAGTCGTCGACGTTGCGGGTCCGGGTCACAGGCCAGCGTCACCATCGCCAGCGCAATGAAAAACGGCACGTACATGAAGCCGCTGATGCGTGTGACGAACAAACACAGGAACATCAGCACAGACAGGATAAGCCAGCGTTGTTGCCGGTGTTCGATACCAGCGGACCAATACGCGGCCAGCAAGGTGAACCCGCCCAATGAGAACGCGAGCGTCGGCACCTCCGTCACCGGGAACTTGGAAAAAAACGCATGCAATGGATTCAGCGCCAGCAGGGCGCCGGCCGTCAGCGCCGCGTTATGCGAGCGGGTCAGCAGCAATGTCAACCGGTAGAACAACAACACCGACAGCAGGGCGAAGAAAGTCAGCGCGTACACCCCAAAAGTGCTGCCGAATATTCCATAAAACAAAGCCATCCAGACCGGTAACAAATGGTAGAACTGGAACTCGACCTTGCCATTTTTAAAGTCACGTGAGTAGACTCCTGCGAGGTAGCTATCGACGGTGACTTGATTGTCCTGCGTGTATTGCTGGATCGCCGGGGTGTGCAACAGCCGCTGCTTCACTGTGTCGTGGGCTTCGATGCCGCCGGTGCGCTCGATGTAATGCGCGATGTTGACGTACAAACCCTCGTCCTGGCCACCCAGCACATAGTGATAAGCCGGCAGCCGGAAAAACAGCGCGACCCCCAGCAACAGGGCAATGTGCCACCAACGCGGCGCGATGCCGGGCAAAGCGCTGCGCCCTTGCGTCCGATACGCGTACCATCCGGTCAGCAGCAATGAACCGAGCAACACCTGCGGCGCGTGAAACACGCCCGCCAGCGCGGCGGCCAAGCCGACAAGGCTGGTGATAATGGCGAACACCACCACCAGATCCAGGACACGATCGACCGTTACCCGCGTTGCGTGAGCCCGCGGCTCGGCGGTTGCTCCGCTGACGGTCTCGGTCGGCATGCTCATGTAGCGGTTTTCCCCGATGTCGGAATAACGGCCCACAACAATGGTTGCAACGTCACGGCGCGGCATACATCCATTGCAATGTCTCGCGTAGCGGTATCGAAGATACCACCCCCGTGGCAGCATGCAGGCGCGCGTTCGATCCGGTCAATCGCAGGACTTCATTGGCGCGCACGAACGCCGGGTTGACGCGCACCTCGATCCGGTACCCGGCGATGGTCGCCATCATGTCGAGCACGTCGGCAAGCGAGTGCGTCGCGCCCGAGCAGAGGTTCAATGTCTGTCCGATCGGCGCCGCGGCGACGACGGCCACATAAGCGCGCGCCACGTCACGCACATCGCTGAAATCGCGCCACACCCGCGTGTTGCCGAGTTCGATCGCGCGCGCGCCGCGGCGAAAGTGAGCGACGATCTTTGGAATCAGGAATTGTTCGGATTGACCCACACCCGTGTAGTTGAAAGGCCGCGTGATCACGATGGGGAGACGATCCGCCCACAATCGCGCCATGCATTCCATTGCCAACTTGCTGACCGCGTAATCGTTGGCGGGCGCCGGCGTCGCGTCTTCCGTGATCGGATCGTCCTGCGCGTTACCGTAGACGTTGGCGCTGCCGGCCAACACCACCAGTTTGGGCGCATGCACGGCCGTTGCCAGAGCGTCCAGCAGATTGCGCGTGCCGACGATGTTGACGCGATAGATTTCATCGGCGTCGCCGTGCGCGACGAACGAGATCGCGGCCAGATGGATCACCACATCCGCGCGCGCGGCTTCGATCGCGGCGCGCGTTGCCGCGCGGTCGAGCAGATTCGCGCGCAGCATGTCGACGCCGCCGGTGTCTTCGTCGTGGGCCAGACCGATCACCTCGTACCCGGCCGCTTCCAGTTCCTGAGCGACATAGCGCCCGGTGAACCCATTGCGCCCGGTCAGCAGCGCGCGCGGTTTTTGCGGGTCAGAACGAGACGCCACGTTCGATCCGTCGCAGGTCGGCCTCGACCATCATCGCGCACAACCGCTCGAGCGTTGTCTGCGTTTTCCAGCCGAGCCTGTCGCGCGCCTTGGCGGGATCGCCGATCAGCAGTTCGACTTCGGCCGGACGATAGAATTTCGGATTGACGCGCACCCGCGTCTTGCCGGTTTCAGCGCAGCGACCGGTTTCGTCCTTGCCGTTTCCGCTCCATTCGATCGTCGTGCCCGCGGCCTTGAACGCCATTCGCACGAAATCGCGCACGGTTTCGGTGCGGCCGGTGGCGAGCACGTACGTGTCCGGCTCGTCCGCTTGCAACATGCGCCACATGCCTTCGACATATTCCTTCGCGTAGCCCCAATCGCGCTTGGCGTCGAGGTTGCCAAGCTCGAGCGTATCGAGCTTGCCGAGCTTGATGCGCGCCACCGCATCAGTGATCTTGCGGGTGACGAATTCGCGCCCGCGCAAGGGCGATTCGTGATTGAAGAGGATTCCGCTGGCGCCGAAGATGCCGAACGATTCGCGATAGTTCACCGTGCTCCAGTGCGCAAACAGTTTCGCCACGCCATACGGGCTGCGCGGCCAGAACGGCGTGTTCTCGTTCTGCGGAACGGCCTGCACCTTGCCGAACATTTCCGAAGTAGAAGCTTGATAGAAACGCGTATCCAGCTTGACTGCGCGGATCGCCTCGAGCAGGTTCAACGCGCCCAGCCCGGTGATCTTGGCGGTGGTGATGGGCTGATCGAACGACACGCCAACGAAACTCTGCGCGGCGAGGTTGTACACCTCGTCCGCTTGCGATGTTTGCATCAGACGAACACTGGAGCCCAGGTCGGTGAGGTCGTATTCGACCAGATGCAGTTGCGGATGCTCGGCGATCCCCAGTTCCTCGATGCGCCAGAAGTTGACCGAACTGGTGCGCCGGTAGGCGCCGTAGACGCGATAGCCCTTTTCGAGCAACAGTTGCGCGAGATAAGCGCCGTCCTGTCCGGAGACGCCGGTGATGAGAGCGGTTTTCATGGTGTGGATGATTTCCTCATTTCGTCATTGCATGCCGCGGTGGGTCGAGGTCGATTACATTTTGCGCGGCGGTGGGCCGTTCGCTCGCGGCCGGCTCCCATTCGCAACCCGCGATCGCCAAACGCGCCCCGGCCGAAGCGATGATCCGCAATTCCATGCGTACCATATCGC
>JBDTBW010000013.1:0-15556 GCA_039923855.1 Rhodanobacteraceae bacterium | reverse complement strand
CCTTCCGTATGCTTTGAGATTGCATCACTCGGATGAAGACATCCGATACGCTGCAATCAGGCACAGCTTACGTCGAGCCATGTTTCCGGGAAGTGATGGCGATGGGATCGCTGGCGGGAAAGGTTTCACCCAAGGCTTCGTCGAGCAGAACCTCGGTCCGCTCGCGCGCCAGATGACGTTCCAACGCAGTTTGCTGGTTGGGTGCGCCTCGAACAGGTTCGCTACCGGGATCAACCTTTGTCGTAACCGTGTTCATCTTCACTGCCCACTGTAAGCCTTCAGGCGTGCCGTGTCCATTATCAGTCGAACAGATAAAAATACGTCCAAGCGCTATGATTAGAGAGATAGGTACGCTTGTCCTACGCCATGATCATCCTAGCCCGAGCAGATGCCGCGCACTGACATTGCCGGCTTTTGGCCACAGCGTTACGGGCACTGATGTACCAATCTGAGGAAGCTGTCATGCCGATCAAGAAAGTCACCAGGAAAGCCGCATCGTTCAAAACGATACCCGCTGGCACCGCCGTCACTTGGCACTATCGCAGCGCGATCGGGCATGGCACGGTTACCGGCGTTCACAAGGCCGGCACCACGGCCGACAACACGATGTACTCGATCAAACAACACGACCACCATCCGGGCGAGCCGGCTGTCGTTTACCATTCCGGCAAAGCGCTGACCCGCACGGGAAAGTAAAAATCGCACGATAAACAAGACGACACCTTTTCCATGATCATCCGATCGCCCGAACCACTCATAGCAGGCGCCAGGAAGAAGCCAGCAAAGCCCCGTGTGCGCAAAGAGAACAGGGCAGGCATCCTGCCGACCGAGGTGGGCAAGATATTCACTCCCGAAGCCAACGAGAAACAAAAGCGTGAGAGGAGGTCATCGATGAAGCCGAAAGTAGGTCACGCTTCCAAGAAATAATCAGATCGTATCTGCAAGCAT
Organism: Rhodanobacteraceae bacterium; assembly: GCA_039923855.1. Classification (GTDB taxonomy): domain Bacteria; phylum Pseudomonadota; class Gammaproteobacteria; order Xanthomonadales; family Rhodanobacteraceae; genus 66-474. The sequence continues at coordinate 14,608 of JBDTBW010000013.1, read as the reverse complement.
CTTCTTATGATACGACGACTGTGGATGCGGCGATGAGGCCTAGCACCGAGCCTTCACGCAGCAAATACGCACCGCGCGGAGAATGAATCGGTCGCCGTACGGCGGCGTGCATTGGAGGCAACCTCATGAAACCGATTCCGTTAACGAAGCCGATCGCAATCGCCTGCGCGCTGGCGCTGAGCGTGTCACTAGCCGTCGCAATCCCCGCGGCACAAGCGCACCAGGGTTATGGCGCGGCGGATGCCGCACCCGCGGCCGCGACAAAGGCCCCGCAACTCCACGCCGCAATGCGTTCGCTGTGGCATGGGCACATCGAAGCTACCCGTGCCTACGCGATGGCGGTCAAGGCAGCCGACACGGCCGGGGCAAAAAAGGCCGCTGACGATGTCGTCGCCAACGCCAGGCAAATCGCCAATGCGGTGGGCGGCTTTTACGGACCGGCCGCCGGCACGCAAATGTTGAAGCTGCTCTCAGGCCATTGGAGCGGCGTCAAGTCGCTGGCCGACGCCGATCACGCCAACGACAGCGCAGCTCACGCGAAAGCCATGCACGAGCTCACCGGCAACGCCACCGCCATCGCCAAATTCCTGTCCGGCGCGAACCCGAATCTGTCGGATGCCACGGTGCGCGGCCTGATGATGATGCACGTCGCCGATCACGAAACGCACATCCGCGCCATCATGCAAGGCGATACGCAAGCCGAGGCCAGCACCTGGACGGAGATGCAGACGCACATGAACACCATTGCCGACGCGCTCGCGGACGGCATCGCCAAGCAGTTCCCCGCCAAGGCTAAATGAAGGCGGCTCGGACGTTACGTCAATCGAGCACGACCCGGCAGAAGCTGCTCAAGCAGCTTCTGCTGATGCCGCAGGACGCGAGCGTCGAGGAGAGAATGGCTCCGCAATGCCGATGCCTTTTGTCAATCCGGCCATTTCAAGCGTAGGGACGCCCGCACACAGCGACGATGAAGCACTGCTGGAGGGCATCGAGCGCGCGGCGATTGGTTACTTCCTTCATCGGGTGAATCCTGCCAACGGTCTCATTCCCGACACGTCACGCGATGGCTCTCCGTGCAGTATCGCGGTGGTCGGGTTTGCGCTGTCGGTGTATCCGGTCGCCGTAGAACGTGGCTGGATGTCGCGCGAAGAGGCGGTTGCAAACAGCGTTGCCGCATTGCGCTTTTTCCGCGACAGCGACCATAGCGGTGGCCCGGAGGCAACCGGGTACAAGGGGTTCTACTACCACTTCCTCGATATGCACGGCGGTGTCCGCGTGTGGCACTCGGAGTTGTCGATGATCGACACCGCCCTGCTGCTGGCCGGAGCGTTGACCGCGGCGAGCTACTTCAGCGCAAACACGACTGACGGAATCGAGTTGCGCGAGCTGGTCGAAACGCTGTACCGCCGCGTCGACTGGTGCTGGGCGCAGGACGGCAAAGCGACCATACGGCAAGGCTGGAAGCCTGAATGCGGATTCCTCAACTACGGTTGGGACGGCTACAACGAAGGTATCGTGTTGTATGCGCTCGCGCTCGGATCGCCAACGCACTCGATCGCGAACGATCACTACGAGGCGTGGACCGTAACCTATCAATGGGAGAATCTGTATGGCCATGATTTTCTGTATGCCGGTCCGCTGTTCATCCACCAGTTCTCGCACGCGTGGATCGACTTTCGTGGCATCCAGGATCGGTTCATGCGCGAAAAGCGCTGCGACTATTTCGAGAACAGCCGTCGCGCAACCGAGGTTCAGCGCGAGTACGCGCGGCGCAACCCGCACCGATTCGCCGGTTACGACGAAGATTGCTGGGGGCTGACAGCCTGCGACGGCCCCGGCAACGAGCTGCCGGGGCTGGCCAACGTGACGCGCCGCTTGTTTGGCTATGCGGCGCGTGGTGTACCGTATGGCCCCGATGACGGCACGCTCAGCGGCTGGGCGGCGCTGGCGTCGCTGCCGTTCGCGCCCGAGATCGCGCTGCGCGCCGTGCGCACGATGTTGCAGCGCTACCCGGAAATGCTGCCATCACGGCAATATGTCAGCGGTTTCAATCCAAGCCTCGCGAGTGCGGATCGCGGCGTCTGGGTTTCGGAGGGGCACTTCGGGCTCGACCAGGGCATCGTCGCTATGATGATTGAAAATCATCGAAGCGGGCTGATCTGGCGGCTGATGCGAGGGTGTCCTTATATTGTCAACGGTTTGCGCCGCGCCGGGTTTCGCGGTGGCTGGTTGTAGCGTGCTCTGCTACGGACGATCACGATGCCTCAACCCGTGAACCCGCATTCGACTGCTCCGCAAGACGCGTATGAGCACGAGCGGCTCGCCAGCTTGCATCCGCTTGGATGGCGCAACCCGATGCCTGCACGCCGCTACGATCTGGTGGTGGTGGGCGGCGGCACAGCGGGTCTCACGGCGGCGCACGCCGCGGCTACGCTGGGCGTGAAAGTCGCGCTGGTCGAGCGCAACCTGCTCGGTGGCAATTGTCTCAATATCGGCTGTGTGCCGTCGAAAGCGATTATCCGCACATCGCGTCTCTACGCTGAAATGCGCGATGCCGAGCGATATGGCGCGCTGATCCCGGCCGGCGTTGACGTCGACTTTGCGGCCGTGATGCAACGCATGCGCGGCATTCGCGCGAGTATCAGCCGTACCAACTCCGTGGAGCGCCTGACCGCGGCCGCGATCGACGTGTTCTTCGGTCAGGCAACTTTCACGCGAAGTGACGCGTTGGCCGTGGACGGTACAACCTTGCGTTTCAGAAAAGCGTTGATAGCGACTGGCGCGCGGCCGAACATACCCTCGATTCCCGGCCTCGACGAAACCGGGTTCCTCACCAACACCCAACTGTTCGATCTGACCGCGTTGCCGCCACGCTTGCTGGTCATCGGCGGCGGCCCACTCGGTTGCGAAATGGTGCAGGCGTTCTGCCGCTTCGGCGCGCGCACCACCATCGTGCAGGACCGGCCGCTGTTCCTGCCCAGGGAAGAACGCGATGCGGCGCAAATCCTGTCCGATGCGTTTGCTCGCGATGGCGTCGAGGTGCGCCTCAACACCAAGGTCGTCAACGTGCACGCCGAGGGCGGTCACAAGATCGTTGATCTGATCAGCGACGACTACCACAACAGCATCGAGGTCGATGCCATCGTTACCGGCACCGGGCGGGTAGCCAATGTCGGCGGGATGGACCTGGAAGCCGCGGGTGTCGACTACGACGCCAACGGTAGCGTCCACGTCGACGATTTCCTGCGGACCAGCAATCGACGCATTTATGCTGCCGGTGATGTCTGCCTGGAACACAAGTTCAACGATACCGCCGAAGCCTCGGCGCGTATCGCGGTCGACAATGCGTTGCGTCGCGGCCGCCGCCGGTTGAGCGCACTGACCGTCCCGTGGTGCACCTATACCGATCCGGAAGTCGCGCATGTCGGCCTCTACGTGCGCCAGGCGCGCGAACGCGGCATCCCTGTGAAGACCTTCACCATCCCGATGTCCGACGTGGATCGCGCCGTCGCGGACAGCGAGACGACCGGCTTCGTGAAGATCCATGTCAGGGAGCGCAGTGACCGGATCCTCGGTGCGACGATCGTCGCCCGGCATGCGGGCGAGATGATCAACGAGATTACGCTGGCGATGGTTGCAGGTATCGGCCTGCGCACACTGGGCCGTGTCATCCACCCGTATCCCACCCAAGCCGAAGCGATCGAGAAGGCCGCGGACGCCTACAACCGCAGCCGCATCCAGCGCGTAGCGTGGCCGGCGAGAATCTGGCAGCGTTGGCGACGCCGATGATGATGCCTGCGCGCGCCGATCGACGCCGCGATGTCTGCATCGGCTTTACGATGCGTCGCCGTCCGTTGGCTACCGCGCAGACCAGAAACGCGTCCAAAAGCGCGATAATGGCTACGGAGTCTTAGCAGTGATCATTCGGTCGCCCGAGGCGCCACGTTGCCGTTGCCAGACTTGGCGACCGCATTACCGGAAAATGATTCATCAAGCAGGAGGAAACCGTTATGCCTGCCAAGACAGCAGCGAAAAAAACAGTAGAGAAAACAGCCAAGAAAGTATCCACGAAAACATCCAAGAAAACGGCATCGTTCAAGACGATACCCGCTGGCACCGCCGTCTCCTGGCACTATCGCAGCGCGATCGGGCATGGCACGGTGACCGGCGTTCACAAGGCCGGCACCACGGCCGACAACACGATGTATTCCATCAAACAACATGACCACCATCCGGGCGAGCCGGCTGTGGTTTACCATTCCGGCGAAGCGCTGACCCGCACGGGGAAGTAAAAAACGGTACGCTGAACCGTCTACTGGAGATGCGACGCGCCGGTGAGTATCTCGGCAGTTGATTGGCACACCGATAAAAAGCGCGCGCGAGCGCGAAGATTGAACTCTTATGAGTGCCGAGCCACAACAGAGCGGCGCGCAAACCGCACCTCACATCGTCATTATTGGCGCCGGCTTCGGTGGCCTGAGCTGCGCCAAAGCCTTGCGCCAAGCGCGCGCCCAGGTCACGGTTATAGACCAACGCAACTTTCACCTGTTTCAGCCGCTGCTTTATCAGGTAGCGACAGCGGCGCTGTCGCTCGCCGACATCGCCATGCCGATCCGCCAGATCGTGCGCCATCAAGGCAACACGCAGGTTCGGCTCGGCCGGGTCAAAGCCATCGATCGTGAGGCGCGCTGCATTCATCTGAGTCAGCTGGACGAGCGTATTCCGTACGACTATCTGGTGGTTGCCACCGGCGCGCGTCACACGTACTTCGGCCACGACGACTGGCAGCCGTTCGCTCCCGTCCTAAAAACCGCTGAGGACGCCATCGTCATCCGCCATCGCGTGTTGGCTGCGTTTGAAAAGGCCGAGGTGACTGCGGATGCGAACGAGCGCCGCCGGTTGTTGAGTTTCGTGGTCATCGGCGGCGGTCCCACGGGAGTGGAAATGGCGGGTGCCATCGCGGAGTTCGCCAAGGTTGAACTGGCCACGCCGCATCGCAAGCTGCAAGGCCAGCGCGCGTGGGTTACCTTGGCGGAAGCCGGTCCGCGGCTTCTCTCAGCCTTTCCACAATCATTGGTGGCCAAGGCACGCCGCTCTCTTGAACAATTGGGTGTCGAGATATTGACGGGCGCCGAAGTCGAACTGTGCGACGCGGATGGCATCGTTGCCGCGGGAAAACGAATCGAAGCGCGCACATTGATCTGGGCGGCTGGCGTCGCCGCCTCCCCTGCCGCGAAATGGTTGGGTGCTGAGGCCGACAAGGGTGGCCGCGTACGCGTTGAACCTGACCTGTCTTTGTCCGGCGACAAGAACATCTTCGTGATCGGCGACACCGCACGGGTGGTCAACCCCGACGGCCAAGCGGTACCCGGCATCGCTCCGCCCGCCAAGCAGGAAGGCGCCTATGTCGGCAGGCTTCTGATACGCCGGCTCACGGGACGGCCGCCGCCCTGCGCCTTCCGGTATCGCAACTATGGCAATCTCGCCACCATCGGCCGCAAATCGGCAATCGTGGACTTCGGCTGGATGCGCCTGAGCGGCCTCCCGGGCTGGCTGACTTGGGGCGCGGCGCATATCTTTTTCCTGATTGGGTTTCGCAGCCGGGTGATGGTGATGCTCTCCTGGCTGTGGTCCTACCTGACGACCGAGTATGGCGCGCGGCTCATTACCGGCAGCGGTGGGGAACGGTAGCTGGATTGTCATCAATGACGACGTTAAGTAAGTGCCATTCGTCGCTGACATCTTTCCCTCTCAGCGATAGCCGACGCCCATCACGTAGTCACGCAGCAGCGACTCCTCGTACTTGACTTCCTGCAGAAGGATGCCGAGTGCATCCCGGGCATTGAGCACGCCGAGCGGACGGCCATCGGCGTCAGCGATCGGAACGTTCTTCAACTCGCGCGCCTGCATCTTCGACCAGACGTCGTGCACGAGGTCGCGCGGAGTGCACAGCAAAACCTTGGCGCTCATCACCGAAGCGGTTGCCATCGTGCAGGCTGCGCCCTGGCACTGGCTGATCCGGGCGACCACATCGGTCTTCGTAATGACGCCCACCACGGCGCCGCCGGCGCCGCAGACGACGACCAGATCGGTGCCGGCGCAAAGTAGCCGGGCCGCGTCGCGCAGCGGCGCGTCGTCGGCGATCGTCACCAGCCGCGCGCGCGCCGCCGGTAGCAATTGCTCGACGAACACGCGTTCGCCGTCGTAGATCGTTGATTTGCCCGTTTTACCTGCAGCAGACGCCATGGCAGCCTCCTTTAGTGCGCTGAGTCGCAATCGGGTCGCTGGTCAGGAGAGTCGCGCACAGCGCGTCGTCGAGCAGCGCATCGGTGCGGTCGATGCCCGCCGGAACCGGCGCCTTCCAGGTCGGGACGGCTCTTTCGGTTCGGCTTGGTAGCCCATCAGTTCGGCGCGCGGTAGCTGAGAATATCGAGATGCTTTTTGCAGGATGGGGCAAAGCATGGGCTGCGCGAATTGGCGAAGCTGATCGACGATGGCAAGCTGGCATTCCTGATCGGTGGAGGATTCTTGCTGACGGACATCAAGAGCGCACACGTCCTCTATAAGTCCGGTCACGTGCACCACAGAACCACGCTGCTAACATGCACTTTCCGGGATGCTCTCGTTCGTTCGTTCGCTAACACACAGATAAAAGCGCGCGCGAGCGACAGGATTGAGTCGACAGGAACGCGAAACGTTTGTCATGATCATTCGATCTCCGGAGCAGGTGCCTCGCTTCACGATGCTGAAGCGCTTCCCGCTGCCGCGCAACTTCGGGGTGTCGCGGAACTCGCGCATCGCTCGCGGGCGAGCTTGGCCGGTCCTGGCCGGCGCTGTGCGCGTCAAGGCGTTCGATGTCTATCGCTACGATCCGGACTCGCCGGAAAATCCGCGCATCGATACCTATCATGTCGATCTCGATGATTGCGGCCCGATGGTTCTGGACGCACTGATCTGGATCAAGAACAAGATCGATCCTACGCTCACGTTTCGACGTTCCTGCCGCGAAGGCATTTGCGGATCGTGCTCGATGAATATCGACGGCACCAATTGGCTGGCCTGCACGCGCTTTATCGACGACACCGACAACACCGCGATGATCTATCCGCTGGCGAACATGCCGATCATCAAGGACCTGGTCGGCGATCAGACCCATCTCTTCGCACAATACGCAGCGATCAAACCGTGGCTGCGGACGAACACGCCGGAACCAGCGCGCGAACGGCTGCAATCGCCGCAACAGCGCAGCAAGATCGACGGCTATTACGAGTGCATTCTGTGTTTCTGCTGCACTTCGGGTTGCCCCAGCCATTGGTGGAATGGCGACCGGTTTCTCGGTCCCGCGGTGTTGCTGCAAGCATGGCGCTGGCTGGCCGACAGCCGCGACGAGGCGACCGCTGAAAGGCTCGATGACATGCGAGGCACGTTCCGACTTTACGGCTGCCACACCATTCTCAACTGCACCCGCACCTGTCCCAAGGGCTTGAATCCCGGCAAAGCGATCGCCGAAACCAAGCGCATGATGCTCGAGCATCGGGATTGACTGGCATGGATCAGGATTCGACCACGCCGTACTCGCCCGCGAATCGCCTGCGACCGCGTTCGCCCAATATCCAGATTTACCGACCGCAACTGACTTCGGTACTGTCGATCGTCAACCGGATCAGCGGCGTGCTGTTGAGCGTGTGCGCCTTGGGGTTGGTCATCTGGTTGATCGCTGCCGCGGCAGGCCCGCAAGCCTACGCCGTCGTGCGCGAAGGAATCGCATCGTGGGCTGGCCGCGCTGTGCTGTTCGTGGCCACCTTCGCTTTTTTCATGCACCTGTGCGGCAGCTTGCGGCATCTGATCTGGGATACCGTGCATGGCTTTTCGTTGCGCGCGATTTATCTCTCGGGGTGGATCGTGTTCGCGGCGAGCATGGTGTTGACCGTTGCCGCGTGGGTTACCAGTGCTTGGATAAGGCGATAGCGCCATGAATCATGGTTCGGTGAGAAAGGGCGCTGGAAACTGGTTGCTCGAACGCGCGACCGCGATCGCGTTGATCCCGCTGACCGTGTGGTTCGTTGCCGCGCTGATCGCGCATACCGGCAGCGACTATGCCGCGCTGATCGCATGGTTGCGCAAGCCGTTCGTCGCGATATCGATGGTGCTGCTCTTGATCGCGCTTTTCTGGCACACCGCGCTGGGCCTGGGGGTGGTGATCAAGGATTACGTCCACGCCATCAATCAAAGAACGGTCACTTTGATCGCCATGCGGTTGGTGTGCTTTGGGTTGACTGCTGCAGGTGTAGTGACCGTACTGGGTATCCTCTTCAGCGGTTGATCCAACCCGCCACGAGGCAAGCGATCCTTTGCGGTCAACGCGATCTATGTTCGTTACCGCACGGAGCATGCGGGCCATGAATAGTAGATCCGCAGCGGAGCAGTGAACGGGGCGTGCGCAGCGGAGGTCCAGATGGATTCCTCGAATTCTCACCGACGCTTCCTCAAGGCCGCAGTCATCGCGGTGCCGGGTGCCGCGCTGATCGGCTGCCACGGTGAGTCGCCGTACGCTGAATTGAACGCGGCCAATGCACCGGGACCGTTGTTTCTCAACGATGCGGAAAAACACTTCCTCGATACCGCGACCGAACGTCTGATCCCCGGCGATGCCGCGAGTCCCGGTGCGAACCGCGGCGTCACCGTGTTCATTGATCGCCAGCTGTCCGGTCCGTATGGCATGGCAGAAACCTGGTACATGCGCGGTCCGTGGAGCAAGGGCAGCGACGAGCAGGGTTGGCAATCCAAACTGAAACCGGCGCAGATGTACCGCGCGCGATCCGCAATATCCAAAAAATCGTATTGTTAGCAGAAATATCAAATGGCTTTCGAGGCGCTTTCGGTGGATCAGCAGGATGCCGTACTGCACGGATTGGAGAAAGGCGGCATCGATCTGCACGATGCGCCGGCAAAAGATTTCTTCACCATGTTGCTGCAGAACACGCAGGAAGGATTCCTCGCCGACCCGATGTACGGCGGCAACCGCGATTTCGCCGGCTGGAAGCTGATCGGTTTTCCCGGCCCGCGTTACAACTACGTCGCGGAGATCGAGCAGTACGGCAAGCCATACACGATGCCTACGGTGGGTTTGAAAGGTCGCGGCTCACCGGGCGATCAAAAGGATTGATGCGATGGCCACCCAATTCAAGGAAGTGGATGTGGTGCTGGTCGGGTTCGGCGTGACCGCCGCGATCGTGGCGCAGGAACTCACCGATTCCGGCTTGCAGGTTCTGGCGCTGGAACGCGGCGCCTTTCGCGATACCGTGCAGAATTTTCCAACGACCACGATCCAGGACGAGCTGCGATACGCGATGCGCCATGGTTTGTTCGAGGAACCCGAGCGCGAGACGCTGACGTTCCGCAATTCGATCGACCAGACGGCGCTGCCGATGCGTCATCTCGGGTCATTCCTGCCCGCGCCCAGCGTAGGCGGCGCGGGTGTGCACTGGAACGGCCAGACATGACGGTGTCTGCCCACCGATTTCGTGATCCGCTCGCATACCGAGCAGCGCTACGGCAAGAAATTCATCCCGGCGTACATGACAATCCAGGATTGGGGGCGTCACTTACGATGAGCTGGAACCGCACTACGACAAGTTCGACTACCTGTGCGGGATCTCCGGACAGGCCGGCAACATCAAAGGCGAAATCCAGCCGGGCGCAAACCCGTTCGAGGGGCCGCGTCAGCGCGGTTTTCCGAATCTGCCACTGAAGCCCGTTCGCGTATCGCGTCTAGGTGAAGCCATTTCCAGTCTTGAATTCGCACGCCGCATGGTTATTTTGATCCTCGTGAAGCGCACACCGCGCCAATCTGCACCATTTACTTCCAACACACTTACACTTGCTTTTTCGTTGGGTGGGATTGATAGATTCCTGGAGTCGAACGGAACGGGATCGCCAGTCGATTCCAGCCGTTGATGGCGATGATCGCAAGTGCGAGGTCCACCAGCTCCTTTTCGCTGAAATGCTTGCATGCTTCGGCGTACAGCGTTTCCGACACGTCGTTCTCCGAAATCTGGGTCAGAGCCTCGGTCCATGCCAGTGCCGCGCGTTCGCGCTCGCTAAAAAAGGGAGTCTCGCGCCAGCCATCGAGCGTATACAGCCTCTGCTCGGTCTCGCCACCAGCACGAGCGTCCTTGCTATGCATATCAAGGCAGTATGCGCAGCCGTTGATCTGCGAGGCGCGCATCTTCACCAATTCCAGCAGGGGATGTTCCAATCCCGAATTCTCGACGTATTCCTGTAGGTGGCGCATGGCTTTGAAGCCGTCGGGTGAGACTTGTGTGTAGTGGATTCGTTGTGTCATGGAATGTCTCCAAGGTTGCAGCAAGGCTTCGGACGGGCGTCAGCCGCGTACACCACCGGGCTTGCAGTCCGGATGCAGGCTCGAGGCGGCCGAAAAGTGCGTCGCGGCGCGCGCGAACCACGGGGCGATGCAAGGCAGCGCGCGACCGAACGGCTGGCCGACGAAATTGGCGAAATTCAGCCAGGCGTATAACCAGATGTCTGCAATGGTGAACCGGTCGCCGACGACGAATTCGTGGCCATCGAGCATGCGGCCCAGCCAGGCGAGCCGATCCTGCGCCACGCGCTTCAGTCCTGGCGCCGCTTCTGGTGCCACGGGAATGCGGGGGCGACGCGGGTCAACCCCTCAGAATAATGGTATGCGTTGTGGATGTTTTCGGTGATATTGAGTTCGATCCGTCGTTGCCACTGTCGTGTTTCGGCGCGTTCCTCGGGTGTGGTGCCGATCAACGCTGGATCAGGATGCTTTTCTTCCAGATATTCCATGATTGCGACGGATTCCGCGAGGCAACGGCTATCGTCGAATAGCAGCGCTGGCGTCTGCCCGGCGAGATTGCGTGATAGAAAGGGTTCCTGGCGGTTCACGCCCGCGAACACGTCGATATGCCGCGTCAGGATCGTTACGTCTTTTTCTAGCAGATACATTCGCAGCGCGCGCGGGGCAGGGCTATGAGCGCCGGACAGCATCATCATCTAATTCCTCGTCGCGTGGTCAACAAAACGGTATGAGCTGGTCGCCGACCCTGCAGTATCCGCTCACGTCACACACGCGTTGTTGACCCAGGTCAGTTGGATGACTACGGCGGCAAAAGTGCACAGCCGCGTGTGTCGTGGCCGTGTCGCGTTTTCGACACGCGCTGTTGGCCTAACAGAAGGATCCTCTGTTCGCCAATTTGATTACGGAATCGGCAATGTGCAGCCTGCTAGCAGCCTTGTTGGCGTCGCCATGCAGGATTACGAGGACGTCAAACTTTAAGACCGCCTGCTGTGCAGGGTTCATTGTGAATGATGCTGATTGACGTGTAGCGTGACATCGGCCAGAGGCTGAAAGGAAGTACCCTGATTTTCCGAATGTGTACTTGAGGAGACGAGGTGTGAGCGATCTGGCGGGCAAGACACTGTTCATTACCGGCGCTTCGCGCGGCATCGGCCTGGCCATCGCACTGCGCGCTGCCCGCGATGGCGCCAATGTGGTGGTGGCCGCCAAGAGCGACACCCCCAACCCCAAGTTGCCCGGCACCATCCACACCGCGGCGGCGGCCATTGAGGGAGCCGGCGGCAGGGCGCTGGCTATCCGGTGCGACATTCGGGATGAAGACAATGTGCGTGACGCCATGTCACGCACGGTCGAGCACTTCGGCGGCATCGACATCCTCATCAACAACGCCAGCGCCATTTGGCTGAAGGGTACGCTGGAAACGTCCATGAAACGCTTCGACTTGATGCAGCAGGTCAACGCGCGCGGCAGCTATTTGTGCGCCCAGCTTGCGATCCCGTATCTCAGGCAGGCAGCCAACCCGCACATTCTGACCTTGGCGCCGCCGCCCAGCCTCAACCCGCGCTGGTGGGGACCGCACACCGCTTATACCCTGGCCAAGATGGGCATGAGTTTCGTCACGCTGGGCCTGGCCGCCGAATTCCGCGACGCCGGCATCGCCATCAATGCCTTGTGGCCGCGCACGGTGATCGACACCGCTGCGCTCAAGATGATCTCGGGCGTCGACGTGGCTGGTTGCCGCGAGCCGGAAATCCTCGCCGATGCCGCCCACACCATCCTGGTGAAACCTGCGCGTGAAAACACCGGCCGGTTTTTCATCGATGACGAGGTGCTGCGTGAGAGTGGCGTCAGCGATCTTGACGCCTACGCGGTCGAACCGGGTCACACCTTGCTGCCGGACTTGTTCCTCGACCCGGAGGCATCGGCATGAAATATCTGCATGGTGCGGCGCGCGTGCGCGACCTCGACGTCTCGCTGCGCTTGCAGCGCGCCGATCTAGTCTTTTGACGACAAGCGCTGTGAGTCGCGGCGGAGGCGCCGTCCAATGGCGGCGCTTCAACGAACACGTGCCCAGCTCGCGTCGACGGGATCGGCGCTGTGTGTAGTGCGGGGAATGCCAAGGTGACGCAAGGCATCAATGAACGCTAGAGGTTCTGGTAATTCGGCCCGGACCCACCTTCGGGCGTGACCCAGGTGATGTTCTCGTAGGGATCCTTGATGTCGCAGGTCTTGCAGTGCACGCAGTTGGCGGCGTTGATCTGCAGGCGCAACGACTTCTCGCCGTCGGGTTGTACTTCTTCGACCATTTCGTAAACGGCGGTGGGACAGTACCGGGTGCAGGGATTGCCGTACTCGCTGACGCAGCGGTCCGCGCAGATCGAGAAATCGTGCACGTGCAGGTGCACCGGCTGGTCCTCGTCGTATTCGGTGGCAGCGAAATACACACTGGCCAGACGATCGCGTGGTGGCAGCGTGCGGTCGACCCAGCCAGGGTCGCGCGGCGAAGACGCGTCCGGAACCGGACGATTGGCCAGCGTCGCCGGCGGATCGAGCTTGTCCAGCGACGGCCAGTCGGCGTGATTCTTCAGGGTCCACGGCGACAGCCCGACGGTGACGGTTTCCCACGCGGCGTTCACCAGGCCGCGCCACAGCCCGCCGTGAAAACCGGGCCGGATGTTGCGCACCTTCTTCAATTCCTTTGCAATCGGCGAGGCGCGCAGGCGCGCATCGAAGCCCACCCCGGATTTCGTTTCCGCGAAGTATTCGGCGGCCAGTATGCCCGAGCGGATGGCCTGATGCGTGCCCTTGATCTTGGGCACGTTCATCAAACCTGCGGCATCGCCGATCAGCAACGCGCCGGGCATCTCGACTTTGGGCAGCGACTGTAGCCCACCCTCCATCAATGCGCGTGATCCGGCGGAGATGATTTGTCCGCCTTCCAGCAGCGGCTCGATGCGCGAGTGGTGCTTCAACTGCTGGAACGCCTCCCATGGCCGGAACAGTGGATCGGAATAATCCAACCCGGCGACCAAACCGATCGCGATGCGATCCTTGTCGAGGTGATAGATGAAACTGCCGCCGTAGGTTTTGTTGTCCAGCGGCCAGCCCACGGTATGCGTCACATGGCCCGGCTGCACGCGGCCCTCCGGCAGTTGCCAGAGTTCCTTGAGGCCGATGCCGTAGGTTTGCGGGTGGCTATCCTGATCGAGTCCATATTTCGCGATCAGTGTCTTCGTGATGCTGCCGCGGCAGCCCTCGGCCAACACGGTGAGCGGGGCAAGGATGTCGATGCCCTGGGTGTAGCCGGGCTTGTGCGAACCGTCCTTCGCCACCCCCATGTCGCCGATCCTCACACCTTTGACCGCGCCCTTGTCGTCGAACACCGCATCGGCAGCGGCGAAGCCGGGAAACACGTCCACGCCCAGTGTCTCGGCTTGCGGTGCCAGCCAGGCGCACAGCGCGCCCAAAGACACGATGAAGTTGCCGCGGTTGTTCATTTGCGGCGGGGTCGGCAGTTTCATCGCGCGTTTGGCGTCGCGCAGCAACAGGAATTCGTCGTGCGTCGCGGGTACGCAGATCGGCGGCGGGCTGTCGCGCCAGTGCGGCAGCAACGCATCCAGCGGTGCGGGCTCGATCACCGCGCCGGACAGGACCTGCGCGCCGACGGTGGAAGCTTTCTCGATCACGCACACGCGAGTGTCCGCCTGGAGTTGTTTCAGGCGGATGGCGAACGAGAGACCTGCCGGTCCGGCGCCGACCACGACCACGTCATATTCCATCGTTTGGTGTTCGCTCATAGCAGTTTCGGATTACTACCCTGTGCAGACCAGTCAGTGTCGCGGTTCGCCGCAGGCACGGCAAATGTCGTATTCCGCCTGAATTCAGCGTTCCAGAATCGCGGTCACACCCATGCCGCCACGGGTGCAAATGGATATGAGGCCGCGACCGGAGCTCTGTTGCAGCAGCAGCAGCACCAGCATTGTCGGCATGCATAAGTGAGCGCCATTAGCAGACCCTCACCGTGCGGCCATGCGACCGCCACCACGTTCTCGCTTGCCAGGCTCAGGTTCACGCGCGGTGGCTGCGTAGTACAGTAGACACATCTGAACTACGTCTGGAACGGAGGCTCGCCATGCTGGTAGCGTTTTCCATCTGGCCGAACGGTGGATCTGGCGGTGATTCCCTGCACGATGCGGTTGCCGCCGCGGTAAAGATCGTGCGCGCTTCGGGGCTGCCCAATCGTACCGATTCGATGTTCACGACCAT
>JBDTBW010000012.1:0-6718 GCA_039923855.1 Rhodanobacteraceae bacterium | reverse complement strand
ATTTTTCCGGGCACCTCACGTTCGGCCGCGACCATTTTCACCGCGATGCTGTTCGGTACCAGCGATCGCGCGGCGGCGACCGAATTCGCGTTCCTGGTCGGCATCCCGACCATGTACGCGGCGACCGGCTATGAATTATGGAAGGTGCTGAAGTCCGGCGGCGCGGTGCACGAGGATTGGACGGCGTTGGTGGTCGGTTTTATCGTTTCGATGATCGTGGCCTTCGCCGCGGTGAAATGGCTGCTCGGATATATACGCCATCACCGCTACACGCCGTTCGCGATTTATCGCATCGCGCTGGGTATCGCGCTATTGCTGTGGTTGCCGTTGGATGCGTGACCGCAGCAAAACAAACCCCTCTCCCTTCGGGAGAGGGGTTCCTATATCAATCTTTCGGCGGCGCGTCGACGTTGGCGGCGCGGTTGAAATCGCCGATGCCGCCGACCAGAAGCGCGACCGCCTCGCGTTCGGGCTCAGACAAATCTGGATGCCAACTGTCCAAGATCATCACCACGCGCACCTTGTCGCTGCGGTTCCACGCTTCATGCTCGAAGGTGTCGTCGAAGGTGATGCAGCGGCCTTCCCGCCAGACGTGATCGACGCCGCCGACGCGGATCGCACAATCGGGCGGCACGATCAACGGCAGATGCGTGACCAGGCGCGTGTTGCTCACGCCATGATGCGGAAGAATATGCGAGCCGGGTGTCAGCACCGAGAACAATACTTCCGGCGCGTGCTCGCGGATGTGCACCAGCGGCAGGCTGTCGAGGACTCTGGTAGTGCGCGGGCACCGCGATGCATTCTGCTCGAACACTTCGCCATGCCGGTGAAAAAAGAACGCGTTCCATTCGGCGGCGCCGCGTTCGCCACGCAATAGCGCTTGCTGCTCCAGCAACTTCAAGTCATTGGTGCCGAGAAAAGGCTCGACGCCTTGCGGATCGGCCAACACGCCGAGCAACTCCTCGCGGATGGTGTCGGTGTGCGATTCCAGTTGCGCGTGCCACGGAAACAGTTCGCGTTCGAAATAAGGTTGCGTGGCCAGGCCCGGTACGTAAAAAAATTTCGGCTGCTGGCGCGGGTCGGGATAATCCGCCGGCGCGTCGCCCAGATAAATCGCAAGACCTTGTTCGACGCGCGTCAGCGCATCCGAACTGTAACGCTCGCGCAGCGGTTGCAGCAGGTCGAGAAAAATCCGGCGACGCCCGCTGTTGACGAATGCCATAGCATGCTTGACGATCCCACGCAATCCCGACGCGGTACTTGCGTCGCTCAGCCACAGCCCGCGACCCTGCGCGGCCATGATCGCGCCGTAATAATTCGCGGTCGCTTCCTGATTTCGTCCGAGTTGTTCGAACGCCGCGCCACGTTGCAACCGCGCGACGAAATGCGCTGGATCGAGTTGCAATGCGCGATCGAATGCGGCAAGCGCATCCTCGAAACGTCCCGCGGCGATATGCACCGCGCCGATGTTCTTCCAGATTTCCGGTTGCGCCGGCTCCAGTACGACCGCGCGTTCGAGCTTGCCTTGCGCTTCGGCAACATCGCCGCGCGCCAGCGCGCACACCGCGATGAAATTGAGCGCTTCCGGGGTATCGGGCGCGGCGGCGAGCGCCGCGCGGTAACTCGTTTCGGCTTCGGCAATGCGGCCGGTGCGTGCGAATTCGCGCGCGCGATCCAGAATCAACGAAAGGTCTGCGGCTGCCGGATTCGTGCTCATGACGAAATGAAATACGACCGACGTCTAGTTTGCCGTAGTCGTGCGCTCGTGTCTGGCATCCATCAGTGTTCCACCATCTTCGCAAACCACTCCCAACCCGGCACGCGCTCGGCGATCAATTTCCCGCAGGTCAGCATCGGCACCGCCAGCAGCGCGCCGGGGATGCCCCACATCCAGCCCCAGATCAGCAGCCAGATCAGGATCGCCAGCGGCGACAAGCGCAGCCGATGACCCATGATCATCGGGGTGATCACATTGCCCTCAAGTGCCGCCACGATCGCGAAGCACAACGCCGGCAGCAACGCGTGGGTGGCGACCTCAAAGTGCAGCAACCCGATCGCGCTGATGATCAGGGTGGAACAGATGGCGCCAACGTATGGCATGAAGTTGAGCAGCGCCACCACGCAACCCCACAGCACCGGATCCGGCGTCCCGAAATACCACAGGATCGCCGCGGCGACAGCGCCAAGACATACATTGATCAGTGTGACGGTCAGGAGATAGCGCGAGATTTCGTGCTGGATGCCGCGCACCAGATTCAGCGCGATGCGCCGATAGGCGAAACGCGGCGAGGCGAGGGCCAGCCGGCGGCGCATGTGATCGCCATAGGTGAGAAAAAAGAACACCAGCAGCACCACGGTGAGCGCTTCGGCGATGATCTTCGGCGCCATCAGCAGCAGATCGGACACGCTGATGCTGGTGGTTGAAGCGGCCGCGGGCGTGGCGGCCGGCGCGACGCCGGCGCCGATCAGCGATTGCGAGGCTTGCGAGGCGGCGTGGCTGGCCGCGCTCAAGGGGCGGATCATCTGCCTCAACTTCGGCGCCAATTGGTGGATCGCCAGCGGCGCCTGCTGGATCCATCGCGCCGCTGGCGTGGTCAACAGCACCGCCGCTTCCACCAAGCCGGCGACCAGCACCCCCATGACGGCCAACGCGCCCAGCGCGCGCGGAATCCACAAGCGATTGCGCAATCCGGCGACGATCGGATTCAAGCCCATGCCGACGAAAGCCGCCAGCACCAGCGGGATGATCAGCGAACGCGCCAGGATCAGCACCGCGGCGATGGCCAGGAACATCATCACCAGCATCGGCAGACGCAGCCCGCGCAGGCGTCGTGCGCGCCGGCGTTCCGCCGCGCGCGGGCGCTTCCTGCGCCGTACCGTGGTCCACACCACGCCTGATGCCACAGAAGACGAAGGCGTCACCGAAACGGGGGACGATGGCGGCACCGCCGCGGGGACCGTTTCCGGCGGTGAAACGGTGACTTCCACGGGCGGTGATGACGGCGGAAGCATGTTGAATTTTCCCCTGATGATACAACCCGGCTTTTCAGATTCGCATTAGATTTGCAGAACCCTGCGTATCAAACCGAACGTCGGGCCGGTGGCTAGGCGGGCGCTGGCCATCACCAAACCGCCGCCGACGCGCAATTGTGCCAGCAGAAAGCCGATGCCGGCGGCGCCGGCCAACGCCGGTAAAGGATAGGCCCGATAGATGTCCGAAACTTCGTTGACCGAGGCGCTTAATTGCTGCCGCGCGAACAGGCAACGCACCATCGCGTCTTCGCGCGCGGCCAGTGCCGCGAAATATTTCATGGCTTCGATCCCGTGTCCGGCGGCGCCGGTTTGTCCGCGCGCGGCCCGGCGAATCCTTTTAGATCGCCGGTCATCTGATGCCACAGCGCCCGCCATTCCGCGCGCGCCTGCGGGAAACTCGCCTGATGCACACCGCGTTTGATCGCGAACCAGATACCGGTCACCAGCAACGCGTGACCGACCACCAGCAGCAGCAACGCGATTCCCATCGAATGTGTGAGATGCAGCAACAACCAGGCGATCAGTGCGACCAGACATGCCCACAGCGACACCGAGAGCGCGATCAGCGCAATGCAGGCGATGAAGAACAGCGGCACACCTGTACGCAGCACCCGCGCCTCGGCGCCCAGCAGCGCGCCGAATTCCGCGAAGAACCGGCCCAGTGCGCCGATCACGCCGCTGCCGGCCGCGAACAGCGCTTCGAGTTGCGCACCGAAGCCCGGAGCAGGCGGTACATGCGTGGCCGCTTCGCGGGCCGCCGCCTCGTGCGCAGCTTGCGCCGCGCGTTCGATCGCCTCTTCCGCGGCCAATTGCTCCGCAGCGGCCGCGAGTTTCCCCACGGCTTCCTGCGCTTGCGCCTCGGCTTCGCCCGTCATCGGCGATCCATCCCATGGAAATCGCGGTGGATGGGATCAGCGGCGACCCACCAGACGGCCAAGCAACCAGCCGGTCGCCAACGCGATCGCTACCGATTGCGCGGGACGTTCGCGCACGAACTCGCGCATGGTGTCGAATGCATCGCCCGCGCGCTCCTTTACGTCGTCGGCCATTTCACTGGCGCGTTGGCGCGCTTCATCCAATGCCTCGCGGCTGCGTTCGCGCAGTTCCGCGGCTTTTTCGGTGGCGCGGATCGCGGCGCTGGCCGATGCATCGGTGGCTTTGTGCACACCATGTTCGACGTTGTCGGCGGCCGTGTTGAATTTCTCCTTGGCCGTCTGCACGGTTTGCGAGGCGCCTTCCTTGAAGCGCTCGGCGCCGGTTTCGATGCGCGCGGTGGCGCGCGCGGTTTGAATCGGATTCTCTGGAACGACCTGATTGGTCATGACCCTTACCTCTCGTTGTCTGCGGATGAGAGCTCGCTCTCGAAATGTGCCACTTCGGCCTCGGCCCGACCTCTGGCCCAGCCGTAACGCTCCTGCAACCGTCCGATCAGATAGTCGCGATGACCTTCCGATCGACCGACCTCGTCCTCACTAAGTTCGGCCCACTTCGTTTTCAGGCGGCCGCCGAGCTGTTTCCATTTGCCCTTGATGATGTCGACATTCATCGGGTCACCCCGGACGGTTGGCGAAAGCCCAGTATCGAAGCATCCGCGTGAACGGGGGGTTGCCGGTACGTTAATGCCCGGCTCGTCAAGGGTTTGCGAAGCCGCGGCGACGGCGCTCAATGCGCGCCAGGATTCAAGCTGTAAGTGCCGACGTAATCGGTTTCGGCCAACACGTGACCGGTCATGGCGCGCTGCGCATCGGTCCAGGTGAAGCCCTGCCCGAATCCCAAGCTTGGCGTATCCAAAGCGAACATCTGGAACAGGTAGCGATGCACACGCTCATCGTTCCATGGCGGACATGGACCGTCGTAGCCGAGATACGCGCCGTCCATGTCCGGATCGTTCTCGAACCAGCCGGTGTAGTCGTTGCGGCCTTGTTTTGTCGCCGCTGGACCGGCCGGATGGGATTTGCCATGCGCGGTCACGCCGTCGCTGCAGCTTCCGGCGGCGAGTTCGCGGCAATCGTGCGGGAGATCGACCATCAGCCAATGCATGAACTCGACCCGAGGCAACCCGGAAGGCACCATGTGGTCTTCCTTGTTGACATCGTCCGGTTTGCTGGGCACGTCCAGATCGATGCACACCAGCGCGAACGAGCGCGTGCCTTCCGGCGCGCCCTTCCACGCCAGATGCGGATTGCGGTTGCCGGCGAAGACGCAGGGCTCACCATGATCGCCGGGCTTGCCGAACGCGAATTCGGCGGGGATCACGGCGCCATTGGCGAAGCTGTTGCTGTGCAGTTTCATCATGACCTCACTTGGGAGAGTACGTGACGCGGTAAATGGCGCCGTTGTCATCGTCGGATACCAGAAGGCTGCCGTCGGGCAGCGGCAACACATCGGCCGGACGGCCCAAGGATTCTTGTCCGTCCAGAAAACCGGTCAGGAACGGTTGCTGGCCGATCACTTTGTTGCCGTCGACGTGCACCACCACCACGCGATAACCGAACTTCGAGGAGCGGTTCCACGAGCCGTGTTCGGCGACGAAGATCGCGCCGCGGTAACTCGCCGGAAACTGCGTGCCGTTGTAGAAGCGCATCCCCAGGGAAGCGACGTGCGCGCCGAGCTTCAGCGCCGGCGGCGCGTAATCCTTGCACGATTTGCCCTTGCCGAATTGCGGATCGAGGATGTCGCCCTCGTGGCAGTACGGGAAACCGAAATGCTCGCCCAACTTGTCGACGCGGTTCAATTCGTCCGAAGGAATATCGTCGCCCAGGAGATCCCGACCGTTGTCGGTGAACCAAAGCGTATGCGTGCCGGGTTGCCAATCGAAACCGACCGTGTTGCGGATACCGTACGCCACGTCCTGCCAGCCGCTGCCGTCGGCATTCATGCGCAGGAGTTTCGCGTAGCCGGGTTGATCGCAAACATTGCAGGGAGCGCCGATCGGCACGTACAACTTGCCGTCCGGGCCGAACGCGATGAAGCGCCAGCCGTGATGCCTCGCGCTCGGCAATTTGTCGGTGACGACTTGCGGCGCTGGCGGTTTGTCCAGATGCTCCTCTACGTCTGGAAATTTCAGGATCCGGCTGACCGCCGAGACATACAAATCGCCATCGTGGAAAGCGACGCCGACCGGCGACTCCAGGCCCGATGCGATCACGCGCACTTTATGGCCTTGGTCGGTGACCGCATACACCTTGTCGGCATCGTTGGAGCCGACGAACAGGGTACCCTTGGCGCCCAGAGCCATCTCGCGCGCATTGGGCACCGCGTCGCTGTAAACGGCGACATGAAAGCCGGAGGGCACTTTGAGTTGCGGCGGCGCCGGCGCGGCGGCCGTGCACGCGGAACAGATCAACGCAAGCAAAATCGACAAACAACGTAATGGCGAGGACATGACGATCCTCCGTAACCGTGGTGACTCGTAGTCTAACTTTGCCGCGTCAAGAAGAAGCGAACGCCAGATTCAATCGGGCGCGGTCGAGTCCAACGCCACAAAGGCTTCGGCGAGGGCTTCCTGGTAATGCGCGGCGTGCCCGGGCGCAAAGGCGACCGGCAGACCTTTGCGGCCGTGGCCCGCGGCTTGCGACAACGCGCCGGGCTGCAGCGATGGCAGACCAAGAAAGGCGGCCAGCGCCGCGCATAGTGCGCCGGCCGGATCGGCCAACAAGGCATCGGCGTCGACGGTGTGCGCGGT
>JBDTBW010000011.1:0-58182 GCA_039923855.1 Rhodanobacteraceae bacterium | reverse complement strand
CACCGCGGCGATCAGGCCGGTCTGGCGTACTTCCGCCACGTTCGGATGATCAACCAGTGGCGCGAGGCGTTGCGCGAGATCCGCGGCCAACGCACGGTTGCGTTCCAGCACCGGCTCATCGCGGAAGATCGCCAGCGTCGCGCGCGCCGCGGCGCAGGCCAGCGGATTGCCGGTATAACTGTGCGAATGCAGGAACGCCTTGCCGCTTTGGTATTCCGCATAGAAGGCGTCGTACACGCGCCGGGTGGTCAGCACCGCCGACAACGGCAGAAAACCGCCGGTCAGGCCTTTCGAGATGCACATGAAGTCGGGCGCGATGCCCGCCTGTTCGCACGCGAACAGGGTTCCGGTGCGGCCGAAACCGACCGCGATCTCGTCGGCGATCAGGTGCACGTCGAATTCGTCACACAGCGCGCGCAGCCCGGTCAGATACGAGGGGTGATACATGCGCATGCCGCCAGCGCATTGCACCAGCGGTTCGACGATCACCGCGCAGGCCTCGTGCGCATGGTTTTGCAGGATCGCGCGCATCTCCGCGAGCCGCCGTTGTGCCACGCTTTGCCACGATTCGCCCGGCTCGCGTTGATACGCATCCGGCGACGGTGCCAGGATCGGCTCCAGCAACAACGGCGCGTAGGTTTTGCGATACAGCGTTACATCGGTCACCGACAGCGCGCCAAGGGTCTCGCCGTGATAGCTGCCGGTCAGCGCGATGAACCGTGTCTTCTCGCCATGCCCGATGTTCTTCCAGTAGTGGAAGCTCATCTTCAACGCGACTTCCACCGCGGACGAACCGTTGTCGGCGAAGAACACGCGCTCCAATCCCGGCGGCGTGATCCGTACCAGTTCCTCGGCCAGTTGCAGTGCCGGCTCGTGGGTGAAGCCGGCGAAGATCACCTGCTCCAATGCGTCGAGCTGCTGCTTGACCGCCGCGGCGATGCGCGGCTCGCAGTGTCCGAACAGATTGGTCCACCAGGAACTCACGCAATCCAGATAGCGGTTGCCGTCGTGATCGATCAGCCACGCGCCGCTCCCGCGCGCGATCGGGATCATCGGCACGCCATCCACGCCGTGATCGCGCATCTGCGTGCAGGGATGCCAGACCACGGCGAGGTCGCGCGCCACCAGCGCGGCATTGGAGGGGTTCGTCGTCATGCTTGCTATCATCGGCGCGGCGCCGTTGCGGCTCAAGCGCTGTCGTCCCCTTTCCTCATTGTAACGTTTTCAACCCATGCCCTCCGCGCCGGACGCCACTTTTCTCGATCACGCACTGGACATTGCGCGCGGCGCCGCATCCGCAGCGGGGGAGTTGATCGCGCGGCATTTCGCGCGCGGCGTGCAGGTCGAATTCAAGGACGACCTGAGCCCGGTCACGGTCGCCGATCGCGAAGCCGAGGACACGATCCGCAGGCTGTTGCGACGGGCGTTTCCCGGTCACGGCATCCTCGGCGAAGAACGCGGCCGCGAAGGCGACGGTGAATATCTGTGGCTGGTCGATCCATTGGACGGCACCAAGAGCTTCGTGCGCGGCACGCCGTTTTTCTCCACCCAGATCGCGCTGATGCATCGCGGCGAACTCGTACTCGGCGTTTCGGCCGCGCCGATTTACGGCGAAACCATGTGGGCGCGGCGCGGCGGCGGCGCGTATCTCGACGGCAAACAAGTGCGCGTCGCCGAGACGCGCGATCTGCGCGACGCCGTACTGTCGTTCGGCAATATCAAGTCACTGGCCGAAGGGCCGCGCTGGAACGCGCTGGGCGCGCTGATCCGGGAGGTCAACCGCATCCGCGGCTACGGCGATTTCTGCCATTACCATTTATTGGCACGCGGCGCGCTCGATATCGTGATCGAATCCGACGTCAATATCCTCGACATCGCCGCGCTTGCGGTGATCGTGCGCGAGGCCGGCGGCGTATTCACCGATCTGGATGGTGCGGAGTTGAATCTCGACACAAGCAGCGTGATAACCGCGACGCCGGCGCTGCATGCGCAGATTCTGGCGCGGATGCGCCTCGCTTAATTCGTCGGCCGTTTGCGGTGCGGCTCCGCATTCACCGCAATGAATTGCGGTTCGTCGCCATCTAGACGCAGCGCGGTCAGTTGACCGCCCCAGACGCAGCCGGTGTCGATCGCATACACGCCGAGTCCCGCGAAGCGGCCCAATGCCGACCAATGACCGCAGACGATGCGCGTTTCGCGCGCTTTCATTCCCGGCACTTCGAACCACGGATACAGCCCCGCGCGTTGCGTGCCGGGCCGCCCTTTGGATTCGAAGTCGATCCGTCCGCGCGCATCGCAGTAGCGCATCCGGGTCATGATGTTGATCGCCGCGCGCAGCCGTTCGTTGCCGTGCAACTTGGAAGACCAATACGCCGGCCGATCGCCGAACAGATGCTTCAGCAATTGCCGATGCGTCGGGCTCGCCAGTGCGCGCTCGACCTCGCGGCCGCAACGCAGTGCCTCCTTCAGCGTCCACGAAGGCGCCAATCCCGCGTGCACCAAGGTGAAACCCAGCGCACCGTCGTGGTGGATCAATTTCTGTGCGCGCAGCCAGTCGAGCAACATGGCGCAGTCGTCGGCTTCAAGCACGCGGCGCAAGTCGGGATTGGTGTGTGAGCGCGCTTGCGGATCGCGTTGCGCGATCGCGAGCAGGGTCAAATCGTGATTGCCCAGCGCGACGATGCAGCGGTCGCGGATGCCGTGCACAAGCCGCAGCACCTCCAGCGATTCGCCGCCGCGATTGACCAAGTCGCCGCAGAACCAGAGCTCGTCGGACGCGGGATCGAAACGCAGCCGATCCAGCAACCGGCGAAGTTCCGGATAACAGCCTTGCACATCGCCGATCGCGTAGACCGCCATGTGCTCGCGCGTCCGGCGATCAGTGAAGCGTGCGCGGCACCGACAGCACGAATTCGGGGATCGGCGTCTCGAAGTCGGTGCCATCGTCGGCGTGCAGATGATAGGCGCCGCGCATGGTGCCGACGCTGGTCTCCAACACCGCGCCGGATGTGTATACGTAGCCCTCGCCCGGTTGCAGACGCGGCTGTTCGCCGACCACGCCGTCACCGCGCACTTCCTCGATCTTGCCGTTGGCGTCGGTGATGATCCAGTGCCGCGACAGCAATCGCGCCGGGAGATCGCCGACGTTGCGCAGCGTCACCGTGTAGGCGAACACGAAGCGATCGGCATCGGGTTGCGATTGCTCGGCGACGAAGTACGTGTCGACCGACACCTCGATGGAGTAGGGCTCATTGTCGTTGCGGCTAACCATGTGGGGGATTGTCGACGAGCACGGCGGTCTCGGGCAAGCCCACCTGTTGCGCTGCAATGTGGGCCAAGCCAACATAACTCCGTGGCGCGAGCGTTTCGGCGCGCGCGCGCGGATCGATGCCGGCCGCGCGAATCATTTCGACATCGAGCAAACCCGATAGCGCATTGGCCAACGTCTTGCGGCGCTTGCCGAAGGCGGAGCGGACGATCGTCTCGATCAGCCGCGCCAATCCCGGATCGGGCCGTTGCGATGCCGGTAGCGGCGTCAAACGCACCACCATGGAATCCACTTGCGGCGACGGCCGGAACGCGCCGGGCGGCACGCGCAGCAGCGGTTCGACCGTGCAGGCAAGTTGCAGCATGACCGAGAGTCGCCCGTAGACTTTGCTTCCGGGCGCGGCGGCCATACGCTCGACGACTTCCTTTTGCAGCATGAACAGCATGTCGATGATCGCGTCGCTGTGGCGCAGACAATGGAACAGGATCGGGCTGGACACGTAATAGGGAAGATTGCCGGCCAATCGCAATTTCCCCGCTTGCGCCAATGCGCTGAGATCGACGTCCAGCACGTCGGCGTGGATCACGGTCAGGTCGCCGTGCGCGGCGGCGGCGGATCGCAACGGCGCGATCAATTCCGCGTCCAGCTCGATTGCGGTCAACTCGTGCGCGGCGTCCAGCAGCGGCAGCGTCAGCGCGCCTTCGCCGGGTCCGATCTCGACGATGCGCTGGCCAGGCCGCGGCGCCAGCGCCAAAACGATCCGCTCGATAATCCCGCGCTCGTGCAGGAAATGCTGGCCGTAGTGTTTTTTAGGGTGTGGCATAAGGCGGGTGCGTACCCTCACCCGGCGCTTCGCGCCACCCTCTCCCGCAGGGAGAGGGGTGCAAGCTTGAGTGCCATCTCCGCCGCGGCGAACAGGCTGGCCGGATCGGCGCGGCCCGTGCCGGCGATGTCCAGAGCCGTACCGTGATCAACCGAGGTGCGAACGAACGGCAACCCTAGCGTGATATTCACCGTGCGGTCGAAGGCTTCGGATTTGAGCACCGGCAGCGCCTGATCGTGATACATCGCGAGCACCGCGTCGTATTGTTGGCGCTTGGCCGGGACGAACGCGGTGTCGGCCGGCAGTGGCCCGAGCAAGCTCATGCCCTGTTCTCGCAGCGCATCCAGCGTGGGAATGATCGTTTCGATTTCCTCAGCTCCGAGATTTCCGCTTTCGCCCGCATGCGGATTCAAGCCCAACACCGCGATACGTGGATGATCGATGCCGAATTTGCAGGTCAATTCCGCGTGGACGATGCGCAGCGTGCGAGTCAATGATTCGCGCGTGATCGCCGCCGGCACGGCCGAAAGCGGCAGGTGCGTGGTGGCGAGCGCGACGCGCAATTCGGGCGAGGCCAGCATCATCACCACGTCGCAGCCCACGCGCCGCGCGAAGAACTCGGTGTGGCCGCTGAACGCTTCACCGGCATCGTTGATGATCGACTTCTGCACCGGCGCGGTCACAAGCGCGTCGAATTCGCCGTCCATGCAACCGTCCGCGGCGCGCGCCAGCGTCGCCAGCACCTGAAACGCGTTGCGTGCATCGGGCGCGCCGGGAATTTCTTTCACGCGCAGCGGAATGTCGATCAAGCACAACGAGCCCGGCGCGCGAGTCCGGCGCGGCATGTTATCCCAGGCTTCGAGGTGCAGGTCGATGCCACAGACGCGCGCGGCACGTCGTAGCGATTCCGCATCGGCGATCGCGACCAGATCGGCGGACAGCGGCGTGGCGGCGAGCCGGGCGATGAGTTCCGGTCCGACACCCGCGGATTCGCCGGCGGTGACGGCGAGCCGAGGCAGCGACCGCGCCGCCGCGTTCACGGCGTGCCAGCGTTGCCCGTGCTGGCGTTGCTGTCCGATTGCGCGCCGGGCAGACGGATATCGACGTAGGCGTCCGAGCGCAGATCGCGCAGGAACTGTTGGTAGGCTTCCTCGCCCTTGCGCGAAGCGATGGCCTGACGCGCCTGCTCGCGCTGGATGTCGGTGGTTTTGTCGGCCTGGCGCGTACCGAGCAACTGCACCAGGTGCCATGCGCCATCCTGGCTACGGAACGGCTGTGAGACCTGGCCCCGCTGCAGCGAACCCAACAAATTGCCGATATCGCCGCCCCACTCGTCGTGGGTGAACCAGCCCATGTCGCCACCAAGGTTGGCGGTGGTGGTGTCGTCGGAATCCTTCTTGGCCAGCGTGGCGAAATCCTGGTGGCCGTCAACGACCTCATGGTGGATGTTGTTGATCTTGTCCTGCGCTTCCTGGTCGGATATCAGCGCGCTGGGTTTCACCATGATGTGACGTGCGTGATACTCGGTGACGATCTGGCGCGCGGAGGCGTCGCGGCGTTCGATCATCTTGACGATGGTGAAGCCGCCGGGCGTGCGCAATGGCGCGGTCACCGCGCCCGGCTGCATATTGACGAACTGGTCGGCGAAGGCCGGCGGCAATTCATCCACGCGCCGCCAGCCCAGATCGCCGCCCTGCAGCGCGTCGGACGCATTGGAATTGCTGATCGCCTCGACGGAGAAATCCTTGCCCGCTTTCAAATCGGCTTCGACCTTGTCGGCCTTGGTTTGCGCCGCTGCGATCGCTTTGGCGTCGGCGCCTTCGGGCAGCGCGATGTCGATGTGCGCCAGATGCACCTCGCCGGCCTTGAACGCGGGGTTGGCGATCAGATTGTCGATCTCGGAATCGGAAACCTGCGCGGAACCCTGCATCACCTGTTGGCGCAGCCGCTGGATCAGAATCTGTTCGCGCAACTTTTCGCGGAACGCGGCGTAATCGACGTGGTCGTTCTGCATCGCCGCCTGCAACTGCGGCACGGTCATCTTGTTCTGCTGCGCAACTCTGGCGACCGCCGCATCGAGTTCCTGGTCGGACACGCGCAGGCCGTTGTCGGCGGCGCGCTGTGCTTGCAGCTTGTCCATGATGAGGCGTTCCAATACCTGCTTGCGCAATACACCCGGCGCCGGCAACTGGTCCGGATGGTCGGCGTACTGGTGTTGCACCGTTGCCATCGCCTCGTCCAGTTCGCTTTGCAGGATCACGCCGTCGTTGACCACCGCGACGATGCGATCGAGCAAACCGTTTTGGTCCTGCGCGGCCGGCGGATTATCGGCGCTGAGCAGTTGCGCGTGCGCCGAGGGGGCGGCGGCTAAAGAAATCAGGATTGCGAGACCGAAGGAGAGGAGTGCTTTCATGGTTGGGTTCATGCGCGTGCAACGCGAGAAAAAGCCCCCTTGAGTTAAGGGGGCGGCGCGCTTTTGCCAAGCAAAAGCGGGCGAGGGTTGTGGAGACTATTGACGCCGATCGAAGCCGGGGAGTTCAAACTTGCTTCGACCGATCATTCATATCCAAGGATAGCATGGTGCAGGAAATCCTCGGTCTTCTGGCCGTAGGCGCCCAGCCCCTTGAATTCGACCTCGAAGAAGATGGCATTGTTCACATCGCCATGGAAGTCGCGCACGTAGCGGCGTACCAGCACCCGCGCGGCGGTGCAGCAACTGTCCCATTCCACGCCGGCGAAGGCGTCCACGACCTTCTTGTCGCGCAGCGAGTAATCGTAACGGCCCACCAGTTTCCAGCGATCGTTGATCGGGAACTCGCTGGAGGCATCGACCTGCTCCAGCAGCCCGCGCCGGTAACGGTAGGCCAGGTTGATGACACCGTCGCCACGGATGCGGCGTTGGATGCCGATGGTGGAGACATCGGTTTCCTCGGTGTGCGGGTTCCACTGCTGCGAGGCTGTGAGCCGCCAGTTGTCCGAGATCGCGACCTGCAGATTGCCGACGTAGTTGGAACCGCCGTAGTCAGTGGTCTTCCGGGTTGGCGTCAACTGCACGAGCTGCGGATCGAAATAGCGGATCTGGCCGATACTGGCCGAAATCTTTTCCACGCCGTTGTCGTCGAGCAGTCGCGTGGTCAGCGCGACCGAAAGATTATTGGCGTTTTCCTGGCGGTCGGAGCCGGAGAAACTGTTGGTGGTGAATAACTGCCAGAAGTCGAAGGTCAAGGGCTGGGTGTCGAACAGCGGCAGATCGTTCTGGTTGCGATACGGCACGCGCAGATAATAGAGACGCGGCTCCAGCGTCTGGGTATAGCTGTTGCCGAAAAGATTGACGTCGCGTTCGAAGATCAATCCCGCATCCACATCGGCGATCGGCACGCCGCGGCTGGGTGAAATGGAATCGCCCGGCGCTACCGGCTTTTCGAGATCGTAACTGGTGTAGCGGTAACCCACTTCCGGGCGCACGAACCACGCCGCGCCCTGCAATGGCCAAGTCAAATAGGGATACAAGTCCACGCGGTCGCCGTTCAGCCGGAACGGGCTGTAGAAGCGCACCGCTTCCGCGCGCACGCCGTATTCAGGGCCACCCAATGGACCGAACGGACGATCGGCGTTGAAATAGATGCGCGGCAGCCGCTTGTAGGGTTCGGCCGCATCCGGAATCGTCGGGTCGGTGATCTGGTACGAATCCACGCCTACGCCCCCGTCCCACCAGGTGCCGCTGCCCACGACATACGCGGACGAACCGATCAGCGAGGTCGCCGCCACCGTCAGGCTGTTGCCGAAATCCTGGAAATAACTTTTGTCGGTGACGCGGTTGATGTTGGCGACGAAGGCGAAACCAGGCGCCAGCGCGGTGAAATCCTGGAAGTGCAGATAGCCCCGGTCGCTCCCGGTAACGCGATCGTGCGGCAGATAGTTGACTTGCAAAACGCCTTTACTGTTGTCGGTGAGATAGCGGAACTCGCCGCCGATCATCAGGCCGCGATCGGCGTAGATACGCGGCGTCACGGTGGCGTCGTAATTGGGCGCCAGATTGAAGTAATACGGCAGCGCGAAATAGAAACCCGAATGACTGCTGCTGCCGAAACTCGGATACAGAAACCCGGACTGGCGGCGCTTGTCGATCGGAAAGCGCATGTACGGCAGCCACAGGAACGGCACACCTTTCAAGCGCAGCGTCACATCGTGCGCGCGACCGACGCCGCTGTTCTGATCCAGCGTCATCCGATCGGAGCGCAGCTCCCACACGCGGTCGCTGGGATCGCAGGTCGAATAATTCACCCGCTGGAACGCGCTGTGATCGGGATCGAGAATCTCCGCTTGCGTCGCCGTGCCGTTGCCGCGCGAGGTCAGCAATTGATAGCGCACGTTGTCGGCGAGACCATATTCGGGATCGGTGGTGCCGTGCATTGCATCGGCCGCGAACAGCTCACCGCGATCCTGATAACGCACGTTGCCTTGAGCAAAATACGCGGTCGTATCCTGGTTGTACTGCACGCGGTCGGCGCGCAACAGTTGATCCAGCTGCTGCAGGCGCACATCGCCGTAGAGGTGATACACATTGCTGTCCGGGCTTTCCAGCCGGTCTGCCTGGATGTCTGACGGCGACAGCGAAGCGTCGCCGGTAGTCGGCAGGCCCGGTTCGTAGAAATCCAGCAGGTCGTTCTTCTTGCACAGCGAAAAGTCGTTCTTCACCGTCGGACAGGTGAACGCGCCCAGCGGGCAGACGATCTTTGCTTCCTGCGCGATGGCGGCCGTACCGGGAAACACGGCAAGCGCGATGGCGAAGGCAAGCGCGCGCGGCGTCAGCGGGATAGGTCGGCGCGGCACGGGCATTCCTGAGTCTGATCCAGATGACAATGGCGCGTAAGCTAGCAGAAAAACATTGTGTGCTGTCCCCATGCGCGAAAATGGCCATCCATGGCGCACTTTCATGCACGTCATGCAAGCCCGTGTTATCGCAAATTCGGAGCAACAGGATGAACGACAGGTTCGCGAAAGACGTCGGATTATCGACGCAAATCATGGTGACCAAGCGCTTTCCCGGCATCGATGATTATCTTCACCTGCGCGCCGCAACCGGGTTGCTCCCCAAGACGCGCGAGGCTGCGCGTCGAGGGCTGGTCAATACGTTGTTCGGCGTCAGTTTGGTGCGCGATGGAAAAACTGTCGGCATGGGCCGCGTCATCGGTGATAACGGCACGCTATTCACCGTGTGCGATATTGCGGTGGTGCCTGCTCTGCAGGGACGTGGGCTGGGCGCACGCATACTGACGGCGCTGGATATCTGGCTGCGCAGCAATGTGCCGGAATCGGCCTATGTGACATTGGTGGCCGAAGGTGGTGCGAAGCATCTTTATGCCAGATTCGGTTTTGTCGAAAGCGCGCCGGCAGCTGTTAACATGGAATACGTGATGCTGGCCGATGGCAAACGTTCAACCGATGCGGAGTGATACGCGCCAACCTTTCCGTTTGCGGCGAGAGATCACGCCATCATTTCCGCCACGTGCACCGCCACCGATTCGCGCAGCGCGCCAAGGTCGTAGCCGCCTTCCAGCGACGACACCACGCGGCCATGCGCGTGGCGATCGGCAAGCTCGCACAATCTCCGTGTGGTCCATGCAAAGTCTTCGGTTTCCAGTCGCAATTGCGCCAGCGGGTCCAGTCGGTGCGCATCGAAGCCGGCCGAGATCAGCAGCAGTTCCGGATGGAAGGCATCGATCGCCGGCAGCAGCGTGTCATTCCACGCGGCACGGAATTCGCGTGACCCGGAGTCGGGCGGCAGCGGCGCGTTGACGATATTGCCCGCGCCGCGTTCGGCCGCCGCGCCGGTGCCTGGATACAACGGCATCTGGTGGCTGGAAACGTACAGCACACGCGGATCGTTCCAGAAAATAGCTTGGGTGCCATTGCCGTGATGCACGTCGAAATCGATGATAGCGACGCGCTGCAAGCCGTGCGCGTCGAGCGCTTGAGCAGCGCCGACGGCGATGCTGTTGAAGAGGCAAAAGCCCATCGCGGTGTCGCGCGTTGCGTGATGACCGGGCGGCCGCACCGCGCAGAACGCGCGTTGCGTTCCGTTCGTCATCATTGCATCGACCGCCGCGCATACCGCGCCGGTTGCGTGCAGTGCGGCTTCCAGCGAACCCGGCGACATCACGGTATCGGGATCGAGCCGCACCGATCCTTGCCGCGGTGATGCGTCGAAAACGCGATCGACATACGCGGCGTCGTGCACGCGCAATAATTGTTCGCGAGTCGCTCGCGGCGCTTCGATGCGATGCAACGGCGGGAACCGCGGATCGTCCAGCGCTTCCAGCGCGGCGCGCAACCGCGCAGGCGATTCGGGATGGCCGGGGCCGGTGTCGTGCCCCAGGCACGCCGGATGCGTGTAGAGCGCGACGCTCATCGCGTTACGGTGCCTGCGGCGGTTTACGTCGCCGCTCGTGCTGCCACAATACTTCTCCATGCCCGTCCGCGCGTGCCAGTACCCGCGCCAGCACGAACAGCAGATCGGACAGACGATTCAAATAATGCAGCGCCTGCGGGCGCACCGGTTCGCCGCGTGCGAGCGTCACCACGCAGCGTTCGGCGCGCCGGCACACGGTGCGCGCAACGTGACATTGCGCCGCGGCCATGCCGCCACCGGGCAGGATGAAATCCTTGAGTGACGGCAGATCGGCGTTGAAACGATCGAGCGTGCTTTCCAGCCGTGCGACGTCGGCGTCCTCGATCATCGCCATACCCGGAATGCACAACTCGCCGCCGAGATCGAACAGATCGTGCTGCACTTGCGTCAGCGTTTCGATCACCGGCAACGGCAGGTCTGGGGTAGCCAGCAGCACGCCGATCGCGCTGTTGAGTTCATCGACGGTGCCGTAGGCCGCGACCCGCGCGGAATCCTTCGGTACGCGCGCGCCGTCGCCCAGGCCCGTCGTCCCATCGTCGCCGGTCTTGGTATAAATCTTTGAAAGACGATTGCCCACGATGGGCTGGCGATCAGATCGCGATCGGGCGCAACACGGGCCAGCGACGGCTCAACAATGCAAAGCCGCCGAACAGCACCGCGCTCCACAACAAGGTGCCGGGAAATGTGCCGTATTGGTAGAACGGCCAGCCGGCCACGTAGCAGGCGATCAGGCCTGCGCCGGTGTGCGGATACATCGCGCTGGTCGCCCACACGAAAAAATTGGTGATCAAATAGAAACCGGTGGCGCTGGCGAGCGCGGCGATCGCGACATTCGCGATACGCACGCGGCCGCGCAACGAAAAGCCGGCGAACGCGGTCAGCGCGACGCAGCCGTATACCACCGCAACGATTTGCAGCCAGTCGCCGAGTTGTGCGGGCGGCAACGAAGGCGCGATCAACGCATCGGCGATCGCCATCGCGGCCAGTGGTACGAGCAGCGCCAACCGCCGGTCTGCGAAATACGCGCCACCGAACAACGCGATCGCCTCGACTGGCGTGAAGTTGTACGGCAACGCGCCCGCCGCGTAATGCACGATCAGGCGGTAGATCACCGCAAAGGCGATCATCGCGCACAACACCAGATTGCAAGGCGAAAGCAGGGTAGGGGATTTGGCGCGCGGCATGGATCGTTCCTCGATCGGCTACGCCGGATAGCTTACCGCAAATAGCCGGCACGGGATTGCGGCGCGCTATGATCGCGCGATGGCCAAGCATGCGGACATTCTGATCGTCGGCGGCGGACTGGTCGGCGCGAGCCTCGCGATCGCGCTGGACGCCGCCGGGATCGCGGCGACGCTGGTCGAGGCCGCCGGGCCGCGCGGCCCATCGCAACCGAGCTACGACGAACGCAATCTGGCCTTGGCGCGCGCCTCGGTCAACGCGCTGGAAACGCTGGGCGTGTGGCAGCACGCACGAGCCACTGCGACGCCGATCACGCGGCTGCATGTCAGCCGCGCGGGCGAGTTCGGCGCGGCGCGGTTGTCGGCACGGGAAGCCGGTGTCGAAGCGCTGGGCGCGACGCTGCCCGCGCGCGCGTTGGGCGACGCGCTGGAAAGTCGGCTGCAAACCTGCGCGCAATTGACACGCTATTCACCGGCGAAGCTGGAATCGTTACGACGCATCGACGACGGCTGGCTCGCGCGCATCGCCACACCCGACGGCGTGCGCGAAATCGAAACGGGATTGCTGGTCGGCGCCGACGGCAGCAACTCTTTCGTGCGCGCGCAGCTTGGCATCGCTGCCGACGAACACGATTACGCGCAGAGCCTGATCGTGTGCGCGTTGACGCCCGAGCGCGATCCCGGCGGTTGCGCATACGAACGGTTTTCCGACGACGGCCCGGTTGCATTACTGCCGCTTTCCTCACGCCGCTGCGGGTTGGTGTTGACCGTCCCCGCAGACACCACGGACGCGACGCTCGCACTCGACGATGACGCCTTTATCGCGCTCGCGCAACGCCGCTTCGGCTGGAGACTCGGGCGCTTGACCCGCCCCGGCAAGCGCCAGGCGCATCGCGCGTGGCGCATTGTCGCGAGAACTCCGACGGCGCAGCGTGCGGTATTGATCGGCAACGCCGCACAAACCGTACACCCGATCGGCGCGCAGGGTTTCAATCTCGGGTTGCGCGACGCGCTGACCATGGCGGAAGTGATTGCATCGTCGAGCGATCACGGTTCGTCCGATTCGTTGCGCGAATACGCCATGCGCCGCGCGCCAGATCGTGACGGCGTGCTGGCTTTCAGTCATGGATTGGTTTCGTTGGCATGCCTGCCGCAATCAGCGTTCGCACCGTTGCGTTCGTTGGCGCTGATCGGGTTCGATCGGCTGCCGCCGATGAAACGCATGTTGGTGAAACGCGGCATGGGCTTTCGTGGAGCGCCGCCGACGGCCACCTTGGAGCGGACGCCATGAGCATGAACACGCGCCGCGCGATGCCGGACATTGCCATCGCCGGTGGTGGCATGATCGGCGCCGCATGCGCGCTGGCGCTGGCGCGGCGCGGTTTCGAGACAATCCTGATCGAGCCGCGCGAACCCGCAACTTGGCGGGCAGGCGAGCGCGAAGACCTGCGCGTGATCGCGCTGGCGCCTTCGTCGGCGGGATTGCTCGACGAGCTTGGCGTGTGGAACGCGATCCGCGACGCGCGCGTTTCGCCGTATCGCAGGATGTTCGTATGGGATGCGGAATCCGGCGCCGAATTGTCGTTCGATGCCGCCGACGAGGGCCGCGCGGAACTGGGCTGGATCGTCGAAAACAAATTGCTGCAATCGACGTTGTGGAACGCGCTGGATGGCGCCGGCGTGCGCCACATTTGTCCGGGCGAAGTACGCGAAGTCGGGACGCGCGTGGATCGCGTGGTGTTGGAAGTTGGCGATAACGAAAGCCTGTCGGCGCGTTTGCTGGTGATCGCCGACGGCGCGAAGTCGGCGTTGCGCGAGCATGTGGGTATCGGAACGCGCGGCCGCGATTACGGGCAGCGCGCGGTGGTGGCGCACGTCTCCACCGAATGCAGCCACGAAAATACAGCGTGGCAGCGGTTCACGCGCGAAGGACCGATCGCGCTGTTGCCGCTTTGCGACGGCCGCAGCTCGATCGTATGGTCATTGTCGGAGCAGCGCGCGCAACAGGTGTTGGCGATGGACGATGCGGCGTTTTGCAACGAAGTTGGCGTCGCCGGCGATTTTCGCCTCGGTCGCGTCACCGCGACCTCGCCGCGCGCGTCGTTTCCATTGCGGCTGCAATTGGCGACAACCTACGCGATCGATCGTTGCGTGCTGCTCGGCGATGCCGCGCACGCGGTGCATCCGCTGGCAGGGCAGGGCGCCAACCTCGGTCTGCGCGATGTCGCCGAACTCACGCGGGTGCTGGGTGAGGCGCGCGCTACCGGCCGCGATTTCTCCGCCCCGCACGTGTTGCAACGTTATGCGCGGCGACGGCGTTCCGCCGATACGCTGGATGCGTTGTCGTTCGATGCTTTGTCGAGGGTGTTCGCGTGGCGCGCGTCGCCGCTGGTCGCTTTGCGCGGCATCGGGCTGCGTGCGGTGAATGCGCTGTTGCCGTTGAAGCGCATACTCAGCATGCACGCAGCCGGCCGATAAAAATGAGGACGTCATTCCCGCGGCGCGGAGAGCGGCCATGGATGGCCGCGTTTTGAGGAGCGAGGAAAGCGGGAACCCATTTCGCTGTTCAAGAATGGAGCAAAACGAAAAATGGATTACTCGCACCATCCTGGCGCTCGCCCTTCGGGCCGCCTTCGGCGTTCCTGCCTGCGCAGTGCCGGGTTCCGTTCGCGATAAAAAAAGTCGCGAACGGCCCCGGAATGACGACAAAACAGGGATTTTCAGTCCCCAGCCATAGAGCGCTTTCCAGGAGACGATCATGCGTACTCAGGTCATGTTGATCGCTACATTGCTGTTCGTATTTTCGTCGCTCGCCCACGCCGCGATGCGAACCAAAACCATCGACTATGCCGCAGGCGGCAAGACCATGCGCGGTGTGCTGATCTGGGACGACGCGACCACGGCGAAACGTCCCGGGTTATTGCTGGTTCCGAACTGGCGCGGCATCAACGATGCCAATATCAGGAAGGCCGAAACGATCGCGGGCCGCGACTACGTGATCTTCATGGGCGACATGTACGGCAAGGACACACGGCCGAAGAATAACGCCGAGGCGCAAGTCGCGGTCAAACCGCTGTATGCCGATCGCGCGTTGATGCGGGCGCGGGTCAATGCGGCGTTCGATCAATTGAAAATGTTGACGAGCCAGGCACCGATCGATACGCAGCGTCTGGCCGCGATCGGATTCTGCTTCGGCGGATCCTCGGTGCTGGATCTCGCGCGTAGCGGGACCGATGTCGCCGCGGTAGTGAGTTTCCACGGCGAGCTGTCCACCGACGATCCATCGTTGGCCAAGAACATCAAGGCGCGGGTACTGGCGATGAACGGCGCCGACGACAAGCGCACCATGCCCGATGCCGGCAAGTTCATGGACGAGATGCGGATGAGCCCCGCCGAATGGCAATTCGTGGTATTCGGCCACGCGGTGCATTGTTTCGCCGAACCCGATGCGCATTCGCCGCCCGGTTGCGTCTACAACCCGAAGGTCGCCGCGCGTGCGTTCAAGTTGATGCATGCGTGGTTGGATGAGGCGTTTGCTCATGATTGAACCCTCTCCCCGGCAGAGAGGCAGGGGTGAGGGTTCGGTCTTGTGATATATCGAGAAGAACCGGACCATCATCCGGCGCTGCGCGCCACCTTCTCCCGGAGGGAGAAGGGCTAGGGCTCAATGATCCCGCTCGACGGCGTACACCGGCAGCATGTCCAGCGCATCGCGATAGCGCGACAGCGACAGCGGCAGTGACGCGAGCGCGGCACGCGCCGCGTCCGCGTGCCCGATCGCCCGCGCCCGCACGCGATCGATCGCGCCGGATTCGCGGATCGCAGTCACGATCGCCTCCAGCGACGACGGCCGATCCGATTGCCCGGCGTCGCGCAGGGCATCGCGCAGCATCGACGCTTGTGCGGGCGCGGAGCGCTCGATCGCGTAGATCAGCGGCAAGGTGGGCTTGCCTTCGGCCAGATCGTCGCCGATGTTCTTGCCGATCGTCCGCGCATCGGAAACATAGTCGAGCAGATCGTCCGCGATCTGGAACGCGAAGCCCAGTTGCAAACCGTATTCGCGCAGCGCGTTTTCCTGATCTTGATCGAGGCCGGCCAGCACCGCGCCCAATTGCGTGGCGGCGGCGAACAGCACCGCGGTCTTGCGCTCGATCACGCGCAGGTACGCGGTCTCGTCGGTGTCAGCGTTGCCGAGGTTGAGCAGTTGCAGCACTTCGCCCTCGGCGATCGCGTTGGTAGTGTCGGCCAGAATCCGCATCACCCGCAACCGGTCCGGTTCCACCATCAACTGGAACGCCCGCGAATACAGGAAATCACCGACCAGCACGCTGGCGGCGTTGCCCCACAGATTATTCGCGGTCTTGCGTCCGCGCCGCAGGTCGGAGCCATCGACCACGTCGTCATGCAGCAGGGTCGCGGTGTGGATGAACTCGATCACCGCGGCGAGCTGGATGTGTTCTTTGCCTGCATAACCGGCCGCGCGCGCCGCCAGCACATGCAGCATCGGCCGCAGCCGCTTGCCGCCGCCGCCCACGATGTGCTCGCCGACCGCGTTGATCAGCGCCACATCCGACGCGAGACGCATGCGAATCAGGGCATCGACCGCCGCCATGTCGGCACTGGCCAGCGTACGCACCATGGCGAAATCGCCGGCGTTGACGGATTCCGTGGTAACGGCGTGATTCATGCGTGAACGAAAGAGGGTGAGGCGCGATTATAGACACGCGGCGGATGGCGGCGCGCTCCGACATGGCGGTGGGGCGCCGGACTACGCTGATGCGTGCGAATCGCCGCTGGCCTTTTCGCGAGCGTGCTAGCATTCTGAACTCCACCGCAGTTCGAACCATCGAGGAAAGCCACATGGCACGCGGCGTCAACAAAGTCATCCTGATCGGCAATCTCGGCGCGGACCCGGAAACGCGTAGCACGCCGTCGGGCACGATGATCACCACCATCCGGCTGGCCACGTCGGAATCGTGGAAAGACAAACAGACCGGCGAGGCGCAGGAACGCACCGAGTGGCACCGTGTCAAGTTCTTCGGGCGGTTGGCGGAAATCGCCGGCGAATACCTGAAGAAAGGGCGGCAGGTGTACGTCGAGGGCGCGATCCGCAGCGACAAATACACCGACAAGGAAGGCATCGAACGCTGGAGCACCGACATCATCGCCAACGAGATGCAGATGCTGGGCGGCCCGGGCGAGGGGGGCGCGCGCGGAGCGTCCAGCAGCGAAGGCGGCGGTTACCGCGATCGTCCCTCACGCGGCGGCGGCGCACCAGCAAGCGGCGGCCGTCCCGCGTCCACGCCGCAACCCGCAGCCGGCGTCGGCGACAACTTCGAGGACGACGATATTCCGTTTTGAGGCAGGGAGCAGGGAGCGGGGGTATGCGTCTGCGCGCGGTCAGGGATGAATCCTTATTCCGTGCCAGCACCGAGGGGCCAGAACCCATGGCTGCAGGATCTTTCATGGTTAAGATTCGCTGCAACCCACACGGATACGCCCCATGAGGCGATGGTTCTGGACGGCGTTCTTGGCCGCGATCTGCACGTTACCGATCGCCGCCGCACTGACTGCTGTCGCGGCGTCGGCCGAACCGGCGCCAACGCCGCATTTCGTGGCCGAGATCGCTCTGGATGGCGCGATCGGGCCGGCAACGGCCGAATACTTTGACGACGCTTCGCAACGCGCCATCGACGATGGTGCGGTCGCGATCGTGTTGCGGCTTGATACGCCGGGGGGTCTGTCGGAATCGATGCGCCAGATCATCAGTCGCATGCTGGCGATCGACATCCCGGTGCTGGGTTATGTCGCGCCTGGCGGCGCGCGTGCGGCCTCGGCGGGCACCTATATTCTCTATGCCTGCCAGATCGCTGCGATGGCGCCGGCCACGCATCTGGGTGCGGCGACGCCGGTGTCGCTCGGCAGTTCCACGCCGATGCCGTCGCCGTTGGACCGCAACAAACCCGACAAACCGGCATCGGCAAAGAGCACCGGCAACGCCAATTCGGGCGAAAACTCCGGCGGCGACGCCGAATCGCACAAGGTGTTGAACGACGCGATCGCTTATATCCGTTCACTGGCGCAATTGCGCGGACGCAACGCGGATTGGGCGGAACAGGCGGTGCGTGGCGCGGCCACGCTGACCGCCAACGAGGCGGCACAAAAACACGTGATCGATTTCGTCGCCGCCGATACCGCGAATCTCCTCGATCAGGCCGATAGGCGCCGCGTGCTCGTCGGCGAACATATGCTCACCCTGCAACTCAAGGGCGCGGTGGTGCGCGCTTATCCACCCGGCTGGCGCACGCGCTTCCTCGGCATCATCACGAATCCGACCTTCGCCTATATGCTGCTGCTGGCGGGGGTTTACGGCCTGGTGCTGGAAGCGTTCCATCCTGGCGCGATGTTGCCCGGCATCGCGGGCGGCATCTGTCTGCTGATCGGTCTGTACGCGCTGCAGTTGCTGCCGGTGGATTATGCCGGGTTGGCGCTGATGGCACTGGGTGTGGCTCTGCTGGTCAGCGAGGTGTTCCTGCCTACCATGGGCGCGCTGGGTGTAGGCGGCATCATCGCCTTCGTGATAGGTTCGATCATGCTGCTGAATACCAATGTGCCCGGCTATGCGATCAATCTCGGCGTGATCGGCGGTTTGGCCTTTGGCGGGGCGGCATTACTGGCCGCGCTGATCTGGCTGGCGATGCGCGCGCGTCGCACGCGTCTGGTCAGCGGCGATCCGCGGTTGCTCAACGCACGCGGCGAAATGCTGGAGTCCATCGCCGCGAACGGCGAAGCCCAGGCCTTGCTGTTCGGCGAACGCTGGCAGGTGCGCAGTGCGATGGCGCTACCGGTGGGTACGCGCGTGCGCGTCGTGCGCCGCGATGGGCTGTTACTCTGGGTGGAACCAGAATAGGGGTGGGGAGAGCGTCATGTTCGAATTCATCGGAGTGCTGATCGTTATCGTCGTTCTGATTTTGATTTCATCGATCAAGATATTGCCTGAATACCAACGCGGCGTGGTGCTGACGCTGGGCCGCTACACAGGCACCAAGGGACCGGGCGTGTTCATCCTGCTGCCGGTCGTGCAGCGCATCATGCGCGTGGACCTGCGTGTCAACGTGATGGACGTGCCGCCGCAGGACGTGATATCGCGCGACAACGTTTCCGTGCGCGTCAACGCTGTAGTGTATTTCCGGGTGGTCGATCCGGACAAGGCGATGCTGCAGGTCGTGGATTTCTATGCCGCCACCAGCCAGTTGGCGCAGACGCGCCTGCGTTCGGTGCTGGGCCAGCACGAACTCGACGAGATCCTCTCCCAGCGCGATTCGATCAACCACATCCTGCAAACCATCCTCGACGAAGCCACCGATGCCTGGGGCATCAAGATTTCCAATGTCGAGATCAAGGACGTCGACATCAACGAAACCATGGTGCGCGCCATCGCACGCCAAGCCGAAGCCGAGCGCGAGCGCCGCGCCAAAGTGATCCACGCCGAGGGCGAGATGCAGGCCGCCGAAAAACTGCGCGATGCCGCGGCGATGTTGTCGCAACAGCCGCAGGCGTTGCAATTGCGCTACCTGCAGACGTTGGCCGACATGGCCAGCAACGGCAAGGCTTCAACCATCGTGTTCCCGTTGCCGCTGGATTTGATCAAGCCGTTGCTCGATGTGGTGACGCCGAAGCAGGTGGGCGGATCGACCGCGCAAACCTGATTCATTCTCGTAGCCCGAATGAGCGCAGCAGAATCCGGGACGTTTCTCCAAGATGCCCCGGATTGCGGCGCTGTGCGCCTGCATCCAGGCTATTCGCTGGAACGGGATCCGGATTCGGAAAAGCGAATTAACAATGTCGTTATTCCGGGGCCGACCGCGGCGCCAGATCGGTCGTCTGCAGGAAATGTACGTTGCGGTCGCTGTCGCCCAGGATCAGCAGCACAGTGCGTGCGTCGTTCAATCTATCGCCAGCTTCTTCAGCTTGTAGCGCAGCGCGCGGAAGGTGATGCCGAGTTTTTTCGCCGCCGCGGTCTTGTTGTAGCGGGTTTCCTTGAGTGCCCTCAGGATCGCTTCGCGCTCGACGTTCGAGATGTAGTCATCCAGCGGTACGCCGTCGCCGCCGCTCGCGGTGAATTCCTCGTCATCCTCGTCGTAGTCCTCCTCCTCGTCGCGGGTGCGCAATGAGGGTTTCAGCATCAGGTCGACGATTTCGACCACGTCGTGTTCGCATAACGCGACCGCACGTTCGAGAATATTTTCCAGTTCACGCACATTGCCGGGAAAGTCGTACTCGATCAGCGATTCGAGTGCGTCGGGTTTCAGCTTCGGCGCGACGATGCCGGATTGCTCCGCCAGCCGGTCGAGGATGCGCACCGCCAGTTTCGGCACATCGTCGCGGCGCTCGCGCAACGGCGGCACCCGCAGTTCGATCACGTTGATGCGATAGAACAAATCCTGCCGGAACTGGCCCTGCTGGGTCAGCCGCGCCAGATCCTTGTGGGTGGCCGAGAGAATGCGTACGTCCACCGCGACCTCGCCGCGCCCGCCGATCGGGCGCACCGCTTTTTCCTGGATCACGCGCAGCAGTTTCACCTGCATATGCAGCGGGAGTTCCGCGACCTCGTCCAAAAACAGCGTGCCGCCATTGGCGGCCTGGAACAGTCCGTCCTTGTCGGCGTGCGCGCCGGTGAACGAGCCCTTCTTGTGGCCGAAGAATTCGCTCTCCATCAATTCCGACGGGATCGCGCCGCAGTTGACCGGCACGAACGGACCGCCCACGCGCGGGCCCTGCTCATGGATCAAGCGCGCGACCAGTTCCTTGCCGACGCCCGATTCGCCGCTGATGTAGACCGGCGCCTGGCTGCGCGCGAGTTTGTCGATGCGCGCGCGCACATCCGCGATCGCCGGCGAATCGCCGATCAACCGGCCCTGCGCGGGCGTGACTTCGTGCTTTTCCTGCGCCAGCCGCAGCGCGGTCTGCACCAGCCGTCGCAGCATGTTGATGTCGACGGGCTTGGACACGAAATCGAACGCGCCGGCTTTCAGCGCATCGACCGCGGCCTCGACATTGCCGTAAGCGGTGATCATCGCCACCGGCGTGTCCGGATGTTGCCGCGCAATCAGCTCGATCAATTCCTGGCCGGTGCCGTCCGGCAGCCGCATATCGGTGAAGCAGAGGTCATAGCGCCGCTCGCCGAGCATGCGCTTGGCCTCGGCCACATTGGCCGCGGCGTCCACGTCCAGGTCCATACGCCCGAGCGTGATGGAGAGCAGCTCGCGGATGTCGCGCTCGTCGTCGATCACCAGAACCGTTTGCTTGCCCGTGCTCATCGAACCATTATTCCCTCGGCACATCGTTGAGAGTACCGCGTGGCGGGGCTGGATGCCATGGTGAGGGCGCTGGAGCTGGCGAGATATTTGTAGGCTGGGCTGGCAAGCCCAGCGGATAGCGTCATCTTCGTTTTCGCCTATGGCTCTGCCAACTGCGAATTGTGCAGCGTGGATGGATCGTC
This sequence comes from Rhodanobacteraceae bacterium, assembly GCA_039923855.1. Taxonomy (GTDB): domain Bacteria; phylum Pseudomonadota; class Gammaproteobacteria; order Xanthomonadales; family Rhodanobacteraceae; genus 66-474. Next base: position 36,996 of record JBDTBW010000011.1, on the reverse strand, counting down.
GGGATTGATGATGGGATAAGCTGGGCCTGCCAGCCCAGCCTACGCGGGCTTTTGGCATTCTCGAGCAACCGACGCCCCCGGTACCACCGTGCCCATGAACAAGATCGATTCAACGGGAATAATGCGAGCCAGTGTTGCGCTCGTGGTATTTACTTTATGTGGCGCAATATCCTGCGTCCCAAGTGGCCCACGCGAAGGGCCTCAGGTGGGGCCAAGTTACATAACGCGCCGTTTGCGCCGTGCTGCGCACGGTGCGCTCGCGCCGGCGAGAGCAACACCGCCGGCGCTCGCCGCAAAACACGTCGTTATGCAAAATGGCCGCTGCGCGTCCTGCACCCTGCGCGTCTGCGCGCCATCCCTGGCTTGCGCTGCGCAAGACCGTTGGATAACGACGAGGCGAGAAGCCCGTTTATTCGTGGGTGCTGAACCCGATCGGGCGCCGCGATGGTTCGGGCGGCGTCATCAGTTGGCGGATCGCCTGCAAGATGCCGGCGATGGCGTGATCGTGACTGGCGAGTTTCTGTCCCATGCGCCGTTCGAGTTCGTCGAACTTGCGGGGTGAGTTCCTGATTGCCGGCGATCGCTGCGCGCAAGCGCACGAACGCGCGCATGCTCTCGATGTTGACAGCGATGGCACGCGGACTGTTGAGCACCGAGGACAGCATGGCAACGCCTTGTTCGGTGAAGACGTAGGGCGCATAGCGGCGTCCGCCGCGGCCGGCGTTTGAGGTCACAATCTGTGACCTCAAAGCGGCGAACTCCTCGGCCGACAGCCGAAACATGAAATCCACCGGAAACCGCGCGAGGTGCCGCCTGACCGCTTGCAGCAGCACTTTAGGGGCGACGCCATAGAGCGCGGCGAGCGTGTTGTCGAGCAAGACCTTGTGGCCACGCACGATAAGAATCTGTTCTTGAATCGCATCGAGCGGCAACGCCGGTACGGTCATAGCTTGGCGCCTTGGTGGTGTATCGGTCGGGTTCATTTTATGCGATTGTTCGGTGGCCTTATACCTCCCCGCCCACGGCCATCCTGCCCGGCGCGATCAGGGTGATGCGAAAGCAACTGCCGCCGCCGGCCACCGGCACGTATTCCAGACTCGCCTGATTGGCCTCGCACATCTGCCGCGCGAGATAAAGACCTAAGCCCGTGCCGTATTCGTGGGTGGTGAAGAACGGTTCGAAGATCTGCGCGGCGACTTTCGGCGGGATGCCGGGGCCGCGGTCAATCACCTCGATCAGCGGCGGCCCATCGTCGCTGGCCAGACGCGCGACGACCATGACGCGCGCCGGTTCGTCCGGCAAACGCCCATAGCGCAGTGCGTTCTGCACCAGGTTCCAGATCACCTGCTGCAGGTGCTGCGAATCGGCCAGCGCCTCGACCGCGTGCGGATAAAGCAGCGCACGCAGATTGTCGATGCCCAGATCGTTGGCCTCCTTGTATTCGTCGACGAAGGTCAGCACCCACGTGTTCAAGTCCAGCGCTTCCGGGCGCGAGCGCTCGCGCCGGGAAAGCTGCAGGATATTTTCGATGATTTCATTCAACCGCCCGCAGTGATTGTTGATGATCTCGATCATGCGCTGGTCGGCATCGGGGATCGCGCGCGATTCGGCCAGCAATTGCGCGGAATAGCGGATCGCGGCCAGCGGATTCCTGATCTCGTGCGCGATCGACGCGGATAGTCTCCCCAATGTCGTCAACGTCAATTGTTCGGCGCGACGTGACACCAGCGAGGTGTCGTCGAGAAAAATCAGCACGTGCGAATCGTCGTTGGCGGCGAGGCGCGTGAAACGCGGCACCACTTCCGGCACGCCCTCGGCGAGCGCGATCGCGGTGGTGTCGAGCTTGTGCGTGCCGCGCCAGTGGTACAGCCGCCGCGACAGTTCCGGAGCGACCTCGCCCAGATCGCGGCGATCCATCGGTGGATTGCCCAGCAGCATCCACGCCGATTCATTGAGCCGATGGATGTGATTGCCCTCATCAACAAGCAATACGCCGGTTTTCATCCGGCGGATGATGAGTTCGTTGACCTGGCTCAGGTTGGCGAGATCCAGGCCGCGGCGTTCGGCCAGCGCCTCGCTGGCGCGCATCTGCGTGCCGACCGCGAAGCACAATGCGGCGGTGGCGAAATAGGCGAGGCCGAACAATCCGGATTCGAGCAGATTGCGGCCGACATCGCCGTCGGCGGCCAATGCCTGTCCGACCATCGCCAGCGCGGCCAACGCCGCGAACAAGCCGCCCAATCGCGGCGGGAGCAAAAGCGCAGCGGCGCCGACATTGATCACCAGCAACGCGGCGATGCCGGTGTGCGCGGCCGGCATCATCAGCGTGGCCAGCAACGCCGCGATCACGTCCGCGGTCAGGCAAGCGCTGACACTGCTGGTCAACCGGCGTGGCATCTGCCGCGTGCGCAGCAAGGCCAGCAGCGCGAACAGCAGATACAGCGCGGCAGTGATTTGCGCCACCGCCGGCAAACGCACGGGCATCCAGTCGATCACGAGTTCGCTGAAGGACAGCGCGACGTAGACGATCGCCTGCAATACGCGATACAGGTTCAGCACCAACAGTTCGCGGCGGACGTGCTCGCCGGCGGACGTTACGTGATGAATCGAGCTGGGGTGGGGGATCGTCGACACGCCGCGATCATCGGGCTTGCGCGGCGGGGGCACAAGTCCGCCGTGCCCGATGGGCGGGTTCGTCGCACCACAACGCAGGCCATCCGTGGCCTGCATCTGAGCGAGCCGATCGTCGCCGTCTCATCCGAAGCCACCGGTCAACTGGCGCATTGGACTTGGCGCGCGCTTGCCGCGAGAATACGCCGCTGTTGCGTGATGTTCGACGCAAACGATCCGGAATAAAGGCTTCAAGAATGAACTTCCACGAATACCAGGCCAAGCAGTTGTTCGCCGACTACGGCATCGCGGTTCCGGCCGGCAATGTCGCCGGCACGCCCGAAACCGCGGTCGAGGCCGCGCGCGCGTTGGGCGGCGAACAATGGATGGTCAAGGCGCAGATCCACGCCGGTGGACGCGGCAAGGCCGGCGGCGTGAAGTTCTGCAAGAACCTCGACGAGGTGAAAGCCGCCGCCACGGCGATGTTGGGGAAATCGATGCAGACGTACCAGTCCGGCGGCCGCGCGTTGCCGGTGAACCTGGTGCTGGTCACGGAAGCCAGCGACATCGCCAAGGAACTGTATTTGTCGGTGCTGGTCGACCGCGACAGCAAGGCCGTGACCTTCATCGCCTCCGCGCAAGGCGGCGTGGACATCGAGCAGGTCGCGCGCGAAACACCCGACGACATCCACACCGTCACCGTCGATTTCGTCGCCGGTTTGCAGCCATATCAATGCCGCAAACTGGGCTTCGCGCTGGGCTTGACGCCCAAGCAGGTCAACCAACTGGTCAAGATCATGTTGGGGTTGGTCAAGCTGTTCAACGAAAAGGATCTGGCGCTGATCGAATTGAATCCGCTGGCGATCGTGAAGTCCGGCGATCTCATGGCGCTGGATGGCAAGGTCAATTCCGATGACAACGCCGAGTTCCGCCATCCGAAACTCGCGGCGATGCGCGATGCTTCGCAGGAGGATCCCGCCGAAGCTGAAGCCGCCGCGAACCATTTGAACTACGTCACGATGGGCGGCTCGATCGGTTGCATGGTCAATGGCGCCGGGCTGGCGATGGCGACCATGGACGTGATCAAGCTGGCCGGCGGCGAGCCCGCCAATTTTCTCGACGTCGGCGGCGGCGCCACCAAGGAGCGCGTCACCGAGGCGTTCAAATTGATCCTGTCGTCGAACAAGGTGCGCGCGATCCTGGTCAACATCTTCGGCGGCATCGTGCGCTGCGACCTGATCGCAGAAGGCATCATCGCGGCGGTCAAAGAGGTCGGCCTGCAGATTCCCGTGATCGTGCGCCTGCAGGGCACCAATGTCGAGCAGGGCCGTCAGTTGCTGGCGAATTCCGGCTTGAAGATAACACCGGCGGATGATTTGAACGACGCGGCGCAGAAAGCCGTCAACGCAGCACAAAAGGCTACGTGACACAGATAGATTCCTACAAAGTGCGGGCGAGAACAGGATGTTCGAGTCCCGGACAGCACATGGATGCGCGGTGATCCGGGATCCATCGTCACGAATCCGGAAGATTTCATGAGCGTATTGGTCAACAAAAACACCAAGGTCATCTGCCAGGGCTTCACCGGCCAGCAGGGCACCTTCCATTCCGAGCAGGCGCTGGATTACGGCACCAGGCTGGTCGGCGGCGTCACGCCCGGCAAGGGTGGCAGCGAGCACATCGGCCTGCCGGTGTACGACACCGTGCAGGATGCGGTCGACGACAGCGGCGCGGATGCCTCGATGATCTTCGTGCCGCCGCCGTTCGCCGCCGACGCGATTCTCGAAGCCGCCGATGCAGGCGTGCGCATCATCGTGACCATCACCGAAGGCATCCCGGTGCTGGACATGCTGCGCGTCAAGAACGTGCTGAAGGAATATCCGGAGACCGTGCTGATCGGTCCGAATTGTCCCGGCATCATCACGCCGGGCGAATGCAAGATCGGCATCATGCCCGGTCACATCCACCAGCCCGGCAACGTCGGCATCGTCAGCCGTTCCGGCACGCTCACCTATGAAGCCGTGTACCAGACCACGCAGGCGGGTCTCGGACAGAGCACTTGCATCGGCATCGGCGGCGACCCGATCAACGGGCTCAACTTCATCGATTGCTTGAGGTTGTTCCAGGACGACGCGCAAACCAAGGGCATCATCATGGTCGGCGAGATCGGTGGCAGTGCCGAGGAAGAAGCCGCCGAATTCATCGCGGAAAACGTGACCAAGCCGGTGGTCGCCTTCATTGCCGGCGCCAGCGCGCCCGCTGGTAAGCGCATGGGCCATGCCGGTGCGATCATCTCCGGCGGCAAAGGCACGGCTGCTGCCAAGTTCAAGGCGCTGGAAAAAGCCGGTGTCACCACCGTCAAATCGCCAGCGGATCTCGGCAAAACGCTGGCGCAGAAGATGAATAAATAGCTATCCGCGCGGCTGCACTACAATACCGAGGCCGCGATTCGTCGTGGCCTTCTTCTTTTGCGAAAGCCTCGCATGACCAAGCTGCGTTTCGCGCTCGCGCAATGGGATTTTCCGGTCGGAGCGGTCGCGGCGAACGCGCGGCGTATGCGCGATTTGGCTGCGCGCGCGAAAGAACAGAACGCCACGTTGATCGTGTTTCCCGAATTGTCGCTGTGCGGTTATCCGGCCGAAGACCTGCTGCTGCGGCCGGGCTTTCTCGTCGCCTGCGCGGACGAATTGGATGCCCTGGCGGGCGATGTCGACGGCATCACGACCGTGGTCGGTCATCCGGATTCTCGGGGGGAGGTTTACAACGCCGCCAGCGTGATCCGCCACGGCGGAATCGAATCGACCTATCGCAAGCAGGCGCTGCCGAATTACACGGTGTTCGACGAGCGGCGCTATTTCCGGCCCGGCAACGAGACGTCGGTGTTCGATTGCCGAGGCGTGCGCATCGGGTTGCTGATTTGCGAGGACATCTGGCAACCGGAACCCGCGGCGCGTGCAACGGACGCGGGCGCGGAACTGCTGCTGGTTATCAATGCCTCACCGTACGACATGCGGCAAGCCGCGACGCGCGAGTATTTGTTGACGCAACGCGCGCGCGAAAACCATTTGCCGATCGCCTATGTCAACGTAGTCGGCAGCCAGGACGATCTGTTGTTCGATGGCGCGTCGCTGCTGGTCGCGGCCGATGGAACTATCGTCGCGCGCGCGCCGGCGTTCGTCGATGTCATGTTGTTCGCCGAATTCGATCGCGAATCGCGGACGCTGTGCGCGCTCGATTGGCCGGAGCGCGGCGACACCTGCGAGGAAGCGATCGTCTACACCGGTTTGGTGCGCGGCGTGCGCGACTATGTACGCAAGAATGGCTTCGAAGGCGTGTTGCTCGGACTTTCCGGGGGCATCGATTCGGCATTGACGCTCGCCATCGCGGTTGACGCGCTGCGCCCGGATCATGTGACGGCGGTGATGCTGCCGTCGCGTTACACCTCGGAACTCTCGAAGCGCTGCGCGCGTTCGCAGGCGCAAACGCTGGGGGTTGAGCATCTCGATCTGTCGATCGAACCGGCGTTCGCGGCATTCGCGGAATCCCTGTCGCCCGTCATCGCTGGCGGAATGTCGGACATCACCGCGCAGAACCTGCAATCGCGCAGCCGCGGCGTGCTGCTCATGGCGCTCTCCAATCAGGGTGGCCGGTTGTTGTTGACCACCGGCAACAAGAGCGAGATGGCGGTCGGCTACGCGACCCTGTATGGCGACATGTGCGGCGCGTACGCGCCACTCAAGGATTGCTACAAGACGCTGGTGTACCGACTGGCGCGGTGGCGCAACCAAGCGTCGGGACTGGGGACTCGGGACTTGGGACTCGAAAAGCAGCCGCCGGTGATCCCGCCGGCCGTGATCGAACGCGCGCCGTCGGCGGAATTGCGCGTGGAGCAGACCGACCAGGATTCGTTGCCCCCTTACGAAATGCTGGATGCGATCCTCGCGCGCTACATCGAAGGCGCGCAATCGCAAACAGAAATCGTCGCCGCTGGTTTCGACGCCGACACCGTGCAGCGCGTGGTGCGCATGGTGCACTCAAGCGAATTCAAGCGCCGCCAAGCCGCGCCCGGCCCGCGTGTTTCGACTTGCGCGTTCGGCCGCGAGCGGCGCTATCCCATAAGTTCGGGTTGGCGATAGCCGATTTAGTAGTGGCCCGACAGCGGAATCGCGCGACGCAGGGTCGAGGGGAATTTCGGCCAGCCCTTGGGATCGCGCAAGTATGGGTGATTCGGATAGTTGAGTTTCAAGGTGCGGGTCGCCTGATCGGCGAGTTCGGGCCGTCCGAGCTTGGCGTAGCTCTTGGCCAGCACCGCCAGCGCGTCGGCGACCTGCGGCGTGCGCTGGTAATGTTCGATCAGGTATTCGGCGCGATTGGCCGAAGCCACGTAGGCCTGCCGGCGCAGATAATACTCGGCGACGTTCAACTCGGACTGCGCCAGCCCGTTGCGCAGCCACACCATGCGCTGGCGCGCGTCGGGCGCGTAGCGCGAACCCGGATACCGCGATACCAATTGAATGAAATCGTCGAACGACTGCAAGCTGTAACCCTGGTCGCGTTGCGATTTGTCGCGATCGGTGAAATTCTCCAGCGCGCTGCCGGTGCGATCGAAGTTGATCAGCCCGCGCAGGTAGTACGCATAGTCGATATGCTTCTGGGCAGGATAGGTCTTGATGAAGGTGTTGATTGCCGAGTAGGCGTCTTCCGGCTTGCCGTCCTTGTAGTCCGCGTAGGCCAGATCGAGCTGCGCCTGTTCGGTGTAAGGGCCATACGGAAAGCGCGCGATCAGCCGCTGATACTGTTTCTCCGCCCGCTCGTAATTGCCGTTGTGCAGATTTGCCGTGGCAAGGTTGTAGAGCTGGTCCACCGGCAGGGTGTCCGCGGGCTCGCCCTTGCTGCTGCCGCGATGGAAGAACGAACACGCCGCCAGCGCAAGCAGCAGCGGCGCGAGCAGCGCGATTTTCAGGCGGGAACGCGGAAACGGAGAGCACATAAAAGATGTCTTGTGCCAATGCAAGCGGCGATGATAGCCGAAATCCGCAAGCCGCCGGCGGCGGTCAGGACTTGGCGATAACCCGGCCGACGCGGCGCGCGCGCGTGCCGGCCGAGGCAGCGGGTCGGCGTTTCGACCAGGTATTGGCCGGATTGTTCCCGGAACACTCGCGTTCGCGGCTGGCGGCGTGGATCAAATCCGGCGCGGTGCTCCTCGACGGCGAAACCGTCGCGCCGCGCCATGCCGTGCGCGGCGGCGAGGCGGTCGAACTCACTGTCAGCGAGGAGATCGTGGTCGAGGCGGCGCCGGAATCGATCGCGCTCAACATCGTTTACGAGGATGTCGACCTGCTGGTGATCGACAAGCCCGCGGGGCTGGTGGTGCATCCGGGCGCCGGCAACCGCCAAGGCACGCTGCAGAATGCGCTGCTGTATCACGATATACAGCTGGCGACGATACCGCGCGCCGGCATCGTGCATCGGCTGGACAAGGACACCTCGGGTCTGATGGTGGTGGCGCGGAGCTTGCGCGCGCACACCGCGCTGGTGGCGATGCTCAGCCGCCGCGACATCCGTCGCCGTTATGCCGCGATCGTGCTGGGCGTGCCGGTTGCGGGCGGCAGTGTGGACGCGCCGCTGGATCGCCATCCTGTCGATCGCGTGCGCCGCGCGGTGCGCGAAGGCGGCCGCCCGGCGATGACGCATTACCGCGTACGCGAGCGCTTCCGCGCGCACGCACTCTTGCAATGCGAGCTGGAAAGCGGGCGTACCCACCAGATCCGCGTGCACATGGCGCATGCCGGATACCCGTTGGTGGGCGATCAACTCTATGGCGGAGGCTTGAAATTGCCGCGCGGCGCGACGCCGGCATTGATCGAAACATTGCGTCGTTTCAAGCGTCAGGCGCTGCACGCCGAGCGGCTCGCATTCGCGCATCCGGTCAGCGGCGAGCCGATGCGTTTCGACGCGCCCCCACCGCGGGATTTCATCGAGTTGATGGAAGTGCTGCGCGCGGATGCGCAAGCGGAGTAAGCCGAAGCAGAACGCCGCAGACGTCCTGAAGGCGAGCGCCAGCAACGGCGGAGTAATCCAGTGGCTTCCAGACCCATCATGGAACATGGTTGTGGTTGATATTAGGCAATGGATTATTCCCGATTGGCCGGCGCCGCAGTGCGCGTGCGCGGTCGTGACCACGCGGCGTGGCCCGGGCGTGTCGCGATCACCATTCGATGATTTCAATCTCGGTACGCATTGCGGCGACGATCCGGTGGACATCGCAACAAACTGCGCGAATTTGCGCGAGGCCTTGGCGCTGCCGTCTGAACCTCGCTGGCTGCGGCAGATGCATGGCACGAACGTCGTCGCATTCGATGGCCTCCACCCCAACACTCCCCCGCCGAGGGAGGGAGTAGATCGGCCAGCGGATAAAGAAGACGAGCACGCAGTTCCGCAGGGGGATCGATCTGCTTTATTCGATCCAGCGCGCGCATCAGCCCCTCTCCCGGCGGGGGAGGGCAAAGCGAGCGTGGGAGGGGGTATCGAGAGCGAACCCCAGGCCGACGCCGCGGTGACGCGTACGCCCGGCGTGGTGCTCGCGATCCTCACCGCCGATTGCCTGCCCGTGTTGTTCTGCGCCGCGGATGGTTCGGTGATCGCCGCTGCGCACGCCGGTTGGCGCGGACTGACGGCGGGGGTGCTGGAAAACACCATCACCGCGATGCGCACACCGCGCGCGGGGATCATCGCGTGGCTGGGTCCAGCGATCGGAGCGCGATCGTACGAGGTCGGCGAAGAAGTGCGCGAAGCTTTCCTCGCGCACGATCGCGCGGCTGTGGAAGCATTTGTTGCGACGCGCGCCGGACATTGGTACTGCGATTTGTACGAACTTGCGCGGCAGCGATTGCGCGACGCCGACGTCACGCGAATCTTCGGCGGCGGCTTCGATACCTTTTCCGATCCGCGGTTCTATTCGTATCGTCGCGATGGCGCGCGCAGCGGCCGCCTCGCCAGTTTGATTTACATGCAATCCCCGTCCAGCGCGTGAAGGTCAACCTCCACACTCAAGCTGCATCGAGCGCAGCCAGAAAATCCTTGCGCCAAGCGGTGATGTCGTGTCTTTGCAGATGCGCGAACATTGCCTGCCAGCGCTCGCGGCGTTCCTTCAAGGGCATCGTCAAGGCGCGCTCCATCGCCCCCACCAATTCGTCCGCGTCGTAGGGATTGATGCGCAACGCGCCGTCGAGTTCGCGCGCGGCGCCCGCGAAATGCGAAAGCACCAGCACGCCAGGATCTTGCGGCGCCTGCGCCGCAACGTATTCCTTGGCGACCAGATTCATGCCGTCGCGCAGCGGCGTGATCAGCGCCATCTGGGCGAGCCGGTAGAACCCGGCAAGCGTTGCCTGCGGGAAACTACGGTTGACGTAGCGTATCGGCACCCATTCCGGTTCCGCATAACGGCCATTGATCGCGCCGGCGAGGCCTTCCAGCCGGCCGCGCAATTCGCGATACGCTGGGACATCCTGACGCGAGGGCGGCGCGATCTGCAGGAACGAAACACGCGAGCGCCAACGCGGATGTTCGCCGAGAAAACGGCCGAATGCCTCGAAACGCTTGGGCAATCCCTTCGAGTAGTCCAAACGATCGACGCCGATCGCCAGCGCGCGTCCTTCCAGACTGGTCTGCAGGCGTTTGCAGGTGGCATTGCGCGTCGCGGCCGTGGCTTGCCGCGCGATACGCGCGGTGTCGATGCTGATCGGAAACGCGCCGCTCCGGAACGACCTGCCATCGCGCATGCGAACACGGCCGTTACGTTCGATCCGCGCGCCGGCATCCTCGCGCAGGTAATCGTGCAGCGCGCGCAGATCGTCGCTGGTTTGCAAACCAACCAGGTCGTATGCGCCGAACGCCGCGAACAATCGATCGTGGCCCGGCAGCGTGGCCAGCAACTGCGCAGGTGGCAGCGGCACATGCAGAAAGAAGCCGATGCGATTGTCCACGCCGAGCGCGCGCAATTCCGCGGCCAGCGGGATCAGATGGTAATCGTGCACCCAAATGTGGTCGTCGGCGCGCAGCAGGCGCGCCAGCTTGCGCGCGAACAGGCGATTGACTTCCAGATATCCGGCGTGGGCATCGCGGTTGTAGTCGATCAGGCTCTGTTGGAAATGCAGCAGCGGCCACAACGTGCGATTGGCGAAGCCCAGATAATACGTGTCGTATTCCTCGCGCGTCAGGTCCAGCAGCGCGTACTCGATGCCGCCCTCGTTTTCCGTGCGCAACTCGCGGGCGTCCTCTGTCACGATGCGCCCGCTCCAGCCGAACCACAGGCCGCCGGTTTCCGCCAGCGCCGCGCGCATGGCGGCGGCCAGGCCTCCGGCGCGCGTCTCTTTCCGCAGCGCCACGCGGTTAGAGACGACCACCAGACGGCTCACAGCAATTCGCTCCAGCTTTTCGACAGGCGCATCGCCGAATGGATCAGCCCGACCATCGAATAGGTCTGCGGGAAATTCCCCCACAGCTCGCCGGTTTTCGGATGCAAATCCTCCGATAGCAGTCCCAGCGGATTGCGGCGCGCCAGCAGCTTTTCGAACAGCTCTCGCGCTTCTTCCCCGCGGCCGATCGCCGCGAGCGCGTCGACATGCCAGAAATTGCAGATCGTGAAACTGGTTTCCGGCGCGCCGAAATCATCCGGTTGCGCGTAACGCAGCAGGAAATCGTCGCGCATGAGTTGTTCGCCGATCGCCTCGACGGTCTTCACGTAACGCGGATCGTCCGCCGCGATGAAGCCCAAGTCCGCCAACAGCAGCAGGCTGGCGTCGAGTTGGTCGCCGCCGAAAGATTCGATGAAATATCCACCTTCCGGATGCACCGCGCGCCCTATCACCACCTCGTGGATATGTGCGGCGCGATCGGCCCAGTGGCGCGCGCGACCCTTAAGGTCCAACCGCTCGGCGATGCGCCCCAGGCGATGGCATGCGACCCAGCACATCACCGCGGAATAGGTGTGCACGGCGCTGCGCCTGCGGAACTCCCACAAGCCCGCGTCGGGCTTGTCGTACAGCTCGAACGCGGCGTCCCCGGAGCGTTCCAGCCGCGCGAAATCCGCATCGCCGCCGCGGGTGACCAGACGATGGTCGAAGAACATCTGGGTCGGCCAGCACCACGCTGCCGTAGACGTCGTGCTGTTTCTGCTTCCATGCCTCGTTGCCGACGCGCACCGGCCCGGTACCGCGATAACCGGCCAGTTCCGGGGCGTCGCGTTCGGGCAGTTCGTGCTGGAAGTGGATGCCGTAGACCGGCGCGAGCCGATCATCCTTGCCGGCGACGTTGAAGATGTAGCGCAGGTATTCCTCCATGCTGCGGGTCGCGCCGAGCCGGTTCAGGCTGCGCACCACCAGTGCCGCGTCGCGCGGCCAGCAATACCGATAATCCCAGTTGCGCTGGGTGTCGGGCGCCTCCGGTATCGAGGTCGTCATGGCGGCGATGATCGCGCCGGTGCCTTCGTATTGATGCAATTTTAGCGTGATCGCCGCGCGAATCACCGCGTCCTGCCATTCAGCGGGGATCGCCAGATAACGCGTCCATTCGTGCCAGTAGCCAAGCGTCGACTCGAGCGCTTCGTTGAAATAACGCGATGGCGCGTCGGGCAGCGTTTCGTCGGTGCCCAGCACCAAGTGCACGTCGCGATCCAGCAGGAACGGCAGCTCGTCGCGCAGCATCGGCAGCGAAGCGTCGGTGGTGACGCGCAGCACCAGCGGGTCGAGCATGTAGCGCAGATGATTGGAACCGAAGGTGTGCTCCGGTTTGCGTGCGCCATAGCCGGTCAGCGGACGCAGACGCAGACGGATGCGCGGCGAACCGGACAAACGACGCACGCGACGCAGCCACTGCATCGGATGGAACACGCGGCCATACTGTTTCCATCGCGGCGCGAAATCGGTGATCTCGATCGCGCCGCCATCGTCGGCATCGAGCCGGGTGATCAGTACCGCGCTATTGTCGGCATAGCATTGCGTGCGTTGACGCTCGCCGTCGAGCGCGACATCGAACCAGCCGGCGTCGCCGAGCTTCGGCGACAGCAGCGAGCAGAACACTGGATCGCCGTCGAACGCCGGCACGCAAGCCCACACCACGCGACCGCGGCTGTCGATCAAGGCGCTGATGGTGCCGTTGCCGATCACGCCGAGATCGAGCCTGGCGGAATCTGTCGTCACGGAGTTTCTCCTTGCGGATTGCATTGGGCGACGGCGCCGAGCCACGCGCGCGCGGCGGCGGGATCGGCCAGCGCATGGCGCGCGCACGTCGGTCGGCGCGCGCCGACGATCACGCTGACGCCATGCATCGCATTGACCCGCGCGAAGGCGTCTTCATCGGTCAGATCGTCGCCCAGCATCCATGGAGTTCTGCCACGGAACGGCGATGATTGCATCAGCGCAGCCAACGCGCCTCCCTTGTCTACGCCGGCCGGTTTCAGTTCGATCACATGATCGCCGCGCTGCAGAACGTACTCGTTGCCGGCAATCTGCAGCAGGCGCTGCGCAAGCCGTTCGACCGCGCCACTTTGGGCCGGCGCGTTGCGATAATGCAGCGCCAGCGCGTGGGTTTTATCCTCGAGCAACACACCGGCGAGACCTGCGACGCTTGTCGCGGCGTCGGATCGCAGCGCGTCGAATGCCGGATTCTACTCGATGCCATGCTCGCGGCCATCCGCGCAACGCCATTGCGCGCCGTGCAAACCCGCCGCCGCGCGCGCGCGCCAATCAAACAGCGCATCGATTTCGCGCAGTGTGCGGCCGCTCAGCAACGCCAGCGCACCGCCCATGCGCGCATGCAAACGCGACAGGGTTTCGTGCAGGCGGCCATCCACGCGCACCGCGTCGGGACGCGAGGCGAAATCCACCAGCGTGCCGTCGACATCCAGAAACAGCGCCCAGGCGTCATTCAATCCCGGCGCGGGCGGTACGGGCAGTACAGCGGCGAATTCGGTGCGGGCGCCGGACACCTCGATCCATCGAAGTTACGAAGTCCGCTATTGTGCCCCAGCGGCCGTGATTGGCCAAACGCGCGGCGATGTGGCCGCATTCAGTGCCGCGGCGCGCCGCCGCGATCGCGACCACCCCGCCGCCCTTGATTCGTCGCGGCAAGCCCTTATCGTTGGTAGATTGCCGAAGGCGCCGCTCGGAAAGCCACCCATGCGCACCGACAAACTCACCTCGCGTTTCCAGCAGGCGCTCGCCGACGCGCAGAGCCTTGCGGTCGGCCGCGACCACAACATGCTGGAACCAGTTCATCTGCTGGTCGCGCTGCTGGATCAACAAGGAGGATCGACCTCGCCGCTGCTTGCACAAGCCGGGGTCAACGTGCCCGCATTGTGCGCGCGGCTGGGCGAAATCCTCGACGGCCTGCCGCGCGTTTCGGGGCAGGAGGGCAACATCAATGTCTCGAATGAATTGAACCGGTTGCTCAATCTCACCGACAAGCTGGCGCAACAACGCGGCGACCAATTCATCGCGTCCGAACTGTTCGTGCTTGCGTGCTTGGACGACGAGGGCGAAGTGGGTCGAGTGTTGAAAGCGGCCGGCGTGGCCAGGCCGAACATCACAGCGGCGATCGATGTCATGCGCGGAGGCGAGAACGTGCAATCCGAAAACGCGGAAGACCAGCGTCAGTCGCTGGAGAAATACACCATCGATCTCACCGCGCGCGCGGAATCGGGCAAGCTCGATCCGGTGATCGGCCGCGACGAGGAAATCCGCCGCGTGATCCAGGTGCTGTCGCGCCGCACCAAGAATAACCCGGTGTTGATCGGCGAACCGGGCGTGGGCAAGACCGCGATCGTGGAAGGTCTCGCGCAGCGCATCGTCAATCACGAAGTGCCGGAAGGGTTGCGCGACAAACGCGTGCTTTCCCTGGACATGGCCGCGCTGATCGCCGGCGCCAAGTTCCGGGGCGAGTTCGAGGAGCGCCTGAAAGGCGTGCTCAAGGACCTTTCCAGACAGGAAGGCCGGATCATCCTTTTCATCGACGAGCTGCACACGGTTGTTGGCGCTGGCAAGGCGGAAGGGTCGATGGACGCCGGCAACATGCTGAAGCCGGCGCTTGCTCGCGGTGAACTGCACTGCATCGGCGCGACCACGCTGGACGAATACCGCAAATACGTCGAGAAGGACGCCGCGCTCGAGCGGCGTTTCCAGAAGGTGTTCGTCGGCGAGCCGAATGTGGAGGACACCATCGCGATCCTGCGCGGACTGAAAGAGAAATACGCCGTGCACCACGGCGTGGAGATCACCGACCCCGCGATCGTCGCCGCCGCGACGCTGTCGCACCGCTACATCGCCGACCGGCAATTGCCGGACAAGGCGATCGATCTGATGGACGAAGCCGCATCGCGCATACGGATGGAAATCGATTCCAAGCCGGAGGAACTGGATCGGCTGGAACGCCGCCTGATCCAGTTGAAAATCCAGCGCGAGGCGTTGAAGAAGGAAAAGGATCCGGAATCGAAAAAACGGCTCGGCGATCTCGAAACCGACATCGGCAAACTCGAACGCGAGTTTTCCGATTTGAACGAGGTGTGGAAGTCGGAAAAGGCGACCTTGCAAGGTGCAACCAAGATCAAGGAACAGATCGAGCAGGCCAAACTGGAGCTGGAAGCCGCGCAGCGCGGGCAGGATTACGCGCGCATGAGCGAGCTGCAATACGGCAAATTGCCGGAGTTGGAAAAACAACTCGCCGCCGCCCAGGTCGCCGAGAAAAAAGGCTTCACGTTGCTGCAGGACAAGGTGACCGCGGAGGAGATCGCGCAGGTCGTTTCGCGCTGGACCGGCATTCCGGTCTCGCGGATGTTGGAAGGCGAGCGCGAAAAACTCTTGGCGATGGAGGAGGCGCTGCACAAGCACGTCATTGGCCAGGACGAGGCGATCAAAGCCGTCGCCGACGCGATCCGCCGTTCACGCGCCGGATTGTCCGACCCGAACCGGCCAATCGGCTCGTTTCTGTTTCTCGGCCCCACCGGCGTCGGCAAGACGGAACTAGGCAAGGCGCTCGCCAGCTTTTTGTTCGACACCGGCGAGGCGATGGTGCGCATCGACATGAGTGAGTTCATGGAGAAGCACTCGGTGGCGCGCTTGATCGGCGCGCCGCCGGGTTACGTCGGTTACGAGGAAGGCGGTTATCTCACCGAAGCCGTACGCCGCCGGCCGTACAGCGTGATCCTGCTCGACGAGGTCGAGAAGGCGCACCACGATGTGTTCAATATCCTGTTGCAGGTGCTGGATGACGGACGCCTGACCGACGGCCAGGGCCGCACCGTGGATTTCCGCAACACGGTAATCGTGATGACCTCCAATCTCGGTTCGCAGCAGATCCAGGAAATCGTCGCGAGCGGCATCGATGAGGATTCGCCGGAGGCCTACACGCAAATGAAAGCCGCGGTGATGGGCGTGGTGCAGGCGCATTTCCGCCCGGAGTTCGTCAACCGGCTGGACGAGATCGTCGTCTTCCATCCGCTGGACAAGGCGCAGATCCGAGAGATCGCACGCTTGCAGACGCAGTATCTCGCCAGGCGTTTGCGGGAGCGCCAGATCGACCTGGAAATTTCCGACGCCGCGCTGGTGCTGCTCGGCAACGCCGGCTTCGACCCGGTGTATGGCGCGCGTCCCTTGAAGCGCGCTGTCCAGCAGCAACTGGAGAATCCGCTGGCGACCAGAATCCTCAGCAACCAATTTACCGCCGGCGATACCGTGCAGGTGGATGCCCAGGGCGGTCAAATCGTGTTCCGCAAGCGCTGAACGTGCACAAGAATGCGATAATCATCGGATGATTGCTTTCCGAAACTTCGTCCTGCGCCGCGGCGAACGCCTGTTGTTGTCCGACGTCGATCTGACCCTGCACGCGGGCTGGCGGGTCGGCGTGGTCGGCCGCAACGGCTGCGGCAAATCGTCGCTGTTCGCGGCATTGATGGGAGAACTGGAAGCCGATCGCGGCGATCTGGACGTGCCTTCCCGCTTGCGCATCGCCAGCGTCGCGCAGGAAACGCCCGCACTGTCGGATGCGGCGATTGATTTCGCACTGGGCGGCGATGTGGCTGTCGCCGCAGCCATGCGCGACGAAGCACAAGCGATGGCGCGCGAGGATTACGAAGCGGTCGCCGCCGCGCATCATCGCCTGGAGGAACTCGACGGCTACGATGCCACCGCGCGCGCGGGGCGCCTGTTGCACGGGCTCGGTTTTCCGGCGGACACCCATGGCAAACCCGTTTCCGAGTTCTCCGGCGGCTGGCGCGCGCGTTTGAATCTGGCGCGCGCGTTGATGACGCCCAGCGATTTGTTGCTGCTCGATGAGCCGACCAACCATCTCGATCTCGACGCGGTACTGTGGCTGGAACAATGGCTGCTGAAATATCCCGGCACCTTGCTTCTGATTTCGCACGACCGCGAATTTCTCGACAACGTCGCCAGCCACACGCTACATCTGCACGAAGGCGGGGCGAAGCTGTACAGCGGCGATTACACCGCGTTCGAGCACCAGCGCGCGGAGCACCTGCGCCTGCAGCAGATCGCCTTCGAAAAAGAACAGATCGAGCGTGCGCATTTGGAGAGTTTTATCGCGCGCTTCAAGGCCAAGGCCAGCAAGGCCAAACAAGCGCAGTCGCGGATGAAACGATTGGCCAAGCTGGCCGGCACCGCGGCGGTGCGCGCCGAGCGTTCGCTGCATATCGAATTTCCCGCGCCGGCGAAATTGCCCAATTCGCTGATCCGCTTGAATCATGCGGATGCGGGTTATGCATTGAAGCCCCACTCCCCACGGAAGAGCGGTTGGGGTGAGGGTCCGGAGATCGCAAGCAGTCACCCTTGGAGCGATTCCCGTTCGACGTCCTTGCCTCACCCGCAATCGTCTTCGGCGATTTCGACCTCATCCGACGCTTCGGGCCACCACGGAGCTCTTCGCCATGGATGGCAGCTTTCCCCGGAGGGAGAAGGGAGAAGCAAGGTCACGATTTTGCACGACGTCAATTTCGGACTCGAAGCCGGCGATCGCGTCGGCCTGCTCGGCGCCAACGGCGCCGGCAAATCGACACTGGTGAAAACGCTGGTCGGCGAATTGCCGCTGCTGGCCGGCGAGCGCAATGCGCATCCGGATCTTTGCATCGGCTATTTCGCGCAGCACACAGTCGAATCGTTGCGCGCGGGACAATCGCCGATCGATCATCTTCGCGAGCTGTCTCCGACCACGCCTGTGCAGGCCCTGCGCGATTTTCTCGGCAAGTGGAATTTCCCCGGCGACCGCGCGTTCGAGAATATCGATGCGTTTTCCGGTGGCGAACGCGCGCGTCTCGCGCTGGCGCTGATTGCCTGGCGCCAACCCAATGTGCTGCTGCTGGATGAGCCCACCAATCATCTGGATCTGGACATGCGCGAGGCACTGGCCGAAGCCTTGAGCGATTTCGACGGCGCGATCGTACTGGTGTCGCACGATCGGCATTTGATCGGGCTGGTCTGCGAAACCTACTGGCGTGTGGCGCACGGCCGCGTCGAGGCGTTCGATGGCGATCTCGATCAATACGCGGCGTGGCTGCGTTCGCGCCCCGCGCCGCTGCAAACCGCCTCGTCCACGCAAGCCGTTTCCGTTGTGAAAAACACCGCGAAAGCGGCAAAACCCAATCCCCACAAATTGGCGCGGGCCGAGGCCCGGTTGACGGAGCTGGAATCACGCATCGCCGCCCTCGACGCGCGGATCGCCGATCCGTCGCTCTATGTCACCCCCGGTGCGCACGCGGTCGAGTTGACGCGGCAGCGCGCCGCATTGAGCGAGGAACTTGCAACGATGGAAGCGCAGTTATTGGCCTTGTACGAAGCGGACGCCGCGTAAGCAAAGCTTGATTCGCGGCGCGCGCACGCCAAACTACTAGATGTCGTTTCCAAGAATATTGAGCCATGCCCATCTACGCTTTTCGGTGCGAAGCCTGCGGCCACGCTTTCGACCGGCTACAAAAGCTGTCCGATCCCGATCCGGTCGAATGCCCGGTCTGCGGCAAGCCGCAACTGCGCAGGCAGGTGACCGCGCCGTCGTTCCGGTTGGCCGGCAGCGGCTGGTACGAGACCGATTTCAAATCCGACAAGGACAAACAGCGCAATCTGGCCGGCAAGGACGAGGCGCCCGCGCCGCCTGCCACGGACAAGGCCGACAAGCCCGTGCCGGCGGCGGACAAACCAGCCAAGCCCGGCGCGGCGATAGCCGCTGCGCCCGTCAAGCCCTCCGCACCCGCTTCACCCTCTTCCGAATCATAGTTGCCGCGCGCGACTGATGATTGCGGTGCGATCCACCGATTGCCAGCGCCGGTTCATATCGCCTGAAGGAGACTGGCAGGGTCAACCACAGCGAGGGAGCAGCGCCATGCGTGTCAGCACAGGGATTATCGCTTCGGGTCTGTTGGTCATCGCCGGCGCCGCCGGCGCGCAGACCACCACTTACAGCAACGCTTATCCGGGAAGCTATCCAAACAACGGCTACCAAAACGGTAATCGCGGCGATCAGGGCGCCCGCTACGATTCACGCCAGACCATCGAATGTTCCAGCAACGATCAGCGCCGCACTCGCTGCCGTGTGCCTTGGCAGGATGCGCGCATGGTGCAGCAACTTTCCAGCAGCGCTTGTGTGCGCGGACGCACCTGGGGCTTCGATCGCGGCAGCATATGGGTCGATCGAGGCTGCCGCGCCCGTTTCGCGTCGGCTGGCGGCGGCGGCGGCGGGTGGCGTCCGGGTCCGGATTGGAATCGGCAGATCAGATTGAGTTGCGACAGCCACGGGTACAATTATTCGATGTGTCAGGTCGATGTCGGCCGTCGCGGCGATGTCCGTCTGATGCGGCAAACCTCGAGTTCCGCCTGCGTGCGCGGCCGCAGTTGGGGCTGGAACCGCGCTGGCGTGTGGGTCGACAAGGGCTGCAGCGGCGACTTCGTGGTCGACCGCAGATGGTAAGCCAACAGCCTTGAACAAGGCCTGCTTTCTGTGAGAAGTGCGGCCATGGATGGCTGCTTTCTCCGAGCAGGGACGCACACGGAGCCCGCCATTTCGGCGGCCGTTTTGTTTGCAGTGCAACATGAGGCCGCTTAGCATTCCGCGCTTGTCCCGGAGTTTAGGGCTGGCCCTGAAATGCGTACCCATTACTGCGGCCTCGTCGACGAGTCGCTGCGTGGCCGGCGCGTGACCTTGTGCGGCTGGGCGGATGCGCGCCGCGATCACGGCGGCGTGGTGTTCGTCGATCTGCGCGATCACGAGGGCATCGCGCAAATCGTCGCCGATCCCGGCAACGCCGAGGTGTTCGCGGTTGCCAGCAAGGTCGGTTACGAGGATTGCCTGCGCGTCACGGGCACCGTACGCGATCGGATCACGCCCAACGACAAACTGCCGACCGGCCGTTACGAGGTGTTGGCCGATTCGGTCGAGGTCCTGAATGCCGCGCGCGATCTGCCGTTCGCTTTGCACGAAACCCCCAACGAGGAAATGCGGCTGAAATACCGCTACCTCGATCTGCGCCGGCCGGAGATGCAGCGCGCGATGCGCTTGCGCACGAAACTGGTGTCGGCACTGCGGCGCTGGCTTGACGCGCGCGGTTTCCAGGATCTGGAAACGCCGGTCCTGACGAAAGCCACGCCGGAAGGCGCGCGCGATTATCTGGTGCCTTCGCGCGTGCACGCCGGCCAGTTCTATGCGTTGCCGCAGTCGCCGCAGTTGTTCAAGCAGTTGCTGATGATTGCCGGCTTCGACCGCTACTACCAGATCGCGCGTTGCTTCCGCGACGAGGATCTGCGCGCCGACCGCCAGCCGGAGTTCACCCAGCTCGACATGGAATTCGCGTTCGTCGAGGAATGCGACGTGCAGGATTGCGTCGAAGCGCTGATCCGCGATGTGTTCAAGGAAGTCATCGGTGTCGAATTGGCCGATCCGTTTCCGCGCATGACCTATCAGCAAGCGATGCGCCGTTACGGCTCCGACAAGCCCGATCTGCGTTTATCCGATGATTTCGACTTAGTCGATGTTGCGGACTTGGTAAAGCAGTCCGAGTTCAAAGTCTTCTCCGATTGGGCAAATGCCCAAAATGGTCGGGTCGTCGCCTTGCGTGTTCCGTCAGGTGCCGACATGTCCAGGAAGCTCATCGATGAGTTTGCCGCGCATGCTGCCAAGTTTGGCGCCAAGGGGCTGGCTTGGATGAAGGTGGAGGACACCAACAAGGGACGCGATGGCGTCACTTCGTCCATTGCAAAGTTCCTCGACAATACGACTCTCGCTGCGATTATTGAGCGTGTAATGGCTACTAGTGGGGACTTGGTTTTCTTCGGGGCTGGTCCCTACAAGAGGGCATCAGAGTTCATGGGGGCCGTCCGTTTGAAATGTCGTTCCGACACGCTGCATGGCGCCGTCTGCATGTCACTTGCGCAGAACGCTTGGAAGCCGCTGTGGGTCAGCGATTTCCCGATGTTCGAATACGACGAGGAACAAAAGCGTTTATTGGCCTTGCACCATCCGTTCACCGCGCCAGCGGTGGACGATGTCGCGGAGCTGCGCGCGAATGCGGCCAACGCGGTGTCGCGTGGTTACGACATGGTCTTGAATGGTTCCGAGATCGGCGGCGGCTCGATCCGCATCCATCGTCCTGAAATGCAAAGCGCGGTGTTCGATCTGCTCGGCATCAGCGCCGACGAGGCGCGTGCGAAGTTCGGGTTTCTGCTCGATGCACTGAAGTTCGGTGCGCCGCCGCACGGCGGCATCGCCTTCGGCATCGATCGCATCGCGATGCTGATGGCCGGCACCGAGGCGATCCGCGACGTGATCGCATTTCCCAAAACCACCAGCGCGCAGGATCTGATGACCGAAGCGCCGTCGGCGATTTCCGAAGCGCAATTGAAGGAGTTGCATATCGCCGTGCAGAAGCGGGAATGACCGATCGCGTTGTTCTACTGCACGGTCTGTGGATGCGTGGTTTGGTGATGACCGCGTTGCAACGGCGATTGATCCAAGCCGGATTCGAAGTCGAGTCGTTCGATTACTGGAGCGTCGCGGCGGAGCCGCGGCATTCCGCCGAACGTTTGCGCGAACGGATGCATGCGCTGGCGCCTTCGCGGGTGCATCTGGTGGGGCACAGCCTGGGCGGTGTGTTGGCGTTGCAGGCGATGCGTGATGTGCACGACTTGCCGCTTGGCCGCATCATCTGCCTCGGATCGCCGCTGGCCGGCAGCACGGCGGCGCAGGGATTCCTGCATTGGCCGGGCGCGCGTGCGATGTTGGGACGCAGCGTCGAGCTGTTGTGCGAAGGCGTGTCCCCTTGGAACGGCGCGCGCGAGGTCGGCGTGATCGCGGGACGGATGCCGCACGGGCTTGGCATGCTGTTCGGCCAGCTCGACGATCAACATGATGGCACCGTGGCCGTATCCGAAACGAAGTTGCAGGGGATCGCCGATCACTGTGTGGTGGCGGCGTCGCACGCGGGCCTGGTTTTTTCGGCCCAGGCCGCACAGCAGACGATCGCCTTTCTGCGTGAGGGGCGCTTCGTGCACGACACGGATTGATTGCCCGGATCGAGTAAAATCGTCAGCTTGCTTTAGAGGTTCCTGATCGCTGCGCATGCGCTCTCGCCCCCTTTAGTAAAGGGGGCAATCAATTCCGCAAGGAATTACTGGGGTTGTGGAAGCATGGCAGTGTATGTAGGACCGAACCGCATCAATATCACCGACGGACATTCCCATGGGTAGAGGCCCTTCCATCGAAGGCCGCAAGAACGCCGAGGATGCGCGCCGCGGTCGCACTTTCACCAAGTTGTCGCGCGAAATCAGCGTGGCCGCGCGCGCGCGCGGCAGCGATCCGACCGGCAATCCGCGCCTGCGCACCGCGATCGACAAGGCGCTCGCCGCCAACATGACCAAGGACACCATCGAGCGCGCGATCAAGAAAGCCATCGGCGAACTCGAGGGCGTGGTCTACGAAGAGGTGCGTTACGAAGGCTATGCGCCCGGCGGCGTGGCGGTGATCGTGGATTGCGTCACCGACAACCGCCTGCGCGCGGTGGCCGACGTGCGCCATGCATTCGGCAAGTTCGGCGGCAATCTCGGCACCGAGGGTTCGGTCGCGTATCTGTTCAAGAAACTCGGCGTGCTCTGCTACCCGAACGGCGCCGACGAGGAAAAGATCACCGAAGCCGCGATCGAGGCCGGCGCCGAAGATGTGGTTGCGCGAGGCGATGGTTCCATCGACGTGCTGACTTCACCGGAACAATTCGAGGCCGTGCGCGGCGCAATGCAGAAATCCGGCTTGCAAGCGGCGAACGCCGCCGTCACGCTGCGCGCGGACAATGCGATCGCGGTGTCCGGCGAAACCGCCGGGCAAGTGCGCAAACTGCTGGATTGGCTGGAAGAGCTCGACGATGTACAGGAAGTCCATTCGAATGCCGAGCTGCCCGCCGAGCCGCCCCGATAATTCCGTGATCCGCATTCTCGGCATCGACCCGGGCAGCCTGCGCACCGGCGTGGGCATCATCGAGACCGATGCGGGTGGCGCGTTGCGCTGCGTGTTCCATACCGCGCTGATCGTCGGTGGCACCGATGATTTCCCGTTGCGGCTTCGACGCATCTACGACGGGCTGTCCGCGATCATCGACGAATACCGGCCGCAAGCGGTCGCGATCGAGCGCGTGTTCATGGCGAAAAACGCCGATTCGGCGCTGAAGTTGGGTCAAGCGCGGGGCGCTGCGATCTGCGCGGCGGTGGTGCGCGATCTGCCGGTCCACGAATACGCGCCGACCGCGATCAAGCAAGCCGTCGTCGGCGGCGGCCGCGCCGACAAGCTCCAGGTGCAGCACATGGTGGGCATTTTGCTGGGCCTGCGCGAAGCCTTGCAGGCGGATGCCGCCGATGCGCTGGCGGTGGCGATCGCGCATGCACATACGCGCGCAAGCACGGAACGCATCGGTATTCCGGCCGCCGCTTGGAGACGCCGCCGATGATCGGCTTGAAGGCGTCCTCGCTTGCGACAACTTCGTTAATCGCCGCCGCGCCAATCCTCATTTGCTATATGCAAACTCCGGTTGGTGCGGCGGCTCGCGCCTCGTTCTCGCTGCGCGATGATGCCTTCAGAAGGAGATCGCCTTGATTGGGCGGCTACGCGGAATTTTGATCGCCAAGCATCCGCCGTGGATCGTGCTGGAAGTCGGTGGCGTGGGCTACGAACTGGAAGTGCCGATGTCGACGCTTTATGACCTGCCCGATGCCGGCAGGGAGGTGATCGTGCTGACCCACTACGCGGTCAAGGAAGACACCGCTGCGTTGTACGGTTTTTTGCGCGAGGACGAGCGCGCGCTGTTCCGCAACCTGCAGAAGGTTTCCGGAATCGGCGCGCGGATCGCGCTGGCGGTGCTGTCGAGTGTCAGCACCGATGGGTTCGCGCGGCTGGTGCGTGAGGCCGACATCGCCGCGTTGACGCGCATCCCCGGCATTGGCAAGAAAACCGCCGAACGCATCGTGGTGGAACTGCGCGATCGCGTCGACGCCATAAGCGGCGCGGCGTTGCCGCGTGCGAGTGATGCGCCTAAAACGCCATTGGATGAAGCGACAGCGGCCTTGCAGCAACTCGGCTACAAGCCGGCCGAAGCCACGCGTCTGGCGAAAACCGCCGCGGTCGAGGGCGACGACGCCGAGTCCATCATCCGCAAGGCGCTGCGCGCCGCGCTGGGGCGTTAGGAACGGCTTGACCATGAACGATACTGCGCACGATGCAGCCACGGACGCCAACAAGAAAGCCGCGCGCGCTCTGGTGATCGGCGCGATCGGCGTGGTGTTCGGCGACATCGGTACCAGCCCGCTGTACACGATCAAGGAAGCGTTCCACAACATGCCGGCATACAGTGTGAACGTGCTGGGCCTGCTGTCGTTGATCACCTGGTCGCTGGTGATGGTGGTGGCGGTGAAATACGTCACCTTCATCATGCGTGCGGACAACAAGGGCGAAGGCGGCATCATGGCGCTGATGGCGCTGGCGCAGCGCGCCACGCGCGGTTATCCGCGCACGCGCAAGCTGGTGGTGCTGATGGCGTTGCTCGGCGCGGCGCTGTTCTATGGCGATGGCGTAATCACCCCGTCGATCACGGTGCTGGGCGCGATCGAGGGCGTGGAAGTGGCCGCCCCCGGGCTGGTGGAATTCGTGGTGCCTTTGACGGTGTTGGTGCTGATTGCACTGTTCTGGTTCCAGAAGCACGGTACCGCGAAAATAGGCGCCGTGTTTGGGCCGGTGATGGGTCTTTGGTTCGTCAGTCTGGGCGTGATCGGCGTCTACAACATCCTGCACCATCCGATGGTGTTGCGCGCGCTGAATCCGTGGTATGCGGTCGAATTTTTTCTGCATCACGGCGTCGGCGGTTTTCTGATCCTGGGTTCGGTGGTGCTGTGCGTCACCGGCGCCGAGGCGCTGTACGTGGACATGGGCCATTTCGGGCGGACCCCGATCCGCATTGCCTGGTTCGGCTTCGTGATGCCGGGACTGCTGCTGAATTATTTCGGGCAGGGCGCGCTGGTGTTGCACGATGTGGCCGCCGTGCGCAATCCGTTCTATCTGGCGGTGCCGTCCTGGGGTTTGTATCCGATGATCGCGCTGGCGACCGCGGCGGCGGTGATCGCTTCGCAGGCGGTGATCTCCGGCGCGTTCTCGGTCACCCGTCAGGCGATCCAGCTCGGCTTCATTCCGCGCATGGAGATCGTGCATACCTCCGACGAGGCGATCGGACAGATTTATCTGCCGTGGGTGAATCGTTTTCTGCTGGTGGTGGTGGTGTTGGTGGTGATCGGTTTCGGTTCGTCCACTGCGTTGGCCGGCGCTTACGGCATCGCCGTGACCGGCACCATGGCGATCGACACCACGTTGTTCCTGATCGTGGCGCGACGCATGTGGCATTGGAATCTCGGTGTGATCGCGCTACTCGGCGCGGTGTTCCTCACCATCGACTTGTCGTTCTTCGGCGCCAATACGCTGAAGATCCCCGACGGCGGCTGGTTCCCGCTGGTGCTGGGCGTGGGCATTTTTGCCCTGCTGACCACCTGGCGGCGCGGTCGCGAGCTGGTGATGCGAGAGATCAAGCAGGGCGGACTCGCGTTGGAACCATTCATTGCAAGCATCAGCGACCATCCGCCCACGCGCGTGCAAGGCACGGCGATCTTTCTGACCAGCAACGCCGATGCGGTGCCGCACGCGCTACTGCACAATCTCAAGCACAACAAGGTGCTGCACGAGCGCAACGTGATCCTGACCGGCGACACCCTGGAAACACCGTACGCCGATCCCGACGAGCGCATCCAGATCGAGGACCTGGGCCGCGGTTTCTATCGCGTCACACTGCGCTTTGGTTTCGCGGAAGATCCTGATGTTCCGGCCGCGTTGGCCAATTGCGCGGCGCGCGGGTTGCCGTTCGACATGATGGACACCACGTTTTTCCTGTCGCGGGAAACGATCGTCGCCGGCGGCGCCCGTCCCGGCATGGCGCGATGGCGGGACAAACTGTTCGCGTTCATGGCGCGCAACGCGCTGCCGGCAACCGCGTTCTTCCGGATTCCCGGCAACCGCTTGATCGAACTTGGCACGCAAGTCGAAATCTAGCGCTGCTCTCCTTCGAGTGTACGCCTGCCATGACAACCCCCACCCGGCCCGCACGCGTCACGCAGCCCTCGCTGCGCGCGCTGACGATCGGCGCGATCGGTATCGTCTTCGGCGACATCGGCACGAGCCCGCTCTACACTATGGGCGAGGTGTTCAGCGCGAAATACGGTCTGCATGTGATCCATGCCAGCGTGCTGGGCGTGTTGTCGCTGATTTTCTGGGCGCTGTTGCTGGTGGTCACATTGAAGTACGTGATCTTCATCATGCGCGCCGATAACAAGGGCGAGGGCGGCATCATGGCGCTGATGGCGCTTGCGCAACGCAGCGCGCATGGCGCGCCGCGTTTGCGCTGGACGATCGCGGTGCTCGGCATCTTCGGCGCGGCATTGTTTTATGGCGACGGCGTGATCACGCCGGCGATCTCCGTGCTGGGCGCCGTCGAGGGTCTGCGCGTGGTCGAGCCCGCCTTGCAGCCGTGGATCGTGCCGATCAGTGTGCTGATTCTGCTGGCGTTGTTCGCGGTGCAGAAACGTGGCTCGGCCGGCATCGGCGCGTTGTTCGGGCCGGTGATGTGCGTGTGGTTCGCGGTGCTCGCGCTGCTAGGCGTGCGCCAGATCGTGCTCGATCCATCGGTGCTGGCGGCGTTGAATCCGCTTTACGCATTGCGCTTTTTCCACTCGCATGGTGTCGGCGCGTTCATCGCGCTGGGCGGCGTGGTACTTGCGGTGACGGGTACCGAAGCGCTTTACGCGGACATGGGCCATTTCGGCCGGCGTCCTATCCGCCTGGCATGGTTGTGTTTTGTATTTCCCGCGTTGCTGCTCAATTATTTCGGCCAGGGCGCGTTGTTGCTGCGAGATCCAGCCGCGGTAGCGAGTCCGTTTTACCTGCTGGTGCCGCATCTGTTTCTGTATCCGATGATCGCGTTGGCGGCGTTGGCGGCGGTGATCGCATCGCAAGCGGTGATCTCCGGCGCGTTCTCGATGACGCGCGAGGCTATCCAGCTCGGTTATTCGCCGCGCGTGCGCATCGTGCATACCTCGCGGATGTTGTCGGGCCAGGTGTTCGTGCCGTGGATCAACGGCATGCTGATGGCGCTGGTGCTGCTGGCGGTGATCGGCTTCCGATCCTCGGACAATCTGGGCGCGGCTTATGGCATTGCGGTGACCGGCACGATGGTGATCACGAGTCTCCTGGCGCTGATCGTGGCGTATCGGCAATGGCACTGGCCGTTGCCCGCGGTGCTGGCGATCGGCGCCGTGTTTCTCACTATCGATCTCGCATTCTTCTCGGCGAACGCGATCAAGGTCGAGCATGGCGGCTGGTTCCCGCTGGTGCTGGGCCTGCTCGTCTTCATCGTAATGACCACCTGGCGGCGCGGTCGCGAGCTTGTGCTGCGCGAACTGCGTCAGGGCGGATTGGCGTTGCAGCCTTTCATCGAAAGCATCGCGCAGCATCCGCCACATCGTGTTCCGGGCATCGCGGTGTTCATGACCGCCAACACCGACGCGGTGCCACACGCGCTGTTGCACAATTTGAAACACAACAAAGTGCTGCACGAGCGCAATGTGATCCTCAGCGTGGAAACGCTGGAAACGCCGATGGCGGAAGCCGGCGAGCGCATCGAGTTGCGCGCCCTCGGCCACGGTTTCCACGCATTGCTGCTGCGCTTCGGTTTCGCCGAAGATCAAGATGTCCCGGCGGCGCTGGGCGAATGCGCGGAACGCGGCATCACCTTCGACATGATGGACACCACGTTTTTCATGTCGCGGGAAACGATCGTGGCCAGCCAGCGCGCGGGCATGGCTTTCTGGCGCGACCGGCTGTTCGCGATCCTGTCGCGCAACGCGATGCCGGCTACCGCGTTCTTCCGGATTCCCGGCAACCGGCTGGTGGAGTTGGGAACGCAGGTGGAGATTTGAAGAGCGGAAGTGGGGAGTTGGAAGCAGGAAGTGGGAGTAGAAAAGCATCGCACGGTGAAGGTCTGCTTTCCCACTTCTCATTTTCCACTCCCGTTCCTGGTTGTTCCGGCATAATCCACGCATGATGGAAGCACGTCTCAGCGACGCCACCGCCGATCGCGCCGAAGAGGCGATCGAGGCCACCATCCGCCCGCGCCGCTTCGACGAATACATCGGCCAGCGCGCGCTGCGCGAGCAACTCGGGATTTACATCGAAGCGGCGCGGCGGCGCGGCGAAGCGCTCGATCACGTACTGGTGTTCGGTCCTCCGGGTTTGGGCAAGACCACGCTGTCGCACGTCATCGCCAACGAACTCGGCGTCGGTTTGCGCGCGACCTCCGGCCCGGTGCTGGAACGCGCCGGCGATCTGGCCGCGTTGTTGACCAATCTGCAACCGCGCGACGTGCTGTTCATCGACGAAATCCATCGCCTCTCGCCGATCGTGGAAGAGGTGCTGTATCCGGCGATGGAAGATTTCCAGATCGACATCATGCTCGGCGAAGGGCCCGCCGCGCGTTCGATCAAACTGGATTTGCCGCCGTTCACCCTGATTGGCGCGACCACCCGCGCGGGCATGTTGACTGGGCCGTTGCGCGACCGCTTCGGCATCGTGCAGCGACTGGAGTTCTACACGCCGGCGGAACTGTGCGCGATCGTGCAGCGCTCGGCGCGGATTCTGGATATCGCCTGCGACGACGACGGCGCGGATGAGATCGCCAACCGTGCGCGCGGCACGCCGCGCATCGCCAACCGGCTGCTGCGGCGCGTGCGCGACTACGCGCAGGTGCGCGCCGAGGGCGTGATCACGCGCGCCGCCGCGATCGAGGCGCTGGGGCTATTGCAGATCGACAGCAACGGTTTCGACGATCTGGATCGGCGTTTGCTGCGCACGATCATGGAGCAGTTCGATGGCGGTCCGGTTGGGGTGGAATCGCTGGCCGCGGCGCTGGCGGAAGACCGCGACACCATCGAGGACGTGCTGGAACCGTATCTGATCCAGCAGGGTTATCTCGCGCGCACCGCGCGCGGACGCATCGCCACCGCGCGCGCGTGGCGGCATTTCGGGTTGAAGCCACCCAACGCTACCAACGTCGCCGCGCTGAACCTGTTCGAAGAACCGGGGTCATAGGAGAGAACTTGAATGAGCTTGAGTGGAACTGCTTCGCATCTACGCCAGTTACTTCCACAACCCCCACGAAAGCCTCGACGAGGCCGAGGCTTTCGTCGCCCCCTTGACTCAAGGGGGCTTGGCTTGGCACCGACCAAGATTCAAGGATGATCCGCATTCAACCGATATTCAGTTGGCGGATAAGGGTCTATTGGGAGGATACCGATGCCGGCGGCGTGGTCTATCACGCGGGTTACCTGCGTTTTCTGGAGCGCGCACGCACGGAATGGCTGCGAACGCTGGGTCTTTCGCAGACGCAATTGCGCGATCGGCACGGCGTGGTGTTCGTGGTGCGTGAAATGACGATTGCTTTCGACAAACCCGCGCGGCTGGATGATGAACTGGACGCAAGCGTGGCGCTGAGACAAAGGCGTAGCGCGAGTCTGGAACTGGAGCAAATGCTGACACGCACGAATGACGAAATCTTGTTGACCCGCACCAACGTGCGCGTGGCCTGCGTGGGCGCCGCGAATTGGTTACCCTGCCGCATTCCCGATGACATCGCCACCCTGATGGAAGCAAACATGAACTCAGGAAATGGGCCTGTTCACAGCTAGCCAAGATGGGCCGCGCCCCCGGATCAAGTCCGGGGCAGGCTTGGCCCTTTGCCTGCAGGGCAACGCATCACGAGGAAGATGTATGTCGATACATAGACGAGTGATAACGCCGCCATGCGGGCGAAGGGCCACGGCCCGAAGGGTTGCTCCGCAGCGGCCGCCATACTGCGTTGCGCGCCTTGGCCATAGAGTGGCTATGGCGCGGCGGCGCGCGCCTTGTCTGGCAGCCGCTGCGGAAGCAACGCGGCTCGCTTGGCTAACTGCGAATAGGCCTTACGCATGAACGGCGAACTCAATATCCTCGACCTGGTGCTGCACGCCAGCCTGCCGGTCAAGCTGGTGCTGCTGATCCTGATCATATTCTCGTTCGCCTCGTGGGTGATCATCTTCCGCAAGCAGCAGATGCTGGACGCGGCCACCCGCGACGCCGACGCGTTCGAGGAGCGTTTCTGGTCGGGCGCCGATCTCGCCGCGCTGTTTCGCGACATCAGCGCACGCAGCGAGGACGCGGGCGGTCTGGCCAGTGTGTTCGAGGCGGGCTTCCGCGAATTCGCGCGCCAGCGTCAACGGCGGATCGCCGATCAACGCGCGGTGCTGGAGGCCTCCGAGCGCGCGATGCGCGTGGCCGGCACGCGCGAGGTGGACAAGCTCGAACACAATCTCGAGTTCCTCGCCAACGTCGGTTCCATCAGCCCCTACGTCGGTCTGTTCGGCACGGTGTGGGGCATCATGGTCGCGTTCCAGGGACTGGGCAGCGTCAAAGAGGCGACGCTGGCGATGGTCGCGCCGGGTATTTCCGAGGCGCTGGTGGCCACCGCGATGGGCCTGTTCGCGGCGATCCCGGCGGTGTGGATGTACAACCGCTTCGCCACCAAACTCGAGCGCGTGAATCTGCGTTACGACACTTTCCAGGAAGAGTTTTCCTCGATCCTGCATCGGCAGATCCAGGCCGACGAGAGCAGCTGAGGCGGCCATGCAAACCCGCTACAAACGCCCGCGCCGCAAGCTCAAGGCCGAGATCAACGTCGTCCCGTACATCGACGTGATGCTGGTGCTGCTGATCATCTTCATGGTCACCGCGCCGCTCTTGAATCTGGGCGTGGACATCCATCTGCCGCAGTCGGCGGCGAAGTCGCTGCAGAACGACAAGCAGCCGGTGCTGGTCAGCGTCAAGAAAGACGGCAGCCTCTATCTCACCTTGAACGGCGGCAAGCGCGAGCCGATCGACGCCGATGCGCTGAAGCAAAAGGTCGGTGCCTTTGTCAAGGAAAATCCGCAGGTGCCGGTGCTGATCGGTGGCGACGTGGACGCCGATTACGGCAAGGTGTACGCGGCGATGGTGCTGTTGCAGCAGGCCGGCGTACCCAAGGTCGGATTGATGAGTCAGCCCGCGGCCAACCAACATGGAAACCCCTGACATCACCGCCCGCGCGGTCGCGTTCTCGGCGCTGCTGCACCTTGGTATCGTCGCCTTCCTGGCTTTGGCGCTGCTCAATTGCGCGTCGTGGGAAGCGGTGTTTTCTTTTTTGCGGTTGCCGCCATCGTTGAATCCGGTGACCTGCGCCAAGCCCGTGCAATTGGCGGGGCAGGTGATCGAGGCGACCTTGGTCGGCCCGGTCGGCGCACCGCCGCCGCGCCACAGCCGTGCCGCCAAACGCGTCACGCCGCCGCCGGATCAGCGCGAACTGCCGAAACCCGAACTGCCGAAGCCCGCACCGGTCAAGGTTTTGCTGCCGCCGCCCGAACATCCCGACATCAAGGATCAGGAAAAAGTCGCGGAACTCGCGCAGCAGCAGGCCGATCAACAAAAGGCGCAGGAGGAAAAGCAAAAACAGCGGATGGCGGAATTGACCCGCGAACAGGAAGCCGACCGGATCCTGAAACAACTCGCGCAGGTCAAGGCGCAACGTCAGGCGACCGAAAAACAGATCAAGCTGGCGCAACAGAAAGCGCAACAACTGGCGGATCTGAAAAACACGCCGGACAATCCGGATGCGCGTGACGACGTACCGCCGGCCAAACAGGCGATGAGCGGACAAAATGGCAAGGACAACAACGCCTACGTCGCCGCGCTGCAAAACGCCATCACGCAGAATTGGCTGCGCCCCGATAACATCCCGACCGGAGTGGTGTGTCCCGTGCAGATCGTGCAGATACCCGGCGGTCAGGTGATTTCGGCCAAAGTGTTGCCGAGTTGCCACTTCAGCGACATCGGCAAGCATTCCGTTGAAGCCGCCGTGCTGCGCGCGCAGCCGTTGCCCTATCAGGGTTTCGAAGATGTGTTCC
Organism: Rhodanobacteraceae bacterium; assembly: GCA_039923855.1. Classification (GTDB taxonomy): domain Bacteria; phylum Pseudomonadota; class Gammaproteobacteria; order Xanthomonadales; family Rhodanobacteraceae; genus 66-474. Next base: position 4,792 of record JBDTBW010000011.1, on the reverse strand, counting down.
AGCCCGACATCACCTTCAATTTCACGGTTCCAACCTCACAGTGATGGACTCGACGACCATGCGAAATAGCAAGTTTGTTCTTGGTTTCCTGCTTTTTGTCTGCGCTGGATTGTTCGCCGCGCAAGCCTCCGCGCAAGGCCTCACCGTCCAGATCGTCAACGGCGTGCCATCGGCGATTCCGATCGCGGTGGTGCCGTTCGGGCAGGCCGGTTCCGGGCCGCCGCCGGCCACCGATATCGCCGACGTGGTGCGGATGGACTTGAACCGCTGTGGCAAGTTTCGCGGGTTGGCCAAGAACGAGATCGTGGAGACGCCGACCAGCGGCGCTGACATCAAGTTTCCGACCTGGCAACAGTTGAAACAGGATTACATCGTGGTCGGCCGCACCAGCGACGCCGACGGCGGCACGCTGCGCGCGGATTTCGAACTGTGGGATGTCAACAAGCAGCAGCGGCTTCTAGGTTTGTCGATCACCGGTCAAGGTAGCGATCTGCGCCGCGTCGCGCATCAGATCGCGGACCAGATCTACCAGAAAATCATCGGCGTGCGCGGCGCGTTCGACACCCGCGTTGGCTACATCACCGCGGTCGGCACCGGCAACAATTCGCAATACGCGCTGATCATCGCCGACTCCGACGGTTACAACCCGCAGACCGTGGTGCGCTCGCACGAGCCGCTGCTGTCGCCGGCGTGGTCGCCGGATGGCACCAAGCTTGCCTACGTGTCGTTCGAGCACGGCAATTCGGCGATCTACATCCAGGACATCACCACCGGCTCACGCCGGCTGGTGTCCAATAAACGTGGCATCAACGGCGCGCCGAAGTTTTCCCCGGATGGCCGCCGGTTGGCCGTCAGTCTCTCCTTCGCCGGCAACCCGGAAATCTACGTGATGGATCTTTCCAGCGGCGCGCTGACCCGGGTCACCGACAATCTCTCGATCGACACCGAGCCCTCATGGACGCCAGACGGCGCCAATCTGATCTTCACCTCCGACCGCTCCGGCAAGCCGCAGTTGTACGAGGCCGCGGCCAGCGGCGGCGCGGCGCAGCGGGTCACTTTCCAGGGCCAGTACAACGCCGATGTATCGATCAGCTACGACGGCAACCAACTCGCGATGGTGCAGGGAAATGGAAACGTGTATCGTATTGCGGTGATGGACAAGACTCTCGGCGGCCAGCAGAAGTTCGTTTCGCCCGGCAATCTGGATGAATCGCCGAGCTTCGCGCCAAACGCGAGTATGCTGCTGTATGCCGCCACCGAAGGCCCGCGCGGCGTGCTGTATGCGGTATCGGCCGACGGCCGGGTGCGGCAACGCCTGGTTTTGGGCGACGGCGATGTGCGCGAACCCGCTTGGGGCCCTTACCGTCAGCAGCACTGAATTGAACGGTTTGAAAGCTCGCGCTCGACCTGATTCAATCATGATGTTGCGCGCCGGCGGTGCTCGAAATGCTCATGTACTAGCGTGTACACTCCGCTTTCTGCGCTCCGGCGACACGCAACCTGTCTTCGCTCGCTACGCTTTCAACCCGTTCAAGTGGCAGTATTGAAGGTTCGCCCAAACAAGCACGCAACGACAACAAAGATTTTCCAACCACCGTTCAAATAGAAGGAATCGCCATGAACGCTATTGCCCGCGTCACCGTTGCCGCGTTCCTGTGCGTAGGCGTCGCGGCCTGCGCCAAGAAGCAGGAAGTCAAGACGCCGCCGCCGCCGGAATCGACCAACCAGCAGACCACCACCCAAGGCGCGACGATGCCGGGTGCCTATACCCCGGCGGATCTGGACACCGATGCCTGTCTGCGTCAGCGGGTGGTCTATTTCGACTTCAACCAGACCGAGATCAAGCCCGAGTTCCAGGCCCAGATCGCCTGCCACGCCAAGTACCTGCGTGACCGCCCGATGGCGCGCATGACGCTGGAAGGCAATGCCGACGAGCGTGGCACCCGCGAGTACAACCTGGGGTTGGGCGAGCGACGCGGCAATGCGGTGCAGAGCGCGCTGGAAGCCGCCGGCGCCTCGGCCTCGCAGATCAATGTGACGAGCTACGGCGAGGAGCGTCCGACCTGCCGAGAGCACAGCGAAGATTGCTGGGCGAAGAACCGCCGCGTCGAGATCGTGTACACCGTGAAATAATCGGTCGAACGCGTGAAGATATTTGCTCGTCGCAGCATCGATAGGCGTTTCGGCATCGTGGCGGCGGTCGCAATCGCGATCGCCGCCATCGCCGTGTCGGCGGGCGCGCAAACGCTGAGCCTCGGCGAGCGCGTCACGCGTCTCGAGCAACAGCAGTCGCAGCAGCAGGGCAGCGTCAGCTTGGTGAATCAGGTGCAGGACCTGCAATCGCAGTTGCAGGAAATGCAGGGCCGCATCGAGGAGCTGCAACACCAGGTGCAACTGCTGCAGAAGCAGAACAAGGATCAATATACCGATCTGGATTCGCGCCTCGGCAAGCTGGAAAGCGGGAATGCCGCGCCACCCGCGGCCGCATCCAGCGGTGCGCCGGCGGCCGCGACAACCGCGCCGCCTGCTCCCGCATCCACCATCGCGGCCGCGCCGGTTTCCGGCACCGACGCGCAGCCAGCCTACGACGCCGCTTTCAAATTGCTTCGCGGTGGCGATTACGTTGGCGCCGCGCGCGGCTTCCGCGACTTCGTCCAGAAATATCCCGACAGCGCGTTGGCGCCGAATGCTTATTACTGGCTTGGCGAGTCGTACTATGTTACCCAGAATTACCAACCGGCGCTGGATGCCTTCCGGACATTGTTGAAGCAATACCCCGCGAGCCAGAAGGTGCCGGACGCGCTGCTCAAGGTCGGCTACAGCCAGGCCGAAATGAAAAAACCGGACGCGGCGCGCGCCACGTTCGAATCGGTCATCAAGCAATATCCCGGCACCACCGTCGCGAGGTTGGCGCAAGCGCGGCTGCGCGAACTGAAGTTGCAAACCGCGAGACACTGAGGTCTGGATGTCCGCGATGCCGCCAGAGCCGGAAGCCGCGCCGGTCGAAGTTGCCGCATCGCGCTTGCGTGTCAGCGAAATCTTCCATTCGATCCAGGGCGAAGCCGACGCGGTCGGCTGGCCGACCGTGTTCATTCGTCTCACCGGTTGTCCGCTGCGCTGCACTTGGTGCGACACGGCGTATGCGTTCGAGGGCAGTCAATGGCGCGCACTCGATGGCATTCTCGACGAAGTGCGGCGATACCACGCGCGCCACGCTTGCGTTACCGGCGGCGAACCGCTGGCGCAAAAGCGCTGTCTGGATTTGCTGACGCATCTGTGCGACGCCGGTTACGAAGTCTCGCTGGAAACGTCCGGCGCGCTGGATATTTCCGCCGTCGATCGGCGCGTGCATCGGGTGATGGATTTGAAGGCGCCCGGTTCCGGCGAGTCCGCACGCAATCTCTGGGCGAATCTCGATCACCTCGACGGGCGCGATCAACTCAAGTTCGTGCTGGCCGATCGCGCCGATTACGATTGGGCGGTCGCCGTGTTGCGCGAACGCGCATTGCACGAACGCTGCACGGTGTTGTTCTCGCCGGTGTATGGGCTGCTCGAACCGCGCACGCTGGCGGAATGGATACTCGAAGACCACCTGCCGGTGCGCTTGCAAGTCCAATTGCACAAATACCTGTGGGGCGAGGTGGCGGGGCGATGAAACGCGCCGTCATCCTGCTTTCCGGCGGTATGGATTCGGCGGTCACGCTGGCCTTGGCACGCGAGCAAGGGTTCGTCTGTCATGCGCTCAGCGTGGCCTATGGCCAGCGGCACGCCTCGGAATTGCAAGCGGCCGCGCGCGTCGCAGCCACACTCGGCGCGATCGAACACAAGCTCGTCAACGTCGATCTGCGCGCGATCGGCGGTTCCGCGCTTACCGCCGATATGCAAGTGCCCGAATACACGCGCCCTTCGACTGGGCTCAGCACAGGCGTACACGCCGCCGATGAAATTCCCGCGACCTATGTCCCCGCGCGCAACACCATCATGCTGTCCATCGCGCTGGGTTGGGCCGAGGTATTGGGCGCGCGCGACATTTTCTGCGGGGTGAACGCGGTCGATTATTCCGGTTATCCCGATTGCCGTCCGGCCTTCGTCGAGGCATTCGAGCGGCTGGCCAATCTCGCCACCAGGGCGGGCGTCGAAGGCGCGGGTTGGCGCGTGCACGCGCCACTGATCGAAATGTCGAAAGCCGACATCGTGTGCGAAGGCGTGCGTCTGGGCGTGGATTTCTCCGCAACGGTTTCCTGCTATCGCGCCGATGCAAACGGTGTCGCCTGCGGGCATTGCGACGCCTGCGGACTGCGCGCGCAGGGTTTCGCCGACGCGGGTCTGCCCGATCCGACGCGCTACCGCTGACGCTCGTGTGCCGCTAGAATTCGCAACTCTCCAGTTGTCGCCCTCACCCCTTGCCCTCTCCCGCAAGCGGGAGAGGGGGAGTGATCGTCGCGCTACGCGCACATGTGCGTTGTATTGAAACTGGGGGCCGTTAGCTCAGCGGTAGAGCAGTAGACTTTTAATCTATTGGTCGATGGTTCGATCCCATCACGGCCCATCATATAGTCATCCAACGGCGTCTCAAGCCATCCACGCAAATCAATGAAACCCGCTCAGGTAGCGGGCATTGTGTGTCTTAGCATCCAGCTCGATCCCGTTGCAGCCTGCCCAATGTGGGGATACGGATGGGGATACCGACGCTGATTTGGTGTAAGATTTCCAATCAGTATCCCCATAGGACAGATTCTTGAAGAAGATAGCGGCGTTGACGAATGTGCGCGTGCGTCAGGCTACGCACAAG
>JBDTBW010000010.1:0-19928 GCA_039923855.1 Rhodanobacteraceae bacterium | reverse complement strand
CCTAGCCGCAGCGCCGTCTCGAACGATTCGGCCAAGCGTTGCTTGAGGTCGGGGGCGGGGCGGAAGCGGTCGATCATTGCTTCGATCGTGTGCTTCTGGCGCAGCGCCAGTGCCGGCACGGCATCGAGCTCGTGCAGTACGCCGTTGACGCGCGCGCGCACGAAGCCTTGTGCACGCAGTTGCTCGAACACCTGCAGGTGTTCGCCCTTGCGTTCGCGGATCACCGGCGCCAGCAACATGAAACGCTTGTCGACAGGCAACGCCAGCGTCGCATCGACCATCTGGCTCACGGTTTGGGCTTCGAGCGCGATGCCGTGATTCGGGCAGCGTGGCGTGCCGACCCGCGCGTACAGCAGGCGCAGATAATCGTAAACCTCGGTGATGGTGCCGACGGTCGAACGCGGGTTGTGCGAGGTCGATTTCTGTTCGATCGAAATTGCCGGACTCAAGCCCTCGATATGATCGACGTCGGGCTTTTCCATCATCGACAGGAATTGCCGCGCATAAGACGACAACGACTCGACGTAGCGGCGCTGGCCCTCGGCGTAGATGGTGTCGAACGCAAGCGAGGACTTGCCGGAACCGGACAGCCCGGTGATCACGATCAGGCGATCGCGCGGCAGTTCCAGATCGAGGTTCTTGAGATTGTGCGTGCGCGCGCCGCGGATGCGGATCGTGTCCATGGGATTTCGCAGGGCCGGGACCGGTTAATATACAACCTGCTTGATATAAGGCCGGCGCCGGCATTTCCAAACAGGAGAAAAGCGTCATGCGGTTTCGCAAGAACATGCTGGTGGGATCCGCGTTCATGATCGCGCTGTGGGTGGCAAGTGCGCACGCCGCGCCGCCAGCGGCGGGCGGTACCGGCGGCGGTGCCAGCGCGCAGCAGGTTCGCGCGCTGATGGACACGATTGGCCTGAAGCGGATGCTCGCCCAAATGAATGGTGCGATGGCCCAGCAGATCAATCATGTGGTGCCTTGCCTGCCGGCGGCGACCGTGCAGCAGACCTTCAACAGCCAGCAGGCGCAGGACGACATCATCAACCGCATGATTCCTGTCTATCAGCAGCATTTCAGCAACGCCGACATCCAGGGGCTGCTGACCTTCTACCGATCGCCGCTGGGCCAGAAGGTCTTGCGCGAGATGCCAGCGACCATGCAGCAAGGCATGCAGATTGGCCAGCAATGGGGCATGGAACGCGCGCAGGCGATGGTCGCACAGATGAAACAGCAGGGTGTCCTCAACGCGCAGGGTCAGTGCCCGGCGCCGCAGCAGGCTCCGGCGGTGCCGCCGCCAGTCAAGAAGTAAGCCGTCCGGCTCCGGATATGGGATTGCCCGGGCAGCCTCGGCCGGGCTATACTTATCCGTTCCGTCGGCTCGATCCGGCGGGATTGACTCCAGAATAACGACAGAAGAGATTGGTCATGTACGCAGTCATAGTCACTGGCGGCCGCCAGTACCGCGTGATGCAGGGCGATGTCCTGCGCGTCGAGAAGCTCGACGCGGATCCGGATAGCGCGGTCAAGTTCGAGCAGGTGCTGTTGATCGGCGATGGCGAGGATTTCACCCTCGGCGCGCCGCATATCGACGGCGCCCACGTCGCCGCCAAGGTGCGCGCGCACGGCCGCGCCGACAAGGTGCGCATCGTCAAGTTCCGCCGCCGCAAGCACCATCGCAAGCAGATGGGGCATCGGCAGCATTACACCGAAATCGAGATCACCTCGATCGCCCACAAAAAGGGCGAGAAGACCGCGAAGGAGTAATCGTCATGGCACACAAGAAAGGCGTAGGCTCCTCGCGCAACGGCCGCGACTCCAACCCGAAATACCTCGGCGTCAAGTTGTACGGTGGCCAACAGGTCAAGGGCGGCAATATCATCATTCGCCAGCGCGGCACCCAGTTCCATCCGGGTGCGGGCGTGGGTTTGGGCCGCGACCACACGCTGTTCGCGCTGGTCGATGGTGTGGTCGAATTCAAGACCAACGGTCCCAAATCGCGGCGCACGGTCAGCGTGATCGCCGGGTAATCGGCGAATCGCCATCAATGCGACAGGGCCCCGCCATGCGCGGGGCTTTTCGTTTGCAGATCGGAAGTAGGAAATAGGAAGTTGGAAGTAGGATTGCAGGTACGGTATTGGAATAATCGTTTCCGTCTCGCATTAATCGACAAGTTGATCTGTCGCTCGTTTCTCTGCCGATTGCCTACATCCCACTTTCGCTCTTCCAATGAAATTCGTCGACGAAGCGATCATCAAGGTGCAGGCCGGCGACGGCGGCAATGGCTGCGCCAGTTTCCGGCGCGAGAAGTTCATCCCTTTCGGGGGTCCCAACGGCGGCGATGGCGGCAGCGGCGGCAGCGTTTGGCTGGTCGCCGATGAAGGCATCAACACGCTCGTCGATTTCCGCCATCAGCGCAGCTTCAAGGCGCAGCGCGGCGAAAACGGTATGGGCAGCGACATGTACGGCAAGGGTGGCGCGGACACGCTGATTCGCGTTCCGGTCGGCACCGTGATCACCAACCTCGATACCGACGAGGTGATCGGCGATCTCGCCGTGCACGCGCAAAAATTGTTGGTGGCGCAAGGAGGCAGAGGCGGCCTCGGCAACATCCACTTCAAGAGTTCGACCAACCGCGCGCCGCGCAAGTCCACCCCCGGCACCCCCGGAGACGCGCGCGAACTGAAACTGGAATTGAAGGTGCTGGCCGATGTTGGCCTGCTCGGCTTCCCCAACGCCGGCAAAAGCACTCTGATCCGCGCGGTGTCGGCCGCGACCCCGCGCGTGGCCGATTACCCGTTCACGACTTTGCAACCACATCTGGGTGTGGTGCGGATCGGGCCCGATCAGAGTTTCGTGATCGCCGATATTCCTGGCCTGATCGAGGGCGCGGCGGATGGCGCCGGACTCGGCATCCAGTTCCTGAAACATCTGGCGCGCACCAGCCTGTTGCTGCATCTGGTCGATATCGCGCCGGCCGACGGCGCCGATCCCGTCGAACAGGTGCGCGCGATCGAGCGCGAGTTGCAACGCTACGACGAGGATCTGCTGCAACGTCCGCGCTGGCTCGTGCTCAACAAGCTCGATCTGCTGGCGCCGGAAGAACGCGATGCGCGCGCGCGAACGATCATCAAAAAGCTCGATTGGCAGACGCCGTGGTTCGCGGTTTCCGCCGCCGAACGCTCCGGCACCCGTGAGTTGTGTCTGGCCGCGCAGCGGTTTTTCGACGAACGCAAGGCCTTGGCTGCGGAAGCCGCAGCGGATGAGCTCGGAGGCGCGACGGAATGAGCCTTGCTTGCGCAATAAAAAAGCCGGTGCAGGCCGGCATATTTTTGCGCTCGTCCTTGAGCGCGAAGATCACAAAGCGGTCATCCCTGACCGCGCTTCTCAACGGTGCGGTCAAACGTAACTGCAAGAAAAATTCAACCCAGCGCCTGGATCCTGGCGCTCAGACGGCTCTTGTGGCGCGCTGCCTTGTTCTTGTGGATCAGGCCATGATGGGCGTAGTGGTCCATTACCGGCTCGGCGGATTTGTAGGCGGCTTCGGCGCCGGCCTTGTCATTGGCTTCGATCGCCTTCAGCACCCTGCGGATCGAGGAGCGCAGCATCGAACGCTGGCTCGCGTTGCGCATGCGGCGCACTACGGATTGCCGGGCGCGTTTCTTGGCGGACTTGATATTGGCCACAGGTTGGAGCTCCGGAAACAGATTTGGAAAAGACCTACAAGTATGCGGAGATGGCGTCGGCAAGTCAAGGTCGTTGCGGGACTCGGGGCCCGGGACTCGGGACTCGAAAAAGCTCGGCACCCCCTGCTTGCAAGCGGTTCTTTACGGGCCGTTGAGAAATTCAAGCGTTATCCCCCCTTTCTCATCTCGCATCGCCAAACCCGAACCTACCCAGTCCCGGTCCCATGAAAACTCCGAGCCTGCTGCGCGGGGTGGTGTCGTTCAGCGCGATGACGTTCATTTCGCGCGTGCTGGGTCTGGCGCGGGATGTGGCGATGAGCCATGTGTTCGGCGCCAGTGCCGCCACCGATGCGTTCGTGATCGCGTTTCGCGTCCCGAATTTCATGCGACGGCTGTTCGCGGAAGGTTCGTTCTCGACCGCGTTCGTGCCGGTGTTCACCGAAGTCAAGGAAAAGCGCAGCCACGCCGAGCTGAAGGTCCTCACCGTGCGCGTTGCCGGAACCCTGGGCGGCGTGCTGCTGGTGATCACAGCGCTAGGGATGGTTTTCGCGCCGCAAGTGGCCACGTTGTTCGCACCCGGATCGCTCGACCAACCGCACAAGTTCGATCTCATCGTCGATTTGTTGCGGTTGACCTTCCCGTTCCTGCTGTTCGTGTCGCTGACCGCGCTGGCGGGCGGGGTGTTGAACAGCTTCCACAAGTTCGCGCTGCCGGCGATCACGCCGGTGATCCTCAATGTCTGCATGATCGCTGGTGCCTTGTGGCTGGCGCCGCAGTTGCGGGTGCCGATCATGGCGCTGGGGTGGGCGGTGCTGGCCGCCGGCATCTTGCAATTGCTGTTTTTGCTGCCCGCGCTGCGCGGTCTCGATCTGCTGGCGCTGCCGCGTTGGGGCTGGAACCATCCGGACGTGCGCCGGATCATGCGTCTGATGGTGCCGACACTGTTCGGCTCGTCGGTGGCGCAACTCAACCTGCTGCTGGATACCGTGGTCACTTCGCTGTTGATCACCAGGTCCCAGACCTGGATGTATCAATCGACACGCTTTCTCGAATTGCCGCTGGGTGTATTCGGCGTTGCGCTCGGCACCGTGATCCTGCCCGCTCTGTCGCGCCATTATGTCGCGACCGATCGAGCGGGTTTTTCGCGCGCGCTCGATTGGGGCCTGCGCTTCACCCTGTTGATCGCGATGCCGGCGATGTTCGCGCTGATGCTGCTGGCGCAGCCGCTCATCGCCACGTTCTTCCAGAACGGTCAATACACCGCGTTCGACACACAGATGACCGCGTTGGCGCTTGTCGCGCTTGCCTTCGGCGTGCCTGCGATCGCGCTGGTCAGGACCCTGTTGCCGGCGTTCTATTCGCGTCAGGACACCAGGACGCCGGTTCGTGCCGGCGTGGCGACGCTGATCGTCAACATGGTCTTCAACTTCGCGTTGATCGCGTTATTGTTCGAACTGTGGGCGCCACCGGGATTGAAGCGGCTGCCCTGGCTCGACGGCATCGCCCGTGTGCCGGGTCTGCACCTGGGTCTGGCGATCGCCAGCTCCCTGTCGAATTACCTCAACTTCATCCTGCTATGGCGCTTCCTCAAGCGGGCAGGCGTGTATCAACACCAGCCCGGCTGGGCGCGGCACTGGCTGCGGCTGGGCGTGGCGTGCGCGGCGATGGTCGTGGTATTGCTCGCGGGTCTGTGGATCTGGCCGCACTGGACGCAAGTGCGAATCGCAACAAGGACTTGGCATCTGGCGGTGCTGGTCGCAGCGGCGGGTTCGGCGTATCTGCTGACGCTGCTGGCGACCGGCTTCCGCATGCGCGATCTTCGCGTTTGATTGATTCGGGTTCGCGGCGAGCAGTCATTCCTGATGCGCTTCAACGCATCTCGCGGAAACACCGGCTCACCCAATATACTTTCACGATGATGAAACTCTACCAAGATGCCGCGGGGCCGTGCCTGGCGCCGTCCGGCAGCGTAATCGCCGTAGGCGCGTTCGACGGATTGCATCGTGGCCACGCCGCGTTGCTGGCGCGCGTGCGCGAGCACGCGCTGGCGCGTGGACTGATTCCGGCGGTGGTGAGTTTCGAGCCATTGCCGCGTGCGTTTTTCGCGCGAGAGCCGATGCCGCGGCTGGGTTCATTGCGCGAAAAGCTGCAAGGCTTCGCCGCGGCCGGGATGGAGTTGGTTTTGCTGTTGCGCTTCGACGCGCAACTCGCCGCGATGGACGCCGTGGATTTTGTGCGTGGGGTATTGGTGGAACGCATGGGTGCGCGCGAAATTTTGGTCGGCGAGGATTTTCGTTTTGGCCATCAGCGCGCCGGCGATTTCGCGTTGTTGCAACAGATTGGTGGGGAATGCGGCTTCAGCGCGCATGCGCTCGAACAGATTGCGGTCGATGGCGAGCGTGCGTCGGCCACGCGCATCCGGGAATTGCTGGCCGAAGGAAAATTCGAGCCAGCGGCGCGTTTGTTGGGCCGGCCGTTCTCGATCGGCGGCCGCGTGGTGCGCGGCAACCGGATGGGTCATGAGCTTGGCTATCCAACGGCGAATATCCGGTTGTGCCGGCGCGTTGCACCGCTCGGCGGCATCTTTGCTGTGCGCGTGCGCGGGCGAGACCTCGCGTTTGCGCGATGCGTTGAAGCGCACGAGCCGTGGCCTGCTACTGCGCACGAGCACGAGGCGCCTACCGAATCCTGGCCGGGCGTTGCCAGTCTCGGCGTGCGCCCGACTGTGGGCGGCACCGAACCATTGCTGGAAGCGTACCTGTTCGATTTCGACGGCGACTTGTACGGCAAGCATCTTGAGGTCGAATTCGTCGCCAAACTGCGCGACGAGAAAAAATTCGCCGATCTGGATGCTTTGAAGATGCAGATGGATCGGGATGCAGAGGAAGCGAGCAGGATCCTGCGTTTGCGGATTGACGATAAGCTTCCATTTCGTCAACCCGGCCACGGAATGGCCGGGATCCAGCACCATGAACGGTAAAGACGCTGGATTACTAGCGCCGTCCTTGGCGCTCGGCCTGCGGGCCGCCTTCGGCATTCGCTTCGGCATCCCTGCCGCCGCAGTCCCGCCTGCGCGGGAATGACGGCTTGGTTCGTTACGCTCTTCCGACTTCCGACTTCCGACTTCCGCATGGACTACAAACCCACCATCAATCTGCCGCAGACCTCCTTCGCGATGAAGGCCGATCTTGCGCGGCGCGAGCCGGAAATGCTCGCGGCGTGGGAACGCGTTAATCGTTATGCGCAATTGCAAAAGCGAACCGCGCAGCGCGAACACGCTTTCATCCTGCACGACGGGCCGCCGTACGCGAACGGCGCGATCCATCTCGGCCACGCGGTGAACAAGATTCTGAAAGACGTGGTGGTGCGCTCGAAACTGATGGCGGGTTTTCGTTCGCCTTACATTCCCGGCTGGGATTGCCACGGGTTGCCGATCGAAATCGCGGTCGAAAAAAAGGTCGGCAAGGTCGGCCACAAGGTCGATGCCGCGCGGTTCCGCGAGCTGTGCCGCGATTATGCCAACGCGCAGATCGATTTGCAGCGCCGCGATTTCAAGCGGCTCGGCGTGCTTGGCGATTGGGAGCATCCCTATCGCACGATGGATCTGAAATACGAAGCCGACATCCTGCGCGCGCTGGCGCGCGTGTATGCCAATGGCCACGTGCTGCGCGGCTTCAAGCCGGTGCATTGGTGTTTCGATTGCGGCTCGGCGCTGGCGGAAGCCGAGATCGAATACGCCGACAAGCAGTCGCCCGCGATCGACGTCGCCTACGACGCGCTCGATCCTGAAGCACTCGCCGCGAAGTTCGGCGTAAGCATCGACACCGACACGATCGTGTCGGTGCCGATCTGGACCACCACGCCGTGGACGCTGCCGGCGAGTCTGGCGGTGACGCTCGGCCCCGACCTCGATTACGCGTTGGTGGAAGGACCGCCGCGCGAAGGCAAGCGAGTGTTGCTGGTACTGGCGGAAGCGTTGGCGGACAAAGCACTTGTGCGTTACGGCATCGAAGAAATGAAAGTGTTGGGTCGTGCGAAGGGCGTCGAATTGGAGAGCTTTTCCCCTCTCCCTGCGGGAGAGGGGGGCCGAAGGCCGGGTGAGGGTCAGGATCCGTCGCAAATATCCATCCATGGAGCGGACTCCAGTCGGCATCCTGCCTCCTCCTCAGTTGCTGCACGCGATGCCATTCAAGGCATTGCGTCAGCGCCGCAACATCGACCCTCACTCCAACCCCTCTCCCGGGGGGAGAGGGGCTTGAAGCACCCGTTTTACGACCGCAAGATTCCGATCATTCTCGGCGATCACGTTTCCGCCGAGGAGGGCACTGGCGCCGTGCATACCGCGCCCGGCCACGGTGTCGAGGATTTCGTCGTCGGACAGAAATACGGATTGGTCGACAACACGCAGGCTTTCGTGTTGAATCCGGTCGGCGGCAACGGCGTGTATCTGCCGGGTACGCCGATCTTCGAGAACCAGCACATCTGGAAAGCCAACGACGCGATCATCGACGTGTTGCGCGAACGCGGCGTGCTATTGCACGACGAAAAGATCACCCACAGTTATCCGCATTGCTGGCGGCACCGCACGCCGATCGCGTTCCGTACCACGCCGCAGTGGTTTATCGGCATGGATCGCGCAGGTCTGCGCGCGTCCGCGATGCATGCGATCCGCAACGACGTGACGTTCTATCCGGCATGGGGCGAGGAGCGCATCGCCGGCATGGTGGAGGGCCGGCCGGACTGGTGCATTTCGCGCCAGCGCACCTGGGGCGTGCCGATCGCGCTGTTCGTGCACAAGCTGACCCATGAGCCGCACCCGCGCAGCGTGGAGTTGCTGGAACAGGTCGCGCAGCGCGTGGAATCGGGCGGCGTCGATGCGTGGTACGCGCTCGAAGTTACCGAGCTGCTCGGGGACGAAGCGAAAGATTACAAAAAGGTCGCCGACATTCTGGATGTGTGGTTCGACTCCGGCACCTCGCATTTCTGCGTGCTGGATCAGCGCGCGGAACTTGCGCGGGGACCCGGCGACAAGGTGATCTATCTTGAAGGTTCGGATCAACACCGCGGCTGGTTCAACTCGTCTCTGGTGACATCCTGCGCGATGCATGGACACGCGCCGTTCGACGAAGTGCTGACGCACGGCTTCACCGTCGACGCGCAAGGCCGCAAGATGTCGAAGTCGCTCGGCAATGGCATCGAGCCGCAAGACGTGATGAAAACGTGGGGCGCCGACATCCTGCGCCTATGGATCACGTCGGCTGATTACCGCAACGAGATGGCGTTGTCGGAAGAGATCCTCAAGCGCGTGGCAGACAGTTATCGACGCATCCGTAACACCGCGCGCTATCTCATCGCCAATCTTTACGATTTCGATCCGGCCAGGGATCCGCTGCCGGCCGCCCAGTGCCTCTTGCTCGACCAGTGGGCCGTGCAACAAGCGTACGACGTGCAGCAGGCCGTAATCGCGGCGTATGCGCGCTACGATTTTCCAGAAATCGTGCAGCGCGTGCAGAACTTCTGCACCAACGAGATGGGCGCGCTGTATCTGGATATCACCAAGGATCGCATGTACACGATGCAGGCCGGAAGTCACGGACGGCGCAGCGCGCAGAGCGCTATGTACCGGATCCTGGAGGCTATGGTGCGTTGGCTTGCGCCGTTGCTCGCGTTCACGTCGGAGGAAATCTGGCAGCACATGCCGCGCGCGATGCACGTCGTCGGCGACGACGGCATGGATACCTTTGTCGAGCGCGGCGAGTCGGTGTTGTTCGAGACGTGGTACCGCGGATTGAGCGCGATGCAAGGCACACCGGAACAACGGCGCTGGTGGAGCGACCTGCTGGCGATTCGCGATAGCGCTTCGCGCGTGCTGGAAAGCATGCGACAGTCCGGCGAGATCGGTGCGTCGCTGGATGCCAAGCTCGCGATCCACGCCGATCCATCGATCGTGGATCGCTACAAGCCGGTTGCCGAGGAGTTGCGGTTCTTCTTTATCGTGTCCGATCTGCGGCTCGATCTCGGCGGCGCGCAAACAGATGCCGTGCTCACCGAACTGGAAGGCGCGGACGTGCGGGTGTCGGCCATGGTCAGCGATGATCCGAAGTGCATACGTTGCTGGCACCATCGCGCCGATGTCGGCGCACACCCCGATCATCCGGAATTGTGCGGGCGTTGCATCGAGAACGTGGACGGCGCTGGCGAGACACGGCGATGGTTGTGATTCTTGAACCGCTCTCCCGGCAGGAAAGGGTCAGGGGTGAGGGTATGAATCTTGCGGAACACATCGCAAGCATCGGACCCTCACCCGGCGCTTCGCGCCACCCTCTCCCGGCGGGAGAGGGGAACAGCAGGTACCGTAAATGATTCGGATATTCCGAGCCAACGCGCTTCCGTGGCTGATCGTGTCGCTGGCCGTCATCGCGCTCGATCAGTTGACCAAGGCTATTGCGTTGCGCGCCTTGACACCGTACGTACCGCAGACTGTGGTCCCGCACATGCTCAATTGGACGCTGGCATTCAATACCGGCGCGGCCTTCAGTTTCCTGAGGGACGGCTCCGGTTGGCAGACCTGGCTGTTCTCGATCCTGGCGCTGGTCGTCAGCGCCGTCCTGATTGTGTGGCTTTCGCGCACGCCGCGCCGCGACTGGCGCACCGCGACGCCGCTGGCGCTGGTGATCGGCGGCGCACTCGGCAATCTGATCGATCGCCTTGCGCATGGACGGGTGACCGATTTCATCCAGGTTTATTGGCGCGCGTGGTCGTGGCCGGCGTTCAACGTCGCCGATTCGGCGATCTGTGTGGGGGCGATTGCGTTGATCGCGTTGGGGTTATTCGCGGGACATCAGGAGGCGGGATAATCAAGGGCATGAATGTGCTCCTCGCCAATCCCCGCGGCTTCTGCGCCGGCGTCGATCGCGCCATCGCGATCGTCGAACGTGCACTGGAGTCATACGGCGCCCCGATTTACGTGCGCCATGAAGTCGTGCACAACCGCTACGTGGTGGAAGGGTTGCGCGCGCGCGGCGCGGTCTTCGTCGATGAGCTCGCGGAAGTTCCCGATGGCGCCACCGTGATTTTCAGCGCGCATGGCGTTTCGCAGCAGGTGCGCGAGCAGGCCGCGCAACGCGGCTTGAAAGTGTTCGATGCAACCTGTCCGCTGGTGACCAAGGTGCACATGGAAGTCGCACGCCACGGACGCGCGGGGCGCGACGTGGTGCTGGTCGGTCACGCCGGGCATCCGGAAGTGGAAGGCACCATGGGGCAATGGGATGCGCGCAACGCCGGCGAAATTCATCTGATCGAAACGCTGGCCGATGTCGCGACGCTGCAGCCGCAACGGTCCGATGCGCTGGCCTACGTCACCCAGACCACGCTTTCCGTCGATGACACCAAGGCGATCATCGCGGCGTTGCGCGAAAAGTTTCCCGCGATCGAAGGTCCGCGCAAGGACGACATCTGTTACGCAACACAAAATCGCCAGGACGCAGTGCGCGATCTGGCCAATGAATCCGATCTGGTGCTTGTGGTCGGTTCGCGCAACAGCTCCAACTCCAACCGCCTGCGCGAACTGGCGGCGAAGCAGGGCGTACCCGCTTATCTGATCGATGGCCCCGCCAGCATCGACAGCGGATGGTTGCAAGGCGCAAAGACCATCGGCGTGACCGCCGGCGCGTCCGCGCCCGAAAAACTGGTGCAAGAGGTGATCGCACACCTGCGCGCCTGCGGCGCGCAATCCGTGCGCGAATTGCACGGAGATCCGGAAGACGTCACCTTCGCGTTGCCGAAGGAATTGCGCGGCGGGACGGCTTGACGGCTCACATTGCGCGTGCACGCCCCGGCCTCTAAACTTCCCGGTCGCATCGTGCCGTTGTAGCTCAGTTGGTAGAGCAACTGATTCGTAATCAGTAGGTCGGAGGTTCGACTCCTCTCAACGGCACCATTGACCCGTTTCACCACGTCCCACACCATCTCGCAAATCCCCTGAAACTCGCTATCCATGCGGGTTTTTTGTTGCATTATGTCCAAGCGTGTCCCATTGCAACGCGAGCGAGGAGTGAGTAACATTGTGCGTTAGGAACGGTTACTCACCGCTTTTCCGAAAAAACTTACTCACTTATGGATCGGATGTTACTCACATGCTGACGGATACCAAGCTGCGCAGCCTCAAGCCGAAAGCCAAGCTGTATCGCGTCGCCGATGCGGGCGGCCTGTGTGTCGAAGTCGATCCCTGCGGATCGCGGCGCTTTCGCTACCGCTATCGCTTCGCGGGCAAGGCGAAGATGCTGAGCTTGGGCGTTTATCCCGAAGTTTCCCTTACCGCCGCGCGGGACAAACGCGACGCTGCCCGCAAACTGCTGGCCGACGGTACTGATCCAAGCGCACAACGCAAACTGAGCAAGCTCACTGCGCAGGTCTCGGCAGAAACGGCGTTTGAGCCGATCGCGCGCGAATGGCTGGCCAGGCGTGATGAGCTTTCCGAAACGACACGCGAGAAGATTCTGTGGTTGCTCGGACTGGCCTTCCCATGGATTGGCGCGCGGCCTATCGGTGCAATCACCGCGCCGGAATTGCTGGCCGTGGCACGCCGCGCCGAATCACGCGGCAAACTGGAAACCGCACAACGACTCAAGCAAGTCTGCGGGCAGGTGTTCCGCTATGCCGTCGCCACGGGCCGGGCCGAGCGTGACCCGACCGGCGATCTGCGCGGCGCGCTCAAGACCAACAAGACCCGTCACCACGCCAGTATCACCGACCCGGCCAAGGTGGGCGAACTGTTGCGCGCGATTCAAGGGTTCACCGGCTATTACGTCACACGCTGCGCCTTGCAACTCGCGCCGCTGGTATTCGTGCGACCGGGCGAGCTACGGCAAGCGGAATGGGCCGAGTTCAATCTGGACAAGGGCGAGTGGCGCATCCCCGCCGAGCGGATGAAGATGCGCGAGACGCACCTCGTGCCGCTGTCCACGCAGACGCAAGCGATCCTGCGCGAGCTTCAACCGCTGACCGGAACCGGGCGCTATGTGTTCCCGTCCGTTCGCAGCATGGCGCGGCCCATGAGCGAGAACACGGTGACGGCGGCATTGCGCCGGCTTGGCTACACCGGCGACGAGATGACCGGGCACGGCTTTCGCAGCATGGCCAGCACGCTGCTGCACGAACAGGGCTGGAACACCGACGTGATCGAACGCCAACTGGCACACGCCGAGCGCAACAAGGTCAAAGCCGCCTACAACCACGCTGAACACCTGCCTGAGCGCCGCAAGATGATGCAGGCGTGGGCGGACTATCTCGACGGGTTGCGGGCGGGTGGCAAAGTTATTCCGATCCGCAGGCGTGCAAGTTGATTTCGCGCAGACGATAAAAAGGGATGAGCCAATGTTATTCCTTGCATCGTTACCATTCATCTGAAAAACAATGCAACCACAGTAGCCCGCTTATCGAACAGGGCCTGCAAAAGTCCAGCATGCTGGACTTTTTGAGGGGAGAAATGAGCTAGTGCAGGATAGGGATCGCGGGGACAGTTGGTACCAAGTTTTGTACTCCTACTCCCGGTTGGGAATAGCCCACGTCGCCATCGGGCGCAACCTCAACGCCTTGGTCCGCATGCTTCACCGTAGCGATCGAGATGATCTTTCGCGCACAGATTCGCATGAAGGAGCAGATCGGGCGACCTTTAGCCTGCTAGGTGTCGTCCATGCGAGAGGGCTGTGTGTTGTTGATGAGTGAGGCGGCCAGTGGCAACGCCAGCGCAATACCAAGCAATTGCGCGGCGATGAAGCCCGGCACATCGTCGGGCCGAATGCCGGCGAACGTGGTCGTCAACGCTCGCGCGATCGTGACCGCGGGATTGGCGAACGCGGTCGAGGCGGTGAACCAGTAAGCCGCGGCGATATAGGCGCCGACCAGCGCCGGGACTTGTGCCGGTCGCGCGCGGTGCCCGAGCAGGATGGTCAGCAGTAGGCCCACGGTGGCGACGGTTTCGCTCAGCCACAACGCCGGCCCGCTGCGTACCTTGACGCCCATGCTGATCGGATCGAGCCCGAACATCAGATGCGCCAGCACCACGCCGGCGATCGCGCCACCCATCTGCGCAGGAATATAAGCCAGCGCTTCGTGCCAGCCGATCGCACGGCGTAACGCCAGCGCCAAGCTCACCACTGGATTGAAATGCGCGCCGGAAATCGGCGCGAACATCACGATCAGCACGTACAACGCAAGCCCGGTCGCGGTGCTGTTGGCCAGCAGCGCGATCGCGGCATTGCCTTGCGCCAGCATTTCGCCCATATGTCCCGATCCGACGATGACCGCCAACAGTGCGGCAGTACCGATGAACTCCGCCAGCAATCGACGCGGCAATGAGACTTTCATGCGTTCCCCTCGCCGAGAAGCCGGTCGAGTAGCCGCAACACACGCCGCTCGATCTCATCGCGCACGTCGCGGAACGCCTCATCTGGTAAAGACTTGGGATCGGGCAGAGCCCAATCCTCGCGAAGACGTGCCGGCAGCCACGGGCAGGCATCGTCGCAACCCATGGTCACCACTGCATCGAACGACTGACCATCGAATGCGCTGAGTGGCTTGGAATCGTTCGCGGAAAGGTCGATGCCACGCTCGGCCATGAAGGCAATTGCGCGCGGGTTAACCGTGCCGGATGGTCTGGAGCCGGCGGAGCAGGCTTCGATACGATCACCGCCAAGCAATCGCGCAAAACCTTCCGCTATCTGGCTGCGGCAGGCGTTCTCGACGCAGATGAACAAGACGCGCGGCACGGCGTTCATCCGCAAGGAGCAGTTTTGCAGCAGGATGCGGCATTTGGTTCCGAGGCTAGCTCCCCGCAACACGCAGCGGTTTCGGCAGACGCATGTTCTGTCGGCAAGGAATAGGTTGTCGCGGCGCCGTGCGTGTGGAAAGTCTCCCAGCGCACACCCTGCGGATCTTCCGCCCAATATTTGTCGGAATGCGCGTAACAACAAGTCGCCCCGCGTTCGGCCAGCGCCACTGCATCCGCTGCGGCAAGCCGCGCGCCGATTTCTTTAAGCTCCGCGCTATCGTCGGCTTGCAAACCCAAATGATCGACGCCTCCGGCACGATCGCGCTGCGAGATCGCAAAGTTGACGCGTGGATCGTCCAGCATCCATTTCGCATAGTCCGGCTTGCGTACCGCTGGTGTTGCGCCGAACAGTGTGGAGTAGAAGCCGATACTGGTGTCGAGATCGTTGACGTTGACGTGCACGTGGAAGCGTTTCATGGGCCTTTTCTCCTGTTGGGCACGCGCGGTGGCGCACAAGCTGCCGCATCGCTGCCACAGCAGTTCTCCGTGAGGAAGGCAAGCAACGCGTTCATGTGTGCGTAGTTGGCGCGACAACGGATGCTGCGGCCTTCGCGTACGTCACGCACCAGTCCGGCACGGCGCAAGACGTGCAAGTGATTGGTCAGGGTCGCGCCCGGTAGATTCAGGCGCTCGCCGAGTTCGCCTACGGCCATACCATCCGGCCCGGCCTGCACCAATAGGCGGAACGCGGCGAGGCGGCTGTCCTGGGCCAACGCCTTGAGCGCGGAAACGGCATCGCTTTCTTTCATAATTCCGGAATTATAGAAATATATTATGCATTGTCAATATCTCTCTTACCAAAGTTCTGTCGTAGTAGCGATGTGCCACGCGAAACCACTGCGGAGCATTGCCGACGTGGATTGATTGCGCGCGTGAGCGCAGCCGACGATTTGCCGCCCCTCGGCACAATCTGTCATACAACGCTACCGCAATCCCTATCCTGCACTAGCCATTTTTTGACGGTTGAAAGTACGGCGCGCCATACTTTTGGGACGCTCGTGTCACACAATGGCCCCGCTTAACCTATCCCGCACTAGCCATTTTTCACACGTCAAAAGTTCAGCAGGCTGAACTTTGCGAAGCCTCGCCTATTGCAGATTCCGATAATTGCTGACCGCGATTCCGGTGAGAAGTGGCCATCCTGCCGGTAAGGGCACGTCGCGATTCCGACGGTGCCGATCAAGCCCCGATCAAACTCTCCGCAGGAATGCCGAGGTTGCGATGCAAGTTGCGGATCATCTCGATCGTGAGGCCGCGCTTGCGATTCAGCACCTCATAGACACGATTGGCTTGGCCGATGGAGGGCACCAAGTCTTTCACGGTCAGGCCGCCTTGTTCCATTCGGAACCGGATCGCCTCGACGGGATCGGGCGCCACGATGGGGAAATGCTTGATCTCGTAGGCCTCGACCAAGGTGGCAAGGATCTCGAAGCGATCGCCGTCCGCGCTACCCGGCTCCGGCTCGTTCTCGAAATACGCCGACAGCTCGCGCAGAGCAGCCTTGTAGTCATTTTTGTTGCGGATGGGATGGATGTTCATGACTTCTCCACGGTGGCGGCATCGACCCGGTTGTACTGGGCATGGGTGCCGATGAACTTGATGTAGACGGCCTGGAAGCGATAGGCAACGGCTGCGATGAGTCGGTAGTCGTTGCCCTTGATGTTGAAGATCACGCGATTGCTGCCGACGAAACTGGCGCTTGCATAGTGGTTCTTGATTTCCTGTGGCGTGGTCCAGCTTGCATGCTTGGCTTCGTCGTACCAGGCCTTGAGGGGTTGCTCGGAATCCGGATGGCGTTCCCAGAAGCGCCTCAAAGTGCCCACGGCGATGATTCTCATGCAGGCATCATAGTCCCATATTGGGACTAAGGCAAGTTGCCTGATCGGTTGAGCAACACCGCCGCTGCAGTCAACCGTTACCGGATACGTTGGTCAGTCGACCCGGAATACGCACCCCAGCGGGTGGCTTGATCCGCGCCGCGCGCTTTCGTTCACCCTTATAATCTCGCGATAGCACGGTTGGGTACTTTGTGCAGTTGTGAGTAGCTTTGTGCGTATACTCTGAAACCGATTGCGCTGTGCCGCTTGGCAATCAATCGGTTAAGTTGGCTTTTCGACTCCTCTCAACGTTTCATTCGCATGTGGATCAAACATATTCCCTACTCCGAGGCCGGCAGCCATCTCAAGGCGCTCTACGAGCGCGTCAAGGGGCCGCACGACAAGATCGACAACATCATGCTCGCGCACAGCCTGCGGCCGCACACGATGGCGGCCCACATGGCGCTTTACAAAAACGTGCTGCATCACGCGGCCAACGTCACGCCCGAATGGTTTCTGGAGACGTTGGGAGTGCAGGTCAGCCTGCTCAATGGCTGCGCCTATTGCGTGGAACACCATTTCGCCGGCCTGCGCAGATTGCTCGGGAACAACGCGCGTGCTGCAACGATTCGCCGGGCGCTCGAGTCGGAGGAGTTCGGCGGTGTCTTTTCGCCAGCCGAACAGACCGCGCTGCACTACGCGCGGACGCTGACATGCTCACCGCAATCGCGAGATGCGTTGCAAGAGCAGATCGAAGCAATGCGCGCCGCCGGTTACGGTGACGGCCGCATCCTGGAAATCAACCAGGTGGTGTCTTATTTCAGCTACGCCAACCGAACCGTGCTTGGACTCGGGGTCACGACGCAAGGCGATGTGTTGGGGCTTTCGCCGGGCAATACGGAGAATCCCGACGACTGGTCCCATCACTGAGAGGATTAATGGGTGGTGGGCGCAACAGGGATCGAACCTGCGACCCCTACCATGTCAAAGCTGGGAAACGGTACTTCATGGGTCATGCATGGACAGTAAAATCAATCGCTTGAGTATCAGAGCTTCCCTTGACGTCCACCTATGTTTTCCGTACTGTTTCCGTACTGGCTAAATCGGAGACGGAAAACTGTGGACTTGGGTACTGTCAAAACACGCGAGAAATTGAAGCCGCAACGCGAACCGTACTGGCACAAGATTGCTAACGGCCAATTCCTTGGTTTTCGTCCATCGAGTATCGGCAACAGTGGCGCCTGGATCGCTCGTTACTATGATGCAGACGAGCGCAAGCAACGCCAGCATTCGCTCGGCGACTTCGGCTATCTGCCACCGAATGAGCGGTTTAGCGCTGCCCAGAAACAAGCTCGCGAATGGTTCGAACACGTTGGTACCGGTGGCTCACACAAGCCGGTGACGGTGCGAGAGGTTTGCGAGCAGTACGCTGAGTGCAAGCCGGACGCGGCGAAGCGGTTCGTTAGATACGTCTACAACGATCCTATTGCAAAGATCGCACTCCACAAGCTGACGGACAAGCAGGTAAGAGCATGGCGCCACCGACTGGAAGCGATGCCGGCGCTTGTATCTCGACGCAAGAAAGGCAGGCCCGTGACTCGTAATCGTGCCGGCGCGACCGTCAATCGTGACATGGTCGCGTTTCGCGCGGCGCTGAATCAGGCATTGGCACAGGGCGAAGCGCTGACTGCTCGCGCTTGGCAATCGGCACTGAAACCAGTCGACGCCAAAGGTCGGCGCAATCTGTACCTTGACCGCGATCAGCGCCGTGCGCTGTTGGCGAACATGCCCCCCGATGCCGCCGCGTTCGCGCGTGGCCTATGTATGTTGCCGATTCGACCGGGTGCACTGGCCGCCCTGCGCGTGGGCGACTTCGATATCCGCAACCGAGAGCTTGTAATCGAACGGGACAAGTCCGGCGCAGGCCGCAAGATTCTGTTGCCGCCCGAGACCGCCGCGTTTTTCAGGCAACAGTCACGATCCAAGCTGCCGGCTGCACCGCTATTCGCGCGGGCCAGTGGCAAGCCGTGGAGCAAGGATTACTGGAAAGGCCCGATCAAGGATGCGGCGCACGCTGCCGGGCTGCCCGACAATGCGACCGCGTACACCTTGCGCCATTCGACTATCACCGACCTTGCCACAGGCGGCTTGGACTTGATGACCGTGGCGCAAGTGAGTGGCACCAGTGTTGCGATGATCGAGAAGCACTACGCGCACCTGCAACGCGACCGCGCCGCGCAAGCATTGGCGGGACTGGCGCTGTAGGCACAGTCGTAAATGCAGATCAATGAAGCCTTACGCGGCAAGCCGATAGCTCCTGGTACCGTCGGCGCATTGCGCCGTGCGCCGTGCACCGCGCATCAAAAGACATCGCGGCTTAATCCGGGACGATAGCGAACGCAAGATCACCGAAGAAACATGCACCAAGCCGGTTGCGTATACATCGAACGGGTTCAGTATGCATCGAGCTAGCTCAGTGCTTGTTTCTTCCGGAAATAGTAGTAAATAGATAAACCGTCCGCGCATTCGCGCTCACATGGACGGTCACATGAACAAACCCCTCGAAGAAGCCCGCTTCGGTCGCAAGGCCGATGCCTGTCGCATTCTCGCGTGCGGGCCAACCTACCTGTTCGAACTGTGCCGCAAAGGCAAGTTGACGCCGATCCGGCTTGGCCGTCGCATGACGGTGTACGACTTGCGCGAAGTGCATGCACTGGCGGATCGGATCATCGCCGAGGCGCGCGACGCCAAGGCCAACGTATGAAATCGACGCTAATTCCATGCGCGAGTAAATACCGGGTCGAATCCAAAGCCGCCACTTTATGCAGCACCACCGAGCCGACCGCGTCGGTCTTCGATCCCTGCGCTGCCCACACTGACGAGCCTGTTTTCACTGAAGCCAAGGATCGCGATCTTCAGCCGGCTGAAGGTTTTACGTCTCAAAAAAGGCTAGTGCAGGATAGGGATTGCGGTAGCGTTGTGGCACAGGATCGTTCGGCGTTGCTTAGCGAGATCTCCTGATGCCGGAACTCCACGCACGCTGCAGCGCACAGACCAAGCGGCAATTTCAGGCACTGGCCGCAAGCGAAGGGCTGACCGAATCCGTCCTGCTGCGCCGCATGGTGACGACGGTGATCGCGCACAACATGGGTGCCGTTTGCGCTTTACCGAAGTCGGACACACGCGGCGGCCAGGGCGGCCACAGCGGACGCATCATGCTGCGGTTGCGTCCAACCGAGATTCGGGCGATTCGTGCCTTGGCCGAACCGGAGGGTTATTCCGCCCCGGCCTGGATCGTGCGGCAGCTACGGCATCGCATCGAAGGCGCTGTTCC
Source organism: Rhodanobacteraceae bacterium (assembly GCA_039923855.1). GTDB lineage: Bacteria > Pseudomonadota > Gammaproteobacteria > Xanthomonadales > Rhodanobacteraceae > 66-474. Next base: position 263 of record JBDTBW010000010.1, on the reverse strand, counting down.
CTTCGCCAAGCAAGAACTTACCGCGCTGCGCGATGCTCTGCGGGAGATCGGCGCGATCGGACGCAATCTCAACTCCCTGGTTCACCTGCTTCGCCGTAGCGATCGGCTGGTCGACGATCTTCTCGATGTGCCGAGCTTGGCAGACAAGATCGAGTCACTGCGACGCGCAGTCGTTGCCGCGCTGACCCGCGCGACCCATCGAGGCGGGACCCGTGCAAATGATTGAGGACGAGGATCCGATCCTGGGTCCCGCGGGCCTGGTC
>JBDTBW010000009.1:0-3608 GCA_039923855.1 Rhodanobacteraceae bacterium | reverse complement strand
CTGCGTCGTGCAGAGCATTCGCAGCCACGGGATCGCGCGACGCTCTTCCTGCGGAACATCACGCAATCCGGAGGCAGGCGATCTTTCTTGCGTTGCTGATCGCAGGGAGTGATTTCGACAGCGAGGTGTCAACCCCAATCGACAAAAGCCACCGCTCGGGTGGTCTTTGTCTTTCATCCTCCGCGAAACGAGCGTCGCCCTCGCTTACTGACACTCCTTACCGTGATCCGGCCGGTAACCCTACGCTTTCGCTTGAGCTGCGCTCATGTACTGGCCTCCTTGGTCCTGCCATACCAGCGATCGTTGGTACAGTGATACACCTTGGTCGAGACGTTGACCCACGCCTGTCCCATGCGCGCGTTCCGGGCGAGCCTAGTATTTCCCGCCTATAAAAGGGCCCTAGCGAGAACAGGGCAAAACAAGGGCCTGCGAACCCCTGCTGGCGGTAACTTTGGCGGTAACAGGCAAAAAGCGGAACTATAAAAAGCAATCAATGCAATGGCTTGCCGCGCGAATGTGATAGCCCCCGCCAAATGAACAAGGGCCGCCTCGCGCGGGCCTTTTCATTTGGACGGGGTGATTTGGAGAGAACCCGGTTCGACAAAACGTCTGGAATGATTTTGGACCGCCGCAGGCGGGTCCGAACGCAGCGAGAGCGAGGCCCATGGATGGGCCGAGCATTCCCCCCGCCCCACATATGACAAAGGCCACCTCTCGGTGGCCTTTGCTTTTGCTACGAACCTGAAAAACAGTCGCATGGATTCCGATCACGAACACGCCTTGCCGTGATCGGGGCGGTAGCCCTGCGCCGTGGCTTGCGCTTGCGTCATGTACTGGCCGTTCTTGGTCTTGCCGTACCAGCGGTCATTCGAGCAGTGATAGACCTTGCTGGTCATGTTGACCCATACCGGGCCAGGGCCGCCGCCAGCCGCCGCTGTCGTCGGCATGGTCGATGAGCTGGTGCGCGTGGTCGACGCGCTGCGAGAGTTGCCCATCGGCGAAGTCGCCGGCGGATTCATCGGCCGATTGGCGGGTATCGGCACAATCGGTGGTGGCGCTTTCGGCGCGGTCGATGTCGAGGTCATCGTGGATGTCGACGACCAGCTCCGCACGCCTTGATGGCCGCGGCAGGCGCCGCGATGCGAGGTGCCGTTCCAGGTGCTGCCATCCTTGCAGACCGCACTGGCGCTGCCGGTCGTCGTGGTAGACGCGGAGGTTTGCGTCGATGGCATCGGCGCGGGGGTCATCGTCGAAGTCTTTGCGTGCGACTTGCGCGGCGAAGATGACGTTGCCGATGTGGTGGCCGTGCCCGTCGTGGTCGACGTCGATCCGCCATCGTTCCAGTTCTGCACACCTTGATGTCCGCGACATGCGCCGCGATGCGAGGTGCCGGTCCAGGTGCTGCCATCCTTGCAGACCGCGCTGGCGCTGCCCGACGCCGAAGCCGCCAACGCCGGTGGCGCGCTGATCAATAACCCCGCGCATGCGATCGCCAAAAATCCGATTATGGTTTTCATCATGACCTCCCTCGATAGTGTGGAATCCGAAACCACCTCGTTCGATGACGCGAACGTCGCCAATCATACGCCGCGCGATGCGCAGCGATAGACGATTAGCTGTCGTCCGGCTGAACCGTCGTTCGCCAGAAAGAGGCGCGGATTACCGCGGCGGCGCGGATTTTTTTTCGACCAGATCGCGCAACGTCGCCTGCAGACGCGCGTGCACGCGCACCAGCGCGCTCCAGAGAAACCATGCGGTCAGCGCGCCGATGCCCAGCAGAGCGATCAGCACGCCGCGTGGCGGCAGGATCGCCGCACCCAGCACCCCGACCAGCAGCGCCAAACCCAGCAGCGTCGCCAGCGGGATCAATTTCGCCAAGACCCGTCGCAGCGCTTCGGTGCGCGCGCCATGCACGCTTTCGCGGATACCCAGTTCCGCGAGCAACATGCCCAGCGCGTCGGCCTTGCGATAGACCGCGATCAACATCGGCAACGACACGAACAACGCCAGTGTCCAGATCAGCGAACGCCGCAAGGAAACGTCCGACGCGAACGACGGCAACCAGCGCGGCGCCATGACGTTCAACCATGCGCCGCCGACGAACACCGCGCACACCAGCAACACGTTGATCGCGATATGCCACAGAAACCGCCGCAGCATCCGCGCGACGATCGCGTTGTCGCCGACCGGACGTAGGTGCCCGATCCATTCGCTGTAACCCGCGCCCAGCGCGCGCAGAGGCCGTGGCGTCAAGCGCCGCACCCCGCGTTGCAAACGCTCCGCGTTGCCGATCAGCAGCGGCGAGACTGCAATGCAGATCGCCGATGCGCCAACGGCCAATGTGTAAATGAAACCGCTCACGGCACCGGAAGCGATGCCAAGCGTGGCGATCACGAACGAGAACTCGCCGATCTGCGCCATCGACAAACCGGTGCGCAACGACGCACGGATGCCGCGTCCGGTGAAGAAAAATACGCCAAGGCTGCATGCGAACGACTTGCCGACGATCACCAGCAGCGCAATGCCGAGCACCGGCAGCGCATACGCCAGCAACATGCCGGGATCGAGCAGAAGGCCGATCGCGACGAAGAATATGGCGGCGAACATGTCGCGCACCGGTTCGACCATGCGCACGATGCGCGGCGCGCAATGCGCCTCGGCCACCACCACGCCGGCCATGAACGCGCCGAGCGCCACGGTGAACCCGGCCGATGCCGCCAGCAGGCTTGCGCCGAAACAGATGCCAAGCACCGCGATCAGCAGCATCTCCTCGCGCCCGCGCGCCGCGATCGCGTCGAGCAGGCGCGGCAACAACAAAAGCCCGAGAATCAGCGCGACCGCGACGAACAGCGCCAGGCGGCCGAGCACGACGAGCGCCACGCCCGGCGCCGCCGTGCCGCCCAATGCGATCGCGGAGAGCACGGTCAGCAACACCACCGTCAACACTTCCTCGGAAATCAGCAAGCCGATCAGCACCGGCACGAACGGCTCGCGGCGCATGCCGCGATCATCGATGTTGCGGATCGCCACCATGGTCGAGGACAAACACACCACGCCGCCGAGAAACAGCGCGTTCAATGGGTTCAACCCGGCCAGCCGTCCGGCCTCGATGCCCAACCACAGCATCAGCGCGACTTCCGCGATCGCGGCCAGCAGCACGCCCGCGCCAAGCGCGCGCAATTTGCGCAACGAAAACTCGAGGCCCAGCGTGAACATCAACAGCAACACGCCAAGATCCGCGATATCGCGCATGGTGCGTTGATCCGCCACCAGCCGCCACGGCGTGTGCGGCCCGATCAACACGCCGGCGATGATGTAGCCCAGCAACACCGGCAACCGCAAGCGATGGAACAGCACCGTGATCACGCCCGCGGCGAGCATCACGAAAGCCAGATCCCGGATAAAGCCGATGCTATGCATGCGCCTCCCGTAATGCCTTGCCTTGACGCTCACCCCGCATCACTTTATTCTTGCGCGTTCACAGCGTGGGGCCATAGCTCAGCTGGGAGAGCGCTACAATGGCATTGTAGAGGTCGCCGGTTCGATCCCGGCTGGCTCCACCACGTTCCCCGCTGTCCCCATCGTCTAGAGGCCTAGGACACCACCCT
>JBDTBW010000008.1:0-7023 GCA_039923855.1 Rhodanobacteraceae bacterium | reverse complement strand
CTCATCAGCGCATACCACGCTTGCGCGACCGCAACGAGCGACGTCGAACAGGCGGTATGGATGCTCAGCGCGGGCCCTTTGAGATCGAGACGGTGCGCAACGCGCGTGGCGACATAGTCCTTTTCGTTCGCGAGCATCTCGGCGAAATCACCGGACGCGCGCACCAGATCGGGACGCGACTCGACCAGCTTGCGGTAGTTGTTGTTCGAGGTTCCGGCGTAAACGCCGATGTTGCCCGGGAACCGTTGCGGATCCACGCCTGCGTGTTCGAGCGCATTCCAGCACAGTTCGAGGAAGACGCGCTGTTGCGGATCGATCAGCAGCGCTTCGCGCGGCGGGATGCCGAAAAACGCGGCGTCGAAACGGTCGGCGTCCTCGATCACGCCGCGTGCCGGGACGTAACGCGGATGGTTACGAAGTTCCGCCGGAATCGAAGGCGACAATTCGCTATCCACGAAACGCGTGATGCTCTCGCGGCCGGCGATCAGATTGCTCCAGAATTCCTCGATCGTCGCCGCGCCCGGGAAGCGGCCGGCCATGCCGACGATGGCGACGCCTTCGGGCAGACTCTGATTCATCGCGCGGACCTGCCAACCGGAGCGAAGCGCCCCATTGCCGCGCGCGCGCGCTGGGCGCGTTCCCGCGCATCGGATGTTGGCGCCCCGGCGTCGGAATCCGATGTCAATAACGCCGTCATTTTCGCAACGCTTGGATGCTCGTAGATTTGCGCGACACTGAGTGCGCGGAATCCACGACGACGCAATTCGGTCAGCGCACGCACCACCGTCAACGAACGCGCGCCCAGATCGAACAGGTTGGCATCGACATCGAGAACGGCAACCCCGAGCAATTGCCGCCACAGCGACGACAGTTGCTGCTCGAGTGGCGCATCATCGGACCACACCACAGGGTTTTCGTCCACGCCTTGCGCCAGCGTGCGGCGATCGATCTTGCCGCTGGCGGTCAACGGCAACGCTGCATGAACAACAAATGTCTGCGGAACCAGATAAGGCGCCAGTTGCGCTTCGCAATGCGCGCGCAGGGTTGCGGCCAACGTTGCATCGTCGATATGCGCATCGCGCGGCACGATATGCGCGATCAGGCGTTTGCCTTGCGCACCCGCGCCGGCGACCACCGCGGCCTCGGCCACCGCGGGATGCCGGCAAAGCGCGACCTCGATCTCCGCGGGTTCGATACGATAACCGTCGAGCTTGATCTGTTCGTCGAGGCGGCCGAGATATTCGAATGCACCGCCATCCATCTCGCGCACGCGATCGCCGCTGCGGTACCAGCGTCCGCCCTCGAGTTCGATAAAACGCTCGGCGGTCAACTCGGGACGATGGAGATAACCCTCGGCGAGGCAGTCGCCGCCAAGCAGCAGTTCGCCATCGTTTCCCGCGACGACCGTTTTCAACCCCGCATCGACCACTTTTACTTTGACATGCGGCAACGGCATGCCGATCGGCGGCAATTCCGGCCAGACCGACGGATCGCCGGACAACTCGTGCGCGGTGACGACATGGGTTTCCGTTGGACCATACTGGTTATGCAAAACGCTCCCGGGCAAAGCGGAGAACATCGCGCGGATCGCCGGCGTGATGAGCAATTGTTCGCCGGCGGTCACGACATCGCGAAGCGCACGCGGGATTTCACCTCCAGCGGCGATGGCCTCCGCGAGCGCTTGCAGGGCGACATAGGGTACGAAAATGCGCTCGATGCGTTCACGCGCAAGCAGCGACAGCAGCGCGAACGGATCGCGGCGTTGCGCGTCGCCGGGAAGGATCAATGTGCCGCCGACCGCAAAGGTCAAGAGGATTTCCTGGAACGCCACGTCGAAACTCAGCGGCGCGAACTGCAAGGTGCGCGCGGGCTGTCCCAGACGGGGATGCGCGACGTGCCAGGCGATCAGTCGCTCCAGCGCCACACGGCGCATCGCGACGCCCTTCGGACGGCCGCTCGATCCCGAAGTGAACAATACATAGATCAAATCGGCGTTCGCAGCATCAGTGCTCGGCTTGCTTGCCGCCGAACCCCGATTTGCAAGTTCATCGCGGCTGCAACGGGGAATATCCGCCAGCCAGTCGATGCTCGACCGCCCCGAAGTCACCAGCAAACGTGGCCGCGCGTCTTCGAGCATGGCGTTCAACCGGGCCGGGGGATAACCCGTATCCAACGGCAGGAACACGGCGCCCGTATCCAGGATCGCCAGAATCAACGCTATCGTCGCGGGTTCGCGCTCGGCCGTCAGCGCGACCAGATCGTCGCGGCTTACGCCCATTGCCGACAAAGCGGCGACCCACCGCTCGATCGAATCGGACAACTCCGCGTATGTCAGCGACAGCGATTCGCCAAGCACCGCGGGCGCGTGCGGCTGCGCCCGCAACTGCGCGCGCAATGATGCAAGCAACCCCCGGGCATTTCCGTCGACGCCTTGCGGCGCCCTCGCAGCCGCAATCATCATCGACGACCCCACTGGCGGGACTGATCCACGCCCATTCGCTCACCCAGCCACAGCAATGGGTCAAGCGCGCTCAAGTATGAACCAAGCATCAGCGCTTTGCCGCGATGACCGAGACGGCGTTGTTCGCCGCCGACATCGGCGACGAAATCCGCCCAGTTGTCGGCACCAAGCTGATCGAACGCGACCGAAATCGTCAGGTTCAAGCTGCGCGCCGTATGCCACCAACCGCACGGCAGGAACAAGGTCTCGCCCGCGTGGATGACCACTTTCCGCGAATTCGCCTGGCGGAACAGCGGATAGCGTTCGTAATCCGGCCGATGATGATTCTTGATGCCGGACTGCCAAGGCATCTCCGGATTGACATAGAGGAGAGGCTCCTGGTTTGGCGCATACAGCGTGAACTCCTTGTCCCCATGCAACTGGGTAATCCAGGCGTGCAGGTGGAACACGTCGTAGTGGATATAGGGAAACTGCCCGCTGGAACCACCGAAAAAAATTTCCAGATTGTTGACTTCGCTGAAAAGACGCTGCGGGATCAGCCGATTCGCCTGCCGATCCGGCAGGCTGTAACGGAAGCGCGGCGAAACCTCCGGCAGCAATTCGCGGAAGCTCCTGGCTATCTCGTACTTGCACGGGTAAGGACCCGGTTGCTCCGCGCTCGAGGCGGCGAGCAGATCGAGCAGATCCGCGAGCCGGTATTCAGCTCCCCACAACGGCAGCTTGCGCTCGCCATACCTGCTGCGGAAATACTCGGGCGTGCCGCGTCCATACACCGGCCATTCGCGCGACGCATCGGTCAGGATCACCGGCCGCCGCGGATCCCGGTATTCGGCGTTGAACTCGGCGATACCGAGCCCGTTGCGGCGGTCCACCGCGATGCCGGCCTCCACCGGATCGGTGTCCAGATGCTGCGTCACGGCCGTCTGTTGCGCGTTCACGATGGTTGCCCTCAAAAAACGGTGACGGCCCGCACCCTCAGTGCCTCCAGCCTGCAGGCTGCGTCCGGAAAGGCTTTCGGCAAGCCGGGCCGCGTTTTACGGCTGTCCCCAATCGGCACGCCGGTTGACGCCGAAGCGCTCGGCCAATCCCAAGCATGGACCCAACGCTGCAAGATATGCACCCAAGCCCAAAGCCTTGACGCGCTTGCCCTGACGCCGATAATGCGCAACGGTCTCCCCGACGAACTCACGCCAATTGCCGGCTTCGAGTTGATCGAACGCAACGGTAATCCCCATGTTGAGGCAGCGGGCGGTATGCCAGGTTCCGCACGGCAACCATAGTGCATCGCCCGCATGCAGCACGACCTTGTGGCTGCGCGCCTGGCGAAACAGCGGATAGCGCTCGTAGTCTGGATCGTGCGAACGTTCGATGGTCGACAACCACGGCGTCTTGGGATCCACATACAGCAGGTGTTCCTGGCCGGGCTCGTACAGCGTGAATTCCTTGTCACCGTACACCTGCGTGATCCATGCGTGCATCCTCAGATAATCGTAATGCAGCAAGGGAAAGTTGCCGTTCGAACCGCCGAAAAAGATCTCGGTGTGATAGACGGTCTCGAACATGCCCTTCGGCATCAGCGGGTGCGTATGCCTGTTGGGCAGGCTGTATCCGAATCGCGGCATGACATCCGCGCGCAACTCCGGAAATTGGGTCAGGGACAAGGTGCACGGATACGGCGCCGGCCGCTCTGGTGTCGATGCGAGTTGCAGATCGATGATCTCGGCCAGCCGATATTCGCGCCCGCGTGCCCGCACCACCCGATCGGCGTATGCCTGTTTGAAGAACTCCGGCGTGAATCGCCCCACCGCGCTCCAGCCGTGCAAGGCATCGGACAGGATCACCGGTCGCCGCGGTTTGCGATAGCGACGCACGAATTCCCGCATGCCGATACCGCTGACGCGCTCGACCCAGCCGGACGAAAACGTCGGCGACGAGCGCGCGACTGTCTGAATTGCTCCCTCGTGCATCATGTGCGGTTACACCTGCGCCGGGCTCAAGATTCTAGTGGACTTAACCTTCATTTGGGAGATGGCTCGCGCCGTGGATCGTGGTGCTGGGCGCAAGTCTGGAGCGAGGCTCATGGTCAAAGCTATGGGCCGGGTGAAGACCAAGCCCAGCGCCACGAGACCAAACGAGCCGCTACTAAAATGGGCGTTACAGTCCACCCGCCTTGAACCGCAAGCGCGAATCATGCCACAGGTATTATCATCGCCATCGCCGCGCGGCCCGACGCGGTAAGATCGGGTATTGCGGGGAAGAGGCGTATGGTCAGCGACACGGACTTTCTCATGCTTTACCACGAGCTCGAGCTGAATCCGGGGGCTTGTGGACTGTCCGAGTTGAAGCAGGCCTACCGCCGGCGGGTGGTGCAACTGCACCCGGACCGACGCGCCGACGAGCAGTCGAAAGCGCCGGATCCGGAGCGTCTGCAGCGGTTGACCGCGCTCTACAGCGCGGCGATAGCGTTCGAGCGTCGTTACGGCCGGTTGCCGGGCGCCGAGCCTGCATCGCGGCGCGCCGGCTCGATCAACAACGGCCATGCCGCGGAGGGGGATCACGTCACGACCGGCAACCCGCACCCCGCCGCGAGCCGACGGGAACACGGCCCGCCCCGGCGTAGCGCGCCCGAACCCGCGGCCATCTGGCGGCGATACGCGCTTGCGCTGCTGATCCTGTTGGCGCTGGCGTGGGCGGTGTGGGGCGTCGGCGTCATCAATAATTAGCGGGGCTCTGCTTAACACCGCGCCCCTCAACGCGCGCCGCGCCGGAACAGCACGATCTCCACGGTCTGCAGCAGGATCGTCAAGTCGAACATCAGATTGTGGTTCTTGACATAGAACAGGTCGAACTTGAGCTTTTCTTCGGCGTCCTGCGCCGACGAGCCATACGGGTAACGCAACTGTGCCCAGCCGGTGAGGCCCGGCTTGACGCAATGGCGGAGCGGGTAATAGCGGATTCTGGCGTTGAAATCATCGACGAATTGCGGCCGCTCCGGGCGCGGGCCGATGAAGCTCATGTCGCCACGCAACACGTTCCACAACTGCGGCAACTCGTCCAGCCGGCCCTTGCGGATGAAGCGCCCGACCCGGGTGACGCGGCTGTCGTTGTGGCTCGCCCAGCGCGGCACGCCATCCTGCTCCGCGTCGGTGCGCATGCTGCGGAACTTGATCAGCGAGAACACCTTGCCGCGTTCGCCCACGCGCTCCTGCCAATAAAGAAGTGGCGCGCCGGGTCCCGATTCGATCCAGATCGCCAGCGCCACCAGCAACATGAACGGCCAGGTCACCGCAAGCACGCAGAACGCCACCAACACGTCAAAGCTGCGCTTGCTCATGCGCCGCAACGGCGAGGCGTTGAAGCCGTCGGAAAACACCAACCATGCCGGGTTCGCCAGGTTCATCTTGATCTGGCCCGACTCGCGTTCGAAGAACGTGGCCAGTTCGGTGAGTACGACGCCACGCTGCTTGCATTCCAGCAATTCACCCATCGGCAGCGCGCCGCGGCGGTCATCGGGACCGACCACCAGTTCATCGATCCGCAGCAAGTCCACCCATTGGTACAGCTGGCGATCCGGATGCAGGATTTGACTGGGCGCAACCTCGATCTTCTCGTCTCCGATCGGCACGAAACCCAGGATGCGGAATCCGCGGCAGTCGGTGCTCCGTCGCATGCGCTGCGCGATCAGTGCTGCGCGGTGGCCGGCGCCGAGCACTGCCACCCTACGCTTGAACAATTCCGCGTCCACGAGCTGCAGAAAGAAATAGCGGAACAGCGTCACGGCGACGAAGCCAACGACCAGCGCAAGCGCCAGTACGCCGCGGCCGATGTAAGTGGCCGGAGCGAGATAGTAGAGCACCACCAGCGCGATGCCGCCGAGCATGAAGCCGACCGCTTGGCGCGTAAACAGCCCCAGCCAGCTCGCGCGCAGATGCCGCTGATAATGGCCCAGCGCGGCCATGCCCAGCATGACCATCGCCACCAGCAGCAGCGCCCGCAGCCTCAGCGCGTGCCCGAATTGCACCTGATACCCCGGATCGCTCCAGAAGCGCAGGTGCACCGCGGCGTAGGTGCTCACCAGCAGCAGGGCGAACTCAGCGACAATCAAGAACAGCAGCCAACCGAGCAGCCGTTTTCCCATGAAGCGAAACATCACCCTCTCTCCTTGGATTGCGGGTCTCGGCCCCGCAAACGCCGAACAACCCGCCCTGACTCCTGCCGGGCCGGGTATTGTCTCCCAACGGCCTTAATGGAGTCGCTATCTGTGCGGTGGTTCACACTTGGTGAGAGGTCTCTTGCATAAGCCGTGCCGCAGAAGCCCCGCAAGCCCGTTGCCATAAAAACCCTCGCCGGGGAATGCCCGCCCGGATCAGCACCGGAAGAGGTGCTGTGGCATGTATCTTGTTGCTCTCTGAAAGCCAAATCCCAAGGAAATCGTCCCATGTGTGGAATAGTCGCCGCCGCGGCGCAGCGTGATGTCGTCCCGATCCTGATCGCCGGTCTGAAGGCGCTGGAGTACCGCGGCTACGATTCTGCCGGGCTGGCAATACAAACCGATGACACGC
>JBDTBW010000007.1:0-72188 GCA_039923855.1 Rhodanobacteraceae bacterium | reverse complement strand
AATCTTGTTGAGGTAGAGCTCGAGGATCTCGTCCTTGGTCAGTTCGTTCTCGATCCGGAACGCGGTGAACATCTCAATCAGCTTGCGCGTGTAGCTTTTCTCCGGGCTCAGGAAAAAATTGCGCGCGACCTGCTGGGTGATGGTCGAACCGCCCTGCGCCTTGTTGCCGCCGGTGATCAGTACATGCCACGTCGCGCGCGCGGTGCCTTCCCAATCCACGCCGGGATGGTGATAGAAATCGGCGTCCTCGGCGGCGAGGAAAGCGTCCTTGACCTGCGCCGGCACCTGACCGATGCGTACCGGGATGCGGCGCGTCTCGCCGAATTGGGCGATCAATTTGCCGTCGGCGGATTCCACCCGCAGCGGCACCTGCAGCTGCACATCCTTCAAGGACGCCACCGCCGGGATGCGCGGCGCGATCAGCCAGTAGGCGAAGCCCGCTGCCAGCGCACCGGCGAGGAACAAACACAACACCACGATGGCCGCGATGCGCAACAGACGCTTGAGGATTCGCATAGATGACAGGTGCTTGTATCGCCCAAAGGATTGAAGTATCAGCACCCACTCAGACCAAGCGGGTCATGGACGGCATAGTCTGGGCAAGTCCGGGAAAGACTGTCCAGAGCTTCCATGATGTGATCGCAATCGCGTTCGCGGTTGCGCGCTTGGCAGTATAGATGCACGGCATGCGAGACGGCGATGGCAACGACGGTGAAAGTGCGATGTCGATACCGCATGGTTTGTAGCGAAATATTTTTTGGTGCGAATCATGCAAGCGATGATCCCGCATGGGTACTTGCAAGGTTCGCGTAGTGGTTCGATCGATCGGTCGCATTTGGTAAAACGCGGCGGAATCGGGTACAAGAGTTGAGGGCGATCGGGAAAAATAGTTGTCTATCATGGGGTTACGAAATTGTCGCGGACCCGTTGATATTCCGTTAACTTTCCGATCTAATGCGGATGCGCATCTTTCGCTCGTAAGGGCGCGTGGGGAAGGGGAAATTCCGTGGGCCTGCTAACGCCTAAGGCGCCGCCGTTGATCGGTGTCGACATCAGTTCGACGGCAGTCAAACTGCTGCAACTGAGCCAGACCGGTGCGCGCTATCGCGTGGAACACTACGCGGTCGAACCGCTGCCGCCCAATGCGGTAGTCGAAAAGAACATCGTCGAGGTCGAAGCGGTCGGCGACGCGATCCGTCGCGCGTTGACGCGCTCGGATGCACGCAGCAAATACGCGGTGGCGGCGGTGGCGGGCTCGGCGGTGATCACCAAGGTGATCCCGATGCCGGCCGATCTTACCGAGGACGATCTCGAAGGCCAGATCCAGGTCGAGGCCAATCAGTACATTCCTTATCCGATCGAGGAAGTCAGCCTCGATTTCGAGAAACTCGGGGCCGTCAAGGACAACCCCGAGATGCTCAACGTGCTGCTGGCGGCATCGCGTACCGAGAACGTCGATATGCGCGTGGCCGCGCTGGATCTTGGCGGTCTCACCGCCAAGGTGATCGACGTCGAGGTGTTCGCGATGGAGAACGCCTTCAAATTGATCGCCGACCAGTTGACCGTGCCGCGTGACGCCTTGATCGCGTTGATCGATGTCGGCGCCACCATGACCACGCTGTCGGTGTTGAAGAACCAGCGCACCATCTACTCGCGCGAGCAGGTATTCGGCGGCAAGCAGCTTACGGACGAGGTGATGCGTCGCTACGGCCTGTCGTACGAGGAAGCCGGCATGGCCAAGCGCCAAGGCGGCTTGCCGGAATCCTACGAGATCGAGGTGCTGGAGCCGTTCAAGGAAGCGATGGTCCAGCAGATCAGTCGCCTCCTGCAATTCTTCTTCGCCGGCAGCGAATTCGGCAAGGTCGACCAGATCGTGCTGGCCGGCGGCTGCGCATCGATCGCGGGCGTCAGCGAGATGACCGAGGAACAACTGGGCGTGCCGTGCGTGGTGGCCAATCCGCTGGCCACGATGTCGCTGTCGCCGAGGTTGCAGGCGCAGACCCTCGCGCAGGACGCGCCGGCCCTGATGATCGCCTGCGGCCTGGCTCTGAGGAGCTTCGACTGATGGCCAGAATCAATCTTCTGCCGTGGCGCGCCGAGCGGCGCGAACTGCGCAAGCGCGAATTCTTCATGCAACTCGGTGTCGCCGCCGCGGGTGGTGTACTGGCGGTGATCCTGTGGGGCTTCTGGATGGGACTGCGGATCGACAACCAGACCGACCGCAACACCTACCTGCAGGGCGAGATCAAGCAACTCGATGCCCAGATCTCCGAGATCAAGGATCTGGAAAAGACCAAGTCGGCGTTGTTGGCGCGCAAGCAGATCATCGAGCAGTTGCAGGAAAGTCGCGCGCAGATGGTGCACCTGTTCGATGAACTGGTGAAGACAATTCCTGACGGCGCGCGCCTGACCTCGCTCAAGCAGACCGCCGACACAATTACCTTGGACGGCGTGGCGCAATCCAACGCCACCGTCGCGCAATACATGCGCAGTATCGAAGCCTCGCCCTGGCTTGGTCCGGCCGATCTCATCAAGACCGAAAACAAGCACAGCGACAACCGCACGCCGTACGAATTCGAGCTAGTGGTGCATCTGGGCAAGCCCACGGCTGATGCCGGTGGTGCCGCCGCGCAACCGGCCCCGGCCAGCACGGCGCCGGCAGCGGTCAGCACATCGACCACCGTCACTAGTACGACCATCACGCCTGCCGTGCCTGCCGCCACCGTCGCGCCGGCCAACAGTCCGGCCGCGTCCACGACATCGAGCACCAAGCCCACCACCGTCGCGCCGTCGGCCAGCACTACAGCACCGCCGGCTCCGGCCAAGGCCGGAACCAAGGGAGGGGCCGCGCAATGAAACTGTTCGACGATCTGCGCAACCTCGACCGCAACAACATCGGCGGTTGGCAACGCTCGGTCAAGACGTTCTTCACCGCGCTGGTGGTGATCGTGATCCTGCTGGCCGGCTGGTACTTTTTCATCAGCAGCAAGCAGGATGATCTTGCCGCCGCGCAACACAAGGAAGCCCAGCTCAAGCAGGAGTTCTCCGAGAAGCAGGCCAAGGTGGTCAATCTGCAAGCATTGAAGGTGCAACTTGCGGAGATGAACGACCTGCTGCGGCAAATGCTGCGGCAGTTGCCGAGCAAGACCGAAATGCCGGCGCTGCTGGTCGACATCTCGCAGACCGCGCTGTCGGCGGGCCTTGAGACCGAATTGTTCCAGCCCGGTCCCGAAACGCCCAAGGAGTTCTACGCCGAGCAACCGATCGCGATCCGGATGATCGGCAGTTATCACCAGTTCGGCACTTTCATCAGCGGTGTTGCGTCGCTGCCGCGCGTGGTAATCCTTACCATGCACGATGTCTCATTGCATCCGGAACAAGCCACGACGGGCAATGCGCCGCCACCGAATGGGCAACTGGTGCTGGAAGGAACGGTCAAGACTTATCGATACCTCGGCGACGAGGAGACCAATGCCGCGGTCGCGGGCAAGCCGGCCGCGTCGCCGCAGACGCAGCCTGAGGGAGGGAAGTGAGCATGCAAGTCGCCCGCATCCAACCCGCCCGCATCGCGATCATCATTGCGCTCGCCGCCATGCTGTTTGGCCTTGCTGCGTGCAGCGGCCAGGACGACCTGCATGAGTGGGTCGCGCAGGAAAAGGCCAAGAAAGGCGCGCCATTGCCGCCGCTACCCGTGGTCAAGACCTTCGAGACGTTCGCTTATCAGGATCAGGACAAACGCGACCCCTTCAGCCCCGGTCCCACCGAAGTCGCCGGTTCGACCAACGGTCCGGGACCGCACCCGGATGAAAATCGCACGCGCGAGCCACTGGAAGCGTTCCCGCTGGACAGTCTCAAAATGGTGGGAACCCTCGGCAAGGCGGGCAACATCGAGGCGCTGATCAAGGATCCGCAAAGCGTGATCCATCCGGTACGCCGGGGTAATTATCTCGGCCAGAACTATGGACACGTTACGGATATCGCGGAAGACCACATCGATCTGGTCGAACTGGTGCCCAACGGCACCGGCGGCTGGATGGAGCACGATGCGACCATCGCGCTGGGCGAAAAATGAAGATCATTGGGGATGACGTCATGACCACCAAACACGCTCTCGACATCGGCTGCGCGAACGCGGGCCCCGCCCGGCCAAGGCGCAAGCCAGGGAAAATGCTGGCAGCGGCAGTCGCCTTGCTCGGACTGCTCGTCGCCGTTCCCGCCCTTGCCGAGAATGCGCTGCAGAATGTGACGTCCACGCCGCTGCCTGACGGCAAGGTGCAATTGACACTGAAATTCGCGCAGCCGGCCACCGCGCCTCGCGCGTTCAGCACCGATACCCCGCCGCGCATCGCGCTGGATTTCGCAGACACTCATAATGCCGTCAGCCAGCGACGCATTGCCGTCGGCAGCGGTTCGGCAAGTTCCGTCACCGCGCTGGAGGCCAATGGCCGCACCCGGGTTGTGGTCGATCTGACCAAGCCGTCGGCCTATGTCACCAGCGTGCAGGGCGACAATGTCATCGTCACCATTGGCGACGGCATGAACATGGCATCCGCGCCGATGGCCGATGCTCCCACCACGACCACCACACGCACCACCACCACGACCGTGCCGCTGGCGCCGGTACCGCCGCCGCCGCCGTCGCAAATGGCTATTGCCACCGCCGTCACCGATCAGAGCAAGGCGATGCCGATGGCCACCGGCAACGTGATCGACTCGGTGGATTTCCGTCGTGGCTCGCATGGCGAGGGCAGACTGGTCGTTGGCTTCAGTGCATCGGGGGCGGCCACCGCCATGCACAACGAAGGTGACCACACCATTGTCGAAGTGAGCGGCGCGCGTCTGGCCGCATCGCAAGCGCGGCGGCTGGATGTGTCCGACTATGCGACGCCGGCACGCAGTGTCAGCACTACGGCGGCGCCGGGTGGCGCGCGGATCGACGTGCTCACCAACGGCCTGGCCCAGACCTCGGCCTATCAGAGCGGCAACGAATACGTGGTCGAGTTCGCGCCGCCCAAACAAAATGCCGCCAGCCTGATCGGCGCGCCCAAGCCGGTGGTCTACAAGGGCAGTCGCGTCACCTTCAATTTCCAGGACATTCCCGTGCGCTCGGTGCTGCAATTGCTGGCCGACGTGTCCGGAACCAACATCGTCGCTTCCGACAGCGTGCAGGGCAACGTTACCCTGCGGCTGGTGAATGTGCCTTGGGATCAGGCGCTGGACGTGATCCTGCGCGCCAAGAGTCTGGACAAGCGCAAGGAGGGCAACGTGATCTGGGTCGCCCCCCAGACCGAACTGGCCACTTACGAACAGAATGTCGCGGATGCTCGCCTCAAGGCGCTGGACAATGCGCAACTGGTGTCGGATTACATCCCGATCTCCTACGGCAAGGCCTGCGATATCACCAAGCTGCTGACCTCGGAGACCCAGACCGGTCAGACGAGCGGCAGCACCAGTGGTCAACAGCAGCGCGGGTTTTTGTCCAGCCGCGGTAGCGTGACGTGCGACGATCGCACCAATACGCTGTTGCTCAACGACACCCCGGAGAAGGTGCAGGAGATCCGCCAGCTGATCGCGGTGCTGGACAAGCCGGTCGAGCAGGTGCTGATCGAGGCACGCATCGTGATCGCCACGGACAACTTCACCCGCGAATTGGGCGCCAAACTGGGGGCGGACTTGTTCGGCCGCAGTGGAAATCAGACTCTCTATACCGCACCCACAGTCGGTGACCTAACCTCTTTGAACAACAGCATTGCCGCAAGACAAACCGTCATTAATCAAAATGCGTTCAACAAAGCCAATGCACCAGCGGGTCAAACACCGCCGGCGCCGGTCTTCCCGCCGGCCATCTCCTTCCCGGGCGGCTTGAACGTAAACTTGCCCTCGACCACCACCGGCACCAGCAGTTTCGCGCTCGGCATCATTTCCAGCCGTTACCTGCTGGATCTGGAGCTCTCTGCCGCGCAGACCGAAGGCCGCAGCGAGACTCTGTCCCAGCCCAAGGTCATCACCGCCAACAATCAGGAGGCGCTGATCCAGCAAGGCACGGAGATCGGCTATGTCACCTTCCAGAACTCCAGTGGCGGTGGCGTGGGCACGGCCACCGTGCAATTTAAGGACGCCGTACTGGAGCTGCGTGTCACCCCGACCATCACTGCCGACAACCGCGTATTCATGAAACTCAAGGTCACCAAGGATGCGATTAACTCCTTCGTGCCCAATCCCGGTGGCGGCCTGATCCCGCAGTTGGACAAGCGCGAGATCGATACCAGCGTGCTGGTCAAAAACGGTCAGACCGTGGTGCTGGGCGGCGTCTACGAGTACGTCAAGAGCACCGATGTCACCAAGGTACCGTACCTCGGCGATATCCCGGTGTTGGGCGCGCTGTTCCGCGACAAGCGCAATCAGAATAACAAAGCGGAACTGTTGATTTTCGTGACCCCGCGCATCCTCAATCAAAACGAGGTCATGCAATAACCGATCGTCAACGGGACTAGAAGCGGCGCGGGCAACCGCGCCGCTTTTTTGTCGGATTTTTTCCGTCCCTGGTTCTGGGTCCCGGGCAACATCGGCTCGACATCCATTTCTCGCCGTGTTGCTCCTGCCCTGCGCAATCCATGCTCTGGGCGTTCGCCGCCGTGCGATCTGCCCCCAGCAGATCGCAAGCGCGACGTCTCACCCCTGGCCGGGATGACGACAAACTTTTGCGCCCGGTTGTGGTCAACTATTGGGCCTGCCAACACTTACCCAAACGGTCGCGCCCTCGGATCAAGTCCGGGGCAGGCTTGGCCCTTTGCCGGCAGGGCAAGGCACAGCGAGTGAGGTGTATGTCGATACATAAGCGAGCGGTAACGCAGCCATGCCGGCAAAGGGCCACGGCCCGAAGGGTTGCTCCGCAGCGGCCGCCATACTGCGTTGCGCGCCTTGGCCATAGAATGGCTATGGCACGGTGGCGCGCGTCTTGTCTGGCAACCGCTGCGAAAGCAACGCGGCTCGCTTGGGCAATTGTTAACAGGCCCTAGACATGCCTATCCAGCCCGCAACCCCAACGCTTGGATTCGATCCGATCGCGGTCACCAATTCCGTGCCGCCTTCGGACACATCGAGCGATCATTTGACCGGGCGTTTCGCAGCGCTGCGTGAAGCGCTGGATGCCGAGGTGATTGGCCAGCCCGCGCTGACCGAACGCTTGCTCATCGCATTGCTCGCCGACGGGCACCTCTTGGTGGAGGGCGCGCCGGGACTGGCCAAGACCACGGCGATCAAGGCACTGGCCTCGCGCATCGAGGCGGATTTCCATCGTATCCAATTCACGCCCGACCTGCTGCCGGCGGACCTGACAGGCACCGACATACTGCGTCCGCAGACCGGCGCTTTCGAGTTCGAGCGCGGCCCCCTGTTCCACAATCTGGTGCTGGCCGACGAGATCAACCGCGCGCCCGCCAAGGTGCAATCGGCATTGCTGGAAGCGATGGCCGAGCGGCAGGTGACCATCGGCCGGCGTTCGTGGCCGTTGCCGAAATTATTCCTGGTGATGGCCACGCAGAATCCGATCGAGCAGGAGGGCACTTTCCCGTTGCCGGAAGCGCAACTCGACCGGTTCCTGCTGCACGTGCCGGTGCGTTATCCGGCGGCCGGCAGCGAGCGCGACATCCTGCGGCTCGCCCGCGTCCACGCGCGGGATGAATTGACCGAGCATGTGCCGCCCGCGCACCTGCTGTCGCAGGCCGAGGTGTTCGCCGCGCGCACTCAGGTGCTGGACGTGCATCTGGCCGATGGTCTTGAGGAATACATCGTGCAATTGGTATTGGCCACCCGCGATCCGCGCCCGTTCGATCTGAAACTCGGCGGCAAGATCGCCTGGGGCGCCAGTCCCCGCGCGACCATCGCGCTGGAGCGCAGTGCGCGCGCCCGCGCGTGGCTCGCCCGTCGCGATTACGTGCTGCCGGAAGATGTGCAAACCCTTGCGCCGGACGTGTTGCGCCACCGCGTGCTGCTCGGCTACGAGGCCGAGGCCGAAGGCTTGCGCGTCGATGACGTAGTGGCGCGGCTGCTGGAACGCGTACCATTGCCGTGAGCGCCGGGAATCGAAAGCCGAGGATGGCAAGAGCCCCCTATGCTACGTCATTTCGGCCCTTCGACAAGCTCAGGATAGACCGGCCTTCGGCCGGGCCGGAATCCCGTGGCGATAACGCATGAATGAGTCGCGTCGCCAGCAGACCCCGGCCTGCGCCGGGGCGACGACCGGTAACTCATCGAAGTTCTGTACGGAATCGGTGGGCCAAGTTTGAACTCAATGCCATATCAAGCAGTCCACCCCGTCAACGCCGACGGCCTCACGCAAATCGATTTGCGTGAGCTGATCGCCTTGCGCGGGCAGGCGTTGCGATTGCGCGCGGGCGCGGCGAAGACGCGCACCGCGATGGCCGGTGCGCACACCACGCATCTGCGCGGGCGCGGCATGGATTACGCCGAATCGCGCGCGTACCAGGCTGGCGACGACGCGCGCGCGATCGACTGGCGCCGAACCGCGCGCAGCGGCAAGCCTCATACCAAATTGTTCCGCGAGGAACGCGAGCGCAGCCTGTTGCTATTGATCGACACCCACGCGACGATGCGATTCGGCACGCGCGTTCGCTTCAAATCCGTGCAGGCCGCGCGCGCGGCGGCCATTGCCGCATGGAGCGCGGTGCGCGGCGGCGATCGCGTCGGTGCGCTGGCATTCGGCGGCGTGCGTGACGCGGTGACGCCGCATGGCGGTGTGCGCGGCGCCTTGGGTGTGCTGGGCGCCATGGCGCGTTGGGACGCACGCGGGAGCGAGGAAGCTGAACCCCTTTCCGGCGCGTTGCAACGCGCGCGGCGACTGTCGTTGCCGGGAAGCCGGGTGCTGCTGATCTCCGACGGACAATGCTGCGACGCGCGCGCGCGCGCGACCTTGACGCGTTTGACCAAACACGTCGAGGTGCGGGTGCTGATCGTCGTCGACGCGCTGGAATCGATGCCGCCGGCTCCCGGCAGCTATGCCTTCGAGACAACCAGTGGCCGTGTCAGCGCGGACTTTCACAGCGCCGCCGCGCGATTGCGTTTCCGCGACATGCTGGGCGCAGGCCATCGCGCCTTGGCAACCGTCTGCGATACAAGCGGCGTTCACTGGCGCCGGATCGCCACCGGCGAAGACCCGGCGCCCGCAATCGCCGCGTTGCTGAATCCCAAACCGCGATGACGGGCCTGCCTGCCAACAGCGGTCCGGTGTTGCGCGACATCCACGTGCCGCCGGTTTCGTGGTGGCCGCCCGCGCCGGGCTGGTGGTTGCTCGCTCTGATGATTCTGGTGTCGATCATCGCGAGCGCGATGCTGGTGCCGCGTTATAGCCGGCGACGACGGCCGTTGCGCGCAGCGCGCGGCGAACTCGATGCGCTGGCCGTGCGTCATGCGCGCGACCGCGACGATGCTGCGCTCGCCGCGGGCGTGTCGCGGTTATTGCGCCGCATTGCCTTGACCATCGAACCCGCTGCTGCAGCCAGTGAAGGCGCGACGTGGCGGAATTTTCTCGAGCGTTTTGGGCCCGGAGCTTTCACCTGCGAACAACTCGGTCATTTGATCGATGCGCCGTATCGCGCGCATCCCTCGCTCGATGCGACCGCTTTGCTCGCCGCGGCGCGTGTGTGGTGCGGACGGGTATTGCGAGTCCGCGGCAGGCGCCGAGGTGTCGGTGTATTGCGACCGAACAACGCGGGCGTATCGGCGCCATGATCACTTTTGCGTGGCCCTGGGTGTTCCTGATGTTGCCGCTTCCATGGCTGTTGCGACACGCGCTGCCGCCCGCGCCGTCCAGTGTCGCCTTGCGGTTACCCCATCGCATCAAATTGACGAACACGCCTAAGAGTGGTGGCGGCTATCGCTGGCGCGTCTGGCTCGCGGCATTGGCGTGGTTGCTGGCGGTCACCGCCGCCGCGCGCCCGCAACAACTCGCGCCGCCGGAAGCGCTCGCGCGCAGCGGACGCGCGCTGATGCTTGCGGTGGATTGCTCGGGCAGCATGGCGATCGAGGACATGCCGATGGGCTCGGATATTGTCAGCCGTTTCGCCGCGGTCAAGGCGATCGCCGGCGATTTTATCGCGCAGCGCAAGGGCGACGAAGTCGGCTTGGTGCTGTTCGGCAGCAACGCCTATCTGCTGACGCCGTTGACTTTCGATGTCGCCACGGTGGCGAAGCAACTCGACGGCGCGGCGATCGGGTTGGCCGGCCGCGAGACCGCGATCGGCGATGCGATCGTGTTGGCGACGAGGCACTTGTCGAAATTGCCGGCGCGTTCGCGTGTGCTGGTGTTGCTGACCGATGGCGTCAATACCGCGGGCAATGTCGCGCCGCTCGATGCGGCCAAACTCGCCGCGGCGGCGGGAGTGCGCATCTATACCATCGGCATAGGTTCGTCCGGTGGCGAAACCTTGAGCGTATTCGGGTTGCGCCTGCCGGCGCCGGACGAAAATCTCGACACCGACACACTCGGCAAAATCGCCAGCGAAACCGGCGGAAAATTTTTCCACGCCGGGGATGCCGATCAACTCGCCGACGCCTATCGCAGCATCGATGCGCTGGAGCCGCTGGCGCGCGGCAAGGCGCTGTTGCGACCGCGCGAAGAGCGTTATCCATGGTCGCTTGGCGCGGCACTCTTGCTATCCTGTCTGCTGGTTCCTTGGCGCGCGTTGCGGCCACGCCGACAGGTTCCGGCATGAATCTTACCCTGCATTTTCTGCGGCCATGGTGGTGGCTGGCGCTGCTGCCGTTGCCGTTGTTGCTGATCGCGCTGGCGCGCAGCGGCGGCGGCCGCGCCGCATTGGAAAAACTGGCGGACGCGACGCTGTTGCCATACCTGGTGAGTGATGCCGATGCGCGACGGAAGCTCGCGTCGATTCTCGCTGCGATCGCGTGGTTGCTGGCGGTCGCCGCGCTCGCGGGTCCGGCATGGCAACGCGCGCCGGTACCGTTGTACGCCAACGGCGCCGCGCGGGTGGTCGCGCTTTCGCTATCGAACGACATGCTGGCGCAGGATATGAAGCCGGACCGCATGACGCGCGCGCGTTACGCGGTGCGCGATCTACTGGATGCCGCGGGCGATGCGCGCACCGCGCTGATTGGCTACGCCGGCGATGCGTTCGTGGTCGCGCCGCTGACACCCGACAAGCAGACGGTGCTCAATCTGCTGGACGCGCTGGGTCCCGACACCATGCCGGTGCAAGGCAACAACGCGTCGCGCGCGATCGCGCAGGGCGTGGCGCTGTTGCGGCAGGCGCAGGTGCGCGGCGGAGATATCGTGCTGGCCACCGACGATGCCGATGGCGCCGCGATCGACGCCGCGCGCAAGGCCCGCGCGGAGGGTGTACGCGTCGACGTGCTCGGCGTCGGTACACTGGCCGGTGCGCCGGTGCCAGCGACCGATAGCGGCTTCGCGCACGGTACGGACGGCGGCGTGCGCCTCGCTCAACGAGACGATGCGGCGTTGCGCGAACTCGCTCAAGCTGGCGGCGGGCGCTATGCACCGCTGCAAACCGACGGCAGCGGCGTCGCGGAGCTGGGCGCCCCCAGCACCGTCCAAGGCAGCGCCGATAGCCGCGAATCGGCGCAACTGTGGCGCGACGGCGGCGCGTGGCTGTTGCTGCCGTTGCTGCCGCTGGCGGCGTTGGCGTTCCGCCGCGGCTGGTTGTGCGTGCTGGCGTTGGCACTGGTCGCGCCGCACGCGCGCGCTTCCGCATGGGATGAATTGTGGGCCAGACCCGACCAGCGCGCCGCGAGCGCATTGCAACGCGGCGATTACGCGGCGGCCGGAAAATCGGCGCGCGATCCGCTGCTGCGCGGCGCGGCGGCATATCGCGGTGGCGATTTCTCCGCGGCGGCGAAACATTTCGCGAACAAGGATGGCACGCAAGCGCAATACGATCTGGGCAACGCGCTGGCGAAAGGTGGCCACTACCCGCAGGCGATCGCGGCGTACGACAAGGCGCTGCAAGACGCGCCGGACATGGCCGACGCGCGCGCCAACCGCGATGCGGTGTTGGCGTGGATGAAACGTCATCCGCAGCAGCAGGGGCGGCAAGGCAACAACGGCAAACAGGGCAATCCTTCACCCTCCGCCTCTGGTCAATCCGGTTCATCGTCGAATACGAAATCATCACCGGGATCGAAAAGCGGTGCGCAGGACGCGCAAAGTGCGACGCAAAACAGCGCGCAAGCCGGACAAGATGGAAGGAGCGGCGAGGCTTCCGGCAACTCCGGAAAGTCGGCCGACCAATCGATGGATGGCAATACCGGCGCCGGCGACAGCGGCGCATCGAAGAACGAAGACGCGCGCCAACGCGAACAGGCGCAACGCGCGCAACAGGCATTGCGACAGGAATTGGCGCAACGTGCGACGGGGCAGACCCAGGCCAATGCCGCTCGGCAATCGTCACGTCGCGGTCAGGAACAACACGCTTTCGCGCTCGGCGCCGAGCAGACGCGGGACGAGGGCAAGTTCGATCCGCAGCAACGCGCGATGTTGAACGCGGTACCGGACGATCCCGGTGCGCTGCTGCGGCGCAAGTTTCTGCTCGAATGGCAGCGCCGCAATGGACAAGCGCCCGAGGACGTCGGGCAATGAATGGCTGGCGTCCGGTCACGAAACGTTTCATCGTGTTTTGCGCGTTGCTGGCATTGATGGCGCTTGCGCAAGCGGCGGTCCCCGGGCACGGGTTGCGTGCGTTTCTCGATCGCGATCACGTTGCGCTCGGCGACACCGTGACCTTGAACATCGAGGGCGCTGGCGCATTGAATGGCACGCCGGATCTGTCGCCTTTGCAGAGTGATTTCGACGTGCTCGGCACGTCCAGTTCCAGCAGCGTGCAGCTCGTCAACGGCGCCGCGAGTAGCAGCACGCAACTGGGCATCGCGTTGCGGCCCAAACGCGCGGGCACGCTGACCGTGCCGTCTCTGATCGTCGGCGGTTCGCCGACGCCGTCGCTGATCCTGCACGTTGCATCCGCGCCCAGCGGCGCGCAAGGCACGCCCGGCGATCCGGCCTTTCTCGAAGCGAGCGTCGATGCCACCTCGCCCTACGTCGGTCAGCAGATCGTCTACACGTTGCGACTGTACTACGCATCCGGGCTGACGGGCGGCCAACTGGATGATCCGCAAGCTGATGACGCACGGATGATCCATCTCGACAGCGACACGCGCTTTTCGACACAACGCGGCGGTCAGACGTATCAAGTTATCGAACGACACTACGCGCTGATCCCGCAGCACGCGGGCAACATCGTGGTGCGCGGCCCCGGGTTTCAGGGACAGATGCTGGATACCAACAACGCGAATGGCATCTTCGACAGCTTCTTCGGCGATGGCAAACCGCTGGAGGCGCGCGCCGACGACATCGTGCTGGATGCGCGCGCGATCCCGGCCGGCGCTGGTATGCCGTGGCTGCCCGTGCAATCGGTGCAATTGAAACTCGATGGCTTGCCCGCGGACGGCAACGCGCGCGTCGGCGAGCCGCTGACGCTGACATTGCGCATCGACGCGGTCGGCGTAACCGCGCAGCGTCTTCCGGAGCCACAACTGCCGCCGATCGACGGCGCGCGCGTGTATCCGGATCGCAGCCAGGACACCACGCGACAAGACGGCGGCTGGTTGCATGGCACGCGCATCCGAGGTTTCGCAATCGTGCCGGGCCGGAATGGCGCGCTGATCATTCCCACGATCACCCTGAACTGGTGGGACGTGGCGCATGACCACGCGGCGCAAGCGCGTATTCTGCAGCAGGTGCTGCAGGTGACGGGTGCGGCGGCTGGTAATGCCACGCCGCCAATTGCGCCCACGATATCAAGCGCGAATGCGTCGTCGGGGGGTGTTGTCGCGCACGCGGCAAGTCGCCGCGGGGCTTCGCTTTGGCGAATCGTCGCGCTCGCCAGCCTCGCGCCATGGGCGATTGTGCTGACAGCGCTGGCGTGGTGGTGGCTCAGGCGCCAGAAACGCGCTCACGCCGATTCCCTGGATAGCATTGCTGGACCGCGCGCCGGCAAACGAGAGCTGCGCCAACGCGCACTGCACGCCGCGCGCCGTCATGATGCGACAACTTGCGAACACGCATTGCTGGACTGGGCACGTGAAACGAAACCCGGGTTGCATAATCTCGGGCAATTGCGCGATGCGTTGGCCGAGCCCGCCCAGCGCGAAGCGCTGGATGCGCTGGAGCGTGCGCGCTGGCAAGGCGGCGACGCGGCGGCGGCATGCGAGGGGATCGCGCGCGTGTTTGAACGTGGAATTATTTGGCACGAAGCTCGCGCGCAAACCGCGCACGCCGATGACGGATTGCCGCCGCTTTATCCCTAATCAGCAATCGCGATGTGCAATTTGCCGGCGGCGGCGCGGTAGTGGTCCAGCATTTCGCGATCGAATGCGCACATGACGATTCGCCGGGGCGTGCGGGTCAAACCGGTTTGTTGGTCGATCACGGTCAATGCGACAGTCGCGGCGGCGGTGCGCGGATAACCGTAAACGCCGCAACTGATGGCGGGAAATGCGATGCTGTCGATCGCGTGTTCGCGCGCCAATGCGAGCGCGTTGCGGTAACACGCCGCAAGCAATTGTGGTTCGCCGGTGTCGCCGCCTCGCCAGACCGGTCCGACGGTGTGGATCACCCAGCGCGCCGGCAGACCGAAACCCGGCGTGATGCGTGTCTCGCCGGTCGGGCAACGCACGCCGGGACTCATTTCGGGCAATGCGCGGCAGGCTTCCAGCAAGCGCGGGCCGGCGGCGCGATGGATCGCGCCATCGACGCCGCCGCCACCAAGCAAGGTTTCATTCGCCGCGTTGACGATGGCGTCGATATTGAGTCGTGTGATGTCGGCTTGCAGGATTTCGATGGGCATATGATAAAAGCCCTCTCCCTTTGGGAGAGGGGTTGGGGTGAGGGTCCGGTCATGCCGTAGGCATAAGCCGAACCCTCATCCGGCGCTTCGCGCCGCCTTCTCCCGATGGGAGAAGGAAGTGCGGATCAAATCGAACGCTGCTTCAACAAATCGCGGATTTCCGTCAGCAGCACCACGTCCGCGGGCGTCGCTGGCGCTTCGACTTTCTTCGGCATCACGCGCTCGACCAACTTGATCACGATGAAAATGGCCAGTGCGATGATCAGGAACGCGATGATGGTATTGATGAAGGCGCCGTAATTGATCGAAACCTCGGCGATCTTGTGCGCCGGGTTGGTGTTGTCGGCCGGCTTCAACATCCATTTCAAATTTGAGAAATCCACGCCACCCAGCGCAAGACCAATCGGCGGCATGATGATGTCGTTGACGAGCGATGTGACGATCTTGCCGAACGCGGCGCCGATGACCACGGCCACCGCCAGATCGAGCACGTTGCCGCGCAGGATGAAAGCCTTGAAATCTTTGGCGAAGCTCATCGTATAATCTCCCATGCCGAGTGACTCCCCGTGCCGACTCTAGCGCAGCGCGCGGGCCGTGGGCGAGCCGTTACACGATGCGGCCTTCCAGCGCGGCGATGTCCTGCAGCGCCGCGTGGAACGTGTCGCCGCGAACCAGCGGCCCTACGCCCGCCGGGGTGCCGGTGAAAATCAAATCACCCGGTTGCAATGCGAACAGCTTCGACAACTCGGCGATGATGTCCGCGACGGGCAAGATCATCTGCACGATATCGGTTTGCTGGCGCGGTTCGCCATTCACCGACAACGACAACCGCGCGCGTCGCGGATGGCCGATATCGCTCGCGATTCGCAACGCCGACACCGGCGCGGAATGGTCGAAGCCCTTGGCCGCGTCCCACGGCAAGCCTTTGGCCTTGGCCGCCGCTTGCAGATCACGGCGTGTCAGATCGATTCCAACACCGTAACCGAACACGCACTCCAGCGCGCGGTCCGGCGCGATGTCCCGTCCGCCGCCCGATAGCGCCACCACCATTTCGACTTCATGATGCAATTCGCCCGTGACCGATGGATACGCAATATCGCCACCCGCCGCGATCGCGTCCGCAGGTTTCATGAAGAACACCGGCTGCGCGCGGCTTACCGCTTCCGCGCCCATTTCTTTGGCGTGATCGGCGTAGTTGCGGCCGATGCAATAAATGCGATGCACGGGAAACCGCTTGTCGCTGCCGATGACCTCGAGGCTGCTGACGCGCGGCGGCTCGATGACAAAAGAAGGCATAAGAGATGGGTCTGCGTGAAAAGCCGATTCTAGCGCCGCCTACGTGCTGCGCCAGCGCTACGCAGATGACACCTGTCAGCAGCTACGGTTGATGCGCGGGGCTGTCGCGATTGCATTTCGTCTGCGAAGCTGTGGCAGACTCGCGGGGCGGCACAATGGGGTTCTCGAACTTGAACGACAACAGCGATCTGCTCGGGCAATTGCGCATCCAGCGCGATCAACGCGACGATGACGGCGTGCGGCGTCCGCGATGGCCGTGGATTGTCGGCATCGTGGTGCTGGTGCTGATCGCGGCCGGCGTCGCGGCATTCTTCCTGCGCGGCCGCGCGGTCGAAGTGGAAACGGCCACCGCCGTGGCGTTGTCGGCCAACAACGATAGCGCGGCGGTGTTGCAGGCGACCGGCTACGTGGTTGCGCGCCGGCAGGCCACGGTATCGGCGCAGATCACCGGCACGTTGACCCAAGTGCTGATCGAGGAAGGCGAGCATGTGAAGAAAGGCCAGGTGCTGGCGCGGCTGGACCCGAATGCGTACAAGGCACAACTGGACACCGCGCGTGCGCAGGAAGCCGCGGCGCAGGCGCAGGCGGGCCAGGCGCGCGCGCAATTGAACCAGGCGCAACACGACGCCGCGCGGCTGGATTCGATTGCCGCGCGCGGTTTCGTGTCGAAGCAACAGGCCGAGCAGGCGCACACGCAAGCGACCACCGATCGCGCGTCGTTGCTGGCCGCGCAACGGCAGGCGCAAGCGGCGGCCGCGCAGGTCGCCGGCGCGCAGGTCAACTACGACTACACGGTGGTGCGCGCGCCATTCGATGGCGTGGTCACCGACAAGGCCGCGCAGGTGGGCGAAATCGTCTCGCCGTTTTCCGTCGGCGGCTTCACCCGCACCGGCGTCGCCACCATCGTCGACATGGATTCGCTGGAAATCGACGTCGACGTCAACGAGTCCTACATCGGCCGGGTCAAGCCGGGGATGCCGGTGGAAACAGTGCTGGATGCGTACCCCGACTGGACGATCCCCGCGCACGTGATCGCGATCATCCCCAGCGCCGACCGCAGCAAGGCCACGGTCAGGGTGCGCATCGCGATCGAGAAGAAAGACCCGCGCATCATTCCGGAGATGGGTGTGCGGGTATCCTTCCTCGAACAGCGCCCACAAAGCGCGCGAGCGCCGCAGGGCGTGTTGGTGCCGAAAACGGCGATCGTGCAGCGCAGTGGCAAGAGCGTGGTGTTCGCGATTGACAATGATCGCGCGAAGCAGACGTCGGTTGTCGTTGGCGCGGATTTCAACGATCTCAAACAGGTCACGTCGGGATTGAGCGCCGGCGCGGTGGTCGTCAAAACACCGCCGCCGGGGTTGGCGGATGGCGAACGGGTGAAGGTGAAGACGAGCGGGAATGAATAGAAATAACGCCCCTCTCCCATTGGGAGAGGGGTTGGGGTGAGGGTTCGGCGTTCGCGTTAGATCGCAGCGACGCCGAACCCTCATCCGACCCTTCGGGCCACCTTCTCCCGATGGGAGAAGGATTGAGAAAGAACAGGAGACAACGATGAATGCAGCCGTGGCGGAAACGCAGAACAGTAATCAACCGCTGGTGTCGATACGCGGTTTGTCCAAGGTCTACGAGCGCGGCAAACAGAAGCTCGAGGTGCTGCATCACATTGATCTCGACATCGCGCGCGGGGATTTTTTCGCACTGATGGGGCCGTCGGGTTCCGGCAAGACCACGCTGCTCAATCTGATCGGCGGCCTCGATTCGCCGACCGATGGCAGTTTGAGCGTGGACGGCAAGCGCATCGACAAAATGGGTGAAAGCGCGCTGGCGCGCTGGCGCGCGGCCAACGTCGGTTTCGTGTTCCAGTTCTACAATTTGATGCCGGCGCTGTCGGCGCAGAGGAATGTCGAGCTGCCCTTGCTGCTTACGAAACTGTCTGGCAAACAACGCAAGCGCAACGCCGAGATCGCGTTGCAACTGGTGGGACTGGCCGATCGCGGCACGCACAAGCCGGGCGAGTTGTCCGGCGGACAGCAACAGCGCGTGGCGATTGCGCGCGCGATCGTGTCCGATCCCACGCTATTGGTCTGCGACGAACCGACCGGCGATCTGGATCGTCAATCGGCCGAGGAAGTGCTGACCTTGTTGCAGCGTCTCAATCGCGAGCACGGCAAGACCATCCTGATGGTTACGCACGACCCGAAAGCGGCCGAATACGCCAGTCATACGCTGCATCTGGACAAGGGCACGCTCGTTGAACAGCAACATGCTGCCTGACCGGAGAGTTCCATGAAATATTTCCATCTCATCTGGGCCGCGCTGTTTCGACGCAAGACGCGCACGGTCTTCACGATGCTCTCGGTGCTGGCCGCGTTTTTGCTGTTCGGCATGCTGGACTCGGTGCGTACCGCGTTCGCGGATGCCGGCAAAAGCGTGGCCGGGGTCGATCGGTTGATCACGATTTCCAAGGTGAGTTTCACCATGGAGTTGCCCAAAAGCCTGTTGACGCGCATCCAGGCCGTGCCCGGCGTGGCCGATGTCGGTTACGCCAACTGGTTCGGCGGCATCTACCAGGACCCCAGGAATTTCTTCCCGAACGAGGCCGTCAGCGACAACTACTTCGATCTGTTTCCGGAGTTCGTGCTGCCGGCCGCGCAGCGCAAGGCATTCCGAAACACCCGCACCGGTGCGGTGGTCGGTGCGGAACTGGCAAAAAAGTTTCACTGGAAGATCGGCGACAAGATACCGCTGCAGGCGACGATCTTCCCGCAAAAGAACGGCAGCAACACCTGGACGCTGGATCTGGTCGGCATCTACCACGCGATCGATCCCAGGCAGCGCGCGCAGGAAGGTGTGCTGTTCTTCAACTGGAATTATTTTGACGAGGCGCGCGCGTTCGCCAACGGCAACATCGGCTGGTATATCGAGAAGCTCAGCGACCGCAAACAGGCCGATCGCGTCGCGCAGACGATCGATGCCTTGAGCGCCAATTCCGACCACGAGACCAAGACGGAAACCGAAAACGCCTTCAATGCCGCCTTTGTCAGCCAGTTCGCCGACATCGGCCTGATCGTCAGCGCAATCATGGCGGCGGTGTTCTTCACCCTGATCCTGCTCAGCGGCAACACGATGGCGCAGGCGGTGCGCGAGCGCATCCCGGAACTGGCGATATTGAAAACGATCGGTTTTTCCAGTCGCAGCGTGCTGGGTCTGGTGCTGGTGGAATCGGTGACGCTGATCCTGATCGGTGGCGTGATCGGGCTGGCGCTCGCGGTGGTCGTGGTGACCGCCATCAAGGCCGCGCTCGGCTCGCTGTTGCCGATGGCGGATGTCGGCGGCGCGATCTGGTTGCGCGGCCTCGTGCTGATGATCCTGATTGGATTGATTGTCGGCGTGCTGCCGGCGTTGCGCGGCATGCGCTTGAAGATCGTCGATGCGCTGGCCGGCCGCTAAACCTGTGCACAAGCTGCTGCGCTTGGCATCTCGTGCGCCGGGAGTGCTCGGCCGCTCATGTACTGATGTGTACACTCCGCGTCCTGCGCTCCGGCGGCGCGCAACCCCGGATCAAGTCCGGGGCAGGCTCTGCCTTCGCTCGCGATGCTTGTGCAGAGGTTTCCAAAAGGAACCGTCATGAAAAAATTCCTGTCCGGATTGCTGTTGGTGGTGATCGTGATCGTCGCGCTGGCGATTTGGATCATGTTGCCGTGGTATGTGGCGCTGGTGCTGGCGGTTTTGCTCGCGATCTGGCTTGGCGTGACGCGACGCGGCCGGCAGACGATGACCGTCACCGGCGTCGGACTGTCCACGCTATCCTCGCGCTGGGGCGCGTCATCCGTGATCGTGATCGGCATCGCCGGCGTGGTCGGTGTGCTGGTCGCGTTGCTGGCGATGGGCGAGGGCTTTCAGGCCACGCTGAAACAAACCGGCAGCGAGGACACCGCGATCGTGATGCGCGCGGGCGCGCAGGCCGAACTCAATTCCGTGCTCGATCACGATAGCGCGGTACTGATCGCGCAGGCGCCCGGTGTCGCGAAAGATGGCGCAGGGCGACCGATCGCTTCGCCGGAACTGGTCGTGGTCGCCTCGCTGCCGAAGAAGAGCAGCGGGCTGGATGCCAACGTCGAGATCCGCGGCGTCGGCGCGCAGGCCTGGGCATTGCGACCGAACGTCAAGATCATCGCCGGACGCAAGTTCACACCGGGACTGCGCGAGCTGGATGTCGGCAAGGGCGCGCGCCAGCAGTTCAATGGCGTTGATATCGGTTCCACCTTGAACCTCAACAACCAGACCTGGACGGTGGTCGGCGCGTTCGATTCCGGCGATGCCTTCGATTCGGAATTGTGGGGCGACGCCGGCGTGGTGGCTTCCGCTTACCGTCGTGGCAGCAGCGTCACGTCGGTGACGGTCAAGCTCGACGATGCCAGGAGCTTCGACAAGTTCAAGGCCGCGTTGGCGGCCGATCCGCGCCTCAAGGTCGATGCGACCACCACGCGCGATTATTACTCGAAGCAATCCGAGCAACTCGACAAGCTGATCCGGATCCTCGGCACCACGGTGGCGCTGATCATGGCGATCGGCGCGATCTTCGGCGCGTTGAACACGATGTACGCCGCGGTCGCCACGCGCGCGCGAGAAATCGCGACCCTGCGCGCGATCGGTTTTCGCGGCGCGCCGGTGGTGGTGTCGGTGATGCTGGAAACCATGTTGCTGGCGCTGCTGGGCGGCGTGCTCGGCGCGGCGATCGCGTGGGCGCTGTTCGATCATTACACCGTGTCCACGCTCGGCAACAATTTCAGCCAGGTCGTGTTCCAGTTCAAGGTTTCGCCCGCGTTGCTGTGGATCGGCATCAAGTGGGCGCTGGCGATCGGCTTTATCGGCGGGTTGTTTCCGGCCGTGCGCGCGGCACGCTTGCCGGTGACGACGGCGCTGCGGGAACTCTAGCTTCGTGCTCTCCGTTTCCAGTGTCGGCTAGCCGAACTGTATTTCACGTGTAATGGCGTAGGCCAAGGACGGCCGAGCAACGGAGCCAATAACGGGCGCCGTTGGCGGTGCCGAGAAGTGCAGCCGAACGGCGGAGCATGCGACGATTGTTTGAGAGCACACGGATGTGTGAGTTCGGCGCGGCCGCCGTTCGGCGAGCATCGCGGGGCAGTCGAGACAACACGATGTTGCCGAGACCACCGCCTCCGGCGCCTAGCCTTTTGGCTACTTTTGGGTGATGCCAAAAGTAGCTCGCGCAGCTAGGGACTGCGCGAAAAAAGACAAGGATGTCGATTAGCGGATCGCGAGGCGAGATCAGAGCAGGTGCCAAGGCACGAAAATCGCCGCCAGAATCGCGATCAGCAGCGTCCATTTGGCGAGGTAGTACAACTTGCGGTTGCGCTTCTTGAAGGCCTTGGATACGCGTCGGATCACATAGACATATTTGAAGATGCGGTTGATGCCGCCGGTGCGGTCGCCCGCCTGGTTGGGGGCGGAGCCGGCGGCGAGAAAATGCCGCGCGACGAAACGGTTCAGCGCCTGCGCCCAGCGGAATTTCATCGGCCGCTCGACGTCGCAGAACATGATGATCCGGTTTTGCGGTGTTTCGTTGGCGGCCCAGTGGATATAGGTCTCGTCGAACAGCACGCCCTCCCCGTCGCGCCAACTGTAATAATTATCGTCCACGCGGATCCAGCAGCGGTCGTCGTTGGGCGTGATCAACCCCAGGTGATAACGCAACGAGCCCGCATAGGGATCGCGGTGCTTGCCCAGATTGCTGCCGGGCGGCAGCTCCGCGAACATCGCTGCTTTCACCGACGGCGTTGCGCGCAAAAATTCCACTGTGCGCGGACACAATGCCTGCGCGGACGGATGCGGTTCATCGTCGTACCATTTGAGATAAAAACGCTTCCAGCCAGTACGGAAAAACGAATGGAAGCCGGCATCGTCGTAGTTCTCCGAAACCTTGATGTGGCTGGCCTCCGAGAGGCCGATCGCCTCGTCGCGGATTTCGCGCCAATGACAGCGCAAGGATTCAAGTTCCGGAAAATCGGCGAGGTCCAGATACGGCGTGACCGGCACGCGCGAAAACGCATACATCAGCACGTTGATCGGCGCCATGAAAGTCGAGTGGTCGGTGGCCTGACGCGCGAACTTGTGCCGCACGCGGCCACGCAAATGGATGTAGATCGCACAGGCGACCAGAATGGCGAGGACGATCCACTTGATCATGACGAAACGCGAGGCTGGCGATGTGCGCGCATTTTAGCGCGCGTCACGAAACTTCTCCCTGTGGTCGCGCGCGCGCCAGCGTGATGACGCCGACGCCGACCAGGATCACCGCCATGCCGATGATTTCCCGAACACCGACCTGTTCGCCGATGAGCAGCGCGCCCAGCAGCACCGCGACCGGCGGGTTGACATAAGCGTAACTGGCCGACAGCGCAGGGCGTACGGCGCGCAACAGGAACAGATAGGCGGTGAACGCGACGATCGAACCGAACACTGCCAGATACACAAGTGCGATCACCGACGATGCGTGCGGATGCGCGGGCAAATGCTCGCCGGTGATCCACGCGGTGATCGCCAGCGCGACCGAGGCGCACAACATTTGCGCGGCCACGTTCATCGGCCCGTACGGCATGTCCTGTCGGCGGCTCCAGATCGAGCCGAACGCCCACGCCGCGGTCGCCAGCAGCAACGCCGCCGCGGCCCAAGGCGAAGCGTGCAGAGCGCTGCCGGCGTTGAGCAGCACCACGCCGACAAAACCGACGACAAGACCCATGATCTCGATCCGGCTTGGCCATTCGCGATACGCCATCAGGAACAGCGCGACGAACAAGGGTTCGCTGGCGATCGCCACCGCGGCCAGCCCGGAAGGCACGCTCTGTTCGGCCAAACATACCATGCCGTTGCCGAACACCAGCAACAACACGCCGGTGATCGCCGCGTTGCGCCATTGCCGTGGCGTCGGTGGCGCGGCGCCGCGCAAACGCAGCCATGCGTACATCACGACGCCGGCGGAGAAGAAACGCAGCGCGGCGAGTACGAACGGCGGAAAACTCAACAATGCGTAGCGGATACCGAGATAGGTCGAGCCCCAGATCACGTACACGGTGAGCAATGCAAGAGGCACCAGCCAGCGCCGTCCGGTACGATTGTGCGACATGATGGAAGCGGGAATGGCGGTGTCGTTCATGGAAAGAAAAGACGCCCCCTGAATGGAGGCGCGCTTCTATTCTATTGGCGATTGCACGAGAACTATCTGCAATCGTCATGAAATTTTTGATGCGCTGGGTTGAACTCGATTCAATGTTTGTTTTTTTGCCCGGTTGGGAATCTCTCAATAGCGTCGCGAGCGAAGGCAGGTTGCGCGCCGCCGGAGCGCAGGAACCGGAGTGTACATGTCAGTACATGAGGATTCCTCGGCGCAACAGCGGCACATCCATGTGCCAAGCCAGTCCGAGCACCGCAGGCGCGCAAGATAATGATTGAATCAGGCCGAGCGCAGGAGCTATTCAGAGATTCCTTCGACGTTCGTGCTCGAGTAATTTTTGTTTGCGCGCCGCGCCCCAGCGCCAGCCGCCAATGCTGCCATCCTCGCGCACCACGCGATGGCAGGGCACGATCAGCGCCAGCTTGTTGGCGCCGCAAGCGTGGCCGACCGCGCGCGCGGCGCGCGGCGCGCCGATTGCCGTCGCGATCTCGCCGTAGCTGCGCGTTTCACCGGCGGGAATACGCGTCAGTGCGTCCCACACGCGCCACTGGAAAGCGGTGGCGACGACATCCAGCGGCGGCAGCGTATGGGATTTCGATTCGTCCGGTTTCGATGCGGCACGCTGCGACAAACCCAGTTGCCGCGCGATGCGCGCGATCACCGCGGACAACCATTCGTCGCGGCCGGCATCGACGCGGGCGAGTTGCGCGCGTGGAAATTCGTGGCGCAAGTGTTCGAGCAATCTCTTGTCGTCGTCACCCACATTGACCGCGCACAAGCCGCGCGCGGTCGCGGCTACCAGCACGCGGCCCAGGGGCGTGTCCAGCGTGGTGTAGCGGATCGCAACCCCTTCGCCGCCATCGCGGTAGCGCGCGGGTGGCATTCCGAGCAGGCGATCGGTATTTTCGTAGACGCGGCTGCCGGAGCCGAAACCGGCGTCGTAGACGGCGTCGCTCACGTTCGCGCCTCCGCGCAGCGCGCGTTTCAGATCGCCGAAGCGGCGTGCGCGCACGTATTCCGCGGGCGACACGCCATAGGCGCCGCGGAACGCGCGTTGCAGACGACTGGCCGAGAGACCGACTTGGCTCGCGAGTTGCGTCAGCGTCGGCGACGCATCATCGCGGTCGAGAATCGCGCGGGCGCGCTCGAGCGGAAGGGAGGGAGCGGAGCGGGTTTTGGTATCCATGCGTCGATGCTAGATCGCGCTTTGCGCGACCGCTATCCGATTTTTGCGCGGGGTGGCGAAGTATGCGAATTCGAATCGACAATGCGGAATTCGCCTTCGATCACGCCACCGGCGCCCACGCCGCGAGCATCCACACGGGAATCCTTGCGGGGTAGCAGTCTTCGAATCAGCAACGCGACGGCCCCGAACGCGAGCAGCGCGAGGCCGGCGATCAAGCCGAACGCCAGCAATCCAAACAGGATCAACACGCCGATAGCGAGCAGCAATGCACGCAGCAGCGGATTGCGCGGCAGCAAGGAGTTTGGATTCAGAGCGGTAAATGCAATGCGCATGATTATCGAAAGAATTGCGGAATGTTTGCTATCTTGTGCCGGTAAGGGCCGCTTGCAAGTGAGCGGCTTGAAAACGTAGCGAGCGAAGGCAGGTTGCGCGCCGCCGGAGCGCAGGAACCGGAGTGTATATGTCAATACATGAGGATTTCCTCGGCCCGCAAAGCGATACATCCTTGTACCGGGCCGGTCGAGCACCATCCCGCAGGCGCGCGAGATGTCGAGTGCAGTAGTTTTGCAAGCCGCTCAGTCCATGGACATGACCACGCCCGCAACTCCATTGTGCCGCGTCGAGGACATTCCCGACGATGGTGTGCTGGGCCTCGATCCGCCCGAACCAGAGGGCGACGGGTTGATCCTTGCCCGCGACGGAGCGCGGGTGCGCGGATGGTTCAACGTCTGCCCGCACACCGGCCGGCGGATGGATTACGCGCCCGGTCTGTTCCTGTGCAAGGGAGGCGTGCTGACCTGCGCGGTGCACGGCGCGACCTTCGCGCTGGGACAAAACGGCCTGTGCATCGGCGGCCCCTGCCGCGGCGATTCGCTGACCGAGGTGCCGTTGCGCGTCGAAGGTGGGGTGGTGTACCGGGCTTGATCGCTTCCGCTCATTTCGGGATAAGCGAATAAGTACAACTTTATCTAACGCAGAAGGCAATCTTGCGAAAGAGCAAGATCAAAATGGATTCCGGATCGCCGCTTTGCGGCGTCCGGAATGACGAAGATAGGATGACGGTTGCTCGCTAAGCGGGCGAAACCAAATCATCCATGCAACTTGAACAACAGATTTACGCCGATCAGGCTCAGCACCAGCATCACAATCGTCAGCGGCAAGCCGACGCGCAGGAAGTCCCTGGTGCGGTAACCGCCGGGGCCGGCCACGATCAGCAGCACCGGGCTCGCGCTCGGGATGAGGAAAGTGTTGGAGGTCGAGATTGCCACCAGCAGCGCGTACAGCGCGGGATTGCCGCCGGACGCCAGCGCGATGTTGATCGCCATCGGCACCATCATCACCGTCGCGCCGACATTGGACATCACCTGCGAAAACGCCAGCGCCATGATCGCGACGCCGGCCTGCAGCACCCACTGCGGCAGACCGCCGGTGTGATTCAGGAATTCCTGCGCCAGCCACGCCGCGGTGCCGGTTGAATCCATCGTCCAGCCCAGCGGAATCAAACACGCGGTGATGAAGATCGTCTTCCAGTTGATCGCGCCGTACGCCTCGTCCATGTTGAGCACGCCGGTCAGCAACATGCCTACCGCGCCGGCCATCATCGCTACCGACAATCGCATGCCGGCGAACAAAGCGAGAATCATCGCCAGCGCGAAGAAGATCAGCGCGTTCCAGATCTTGCCGGGGCGCTGTTCCTCGCTGGGAATGTCGGTGACCGGCACCAGATCCCGGTCTTCCGCGGCCAACGCGAGATCGCGCCAGTAGCTGTGCAGCACCAATGTATCACCGGCGCGCAGATCGACTTTGCGCACATCCTCGCCGCGGAACACCCGATCGCCGCGATTGACTGCCAGCACCGAAATGCCGTAGCGCTTGCGCAGGCGCAGTTCGCCGAGCTGCTGTTTGACGAAGCGCGACGAAGGCGGAACCACCGCTTCGGAAATGCCCGCGCGGGTGGGGTTGAACATGTCCGCCAGCGCGCGCAATCGCCCCGACACGCGGCACTGCTGGTTCTGCGCGAATTCGTTGACCTCCGCGCGCGGCCCCAGCACGCCGAGCACCGTGCCGACCCATATCAGTTGATCGGCGGGCGGA
Source organism: Rhodanobacteraceae bacterium (assembly GCA_039923855.1). Classification (GTDB taxonomy): domain Bacteria; phylum Pseudomonadota; class Gammaproteobacteria; order Xanthomonadales; family Rhodanobacteraceae; genus 66-474. The sequence continues at coordinate 45,520 of JBDTBW010000007.1, read as the reverse complement.
GCCAGGCGCGACTCATTGCCGTTCTTGATCGCCAGGATCGGCGGCGCACCCGACATCAACTCCGCTTCGCCCACGCTCATGCCGACCAGCGCGCTTTCCGCGGTCACGGTCAGTTCGATCGCCTCGCCTTCGATGCCGTAGGTTTCGGCGAAGTAGCTTTCGGTCCGGCCGGGCGTGACCTTGGGTTTTTCTTCTGCGGTTTCCGGCAACAACTTGCGGGTGAACAATGCAAAGAATGCGAGGCCGGCCAGCAACAACACGATGCCGACCGGCGTCACCGCGAACAGGCCGAACGGCTCGATGGTTTGCGCACCCGGCGGCAGATTCCTGTCGGCGCTGGCGATCAGATCGTTGAGCAGGATCAGCGGCGAGTTGGAAATCAACGTCATGTTGGTGCCGGCCAGGATCATGAAAGCCATCGGCAGCAACATCCGCCGCAATGGCACGCCGGTGCGCGCGGACACGCGGCTCGCCACCGGCAGGAACAGCGCGGAAAGAGCCTGACTCTGGATCACCGACGACAAGCCGCCGACCATCGCGTTGATTGCCAGCGAGAGGCGCGATTCGATGCCGCCGGCCACACGCAGGATCAAGGACGCGGCCTTGTTCAACACGCCGGTGCGGTCCAGTCCCGCGCCCATGATCATCACCGCGATTAGCGAGATCACCGCGTTGCCGGCGAAGCCTTCGAACAATTGATCGAACGGCAGCAACCCGGTGACGCCGATCACCACCACGATCAGCACCGCCAGCACGTCCGCGCGGATCCATTCCAGCACCAGCATCGCGATGGTGAAGCAGACCAGCCCGAGCACCAGGATCATGTCGGGGGTGAGGGTCAGCTCCATCGGTGCGGTCGGTCGGGGTCGTCAGTTCATCGGAAGGAAGGGAATTGCGCGGGGATTCCCCTAGCCGCGGTCGTACAAAATATCCCAAACGCCATGACCGAGACGCAGCCCGCGCTGCTCGAAGCGCGTTTCGATGCGCCATGACGGCCGTTGCGCATAACCATTGTCCCCTTCGCGATTGCGCCATGCCGGGCTGGCGCCCAGCACCTCACGCATCTGCTCCGCATAGTCGGCCCAGTCGGTCGCCAAATGCAAGAGGCCACCGAGTTTGACACGTGAGGCCAGCAACTGGACGAACGTGGACTGAATCAGCCGCCGCTTGTGATGGCGCTTCTTGTGCCACGGATCCGGGAACCAGATGCGCACTTCGTCGAGCGCGCTTTCCGGAATTTCGTTTTCGAGAACCTCGACCGCATCTTGGCACCATATCCGCACGTTGCGCGCATCACGCGCAGCCAGCGCATTCATCAGCCGGCCGACGCCAGGCCGGTGCACCTCGATGCCCAGATAATCGCGCGCGAGATCATGTTCGCTGGCCGATGCCAGAGCCTCGCCGTTGCCGAAACCGATTTCCAGCACGCGCGGCGCGCGCCTGCCAAAGGTTTCATCGAAGTCTCGCGGCACGCCCCTGACGTCCAAACCGTACCGTTGCCAGTGTTGCTCGAACGCACGCTGCTGCGCCGGGGTGATGCGGCCTTCGCGCAAGACAAAGCTGCGGATGCGGCGCGGGTGTTTCGGTAAACCAAGGTCTTCGCTTTCGGAGCGCATCCAAAGAACCTTTGAAGAAGCGTCGCGAGGATGAGCAGAGCCTGCCCCGGACTTGATCCGAGGTTGCGCGCCGCCGGAGCGCAGAAACCGGAGTGTACACGCCAGTACATGAGGATTTCCTCGGCCCGCAAAGCGGTACATCCATGTACCGGGCCGGTCGAGCACCAGCTCGCCGACGCGCGAGATGCCCAGCGCAGCAGCTTATGCAAAGGTTCTTTAAGTGATCGTGCCATCGAGCGGACTCGACGCCGACGCATACCGCTTGCGCGGAATGCGTCCGGCGCGGAAGGCCGCGCGTCCGGCCTCGACCGCGAGTTTCATCGCGTGGGCCATCATGACCGGATCTTTCGCGCCGGCGATCGCGGTGTTCATCAGCACGCCGTCGCAACCCAGTTCCATCGCGATCGCGGCATCGGACGCGGTGCCCACGCCGGCATCCACGATCACCGGCACGCGCGCGTTTTCGACGATCTCCATCAGGTTGTAGCGGTTCTGGATGCCCAAGCCGGAGCCAATCGGCGCGGCCAGCGGCATCACCGCGACGCAGCCGATTTCCTCCAGGCGTTTGGCGAGGATCGGATCGTCGCTGGTGTAGACCATCACCTGGAAATCCTCCGCCACCAGTTTTTCCGCTACCGCGAGCGTTTGCACCACGTCGGGAAACAATGTTTTCTGATCGCCCAGTACTTCGAGCTTGACCAACGCATGGCCGCCGAGCAATTCGCGCGCAAGCCGGCAGGTGCGCAGCGCATCTTCCGCCGTGTAGCAGCCGGCGGTGTTGGGCAGGATGGTGTAACGATCGGGTGACAGCACATCCAGCAGGTTCGGTTGATCGGCGTGCTGGCCGATATTGCTGCGGCGGATCGCGACGGTGACGATCTGTGCGTCCGCGGCCTCCGTCGCGCGGCGCGTCTCATCCATGTCCTTGTATTTGCCGGTGCCGGTCAGCAGCCGCGAATGGTAGGCTCGACCGGCGATGACGAGCGGGTCGTCGTTATTCAAAAGCGTTTCGGATTTCGGAAGGGCGTTCATCAGCCGCCCCCAATAGCCTGCACGATTTCCACGCGATCGCCTTCGTTCAACGCGTATTCGACGTGCAGACTGCGCGGCACGATTTCGCGGTTGACTTCGACCGCGACGCGGCGGTTGCCGGCCTCCTCAAGCAAGGCAGCGATGGTGATGCCGATGGCGCATTCGCGCGGCGTACCGTTCAAGATGATGTGCATCGGGACAGTTTAACGCAAAGCCCCGCGACGCCGGTTGGCATCGCGAGGTTTTCTATGCTCGTTACCGAAAGCGCAACCTCAGCGGTACATCATCGGCGATTCCCGCCATTTTGCTGTTGCTCGTCCTTGTGCTTCCTCGCGGGAGGACGCGGTTGCGGTTGCGATTGCGGCGCGGCTTGCGGTGGCGCGTGTTGCATCTGCGCGGCGCGCTGCTGCTCCTGCGCGGCACGTTGCTGAGCCTGCTGCGCCTGCATGTCGCGCATCTGCGCCTGCTGCTGCGCCGCTGCCGCACGTTGTTGCTCTTGCGCGGCCCGTTGTTGCGCCTGCTGTTGCATCGCGCGTTGTTGCGCCTGCTGCTGGCTTGCGCGTTGCTGTTCCTGACGGGCTTGATCGGCCCGTTGCTGGGCTTGCTGTTGCTGCTGACGAGCCTGCATGGCGCGTTGCTCCCGGTCAGCGTTTTGCTGTTGCTGACGCGCCTGATCGGCGCGTTGCTGCGCCGCCTGCGCCTGTGCGTTGTGCTGCTGCGCCTGCTGCTGCGCCGCCCGCGCCTGAGCATCGTGCTGCTGTGCCACCCGCTGCGCGGCGTTGGCCTTCGACTGCGCCTGCGATGCCTGCTGCTGTTGGGCGTGGGCCTGATCCGCGCGTTGCTGCGCTTGGCGGCTTTGCATCTGTGCTGCACGCTGATCTGCCGCGGCCTTCGATTGCGCTTGCGCTGCCTGCTGCTGTTGCGCGCGGGCGTGGTCGGCGCGTTGCTGCACATTTGCATTTGCATTCGCATTCGCTTGTGGGGCAGCTTGCGGCCCGGCGTGTGGCCCGGCGTTCGGCGCATGTACGAAACCGTTTTCGCGGTTCGATGGCGCCGCCCGTGGCGAGACGGTCTGCGGATTCGCCGCACGTATCGGCGTGATTCTCTGCTTGCCGCGTTCCGCTGCGGCAGAAGCGGCCGGATTGTCGGGACGTATCGCCGGCGCTTGCGGCAGATTGCCATTGCGCTGCGGATGCGCGAAGCGCGCCGACGGCAGTTCGCCCGGGCGCATCGGAGCGGGGCGCGATGTCGCATCAGGCCTGCTCGGATTGAGCGGCGCCTCGATCGGACGGATCGCTGTCGCGGCATGCGCCGGATTGGGCAACCCATGATTCGACAAGCTCCGCGGCGCTTGCGCGACCGGCCTCATTGGCGGCAACGGCGCGGCGCCTGGCTTGCGCGCGGCGGCGACCACACGGACGCGCTGCGGTTGCGGCTGCGCCTTGGCGCGCGCCTGACGCATTTCGCGCAGTTGCGCAACCGGCAGCGGCGCGCCGCGTTGCTTGGCGATCAGCTTTTCACGCGCGGCGAACGGCACCGGTGGCGGTGGCGGCGCGTGACGCGCGATCACCGTGCGATCGAACGCCTTGGCCACCGGCGTGGCTATCGGATGCGCGGGCCGGCGGATGCCGAGACTCGCGTTGGTCGGCGCGATGCGCGGCGGCCCGACTGTCGCTTTCGCCAGCATCGCCGGCTTGATGTTGCGCAGCACCGCAGGCGCGACCGGACGGGCGCCCGCGAACACGTTGCGCGGCACTACGGTGAACGCGCGCGGATTATTGCGATAGGCATAACGGGCGCCCGCGTACGGGCGATTGGCCGCATAGCCGTTGTAGTAGTTGTTGATCACCGTCTTGTTGACGTAGACGGTGCGGATGTTGGTGATGTTGATGTTGTCGAAATAGCCACGGCTGGCGCGATACGGTGGCACATAAATATCGCGCGGTCCGAGCGGGAACCAGCCGACCGGGCCGCCGCCATAGCCGTTGCCGTAACCATTGTTGTAACCGTAACCATTGTCATAACCGTTGCCATAACCATTGTCGTAGCCCCCGCCGCCGATATTGAGCGACAGCGACAGGCCCGAGCCGCCGATGAAGGCGACCAGCGCCGGCGCATAGACCGCGCGTTCCACCGGCGGCCCCGGCACCCAGCCCCAGCGATTGCTGACATAGGCCCAGCGACCGTAGTGGAACGGCGCGAACCCCCAGGGCTCGTTGTCGACCCAGGTCCAGCCGTATGGATCGATCCATGCCCAGTGACCGTCGCGATACGGCGCCCAATCGGACGCGACCTGATTTGGATACCAGACTTCGCCGTAGTCGGTGTTGGGTTGCCAATCGCCATATTGATCGAGATCGTCGTAGCCGATCACATCGGGGGATACGTAGCGGCGCGAAACAGAATTCGTGTAACGCGAATCGCGCGCCGAAGCGAAACGATCGAAATTATCCGGCGCTGGCAGGCCGTTGACCGTCACGTTGGCGAGCGTGGGATCGTCGAACCGGTAAGACTGCCCGGCGGCCACCGGCCGGCTGGCGCCGTTCTCGCCATAGACCGTGCCGGTGCCCTCGAACACCGTGACCATCGCGCCATTGCCGCTGGGATCCACATCCACCCGGTAGGTGCCAGGTTCGTTGGCGACGAACGCCGCGGTCGGCGTGTCGATCTCGTAGGTCTGGCCGTTCTGCAAACGGCGCAGCTTGAGATTTACCGCGCCTTGCGAGAGTTCGACCTGCGCGGTGGTGTCGTTGAGTTCGAGAAAATTGAACGCGCTGTTGTTGTTGATGCGCAACGCGGCGTCGCCCAGTTCTAGCGCGGCGCGGCCGTCGCTGCCGGTCAGCAGGCGATCGCCGGTGATCAGCGGACGGTTGACGTCGGCACTGCCGAAGCTGCTTTCGCCCGCAGGCGCGAATTCCACATCGCCCGACAGGGATGCCAAACGCGCGACGCGATTGGGCGGATCGGCGCTCTGCGCGCTGGCGAGCGTGGCAAAGGTAAGCGCGACCGCGGCGAACGCGGCGGGTAACAGAATTCGGATGCGGGACATGGCGGAACTCCGCGATACGTCAGCTTGAGGTGGGCAAGCATCCCAGCGCTGAACCTGCAACGGCCGACGGCGCGCAACGCCCGGCATGCACATCACATCGCAGCGGCGCTGAACCGTTGCCTTCCGGCGGCCGCATCTAAGCGAAGCCTAAGAATCCGGTCAGCCGCCGTTGCGCCGACCGCGGCCGCGTGGCTACCATGATCGTTGTCATGACCGTTCTGCGCGGGTGTAGCTCAATGGTAGAGCTGTAGCTTCCCAAGCTACTGACGAGGGTTCGATTCCCTTCACCCGCTTGGTTTGAACCTTGTGGTTTGTTGTGCGTCGCAGCTTCGTTATGGTCGCTCTGCTGCGTGCGGCTCCCGCATCCCCACAACCCCCGGATCATTCGTGCTCGTTTTCGCTCGCACGAATGATCCGCCCCCTTAACTTAAGGGGGCTACAAGTAAAAGCGCGCGGAAGCGATGTCTGATTCGGCTCCCTTGATCCTCGGCTGGCGCGAACGGGTGGCGTTGCCGCGGTTTGGCATCGCATCGCTGAAAGCCAAGCTCGACAGCGGCGCGCGCTCGTCCGCGTTGCATGTGGAGACGCTGGAGACATTCGACCGCGAGGGCGAAACCTGGTTGCGGTTCGTGTTGCGGCCCGGCCGCAGGCATCCGCGGCGCGTGCAGTGCGAAGCGCGCGCGCGCGATCGCCGTGCGGTCACCGATTCCAGCGGCAACGTTACCGAGCGCTGGTTCATTGAAACCGAAGTCGCGCTGGCCGGATTGCTTTTTCGGGCCGAGATAAGCCTGACCGACCGCCGCGACATGCTGTTTCCGATGTTGCTGGGACGAACCGCGCTGACCGGCCGTATCATCGTCGATCCCGCGCGTTCGTACACTTGTGCACGTATGCCGAAGGCAATGGAAAAGGGCGCATGAAGATCGCGATCCTCTCGCGCAATGCGCGGCTGTATTCCACCACGCGGCTGGCCGCGGCCGCGCGCGCGCGCGGGCATCGGGTGCGGGTGCTCGATCCGCTGCGCTGCTATATGCGCATCGCGCATGATGGATTGGGATTGCATTACGGCGGGCGCGAATTGAAAGGCTTCGATTGCGTGATCCCCCGCATCGGCGCCTCGATCACGTTTTATGGCACCGCAGTGTTGCGCCAGTTCGAGATGATGGGCGTTTATACGCCCAATCCTTCGGACGCGGTGCAACGCGCGCGCGACAAATTGCGCAGCTTGCAGATACTCGCCAAGCGTGGGCTCGATCTGCCGGTTACGGTGTTTGGCGACAACCCGGACGACACCGCGGATTTGCTCACCATGCTCGGGCCGCCGCCGCACGTCATCAAGCTCAACGAAGGCGCGCAGGGGCAGGGCGTGGTGCTGGCGGAAAAACGTGCGGCTTCGCAGAGCGTGATCGAGGCCTTTCGCGGTCTCTATGCCAATTTTCTGGTGCAGGAGTTCATCCGCGAGGCCAATGGCTGCGACATCCGCTGTTTCGTGGTCGGCGACCGCGTGGTCGCGGCGATGCAGCGCGAGGCGGTCGCCGGCGATTTCCGCTCCAATCTGCACCGTGGCGGCACTGGCAGCAAGATCGAGCTGACCGCGCAGGAACGCCGCACCGCGCTGCGCGCGGCGCGCGCGATGGAACTGGGCATCGCCGGCGTCGATCTGCTGCGCTCCGAACGCGGCCCGCTGGTGCTGGAAGTCAACGCCTCGCCGGGTCTGGAGGGTATCGAAACCGTTACTGGCGTGGACGTGGCCGCCGCCGTGATCCGGCATATCGAGACGGCTGTTGCGTGAAAGAAGGACCTGAGGCTTGTTACGAACCCGGTAGTACGAAATGCTTCGTTGACAACCCGAAAACGTCGTTTTAGGATCGGCTCACAAGATCATGCGTCGGGCATCCTGTGGGGGAAGCGGCATGGTCGGGAGAAGGGACATGAAACTGAAAGCGTGTTTGATCGGTTTGACGATGGGTCTGGCGTTGTGCCAGATCGGCGTGGTATATGCCGCAGACAAGACCGATCCGGTGGTCAAAGCGGACAACAAGGATGACTTTACCGCGGTGGCGGCAGCCATCCGACAGCAGATCGCGCCGGGCGGGCGGTGGCAATCAACGAGCAAAACAGAGAAAGGCGAGATAGACCAGCGACTCGGCGAGATGCAATCAATCTTCGATCGCTATGGCACATTGGCGCAGATGGATGCTGGTAGCAAATCGCAGGTACTGACCGATCAGCAGGACATCAACGCGATCCTGACCAAGCGCGACGATGATCGCTTGGTCTGTGAAGACGAGAGTAGAACCGGCACGCTGATCAAGCATCGGGTGTGCCGGACCTATGGACAGATGCGGCTCGACCGCCAAAACGCGGAGGACTACATGCGGTTACAGTCAGCGACGCCACAATTGCGAGGCGGTGGTGGCTGATTGATATCTGCAGGGATATGCAATAGCCAAGCACGCCTGTGAGGTCAAGGTTGTGACTACGCAAACACCCAAACCTACCGAAGCCGAACTGGCCATCCTCGACGTGCTCTGGAAACGCGATTCGGCGACGACCCGTGAGGTGCACGATGTGCTCTACCGCGCCGACGGCGGCGGTTACACCACAGCGTTGAAGATGCTGCAGATCATGCACGCCAAGGGTCTGGTGCAACGCGATGAGAGCGAGCGTGCGCATGTGTATCGTGCCGCTGTGAGCAAGACCCAGACCCAGCGACGATTACTGGCCGATCTGGCGCGTCGCTTGTTCGATGGGTCCTCGTCTAAGTTGGCGATCGAGGCGCTCGGCAACGCGCGCCTTTCGCGCAAGGAACTCGACAAACTCCGCGAGTTGCTGGAACGCCATGACGATCCGAAGGGGACGGCATCATGAACCTCGTCGATGCGATCGGCTGGACCTTGCTGCATTTCCTATGGCAGGGCGCGTTGATCGGCGCGATCTACGGATTGCTGCGCACGCAACTACGCAGTGCTTCGGCCCGGTATATCCTGGGTTTGACTGGGCTCGCCGCGTGCGCGCTTGCGCCGGCTCTGACCCTGTGGTGGTTGTGGCCAACGCAGATCGACTCCGCTGCCATGCAACGGCTTCCGGATCTCGGCGTCGTCGCAAAAAATGCCACAAGCATCGACATATGGACACGCCTGGACGCGTTGCTCCCGTGGCTGGTCGGCACATGGATCGCCGGTGTTATCGCGCTTGGCGCGAGATCGTTCTGGCAATGGTGGGGGCTCGCGGGCGCACGCCGTGGTGCGGTTCTCGTTTCAGATTGGCAACCGCGCCTCACCGTTCTGGCGGCGCGTTTCGGAATCGATCGTCCGGTTGCGTTGCTCGCCACCGCTGCGGTGCAGGCGCCAACGCTGATCGGTGCCTTGAAGCCGGTGATCCTGTTGCCCACCGCGCTGTTGCTGCGTCTGCCGGCTTCGCAGCTCGAACTGATCCTTGCGCACGAACTTTGCCATGTCCGCCGTTGGGACTATCTGGTGAATCTCGGCCAGGTCGTGCTGGAAACGTTGTTGTTCTATCACCCGATGGTGCACTGGCTGTCGACGCGCGTCCGCGCGGATCGGGAATTGTGCTGCGACGAAGCGGTGCTCGCAGTAATGGGCACGCCACCGCGCCGCTATGCGGAGGCGCTCGCCGATCTGGCTGTCTCGTCGTCCCTATCGCATATCGCGCCGGCCGCCAATGGCGGCATTCTGGTCGAGCGCATCGAAACCTTGTTGTTGCCGCCGGCGCGGAAGCAGCGTCACGTCAGCGCATTGTTACTGCTGATGGCCCTGACTGCTGCGATGCTGCTCGCTTTCGGTCTGAGGCAGCGGTTGGCGGCCGACTCGGCCTCGGCGGTTACTGTCCCATTGTCAGCATCTTCACCGCGCATTGCCAAAATGCCGGCGCGCGCACTTCCGACTCCCCGAAAGATGGTCGCGGCACCGCAACGTCAAGCCACTGCGGAAACAACGCAAATCGTGCCGGAAATACCATTCGCGCGATCCGCAACGCATACATTCTCCGTAATGCCGACGCGAACAGCGCGCGTGCCAAAATCCCCGACGTTGTCAAAAGATCGGCACGTTGCGGTATCGCCTGCACCGTCGATGGATACGGCTGTTGCTCGCTCGCTGATTGATACCGCGCCATTGACGGCCGCACCGAAGGCTACCGCACCGCCGTTGGTTTCAGAGGGGATGAAGACAGATTCCGCCTCTGCGACAAATTTCCAATCTCCCTCCGTCGCAGAGGCAAGAGCCGCGTCAGCTTCACCGGCGCCGGCCGCCAACGCTTCGGCTACGCCTCACGTGGTGCATGTCGTTTCCCCCGTCTACCCGGACATTTTGCGTGACCGCGATTTACACGGCCGGGTGGAAATGCAATTCATGATTGCCGCGGATGGCAGCGTGCAGAACATCGCCGTGCTCGATGGTGGCAGCCACCCGCAACTCGCCAACGCGGCGGTCACCGCGTTGCGTCAGTGGCGTTTCGCGCCCGGCAGCGCGGAGGCCGGGCACGTTTACCGGCAAGCCATCGACTTCAGCCTCGCGGATCGCAGCGAATCGTGCCGGATCGTGACCGGCTCGCATATCTGCCGGCACGATCTCGACGCCGCAAATGCCGTCGGCGTCAAAGTATTGCATTGAGCATCTCCGGGGTCTGTCAGAAGACCATCCAAACCGGGTAGCCGTCTCAGGTCGACAGGCCTCTGGATGGCAACTGACCAAGTGGCTGCAGCCTCGGAACGTGTTTCCCGCTAAGCTTGCCGCTACGGCGGCGCTTCGCACATCGCGCCGTCCAGAGCAGGAGCTTGCCATGCGCGTGCTGGTGATCGAAGACAACAACGACATCGCGACCAACATCGGTGATTATCTGGAGGATCACGGCCACGTGGTCGACTTCGCCGGCGACGGCGTGACCGGCCTGCACCTGGCGGTGGTCAACGATTTCGACGTGATCGTGCTGGACCTGACGCTGCCTGGCATGGACGGGCTGGAAGTGTGCAAGAAATTGCGCGGCGAGGCGCACAAGCACACGCCGATCCTGATGCTGACCGCGCGCGACGCGTTGGATCAGAAACTCACCGGTTTCGAATCCGGCGCCGACGATTACATGACCAAGCCGTTCGCGCTGCAGGAACTCGCAGCGCGGCTGGAAGTACTGGCGCGCCGCGGCAAAGGGCCGCAGAGCCGCGTACTGAAAGTGTCCGATCTCACCTTCAACCTCGACACGCTCACCGTGATGCGCGAAGGCAAACCGATCCAGTTGAACCCGATTGGATTGAAACTCCTGCAGGCGTTGATGGAGGCGAGTCCCTCGGTGGTGACGCGGCAGGATCTGGAGCAGCGCGTGTGGGGCGAGGAATTGCCGGACAGCGATTCATTGCGCGTGCATATCCACGGTCTGCGCGCGGCGATCGACAAGCCGTTCGCCAAGCCGCTGATCCACACGCGCCATGGCATCGGCTACCGCATGGTCGATCCGGATGCAATCCCGACGTAGGCTGCGCAGCCGCATCATTATTTCCTATGCGCTGCTCGGCTTCGGGCTGGCGGCGTTGTTCGCGTTCGCCGCCGTATACGTGCGCAATACGGTCGAGGATCGGCTGATCGTCGAGCAGTTGCAGCACGATGTCGACAATCTGGTTGCGCAGGTTCGCGCGGATCCCACCCGCCCCGCCGGCACCAACCTGGTGGTGCCCTGGATATTCAGCAAGCGCAAGGAATACAAGATTCCGCTGGCATGGCAGGACTTCGGCACCGGCGTGCACGATTACACCAGCGTCGGCGCAGACGGCCGCACCCATCACTACAAGATCGCGGTGCGGCGCGCGCCGGACTACGACGCGTTCGAGTTGTACGATGTCACCCGCGACGAACTCGGTAAGCGGCAGTTGCTGGTCGCATTGATCGCAACCGTTATTTTGCTCGGCACACTGTCGCTGTTGATCGGCGTATGGCTGTCGGCGCGGGTGATGAGGCCGGTGACCGAACTTGCACAGCGGCTGCGCGCGGTGCGGCGCGGCGGGGCACCGGAACCGCTGGCGCCGTATTTCGCCGAGGACGAGGTCGGCGAACTGGCGACCGCGCTGGACGATTACGCGCAACGCCAGATATCGATGATCGAACGCGACCGCGAATTCAACGCGGACGTCAGCCACGAATTGCGCACGCCGCTGGCGGTGATCGCCACCACCACCGAATTGCTGATGGACAATCCGGACTTGCCGGAGAAAGTGAAAATACGGCTGAAGCGGATCGAACGCGCAGTGCGCCAGTCCACCGAATTGACGCAAGCGTTGCTGCTGCTTTCGCGCGCGGAGCGTTCCGGCCCGGTCGATGGCGAGACCACCGATGTCACAAGGGTTGTCGCCGAAGTGATTGACACCAATCAACAACACATCGCCAATAAACCGGTGACGATGCGCATGGAAGTGGAATCTCCATGCGCGGTGGAGGCGCCCTCATCCGTGGTCGCGGTTGCGTTGGGGAATCTGGTCGGCAACGCCTGCAAATATACGCTGGAGGGCGAGGTGGTAGTGCGAGTGCAGGAAGGCCGTGTGCTGGTCGAAGACACCGGCCCCGGCATCAAGCCGGAAGACGCGCAGCGACTGTTCGAGCGCGGCGTGCGCGGCGAGGGCGAGGTCGTCAAGGGCGCGGGACTGGGTCTGGCGATCGTGCGGCGATTGTGCGAACTCTATGGCTGGCGCGTTTCGCTGACGCCGCGCGCGGATCGCGGCGCGGTGTCGACGCTGGATTTTCAGAGCGGGAAGTAGGAAGTAGAGGGCTGAAAATCTGGATGCGAAACAATGGAGAACAATAGGGGTGTCATCGGTTGTTTTTTTTATTTCCAACTTCCTACTGCCGACTTCCGCTTTTACACCTTCTCCAACCAACCCCATTTATCTTGCGTGCGCCCGTCGAACAGGCCGAAGAACAAGTCCTGCATCTTGCGGGTCACCGGACCGGTTTTGCCCGTACCGACCGGCTTGCCGTCGACCTCGCGGATCGGGGTGACTTCCGCCGCGGTGCCGCACATGAAAACCTCGTCGGCGAGATAAAGATATTCGCGCGGCAGATCGCGCTGCACGATTTCGATATCGTTTTCCCGCGCCAGCGTGATCAGCGTGTCGCGGGTGATGCCGTTCAACAGCGCGGCGCTGACCGGCGGCGTGTGCAGCGCGCCATCGAACACCAGAAAAAGATTTTCACCCGCGCCCTCGGAGAGCAATCCGGTCGAGGCCAGCGCGATGCCTTCGCCGAAACCCAGTCGCCGCGCTTCGCGCGCGATCAATTGCCCCGAAAGATAATTGCCGCCGGCCTTGGCACCGGTCGGGATGGTGTTGGGCGCCATCCGCTGCCAACTCGACACGCACGCGGTGATGCCGTTCTCCAGCGCTTCCGGCCCGAGATACGGACCCATCGGCCACGCTCCGATCGCAACGTCGGTCGGCGTCTCCGCGGACAGACCAAACCCGCCAAGGCCGCGAAACACCAACGGCCGCAGATACGCCTGCTGCAATTCATTGCGCCGCAAGACATCGCGGCAAGCATCGGCGAGCTGCTCGTGCGAATACGGAATCGCGATGTCGTAGATCTTCGCCGAATGATACAAGCGTTTCAAATGATCGCCGAGGCGAAAGATCGCGGCGCCGTCCGGCGTCTTGTAGCTGCGGATGCCCTCGAACACCGACGATCCGTAATGCAGCGCATGCGCCATCACATGCACGGTCGCTTCCGCCCACGGCTTGACCGCGCCGTTGTGCCAGATCCATTCGGGATAGGTTTGCGCGGGCATGTGCATCTCCTTGCAAACCCGCATGATAACCGCACACCCTTCTCTCTCGTCATTCCGGAGCCGCGCGCAGCGCGGAACCCGGACTGCGAAGGCAGGATGCCGAAGCAGAACACCGGAGGTGGCCCGAAGGGCGAGCGCCAAGGATGGCACTAGTAATCCAGCTCTTCCGCAAGATTTCCTAGTTCCGCTCGCTGCCGCGAGCGGAGTTACTTTCCTTTCGGGGAAAGTAACCAAAGCCATTGCGCGCGGGCATGACGGTCTCGACAACATCGTGTTGTCTCGACTGCCCTGCGCTTCTCGCGCCAAGCGGGCCGGCGCGAACTCGCACGTCCCTGTGCTCGGGCATGCGCGCCTTGCTCCCGCTTGGCGCTGCGATGCTCGGCGTCATGCACGGCGCTGAAGCTCACTTTGTTGACGGTCATCCATGGCCTGCGAAGGGGTAATTCTTGAAGTTGATGGTTATCGATTTAAAAAGTCAGCCACCAGCAACCGCCTCTGGCGACCACGCCGAAGCGACGCGCACCCGGCGCGCCGTCGCCGTCGAGATTGCCGCCACGCGACTGCGTAAGCACTGTCAAGCTGTCCGGATGCCGTGGCGCGTAATCGGCGTCGCCGGGTTGTGGATCGCCGGCGCGGGCGTCGCTGGGCAACGCATCGTTGAATGCGGAGCCGTCTTCGTCGAAAGGATCGCCCGATGGTCTGGATGGCGGCGGTGACGCAGATGCGCCGCTGATGGTGACGCCCACCAGCGGGCGTTGCAGCCAGCGTTTGAAATCGCGCATTCGCGCGCTGGCGGTTTGGTGATCGACGCCGCCCCACAGCAGCAACCCGGACAGGATATTCGGATCGTCGCTGGCGAACGCGCCGGCGACGCGGTCGCGCAATTCCTCCGGCGATGCGGGGCAGGTGGCATTGAGATAGCCGGTCCCGCCGCCGGAATCCGAGTCGCGAGAAACCGCGCTCGACTCCGCCGAGCCTGCGCACGGTTGATCGGTGTAGACGCGCTCGCCGTGCGCGCCGATGCAGGCATTAATCTGCGCCCGCGCGACCCGCGGCACGCTGGCCAGTGCGAACAAGGCGAAGATGATCAGGGCGGAGGCGCGCATCGCGTCATCATAAAGCGTGCTGTTGTCGAAAACGCCGGGCGCGCATTACACGTAAACCTATGCCAATCGTTCCAGCACCGCGCTGCTCGCGCGCGCGCGATTGAGCGTGTACAGATGCAGTCCCGGCGCGCCGCCGTCCAGCAATCTTCGGCACAGTGCGGCGACGATATCCGCGCCGAATTCGCGTATTGCCTCGGCGTCGTCGCCATAGGCCGCCATGCGTTTGCCGATCCAGCGCGGGATTTCCGCGCCGCACAGATCGGAGAAACGTTTCAGTTGCGCGAAGTTCGAGATCGGCATCACACCCGGCACGATCGGAATCTCGATACCCGCACCCCGCGCGTCCTCGACGAAACGGAAATAGCCATCCGCATTGTAGAAATACTGCGTGATCGCGCCGTCCGCGCCGGCCTGCACCTTGGCCTTGAAATGGCGCAGGTCCACCCGCGCATCGTCGGATTGCGGGTGGCATTCCGGGTAACAGGCAACTTCGATATGAAAATGATCGCCGGAATGTTCGCGAATGAACGCAACGAGATCCGCGGCGTAACGGAAATCGCCGCTGTGGCCCATGCCCGACGGCAGATCGCCACGCAGCGCAACCAGCCGCCGGCAACCCAACGCGCGATAGTCATCCAGCAACGCGCCGATCTCCTCGCGGGTGCCACCCATGCACGATACGTGTGGCGCCACTTCCAACTCGTGTTCATCGCGCAGGTGCCGGACGGTACGCGGCGTGTGGGTCAGCGTCGAACCACCCGCGCCGAAGGTGACACTGACATATTCCGGCGCCAGCGCCTTCAGCCGCGGCAGCGCGCGCTCGAGTTGCGCGCGCTGCTCGTCGTTTTTGGGCGGGAAGAATTCGAGAGAAACGGGAGTGGGGAGTGGGGAGGGGGGAGTGGGCTTCACTTGTTTTTGCCCCCACTTTGTTTCGAACGAATCAACCCATTGAGTTTGACAAACACAGATTCCATCGAACTCTTGATCTCGTCCTCGTATTGAAAGTAGCCCAAATCCTGGCTCAACCAGAGTTGGGTATCGAGTTCCATCAATGAAGCGCGCGCGATTTGCAGAAAACGCACATATTCCTGCTTGCTTC
Organism: Rhodanobacteraceae bacterium; assembly: GCA_039923855.1. Lineage (GTDB taxonomy): Bacteria > Pseudomonadota > Gammaproteobacteria > Xanthomonadales > Rhodanobacteraceae > 66-474. Next base: position 29,833 of record JBDTBW010000007.1, on the reverse strand, counting down.
CGTGAGCCGCCCCTTCCGCGATATTGGATGGCACACTTATCGCTGCTCGTCGCAATTGGCTCTGAAGTCCGAAACGTTCTTTTTCCGACATGTCTTCGGAAAGCAGATACACCTTACGGACAAGACGCATGGCCTCTTGCCAGACTTCCAGTTGGTAATGGCCTGGCTTCAAGACCACACGGCTCTCCTATTTCCTACTCCCTATTTCCCACTTCCCGCATCAATACCGATAATGCTCGGGCTTGTACGGCCCATCCACATCCACGCCAAGATACGCCGCCTGGTCCGGGGTCAGGCGCGTGAGCTTGACGCCGATCTGCTCCAGATGCAGGCGCGCGACTTCCTCGTCGAGTTTCTTCGACAGGCGATACACGGTCTTCTCGTAAGTGTCCTTGTTCGCCCACAAATCGATTTGCGCCAAGGTCTGGTTGGAGAACGAGTTCGACATCACGAACGCCGGATGGCCGTGCGCGCAGCCCAGGTTCACCAGCCGCCCTTCCGCCAAAAGGTAAATGCTGTTGCCGCCAGAGAACGTGTAGCGATCGACTTGCGGCTTGATGTTTTCGTGCTTGATGCGCGCGTCCTTCTGCAGGCGATCGACCTGGATCTCGTTGTCGAAGTGGCCGATATTGCACACCAGGGCGTTGTTCTTCATGCGCTGCATGTGTTCCAGCGTGATCACGTCACGGTTGCCGGTGGTGGTGACGTAGATATCGGCGATGCCGAGTGTGTCCTCGACGGTCGCGACCTGGAAACCTTCCATCGCCGCTTGCAGCGCGTTGATCGGATCGATCTCGGTGACGATCACGCGCGCGCCGAAACCTTTCAGCGAATGCGCGCAGCCCTTGCCGACGTCGCCGTAGCCGCACACCACGGCAACTTTTCCGGCGACCATCAGGTCGGTCGCGCGTTTGATGCCGTCGGCCAGCGATTCGCGACAACCGTACAGATTGTCGAATTTCGACTTGGTCACCGAATCGTTGACGTTGATCGCCGGGACCAAAAGTTTTCCCGCTTCCATCATCTGATAGAGGCGATGCACGCCGGTGGTGGTTTCCTCGGAAACGCCGCGCCATTCGCTCGCCACTTTTTTCCAGAAACCGGGGCGCTCGCTGCTCGTGCGCTTCAACAGATCCTTGATGACCTGCTCCTCGTGGTTGACGCCGGGCGCATCGACCCACTTGTCGCCGTCTTCCATCTCCACGCCCTTGTGGATCAGCAAGGTCGCGTCGCCGCCGTCGTCCACGATCAGCTCCGGGCCGCGCATGTCCGGATGCGTCAACGCATCCAGCGTGCATTGCCAATACTCTTCCAGCGTTTCGCCTTTCCACGCGAACACCGGAATGCCGCTTGCTGCAATCGCGGCGGCGGCATCGTCCTGCGTGGAAAAAATATTGCACGAAGCCCAGCGCACCGAGGCGCCGAGTGCTGCCAGCGTCTCGATCAGCACCGCGGTTTCCTTGGTCATGTGCAGCGAGCCGGTCACGCGCACGCCGTCGAGCGGCTTCTGCGGCGCGTAGCGCGCGCGGATTTGCATCAGCCCCGGCATTTCCTGCTCGGCCATCCGGATGCGCTTGCGGCCGAGCTCGGCCAGCGACAGATCGCGGACTTTGTAGTCGTGTTGTGCGGAATCTTTGGCGACAGCGTTCATGGCATTGCTCCGTATGTCTCCCTCTCCCGCTTGCGGGAGAGGGTTGTGGTGGGGGCGAACCTTGCAGGATCGCTCAGACTTACGGGCGCCGTTGCATCGCGAGCGCTCGCCGAGCCTGATCCGTTGCCTGTCAGCGACAGACCGGACTTGCAGCGCCCCTCGGCGGGCAGACGCACATTATATCTTTTCGTCGCGATGAAAGGATATAGGTTGCAATTTGATGCGTGATGCGTGATGCTCGTGCTACGCAAGAGACGAGAATCACCATGCGCACCACCCTTGCCATCGACGACGACGTGCTGGCCATGGCCCGCGCGCTGGCGCAGCAGCAGCGCAAGAGTCTGGGGGAAGTCGTGTCCGAACTCGCCCGCAAATCGTTGACGCCTGAAGAACCCGTGCCGAAATTCCGTAACGGCATCCGATTGCTGCCGGTGCGGCCCGGAGCCAAGCCCGTCACGCTGGAAATGGTCAACAAACTCCGCGACGAACTCGATCGGTTGCCTTGATGGGCGCCCCTCGCGCTATCGGCCATCGCGGCGTCCGCGAGGCCGCGGGCTCATGGCGCGCTGACCCGCAGCCCTGTCTGCTCGACGTCAATGTGCTGATCGCCTTGATCGATCCGAAACACAGTCACCACCTGATCGCGCACCAATGGCTGGCGCAACACCGCGCGGCCTGGGCGACTTGCCCGTTGACCGAAAACAGTGTGCTGCGCATCGTCGGCCATCCCCGTTATCCGACCGGGCCCGGTTCACCTGCCAAAGTCGCGCCTTCGCTGGTCAGCGTCCGCGCCCGGCCCGGGCATTGCTTCTGGCAGGACGATCTCAGTTTGCTCGATGCCCGGATCGTCGATGCCACGCGGCTGCTGACACCCCATCAGATCACCGACACCTACCTGCTCGCGCTGGCCGTCAAGCACGGCGGCAAACTCGCCAGCTTCGACAAGCGTCTGGTCGCCGATGCGGTGCGCGGCGGCAACGCCGCGCTGCATGTGATCGAGGGGTGACAACCGTGCGCGATCCAATTGCGCTCAATGCGGCGTTCGGCTTGCCTGCATTGGGATGATCCGGTCCGCCGGTTGCAACCGCGCGCGAACCAGATCGGCGGCGAAGTGAAATCCGCGGCCCAGTTCCATGCGACTGAACGGCGTTTCCAGCAAGCGCTGCGCAGTTTCGAACGCGGTGCGCTCGTTGTAGGCGAATTGCGTCCATGCCTCGAATTTTCGTTGATTCATGGATGCCACCATGCTGCGGTTGGTGGTGCGCGCGAATTGCGTGCGCGACCAAGCGTCCACTTCGGCGTCGGCCAAGGCACCGCCCACGCCCAGCATATTCATCAGCATCCACAACTGCCCCGCAGCGATAGCCTCGATGTCGCGCAGATGCTCGGCGCGGCCGGGCAGCACCAGCACCAACCCTGTCGCCGCGTTGATCAGCAGCACGAACGGCTGGCGGTCAATGAAGTCGATGTCGCCGTACCACTCGCCCAGCGGATTGTCGTGCAGCGCTGGCTCCGGCGGCTCGGCTGGCGCAGCCGCTTCAACAATTTCGCGCTGCAATGCAGAACCGTCACGGCGCCGGCCCCAGCAGCTGCTGCTCGAACCAGCGCTTGGCTTGCGCCCAACCGCTTTCCGCTTCCGCGCGCAGCGCGCGCGCACGCTCGCGGCGGCGGCGAATTTCGGTGGAGATGGTCTGCTGAGCTGCCTTGTCCGGAACAGGAATCTGCAGAGTACGGAACATCTCCGGATCAAGCCGCCGACGCCCGGACGAGCCTGTTGTCTTGCCCTTCGTTTGGGCAAAAGCGAATGAGCAGAAGAACATCGCATAAAGATATTCAGGCACGACCTTGCCGGCTCGCGGCGTGACTACGTAAAACTCCGTCGAGGTGTATGCGAATGCATGGCTTTGCAGGTGTTCATCGAATACGTACTTCTTGTTGAAAACGCTGGGTTCAATGCACGCGAACAGAATGTCCCCAGGATGAACAACGCTGCGCCCCTTGACCTCGCGATACGGACGCATCGCCACTTCACGCACTTCAGTCAAGCCACATTCGGGAAGTCAAACATATGGAACCAGTTCGTTGTCGCTCACCGGCTTATCGGCAACGTTTATATCAATGCCCGCCAAGTCCTGTAGATCGCATACCGTGATTCCGCGGGTTGTCGAATGACCAACCAGCGGTAGATACGCAGGGGGATCAAACCTCTTGCCAGTGATTGCACCAAGCGGGATCGCAAAAGCCTTGCGCGGGTTTTCCGGGTGGCGACGCAAGTCCGAGCGTTTCCAACAGATACGCGTCCATGCCGGCCAGCAGCGCATCGGCCTCGGCCAGCTTGGCGCGCCGCGCGGCGCGTGCGGCTTCCATCGCGTCCACCAGTTCACGCTGTTTGGCGAGCGGCGGAACTGGTATCTCAACGGATTTGAACTCCTGCTTGTTGATATTCGGCTGCCCAGATGGCCTCTGAACTGTTTGAACCCAGTGGGTAAATGCTGCGCTTTTGGTAAACAACCAGACGAAACGAGGAAGTACTTCCTCCGCATCGAAGCTGAAGCGGATGCAGTAACCAGCGAATACCGCAGGATGTGAGACATCCTCATGCAAGTAAGTCTTCCCGACTGTCGCCCCACTTCGGGCAAACAGCATATCGTTGGCCTCGAGAAAGCAGTTCGTCTCGACAATCTCCGGCGTTGTGTATTCGTTGTCGTCCTGGATGCCGTCGTTATTAAAATCTGTGATGCGTATGTACCGAGGATCCAATTGCGTTTGCATCGCAATTGCGCGAGCGCCAGAACCGTAATCAGGTTCGGTAATGGTGAGCTCGCCAAGCGTCTGCGTCGGGTAACGCCAAGAAGGTGGCTTGCCGAAGGCGAGCCACTTTGCATCCAGCCGCTTTGTAATCCCGCCCCGTCGCACCGCGAAGCACTTGGCTTCGCCGGCGACGGCGGGGCTTACACGAAAAAAGGTTTCGGGTTCTTCTCGAACTTTCTGTACTGCGCCAGGATGTCGTCCAGCTCGTTGGCGGTTTCGCGGCCGGTGGCGTCGTAGCCGATCTTTTCCGCCAGCGCCATGAAGATCGGGGTGTCGTCGGCGACGGTTTCGTCCTTGCCGAGCTTGCGCAGGAACAGCAAGCTGGCCTTGACGCCGGCACCGTAATGCGCGAACGCGAACTGCGGCAGGCTGACCACGGCCAGCACCTGGAAATGCGCCAATAGCCAGTCGCGCACCGGTTGCAGGGGGGAGTTAGTCAGTATTCCATCCGGCACAACCACCGCGGCGCGGCCCGCGCCGGGTTTCAGGAAATGCCAGATGCGTTCCAGAAACAGGATTTCGCTTTTCTGCTGTTTCAGCGGTTTGCGCTTGCCCTTGGGGCCTCCTTGTTGAACAGCTCGAACTCGTCCTTCAGCGTAGGTAGATCGATATCCTTGGTGGTGACGCCGAATGGCGGATTGGTCAGGATCAGGTCGAAGCTGCCAGGCTTGAATCCGGTATTGCGCGCGGGGAAATCAGCGAGCGGCCGCAGCGCGTTACCGGCCGCGACATTGGTGTGGCCGTCGTCGTGCACGATCATATTCATCTTGGCGACGCGCGCGATGTCGCGGTTGATCTCGATGCCAAACAGATTGTTCTGCGCGAAATCGTGCCAGTGGCGAAAATGCTGGACAGTCGCCGGTTTCTGCAAGCGGTCGGCTTCCTGGCGCACCGCATCCAACGCGTGCAAGAGAAAACCGCCGAAGCCGCAGCACGGATCGAGCACGCGATCCTTCGCACTGGGTTGCATCATGCGCACGCAGAACTCGACCAGTTGCCGCGGCGTGAAATACTGGCCGGCATCGCCGGTGAAAAATCCGCCCTGGAAGGTCTCGAACGCAACACCCTTGGTGTCGAGATCGGTCTCCGATAGCGACAGGCTTTCCAGGTGCGCGACCACGGTCGCAATCTTGGAATCGGGAACCTTGATCTCCTCGTTGAACACCTCGGCGTCGCGTTGGCGATGGTTTTCGTACAATTTGCGGATGCGTTTGGCCAGCGCGGCATCGTCCTCGCCAGTGGTGATCTGGAAGGTGTAGGGCTGGCCACGTTCGGTGTCCCGTTCGTCGGCGATCTTGACGAAGATCAGCTTGCACATTTCGCTGAAGGCCGCCGGCGGAGTGAACTCACCGCCATTCCAGATGGTGTCGTGACATTTTTTCAGCGCCGCGATCAAACGTTCCTTAGGCACCGGTGCAATATCGTGCTCGGCGTCGCCCTTGCGGAACTTGATGCGCAAGGGTTTGCCGTAGCGGATCGGTAGATCGACGACGCGATTCTTCTGACGCTCTCGGATCGGAAACTTGTCGCTGCAATCGAAAAAGAGGCGCGACTGGCCGGCACCACGCCGACATAGTTCGCACGAAACTTGTGCGCGTGACCGTTGCCGAAAGCCTGCTCGGTTGCTTGATCGAATTCCGCATCGGTGATGCCGTCGCGTTTGCATTCGATGACGGCGTAAGGCGGCAACCTTTTGTCGTCCTCGAACACGACCAGATCGGCGCTGTCCTTGGGCGTGCGATCGGGCACGGTGATCTCGATGCCGATGCGTTGTGCTGGATAATGATACTTGTAGATCAGCTCCGCGTAAAACTCCGCGCGTACCTTCTCTTCCGGATCGCTCCAGCGTTCGGAATGGCCGACTGCTACATAGTGGATGCGTTCACTCTTGCCTTCGCCGGTGAGATCGAGGTGTCCGTCGGTGAACGCGCGGTAGAGATACGGCTGATCTTCCATCTGTGTTCCCCGCTGCTGGGATTGAATGCACCGCAAGAATACCCGGATGAGCCGAAGCGACTTTCAGACTGCGGGTATCGGGATTGCACGATGGTTATACTAATTCCGCTTGAAATCTAGTATAACTCGCGCATGGCCCGTTACCAGCCGCTTTCGCCGACCGCGCAAGCCGCTTACGCGCAACTGCTCGATGCCGCGCAAGCCGCGGAATTGTCGCGCTCGGTCGCCAGCCTGCGCGGCTCGTTCGCGAGCAAGCAGGTCAAGGGACGCACATACTGGTATTTCCAGTACACCGAGGTCTCGGGCAAGTTGCGTCAGTTGTATGTCGGCCCGGATTCGGAGCGTGTGCGTGCGTTGATCGAAGCGCAACAGCGGAATGCGCCCGCGGCAGCGTTGGAACCATTGGCGCGTTCGGCGATGGCGCTGGGTTGCGAGCCGGTGTTGCCTGTGCACTTCCGCGTGATCGAGCGGCTGGGCGATTACGGTTTCTTCAAGGCCGGTGGCGTGCTGATCGGCACCCATGCGTTTCTCGCGCTCGGCAACATGCTCGGCGTGCATTGGGGCGACGCCTCGCGGACGCAGGACGTGGATTTCGCGCACGCGGGCAAGCGACTGGAGATCGCGCTGCCGGCGAATATCGAGATCGACGCCGATGCAGCGATTGAATCCCTGCGAATGGGTTTTCTGCCGCTGGGCGGTCTGGACGGCAAGCCCGGCGGCTCATGGCTCAATCCGCGTGATCCGGATTTCCAACTGGATTTTCTGACGCCGCTGCATCGCGGCGGAATGCAGTCGTACCGGCATCCGCAGCTCGGCATCGTGTTGCAGCCGCTGAAATTCATGGAGTATCTGTTGCAGGACGTGCAGCAGGCGGTGCTGTTCTGCAGCGCGGGCACGAGTGTGGTCAATGTGCCGCATCCGGCGCGCTATGCGTTGCACAAGTTGATCGTGTTCGGCGAGCGTCCCGCGATGCGCTCCGCGAAAGCCAACAAGGATTTGCAACAAAGCGCCGGATTGTTGGCGGTGCTGCGCGAGCGCGCTGCGTGGCAGGTGGAAGAGGCGTGGGGCGATCTTATCGAAGGTGGGCCCGGTTGGGCAACACGCGCTCTGCGCGGACGCGGTGTGCTGGCGAAGGTTGCACCAGAGCTTGATGTGGAGGCGTGGTTGAGTGCGCCGGCGAAGAAAAGAGTGCGCGCATCGACGAAGAAAAAAGCGGCCCGCAAGAAATAAAAATAGCAGCGATGCTGTACGTTTTTCTCTCGTCATTCCCGCGCAGGCGGGAATCCAGACCGTTTTTCATCCATGCTTATGTCCGGCCAAAGATTCCGCCATTCCCGATTGACGCTTTCGATCAAGCGCAGATTCCACTGGCGATTCCACCTCTTCAATTGCTTCTCGCGAAGAATGGTGTCAGCCATATTCGTGTGTATTTCGTAGAAACCAGATCATGCACGGCGTGGCGGTTGGTAAAGCCAGTCACCGTATTGTTGCGATGCTCCCAAATGCGCTTTACCAGATCACCCGTCACGCCGATGTACAGGGTGCCGTTGCGTTGGCTGGCGAGGATATAGACGGATGGCGTTACGGCACGCATGGCGCGTCGATGATAGACAAACTGGATTCCCGCCTACGCGGGAATGACGAAAGAAAATGGAAACGGACCGGGTGTGCGGCCCGTTATTGATTCACGCAGGAGCGCGATGGCACGCGATCTGCGCTTCGTTGGTTACGATTGCCCAGCCGCCTGCGAGCTAGCTCTTACTTGCCCTTCTTCAACCCCGCGGCCTTGCGCAGTTCATCGGCCTTGTCGGTCTGCTCCCACGAAAACGCGGTGCAGGTTTCCGTCTTGCCATCGGCGCGCTGATACGTGTGCTTGAACGGCGTGCGGCCGAAGTGGCCGTAAGACGCCGTGATCTGGTACATCGGGTGGATCAGGTTTAACATCTGGTTGATCGCGTAAGGGCGCAGATCGAAGTGCTTGCGCACCAGTTTCTCGATCTTGTCGTCGGTGATCCTGCCGGTGCCAAACGTTGTCACCGAAATCGAAGTCGGCTCGGCCACGCCGATCGCGTAACTGACTTGCACCTCGCACTTGTCGGCGATGCCGGCGGCGACCAGATTCTTGGCGACGTAGCGTGCAGCGTAAGCCGCCGAGCGATCGACCTTGGAGGGATCCTTGCCGGAGAACGCGCCGCCGCCGTGGCGGGCCATGCCGCCATAGGTGTCCACGATGATCTTGCGGCCGGTCAGGCCGCAATCGCCGACCGGGCCGCCGATCACGAATTTGCCGGTCGGGTTGATGTGGATCTTGTTTTTCGGCAGCGCCTTCAACCATTCCTTCGGCAGCACTGGCTTCAAGATGTGCGTGTACACGCCCTCCACGATGTCCTTGTGCTTGACCGACGGATCGTGTTGCGTCGATAGCACCACCGCGTCGAGTCCCGCGATCTTGCCGTTGTCGTAGCGCAGCGTGACTTGCGATTTCGCATCCGGGCGCAGCCAGGGCAGCGGCGATTTCTTCGCCTTGCGTACCTTCGCTTGCTGTTCGACCAGACGATGCGAATAATAAATCGGCGCGGGCATGAACTCCGGCGCCTCGTTGCAGGCATAACCGAACATCAAGCCCTGGTCGCCCGCGCCCTGTTCCTCCGGCTTCTTGCGATCGACGCCCTGATTGATGTCGGGCGATTGCTTGCCGATCAGGTTCAACACGCCGCAGGTCGCGCCGTCGAAGCCGACGTCGGAGGAGTCGTAACCGATGTCGAGGATGACCCGGCGCGCCAGCGCTTCGATATCCACCCACGCATCGGTGGTGACCTCGCCGCTGACGATCGCGACGCCGGTCTTGACCATGGTTTCGCAGGCTACGCGGGCGCGCTTGTCCTGCGCCAGGATCGCATCCAGCACGGCGTCGGAAATCTGGTCGGCGACCTTGTCCGGATGGCCTTCGGACACCGATTCGGAGGTGAACAGGTAGCTGCTCATCGTGACATATATCCCTTGATTCGGATGGAAGGATGAATGAAGCGGGGCATCATACAACGAGATGGGATGGGTTGCACAGGCGAAACATCGCCGAAAGCGTATGGATGTCCTCACCCGCCATGCGCTGCGCGCTTGTCTCCCTCTCCCCAGCGGGGAGAGGGTTCGGGTGAGGGGGAATGAGCGTTCACGTCAGGCCGCCACCGCAAAGTGTTGGACGTCACCGGCCTCCAGCGCATCGAAATAGCCGCGGGTGAGCCGCAATTGCTCGTGCGCGGTGTCCGCGCGGTTTACGGTGCTGCGGAACGTGGCGTTTTCAGCGTGATCTTTCGCGTACCACACCAGATGCTTGCGCGCGATCCGCACGCCTTGCGCCTCCCCGTGGAAGTCGTAGAGGTCTTGCAAATGACCAAGCAGGATGTCGCGCACTTCGCGCGGGTCGGGTTGCGGCAGCAGTTCGCCCGTCGAAAGATAATGCGCGATCTCGCGGAAGATCCACGGCCGGCCTTGCGCTGCGCGGCCGATCATCAGCGCATCGGCCTTGGTGTAATCCAATACCTCGCGCGCCTTGCGCGGCGAGTCGATGTCGCCATTCGCGAACACCGGAATACGCACGGCCGTTTTCACCGCGGCGATGGTGTCGTATTCGGCTACGCCTTCGTATTTGTCGGCGCGGGTGCGGCCGTGCACGGCCAGCGCGGCAATACCGCAATCTTGTGCGATGTGAGCGATGGTCAACGCATTCTTGTGCCCGCGATCCCAGCCGGTGCGAATTTTCAACGTAACCGGCACATCGACCGCATCGACGACGGCTTTGCAGATGCGCGCGACCAACGGCTCGTCCTGCAGCAACGCGGAACCCGACCATACGTTGCAGACTTTCTTCGCCGGGCAACCCATGTTGATGTCGATGAGTTGCGCACCGTTGTCTGCGTTGTAGCGTGCGGCATGCGCCAGCATCGCTGGATCAAAACCCGCGATCTGCACGGAAACGGGGTCGGGCTCGCCAGCATGATCCATGCGGCGCAGCGATTTGGTGGTACCCCACAAACGCGGATCGGCGGTGGTCATCTCCGACACGGCCAACCCCGCGCCCAGGCGTTTGCACAACTGGCGGAACGGCTTGTCGGTGACGCCGGCCATCGGCGCCAGCACGACGGACGGTTCGATCGAATAGGGGCCGATGCGCATCGGCGGATTGTAGCGGTATGCAGTGTAGCGCCACGCTTTTGGCCCTCTCCCGTCGGGAGAGAGGTGAGGGTACGAATCTTGCGCGACATTCCGCGAAGCACCGGACCCTCATCCGGCGCTACGCGCCACCTTCTCCCGGAGGGAGAAGGTATGCCCATCGCTACGAATGTTCTTGCGCCAGCCGCGCCAATTCCTCCGGCGTCTTCAAACGCGCGCCCGGGAAATACCACACGCGCAGATCGAGCCCGCGGATGCTCTTGCCGATGTAGGTGAAGCCGGTGGTTTTCCAGTGCGCCCATTGCATGGAACCGGTGAAGCCGGCGTTCTCCAATTCCAGCAACACACCGATGCAAGGAAAGTCACGCTCGCGCGCGTATCCCTCCAGCACGCTTTGCGCGTGACGCAACATGGGACGCACCAGCCGTCCCGAACGCCATGCGTTGCCGACGAAGCAGCGGTAGTAGTACATCGGTTGGCCGAGACGCGGAATAATTTTCGGAATCGCGGTCGAGACCGCCGCGATCTCGTCGTTCTCGTCGAGCACGTGCGCGGTTACTTGCTGCAACCGACGGATGGCCTCGTCACCCTCGACATTGGCCTGCTCGCGCTTCCAGAACGCGCGGATCGCGTCGGCGTCTTTCGGATCGAGCTGATGCCAGTCGGTGATGTAGCGGTAGGTATGTCGATCGGCCATGCGTAGTCCTTGCGGTCGCTGAAAATTCCGTTCGTGGTGAGGTATCGAACCATGAATGGCTATCTCGTGATTCGCCCTTCGATATCTCAGGGCGAGCGGCTAAGAATTTCTATCGGCTACCCCCGTCCCGAAAACGCGCGATCACGTCATCGTAGCGCGGCATCGCCGGCGCGGTGCCGACGATCTCGGTGCTCATTGCCGCGACGCGGTTGGCGTGGCGCACGGCGTCGGCGAACGGGCGGTTCTCGAGACGTAGCATCGCCGCGGCCAGCGCGCCGGAGAACGCATCGCCCGCGCCGGTGCTGTCGATCGGGTTGACCGTTTCGCCGGACATTCGATAGAACGATGCCGTATCGCCACGGCGTTGTTGCTCGTCGTGCGAAACGAAACAACCATGCCGGCCGAGCGTGACCACGACGCTGGCATCGGTCAGCCGCCGCGCCAGAGTGTGCAGGGTGGAATCATTCATCTGCGCCAACGCGTCGGCGTGCACCTCGATGTTGAGAAAACGCGCGCACAGCAGCGAGAATTCGGTCTCGTTGGGCGTGATCACGTCGGCCGCGCGCAACAGCGTAAGCGTCAGTTCGGGATGCACCGGCGCGGGATTTATGACGCAAGTCAGATTGGCCGCGTGGCCAAGTTCCAGCGCGGCCGCGACCGCATCGAGATCGGTTTCCAGTTGCGTCAGCAGAAGTTTCGCCCGCGCGAACGCATCGGCTTGCGCGCGCACGAATTGGCCGCCGAGTTTTTCGTTGGCGGCCAGATCCACCGCGATCAGATTCTGTCCGGAGGCATCGACCACGATGCTGGAGGCCGAGGTGAAGGCGTCATCGAGAACCTTCCAGCGGCATTCCATGCCTTCGCGCTCCGCGAAGCGCCGCGCGTTGACGCCAAGATGATCCTCGCCGATCGCGCCGATGAACAAGGTCGGCACGCCCTGCCGGAAACACGCGACCGCCTGATTGAAACCCTTGCCGCCAGGACCGGTATTGAAACCGCGCGCGCGGCGCGTCTCGCCCGGTTGCGGGAACTGATCGACCAGCCACGCGTGATCCTGCACGTAACTTCCGACCACGATGGCTTGCGGAGACGCGGACATGACGGCGCAGATTAGGAGAGAGTTGCGGACGCGACAAGCGTCGTCGCGTCAAGGCGCAAGGATGTTAACGAAACAATATCCACACACCCAATGCGGCGAACAACACCGCCGAACCGATGCGCGCGGCACGCAACGGCAGTTTTTCGGCGAAACGCGCACCCAGAAAAATCACCGGCACGTTGGCGATCAACATGCCCGTTGTAGTGCCGGCGATCACTACCCATAGCGGATGGTATTGGGCGGCCAGCACCGCGGTGGCGATCTGGGTGCGGTCGCCCATCTCCGCGAGAAAGAACGCGACGATGGTCGCGATCAGGACGTTGCGACCGCTGATCTTGACCGCTTCATCTTCATCGGCCTTGTCCGGAAACAGCGCCCACACCGCGACGCTCAGGAACGACAACCCGACGAGCCAGCGTTGCACGTCGGGCGTCAACCAGTGCGCCAGCCACGCGCCGAGTTCCGCGGCGATTGCGTGGCTGACCAGCGTGGCGACCAGCACGCCAAGGCAGATCGGCCAGGGTTTGCGGTATTTCGCGGCCAAAACCAGCGACAATAATTGCGTCTTGTCGCCGATTTCGGCAAGCGCGACCGCGCCGAGGGAGATCAGGAAGGCTTGCATGGCGGCAGCGTAAATGCCGGTGTGCGCTGTGCGCAATGTGATCGAAGACGACATGACGTCATCCTTCTCCCTTCGGGAGAAGGTGGCGCGCAGCGCCGGATGAGGGTACGACCTTGCGCGGTTAAGCAGATTTGCGTCAAGCTGAAGGTACTGTTCCAGCCGAACTCTAACCCCGACCCCTCCCAGAGGGAGAGGGGCACTACTTTATTCGGAGCACGCCATGCAATACCGCCGCCTCGGTTCGTCCGGTCTGTCTGTGTCCGCGCTGTCGTTCGGCGCATGGGTCACCTTCGGCACCGCGGTCGATCGCAAGGCCGCGCGCGAACTCATCGCCTGCGCCTACGATCACGGCGTCAACTACTTCGACAACGCGGAAGTCTATTCGCGTGGCGAAGCGGAGAAGATCATGGGCGACGCGCTCGCCGATCTGCGCTTTCCGCGCGATTCCTGGTGCGTGTCCAGCAAGGTTTATTTCGGATCGGCGAATGATCCGGCGCCGACGCAGAAAGGCCTGTCGCGCAAACATGTTTTCGATGCCTGTCATCAGGCCTTGCAGCGGCTGCGCGTGGAGTATCTCGATTTGTACTTTTGTCACCGCCCCGACCCCGACACGCCGATCGGCGAAACCGTGTGGACGATGGACACGCTGATCCGGCAGGGCAAGGTGTTGTACTGGGGTACTTCGGAATGGCCGGCGGAAAGCATCCGCGAAGCGCACGCGATCGCACAGGAGCACCATCTGCACGCGCCGACGATGGAGCAGCCGCAATACAACCTGCTGCAGCGTGAGCGGGTCGAGATCGAATACGCGCCGTTGTACAAGGCGTTCGGCATGGGCATCACGATCTGGTCGCCGCTGGCGTCGGGCGTGCTGACCGGCAAGTACAGCCAAGGCATTCCGCAAGGTTCGCGGCTGGCCACGCGCGGCTATGAATGGTTGCGCGAACGCCTCGAGTCGCCGGAAGGACGCGCCGATCTCGCGCGCGTCGACAAGCTGTTGCCGATCGCCAAAGATCTCGGCGCGTCGCCCGCGCAATTTGCGCTCGCCTGGTGCCTCAAGAACCCGCATGTTTCCACCGTGATGCTGGGGGCGACCAGGGTTTCGCAACTGGAAGAAAACTTCGGGGCGCTGGATGTGGTCGACAAGTTCGATGACGCGGTGATGCGCCGGATCGACGCCGTGCTGGCGTAAAAGCCTTCCCCTTGAAGGGGAAGGAGAAGAGTGCATCTGTCCGCGCGCTGTCCGCGGACACCTTCCCATCGCGCGCATTCCTCGCAAACCCTTGATACGATGCGGTTTGCGCGATGGTTCCGATTGGCACCGCGATTGCAGTAAGCCCTGTGTGATCGCACTGATGCGGTTGCACAGGAAGCGAACAGCATGGCCATCCGCGACACCTCCGCCACCGACCGCCTGGTCGAGATCAGACCCAACCGCAAACGGCGGGCGATCCTGATCGGTGCGGGCTTGGTCGTGCTGGCGCTGCTGGCGTGGCTGGCGCCAGGCGCGTTGCGTTTGTTCTCTGCCGGCGCATCGGTCAGCGGCTCGCGTCTGGAATTCGCCATCGTGCAGCGTGGCCCGTTCGTGCGCGACATCGCCGCCGACGGCAAGGTGGTCGCCGCGGTCAGCCCGACCCTGTACGCGCCCGCCACCGGTGCGGTGACGCTCGCGATACACGCCGGCGACACGGTGAAAAAGGGCCAAGCGCTAGCCGTGGTCGACAGCCCGGAACTCACCAACAAACTGGCGCAGGAGCAGTCCAATGCCGACGCGCTGGAAGTGGATTACCAGCGCGCGCAGATCGACGCGCGCAAGCAGCGTCTGGAATTGCAGAAGGCACACGACAACGCCGCCATCGACGAGAAGACTGCAGAAACCGATTTGCAGCGCAACCAGCAGGCGTTCGCCAATGGCGCCGTGGCGCAGATGGAAGTTGCCCATGCGCAGGATGCACTGGAAAAGGCGCAGATCACGTTCAAGCATGCCGGCGCCGATCTCGGCCTGGACAGTTCCAGCCTGAACTTCGACATCGAATCCAAGAAACTCGCGCACGAGCGCCAGTTGCTGCTGGTCAAGGATCTGCAACGCCAGGTCGATGACTTGAACGTGCGCTCGCCGGTCAACGGCCAGGTCGGCCAGTTGTTCGTGGCGCCGCGCGCCACCGTCGCCAAGGATGCGCAATTGCTGTCCGTGATCGACCTGTCCGCGCTGGAAGTGGAGGTGACGGTGCCGGAAAGTTTCGCGCGCGATCTGGGCGTCGGCATGCCGGCGGCGATTTCCGGCAACGGCAACGATTGGAAAGGTGTGGTCAGCGCGATCTCGCCGGAAGTGGTCAACGGCGAAGTGGCGGCGCGGGTGCGCTTCGTCGGCGAGAAGCCGGAGAACCTGCGCCAGAACCAGCGCCTGTCGGTGCGTATCGTGCTGGACAAGCGCGACAACGTGCTGACGGTGGCGCGCGGTTCCTTCATCGACGAATCCGGCGGCAACTACGCCTACGTGGTGCGCGACGGCATCGCCATGAAAACGCCGATCCGCGCCGGCGCCAGCAGCATCGACAAGGTCGAAATCCTGTCGGGTCTGAAGGAAGGCGATCGCATCGTGATCTCCGGCACCGACAGTTTCAGGGGCGCGCCGCGCGTGGCGATCAGCGGCTAGCGCGGGAGTGGATAGTGGGAAATGGGAAATGGGCGTAACGCAATGACTCTATGACTACTTTGATTTCCCATTTCCTATTTCCACCACGATCTAGACCATAACTTCACTCCGCGAATCTCACCTCAAACAAAAACTTTCGACAAGGAAACCACCATGCTCAAGATGACCCATCTCTCCAAGGTTTACCGCACCGAAGTGGTGGAGACCTACGCGCTGCGCGATTTCAACATCGACGTGAAAGAGGGCGAGTTCGTCGCCGTCACCGGGCCGTCGGGTTCCGGCAAGACCACCTTCCTCACCATCGCCGGATTGTTGGAAACCTTCAGCGGCGGCGAGTATCACCTGGACGGCATCGAAGTCAGCCAGTTGAACGATAACGCGCGCTCGAAAATCCGCAACGAGAAGATCGGTTTCATCTTCCAGGCGTTCAACCTGATTCCCGACCTCAACGTGTACGACAACGTCGAGGTGCCGTTGCGTTATCGCGGCATGAAAGCCGCCGAGCGCAAGCAGCGGATCATGGACGCGCTGGAACGCGTCGGCCTTGCCTCGCGCGCCAAGCACTATCCGGCCGAACTTTCCGGCGGTCAGCAGCAGCGCGTGGCGATTGCCCGAGCGCTGGCGGGTTCCCCGCGATTGCTGCTCGCCGACGAACCCACCGGAAACCTCGACACGCAAATGGCGCGCAGCGTGCTGGAACTGATCGAGGACATCCACCGCGACGGCGCCACGATCGTGATGGTCACCCACGACGCGGAACTGGCCGCGCGCGCGCAACGCAACGTGCACATCATCGACGGCCAGGAAGTCGACATCGCCGAGGAACCGCGCTTCCACGCGCAATCCGCGCACGCCGAAATCCTTCCGGCGCGCGCCTGATCCGGACCACCAACGACCGCGCGGGTTCATCCCGTGCGGCGGTGCAGACAAGAGGAAACGCCATGAACATCCGCAAGACATTGACATTCGCAGCATCGTTCCTGATCGCGTGCGCCGGCGTCGCCGGCATCCGTGCCTGGGCCAACACGGCGGCGGCCAAAACGGACACCGCGCCGGCCGCGGCGGTGGAAACGATCCAGACGCTGCCGGCGATCACCGTGCGTCCCACGCGCGAACAACTCGATGCGCTGCGTCACCACGCGCCGGAGGCGGCCCAGTCCGGCAACGGCGCAGGCATGGCCGGTGGTGGCATCGCGCTCGACATGCCGTATTACTCGTTCGGAATGAAAGCCACGCGCGCGAGTAAAGGGTGAGTATTTCCTTCTCCCTACGGGAGAAGGTGCCGCGAAGCGGCGGATGAGGGTTCGGTTTTTCGCGGTTGGCAACGTCCGTGCGAGATTTTTCTTTCGGCAGTCCCGAACCCTCACCCCAACCCCTCTCCCGGCGGGAGAGGGACTCAAAGCGAAGGAGTGATCGACAATGTTTTCCTACTACCTTGAGCTCGCGCTGCGCAGCCTGAAGCGCAGCCCCGGCCTCACCGCCTTGATGGTGCTGACCATCGCCTTCGGCGTGGCCGCGTCGATGACCACGTACTCGGTGTTTCGCGCGGTGTCGGGCGATCCGATTCCGTGGAAATCGTCGAAACTTTTCGTGCCGCAGATCGACATGTGGGGGCCGAATGCCCCGCGCGGCCCGGTCGATCCCGACGCCGGCAAGGGGCCGCCGGACGCGCTGGACTACGCCGATGCGTTGGCGTTGATGCGCGATCACCGCGCCACATTGCAATCGGCGATGTATCAGGTCACGCCGTCAGTGGTACCGGCCGATCCCGGCAAGCATCCGATCAATGCCACCGGACACGGCGTGTTCTCCGAATTCTTCCCGATGCTGGACATCCCGTTCAAATACGGCAGCGGCTGGAGCGCGGACGACGACGCGCACCGCGCGCAGGCCCTGGTGATCAGCGGTTCGCTCAATGACAAGGTGTTCAACGGCGGCAACAGCGTCGGCAAGACCATCGACATCGAAGGCCGCGATTACCGCGTGGCCGGCGTGCTCGGCGACTGGAATCCGCAGCCGCAATTTTACGACGTGGTCAACACCGGCGGTTTCAACGGTGACGGCGAAGACCTGTTCCTGCCGTTCAACACCGCGATCGCGGCGGGCATGCCCAACAACGGCAACACCAATTGCACGCAGATGCAGAAAGAGGCGGGCTTTGTCGGCTTGCAGCATTCCGATTGCATCTGGATCGCTTACATGGTGCAACTCGACGACGCGGCCGCGGTGCAGCGTTATCAGAATTATCTGACGGGCTACGCGCACGCCCACTACCGGAACTGGCCGGCCAACAACCGCCTGCGCGGTCTCATGGATTGGCTGGATTTCGAACACGTCGTGCCGAGCGATACCAAGGTCTCATTGTTGGTCGCGCTGGGTTTGCTGATCGTGTGTCTGGTCAACACGGTTGGCCTGCTGCTGGCCAAGTTCCTGCGCCGCAGCGGCGAGATCGCGGTGCGCCGCGCGCTGGGCGCGCCGCGTCGCGCGATCTACGCGCAGTTCCTCACCGAGGCCGGCATCGTCGGCGTGGCCGGTGGCGTGATTGGCGTGCTGCTGACCGGCGTTGGCGTCGCCAGCGTCGGGTTGGTGATGCCGAAAGACATCGCTTCGCTGGCGCGGCTCGATTTTTCGCTGCTCGCGCTCACGCTGGTAGTCGCCGTGATCGCAACCCTGCTGGCCGCGCTGTATCCCACTTTCCGGGCTTCGACCGTGCAGCCGGCGTGGCAACTGAAATCGAATTGAGCGACGCGCATGGTTTCGAACGACACGCATGGTCCCCTCACCCCAACCCTCTCCCCACGGGGGAGAGGGAGACAAACGCACAGCGCTTGGCGGGTGAGGGGGGACTTTCAACGACGTTGCAACAAGGATTCATCGCCATGACTCTGCACCCCATTCTTTCCGCATTGCGCAAGCACAAGGCCGGCGTGGTGTTGATCGCACTGCAGATCGCGTTGACGCTGGCGATCGTGTGCAACGCGATCTTCATCATCGGCCATCGTATCGAGCGGATAAATCGCCCGACCGGCATCGACGAAAACAATCTTTTCATGGTCAGCCAGATCTGGGTCGGCGCGCCGACCGGCGACGACGCGGCCTCGATCGAGAAGCTGGACGCGCTGCAGCGCACCGATGTGCAAGCGCTGCGGCAGTTGCCGGACGTGCAATCGGCCATTGCCATCAACTCGCTGCCGCTGATCAATTCGAGCTGGACTACCGGCATCGGCTTGAAACCCGCGCAACAGAACGAAACCACGCATGCCGCGTTGTACTTCGGCGACGAGCGGATGATCAAGACCTTGGGCCTGCGCCTGATTGCGGGGCGCGATTTCAACGCCGGCGATGTCCATCACATGGGTGCGCGCGGCCAGGACGTGCCGCCGATCGTGATCGTGACCAAAGATCTCGCCGGCAAATTGTTTCCGCACGGCGACGCGCTCGGCAAGGCGTTCTATATTGATCGCGACAAGCCCAGCACCATCATCGGCATCGTCGCGCGCATGCAGGTGCCGAGCGTGGACACATGGGCCAATGAATGGGTTTGGAACTCGGTGTTGATCCCCACCCGGCTGGACGGGAACTATTCGCGCTACGCGATACGCGCCAAATCCGGGCGGCTGGATGCCGCGATGCGCGACGCGCGCACCGCGTTGTTCGCCGCCAATCCGATGCGCGTGATCTATGGCGACAGCGACGGCGTCAACGGCATCCGCTCGTTCGCCGAGCTGCGCGCGCACGCCTACCGCGCCGACCGCGGCATGGCGATCCTGATGGGCGTGGTGTGCCTGATCCTGTTATGCGTCACCGCGGCCGGCATCGTGGGTTTGACCAGTTTCTGGGTCGGCCAGCGGCGCAAACAGATCGGCGTGCGCCGCGCATTGGGCGCGCGCAAGCTCGACATCCTGCATTACTTCCAGATCGAAAACCTGATGATCGCCGGCGCAGGGGTGGTGATCGGCATCGTGCTCGCGATCGGCCTGAACCTGTTGCTGATGGGCTATTTCGAAATGACCCGCATCCCGTTGTGGTACGTGCTGACCGGTGTGCTGGCGATGTTGGTGCTGGGGCAGGGCGCGGTGTTCGTGCCCGCCCGCCGCGCCTCCAACGTGCCGCCGGTGGAGGCAACGCGGTCGGTGTGAGCGAATTTCCCTTCTCCCTCCGGGAGAAGGGGCCCGAAGGGCCGGATGAGGGTCCGATTCTTGTGGAACATCGCGCAGGGTTCGAACCCTCACCCGCCGCTTCGCGGCACCCTCTCCCGAAGGGAGAGGGGATTGAACAAGGGAGGACTGGAATGTTCGGCTATTACCTCGATCTCGCCGTACGCAGCCTGAAACGCAATCCGGTGCTGACCGCGTTGATGGTGCTGGCGATCGCGGTTGGCATCGGTGCAAGCATGACCACGCTCACGGTGATGCACCTGCTCTCGGGCGACCCGCTGCCGGGTAGGAGCGCGCATCTGTTCTATGCGCAGGTAGATCCCGATCCCACCGACCAGGGCAGCCACAAGGAACCGCTGGACATGATGGATTACCGCTCGGCGGTGGATTTGTGGAGTGCGCATCGCGCCGGCCGCCAGGCGTTGATTGTCAACAGCTCGGTCAAGGTGCGCGCCCCGGATGCGAGCCTGCCGCCGCTTATGTTGAACATGCTGTCCACCACTTCGGATTTCTTTCCGATGTTCGACGTGCCATTCGAATACGGCAATGGCTGGAGCGCGCAGGACGACGAGAAGCACGCGCGCGTTGCGGTGATTTCATTCAACCTCAACGACAAGTTGTTCGCTGGACACAACAGCGTTGGCCGCACGCTGCGGCTGAAAGACACCGACGTACACATCGTCGGCGTATTGGCGCCGTGGCGTCCGTCGCCGCTTTTTTACGACGTGCGCGGCGGACGTTTTGCCAATGGCGACACCTCCGATTTCTACGGCAAGCCGGAAGACGTGTTCACGCCTTTCAATACCGGCCTTGAAATCAACGATGGCAACTTCTTGCAATTCACCTGCTGGCACGCGCCGGACAAGCCCGGTCACCTTGAAAACGCGCCATGCGTCTGGATCGCGCTGTGGGTGCAACTCGGCGCGCCGTCGAAAGTGACCACCTATCGCGATTTCCTGCAGCACTACGCCGGGGAGCAGAGGGCGCTGGGCCGCTTCAAGTACACCGACACGCGTTTGCGCACACTGATGCAGTGGCTGGATTTCAATGGCGTGGTGCCGAGCGATGTGCGCATGCAATCCTGGCTGGCGTTCGCGTTCCTGGGAATCTGCCTTTTCAACACGGTCGGCTTGCTACTGGCGAAATTCCTGCGCCGCAGCGGTGAGATCGGCGTGCGCAGGGCACTGGGCGCGAGCCGCAGCGCGGTGTTCGCGCAATGTCTGGTCGAAGCGGGATTGATCGGTTTATTGGGCGGCATCGGTGGCTGGCTGCTGACCATGGTCGGCCTTAGGCTGGTGCGCAGTCAGCCCACACCGTACGCCGATCTTGCGCATATGAACGTTTCGATGTTCCTCACCACGTTCGTTCTGTCGATCGCCGTCAGCCTGCTGGCCGGCGCGTTGCCCGCGCTGCGCGCCAGTCGGCTCGCGCCAAGCCTTCAATTGAAGACGCTGTGAGGATGACCGACATGCAGATCAAGCCGATCCTTGCCGCATTGCGCAAACACAAGCTTGCCACCTTGCTGATCGCGCTGGAAATAGCGCTGGCGTGCGCGGTGTTGTGCAATGCCTGTTTCCTGATCGCCAATCGTTTGTCGTTGATGCATATCGACAGCGGTATCGATGAAAGCGCGCTGGGCACGATCAAGTTGACGGGCTTCGATCCGCAACAAGCGATCGATCTCAATGCCAGGGTGATTAGCGGTTTGCGCGCGATTCCCGGCGTGCAATCGGCAAGCGTGATCAATACCGTTCCCTTTGGGCAGCGGGTGGCCAATGCCGGCATCACCACGGACGCAGCCAGGCAACATAGTAGCGGTGTGGTGGATTTCTATATCGGCGGTCCCGGCAGTTTCCAAGCCTTGGGGCTGCGTGCGATAGTGGGGCACGCACCGCAATCGGACGATTATCAGCCCGTTGTTGATTTCGTACCCGCGGATGCGTCCGTACTGATTACCCGCGTATTAGCTGAACATTTGTGGCCCGACGCCAATCCGCTCGGCAAAGAGTTCTGGGTGGATAAATTCCACTTTCGCGTGGTGGGCGTACTGGCTCACCTCGCCATTCCTGCGCCTGGCGGTGGAGAAGAGAAAAATCCAGACTGGTCGGTGTTCGTGCCGGGCCAACCCGGCGCGCATTTCGCCGGCACCTATCTGCTGCGCGTCGATCCGCCCCAGTTGCCACGCGTGATGCGCGATGCGTTCGCTGCGATCAAAAAAGTCGCGCCGGATGTCGTGGTCGATCGGGACAATAGTCAGACGATCAGCGACCTGCGTCAGACATATTTCCAGAACGATCGCGCGATGGCTGGGATGCTGCTCGGGGTGATCGCGGCGTTGCTGGGCGTGACCGCGCTTGGCATCGTGGGTCTGGCCAGTTTCTGGGTGGCGCAGCGGCGCAAGCAGATCGGCATCCGCCGCGCGCTGGGCGCCACGCGCGCCGATATTCTGCATTACTTCCAGACCGAGAACTTCCTGATCGTCACCTTCGGCATCGTGCTCGGCATCATGCTGGCATTCGCGATCAACCTGACCCTGATGAAGTTCTACGAACTGCCGCGGCTGCCGTTCTTCTATCTGCCGATCGGCGCGATTGTGTTATGGCTGCTCGGCCAGCTCGCCGTGCTCGGCCCGGCACTGCGTGCGTCACACGTGCCGCCGGTGGTGGCGACCAGGAGCGTGTGATGCTTTCCCTTCTCCCTCCGGGAGAAGGGGCCCGAAGGGCCGGATGAGGGTCCGATTCTTGTGGAACATCGCGCAGGGTTCGAACCCTCACCCGCCGCTTCGCGGCACCCTCTCCCGAAGGGAGAAGGGATTGAACAAGGGAGGACTGGAATGTTCGGCTATTACCTCGATCTCGCACTGCGCAGCCTCAAGCGCAATCCGGTGCTGACCGCGCTGATGGTGCTGGCGATCGGTTTGGGCATTGGCGCCAGCATGACTATGCTCACCGTGCTGCATGTGATGACCGACGATCCGCTGCCGGGCCGCAGCGCGCATCTGTTCACGCCTCATCTTGATCCATTACCGCTGGATTTCAAGCGAGAAAGCGGTGGTCGCGATCCGACCCACAATCTCACCTGGCCGGACGCCATTGCGTTGCTGCACGCGCATCGCGCTGTGCGGCAGGCGGCGATGGCGGGTGGCTCGCTGTTGCTGCGGCCAGAACGCCCCGGCCTGCATCCTTTCTATCTGGATGGCCGTTACACCACAGCGGATTTTTTCGCGATGTTCGGCCTGCCATTCGAACAGGGACAAGGTTGGGCGGCTGAGGATGACGCTGCCCACGCACATGTCGTGGTATTGAGCAAAGCGCTCGCGCGCAAATTGTTCGGCGATGCCGATGCCGTCGGCAAGACAGTGCGCCTCGGCGACAAAGACTATCGCGTGACCGGCGTGACCGGCAGATGGAATCCGCAACCTGTGTTCTACGCCGATTCCAGCGGTCACAACTACAGCGATGCCGATCAATTTTTTCTGTCGCTCGCCGATGCCGCGGACATGAAACTGGACATCAATGGCAGCGTGGCGGGTTGGGGCAAGGACGACACGCCCAACAGCCTGACCAGCGCGACCACGTCTTGGCTGCAATTCTGGGTGCAACTGGATAACCCAAAACAAGTCGCGGCCTACCGGCAATTCCTGCGCGACTATTCCGCGCAACAGAAAGCGCTGGGGCGTTTCCAACGGCCGGCCACTAACGCGAAGTTGTACAGCATGATGGACTGGCTGGCGCACGAGGATCTGGTGCCGGGCGACGTGCGCTTGCAGTTATGGCTGGCGCTCGGGTTCCTGTTGGTGTGCATGGTCAATATCGTCGCGCTGCTGCTGGCCAAGTTCCTGCGCCGCAGCGGCGAGATCAGTGTGCGTCGCGCGATGGGCGCGCGTAGGCGCGACATCTTCGTGCAGTTTGGCATCGAGTCGGCGGTGATCGGTATCGCCGGCGGATTGCTGGGTTTGCTGATCGCGCAGTTCGGCTTGTGGAGCGTGCGCCAGCGCCCAGACGATTATGCGCGTCTTGCGCAAATGGACGTGCCGATGCTGCTCGCCACGCTCGCGCTTGCGGTTGTCGCCAGCATCGCCGCGGGCCTGTTGCCAGCGTGGCGCGCCTGTCGCGTGCCGCCGGCGTTGCAACTAAAGACGTTGTAGGAGCGAGCGTGCTCGCGACAAGTCGCCTGCACGCTGGCTCCTTCATCGCCGTGATCACGATAGAAAGGGGGCATCATGCAAATTCGACCGATCCTTGCCACGCTTCGTCATCACAAGCTGACTGCGTTGCTGCTGACGCTGCAAGTGGCGCTCACCTGTGCGATCGTCTGCAACGTGGTGTTCATGATTAGCAAGCGCGTGCAGCAGATCACGCTACCGAGCGGCATCGCCGAGGATGGATTATCGGTGATCCACAGCACCGGTATCGACAAGAATGAAAGCCCGCAGGCACAGCACGCCGTCGATCTAGCCGCGCTGCGCGCGATTCCCGGCGTCGCATCGGCCGTCGCGGTCAGCGACTCGCTGCCGCTTAACCGCAATGACGATTCCTACGGCACCTGTCCGAGCAGGCAGGCGTTCCAGCGGGCCATGCAACTCCACTCCGGACAAGGGGCCGGTTGCCTGGAACCCAGCGCGTACGACGGCACGCCGGGCCTGATTCAAACGCTCGGATTGAAACTGATTGCGGGCCGCGATTTCCAGCCTGACGAATACACGACGAGTGACAAACCGCCGGTCGCTATCCTCACCCGCGCGCTCGCGCAACGCATGTATCCAAAACAGTTCGCCTTGGGCAAAACCCTGTACACACCACCGGGCGAGCCAACCCGCGTGGTTGGAGTTGTTGACAACGTGTTGCGCCCTGACTTGCGCGAACCCGGCACGGAGTACGACAGCATGATCTGGCCGCATCTGCCGAACGAGAGCAGCGTGCTTTACGTGCTGCGCAGCGCGCCGCGGGATCGCGATCGTGTGCTGAAGGCCGCACAAGCCGGTCTGCTCGCGGTCAATCCGGATCGCATCATCGATCCGAAAAAAGTGCAGACGTATGCGCAAATCCGTGCGCAGTATTTCCAGCGCGACACCACCATGATCGGCTTGCTGATTGCGTCCGCGTTGGGCCTGTTGTTCGTCACCGCGTTGGGCATAACAGGACTCGCCAATTTCTGGGTGCAGCAGCGCACGCGCACCATCGGCATTCGCCGTGCGCTGGGCGCCAGGCGCGTCGACATCCTGCGTTATTTCCAGACCGAGAACTTCCTGATCGTCACGTTCGGCATCGTGCTCGGCATGGTGCTGGCGTTCGCGATCAATCTGACCCTGATGAAGTTCTACGAATTACCGCGCCTGCCGTTTTTCTATCTGCCGATCGGCGCGGTCGCATTGTGGCTGCTGGGGCAACTGGCCGTGCTCGGCCCCGCGTTGCGCGCGTCGCACCTGCCGCCGGTGGTGGCGACCAGAACGGTGTGATGGCGGCATCGTGCCTGCACGGGACTTCGGAACCGAACCCTGGTATCATCAAGGTATCTACAGGAGCAAGACCATGCGTGTGAACGTCAAGAAATGGGGCAATAGCGCCGCGGTGCGAATTCCCCTCTCCGTAATGCGAGGCGCTCAGTTGCGCGTGGACGACGCCGTGGATGTCAGGGACGAGGGTGGGCGCATTGTCATCGAGCCCGTCCGTCCGCGTGAGTACGATGTTGCGCAACTGGTGGCTGGCATCACGCGGGACAACGTGCATGACGAGGCTGATTTCGGCAAGGCGGTCGGCAAGGAAGCATGGTGATGGCGGCTCGTTATGTGCCTGATGCGGGCGACATCGTATGGTTGCACTTCAACCCGCAAGCAGGTCATGAACAGGCAGGACACCGGCCTGCGCTGGTGCTCAGTCCCGCGATTTACAACGGCAAAACCGGGTTGATGCTCTGCTGTCCCATGACCACCCAGATCAAGGGCTACCCGTTCGAAGTGGCTGTTGCAGGCAAGCGCCGCAGCGTGGCTCTGGCCGACCAAGTGAAGAGCCTCGACTGGAAGATACGCGGAGCAAGCCGCAAGGGCCGGGTCGCGTCCGGCGAACTGACCGAAGCGCGGGCCAAGGCGATCGCGTTGATCGCGGGTCAGTCATGAGATCTGTGGCACATGGCGCGGCAACGCTTTTGCACCGCTGTGCACTCAAGCCGGCATGCGAAGATGTGGCATGCGCAGCGTTCTGATCATCGACGACAATCCCGGCGTGGGCGAGGCGCTGTCGTTGCTGATGTCGTTGCACGACATCCGGCCGCTGGTTGCGGTGACGCCGGACGATGGGCTGGCGTTCTTGTCGCGCGAGCGCGTGGACGCGGTGATCGCCGACATGAACTTCAGCGCCGATACGACTTCCGGCGAGGAGGGCGTGGCGCTGTTCCATGCGATCCGCCAGCGCGCGCCGGATCTGCCAGTGATCCTGCTGACCGGCTGGACCCATCTGGAAACCGCGGTGGAACTGGTGAAAGCCGGCGCCGCCGATTACTTGTCCAAGCCGTGGGACGACGCCAAGCTGCTGGCGACGGTCGAAAACCTGCTGGAACTTTCCGAGAATGCGCGCGAGGCGGAACGTCATCGCGCCGGCCGCCGTCGTCGTCGCGAGCAATTGGAGCAGCGTTACGATCTGCGCGGGATCGTGTTCGCCTCGGAGGAAATGGCGCGCACCATCGAACTGGCTTGCCAGGTCGCGCGCGCCGAGGTGCCGGTGCTGATCACGGGCCCCAACGGCGCGGGCAAAGAGCGCATCGCCGAAATCGTGCACGCCAATTCCGCGGTGAGCGATCGCCCATTAATAACCGTCAACTGTGGCGCGCTGCCGAGCGAACTGATCGAAGCCGAATTGTTCGGCGCGGAAGCCGGTGCCTACACCGGCGCCACGCGCGCGCGCGAAGGGCGCTTTGAAATCGCCAATGGGGGCACCTTGTTCCTGGACGAGATCGGCAATCTCCCATTACCCGGCCAGATGAAACTGCTGCGCGTGCTCGAGAGCGGCGAGTTCGAACGGCTGGGTTCCACGCGCACACGCAAGGTCAAGGTGCGCGTGATCAGCGCGACCAATGCGGACTTGCGCGCGATGATCCGCGAAGCGCGCTTCCGCGAGGATTTGTATTACCGCCTGAATACCATCGAGATCGCGCTGCCGCCGCTGGCCGAGCGCAGCGACGATATTCTGCCGCTCGCGGAACATTTTCTCGATGGCACCGCGACGCTGTCCGATGACGCGCGCGACGCGCTGCTCGAGCACACGTGGCCGGGCAACGTGCGCGAACTCAAGAACGCGCTGGAGCGCGCGCGGCTGTTATGCGGCGACGACGAAATCGAAGTCGCACATCTGGGGTTGCCTGCGGCGATACCAGGCGCGTCGCGCAATCTGGATGAACCCTCGCACGAGGCGGTGCTGGCGGCGCTGACCTCGGCGCATGGCGTGATCAGCCGAGCCGCGCGCTCGCTGGGGCTGTCGCGGCAGGCGTTGTACCGTCGGATGCAGCGGTACGGGATTTCGGAATAGAACCCCTCTCCCGGCGGGAGAGGGGTAGGGGTGAGGGCACGGTTCTTGCGAAATGTTTGGCGGATTGCGTACCCTCTCCCGGCGCTACGCGCCACCCTCTCCCGAAAGGAGAGGGGAAAAGACAGCGACACCGCGCTGGCCTTCGTCCAACGGGTTGAGATAGTTTGCAGCAGGTTTGGTAACCATGCGTGTCTACTCGCTCGAAGGCAAACTCGCGCTGCTGCTGATCGCTGTGGTGATCGCGGCGGCGTTTTTCGCTGCGATGATCGGCGCATGG
This sequence comes from Rhodanobacteraceae bacterium, assembly GCA_039923855.1. Classification (GTDB taxonomy): domain Bacteria; phylum Pseudomonadota; class Gammaproteobacteria; order Xanthomonadales; family Rhodanobacteraceae; genus 66-474. The sequence goes on along the minus strand of JBDTBW010000007.1, from coordinate 2,217 downwards.
GTTTCGAGCGCATGGCTAGGCGCCTTGTTCGCGACCGCGTTGCTGCTGATCCCGCTGCTGTGGGTCGCGCATGTGACGATGCAGCCGGTGCGCCGGCTGTTGCGCGCGCTGGCCGGCAGCGTTGCCAGTTATCGCGACGGCGATTTCAGCCTGTCGCTGGCGTTGCGCCGCCGTGACGAACTCGGCGAATTGATCGGGGCGCACAACGCGCTGGGTAACGCGTTGCGCGAGCAGCGCCAGCATCTGGTGCAGCGCGAATTGTTGCTGGACACCGTGATGCAGCACACGCCGACCGCGCTGGTGCTGACCGACACGCACGATCGCGTGGTGTATGCGAATCTCGCCTCGCGGCATCTGTTCAATGAGGGCCGCAGCCCACTGGGGCTCGATTTCGCGGAATTGCTGCAAGCCTGCCCGGAGGCGATGCGGCAGGCGATCGCCACCGGCGAGGACAGCCTGTTTGGCGTCGAACTGGATGGCGTCGAGGAGATTTTTCATCTCTCACGCCGCGCGTTTCGATTGCAGGGCCGTCCGCATCGGCTGTATCTGGTGCAGCGGATGACGCGCGAATTGTCGCGCCAGGAAGTCTCGACCTGGAAGCGCGTGATACGGGTGATCAGCCACGAGTTGAACAATTCGCTGGCGCCGATTTCCTCAATGACCCATTCCGGCGCGGAGCTGGCGCGGCGTGGAGACGTCGCGCGATTGCCTGAGGTGTTCGCCACCATTGGCGAACGCGCCGCGCACCTGCACGGTTTCATCGCAGGTTACGCCGATTTCGCCAAGTTGCCGGCGGCGCGTTTCGCGCGCGTGGAATGGGGGCCATTCTTGGACGCGCTGCGATTGCATTCGGATTTTCAACTCGCCGCTCCCGCGCCGCGCGATGCCGCATGGTTCGATGCGACGCAGATCGAACAGGCGTTGATCAATCTCTTGAAGAACGCGCACGAATCGGGCAGCGCCGCGGGCGATGTGACATTGACGATCGCGCGGGTGGGCGCGGAGTGGCGCGTCGAGGTCGCCGACCGCGGGCCCGGCATGAGCGACACGGTGTTGTCGCAGGCGCTGCTGCCGTTTTATTCGACCAAGCGCAGCGGCACCGGCCTGGGGCTGGCGCTGGCGCGCGAGATCGCCGAATCGCACGGTGGGCGCATTGCGCTGGCCAATCGCGGGGACGGCGGATTGCGGGTGACGCTTGCGTTGCCGGCCGCGGCGCGCGGTTGACGTATCAGCCATAACCCTTTCGTCCCGGATCAAGTCCGGGCAGGCTTCGAGCGCGGGCCGAAGTCGAAGGACAAAGACGCTTCGACTTCGCTCGCTACGCTCAGCGCGAACGGTTTCTTTAATGCAATGCAGTCCTCGATCGGCCCTATACTCACTGAAATTTTCCGAGGGGAATAGCGATGGGAGCCATCCTTGCGCTGGTAATCGTGGTGGTCGCGGTGATCGTGCTGGCCAAGCTGGTGCGAATCGTGCCACAGGGTTACGAATGGACGGTCGAGACCTTCGGCAAATACACCGGCACCTTGTCGCCCGGCCTGCATTTCCTGATCCCGATCTATCAGGCGGTTGGGCGCAAGATGAACATGATGGAACAGGTGCTGGCGGTGCCGTCGCAGGACGTCATCACCAAGGACAACGCGGTGGTCAAGGTCGACGGCGTGGTGTTCTATCAGGTGCTGGATGCGGCCAAGGCCGCTTACGAGGTGTCCAATCTGGAATTGGCGTCGATCAATCTGATCATGACCAACATCCGCACGGTGCTGGGCTCGCTCGATCTCGACGAATCGCTGTCCAAGCGTGACGACATCAACGCGCGTCTGCTGCGCGTGGTGGACGAGGCCACGCATCCGTGGGGTATCAAAGTCACGCGCGTGGAATTGAAGGACATCCAGCCACCGCGGGATCTCATCGATTCGATGGCGCGGCAGATGAAGGCCGAGCGCGAGAAGCGTGCCAACATCCTGGAGGCCGAGGGTTTCCGCCAGGCGGCGATCCTCAAGGCCGAGGGCGAAAAGCAGGCGACGATCCTGGAAGCCGAAGGTGAGCGCGAAGCTGCGTTCCGCGAAGCCGAAGCGCGTGAGCGTTTGGCAGAGGCAGAAGCCAAAGCGACCCAGATGGTGTCCGACGCGATTGCCAACGGCAACGTGCAGGCGATCAATTACTTCGTTGCGCAGAAATACATCGAGGCGTTCAAGGAACTGGCGCAGGCACCGA
>JBDTBW010000006.1:0-56896 GCA_039923855.1 Rhodanobacteraceae bacterium | reverse complement strand
AAGGTGGTCGCGTCGCTGCCGTGCTACACCAAGGCCAACGTTGAGAAGCAGCGCGGCCGGCATGTGTTCGATCCGAGCATCCGTGCGTTGCGCAAGCTCAATGCGCTGGGTTACGGGCGTGAGGGTTCGGGCCTGGAACTGGATCTGGTCTACAACCCGTTGGGCGCGAGCCTGCCGCCGCCGCAGATGCAGCTCGAAGCCGACTACAAGCGCGAACTGGCCGAGCACTTCGACATCGTGTTCAACCGGCTTTTCACCATCACCAATATGCCGATCAAACGCTTTCTGCATTTGCTCGAGCGCGAGGGTCGCCATGAGCGCTACATGCAAACCCTGCTGGAAGCCTTCAATCCGGCCGCGGCGCTGGGCGTGATGTGCCGCAATCTGCTGTCGGTGGCTTGGGACGGTCAGTTGTACGACTGCGATTTCAACCAGGCGCTGGAACTGCCGTTGGGCGGACGCCGGCGGACGCTGTGGGAAATCGACTCGCTCGCGCAGATCGAAAGCGAAGCCATCGCTTTCGCCGATCACTGTTACGGCTGCACCGCTGGCGCCGGCAGTTCCTGCGGCGGGGCGACCACATGAAGAATGTCACGACGGAAACCGAATCCATGGAAAACGAAAACGAGAATCAAAGTGTGCGTGATGCGGTGCGCGAGTATTACGGCGAGACATTGCAATCCAGCCGCGATCTGAAAACCTCGGCGTGTTGCAGCATCGATGCAATGCCCGCGCACCTGCGCGCGTTGCTGAGCAAGTTGCACCCGGAAGTGAAGGATAGGTTTTATGGTTGCGGTTCACCGATCCCGCCGGCGCTGGAAGGCGCGAGCGTGCTCGATCTGGGTTGCGGCAGCGGCCGTGACGCCTATCTTCTGTCGGCGTTGGTTGGCGCCCACGGGCGCGTGATCGGCGTGGACATGACCCCGCAACAAGTGGAAGTCGCACAGCGTCATCGAGAGTTTCATGCGCGCGTGTTCGGCCATCCGCGCAGCAATGTCGAGTTCCTGCTCGGCGATCTGTCCGCGCTGGATACATTGGGCGTCGCCGACGCCAGCATCGACGTCGCGGTATCCAATTGCGTGTTGAACCTGGTGCCGGACAAACGCCGTGCGTTCGCGGAAATCCTGCGCGTGCTGAAACCCGGCGGCGAATTGTATTTCTCCGACGTGTTCGCCGACCGCCGACTGCCGCGCGAACTGCTGGCCGATCCGGTGCTGGTCGGCGAATGCCTGGCCGGCGCGTTGTACGTGGAGGATTTTCGCCGCGTGCTGGCACAGCTCGGCATCGCCGACGTGCGTATCTGCGCGCGCAGCCCGATCGCGCTAGAAGATCCGGCGATCGAGGCCAAGATCGGCTTCGCGCGTTTCGAGTCGATCAGCTGGCGGGTATTCAAGCTCGATCTGGAAGACCGCTGCGAGGATTACGGGCAGAGCGCGACGTATCTCGGCACGCTGGCCGAACACCCGCACCGCTTCGAGCTTGACGATCACCATCTGCTGGAGATGGGCAAGCCGCTGCGGGTGTGCGGCAACAGCGCCGACATGCTGGGACTGAGCCGTTACGCGCGGCACTTCCGCATCGACGGCGACAAGCGCCGGCATTACGGCCTGTTCGACTGCGCCCCGGCCACCGCCACGGTTGCCACTGTCGGCGCCGGCGCGCCGTGTTGCTGAGTCGATGACGATGCGTCCGTTGCTGTCGGTGATCGTGCCGTTGGCGCCGGACGAGGCCGAATGGGAAGGACTGCGCACGCAACTCGTCGCCTTGTTGGCGGGCAGCGAGATCATCGTCGTGCGGCCTGGCACCACCAACGGACATGACACGCGCACCATCGCGACATCGATGACGACGGTGTGCGAAATCGTTGCCGCGCCCGGGCGCGCGCGGCAATTGAACGCCGGCGCGTGCGCCGCGCGCGGCCGCTGGTTGTGGTTTCTGCACGCCGACTCGCGGCTGCATCCACGCACCCTGCCGGCGCTGCACGCATTTCTTGCCCACGGCGAGGACGTGCTTGGCTATTTCGATCTGCGCTATCGCGCTGACGGTCCGTGGTTGTCGCGCGTGAATGCTATCGGCGCCAACTTCCGCGCGCGGCATTTCGGTTTGCCGTTCGGCGATCAGGGATTTGTCATCCCGGCGGAAAGGTTCACCAAGCTTGGTGGCTACGACGAATGCGCGCGTTACGGTGAGGATCATCTGCTGGTCTGGCGTGCCCGCGCGGCAGGTCTGCCGTTGCACCGGATCGGCGCGCCGCTGCTGTCCAGCGCGCGCAAGTATGCGCGCGAAGGCTGGCTGCGTACCACCGCGAAACATCTGGTGTTGACCGCGCGCCAAGCGTGGCCGCAGTGGCGCATGGCGCGATCGCAGGGCGGTGCAAATTCCGGCAATGCGCTTCGCCCGCGCCCTCTTCGCAGCCCCTCTACCGCTGGGGGAGCGGCTCAAAAGCATGATTGTCGCGAGACTGGATCATGAGTGCCGCGTTGGCGATCTTTGTCAAGACACCGGGCCATTCGCCGATCAAGACACGCCTCGCCGCGGCGATCGGCGAGGACAACGCAATCGCCTTTTATCAACTCGCGGTGACGGCAGTGGCGCAGCTTGCCGCGCGCACGCAGGAACCAGCGTGCGCATTGCGCGCGTACTGGGCGGTTGCCGAAGCCGCTGCGCTGGATGACCCGGTGTGGCGCGCGTTGCCACGCATCGCGCAAGGCAAGGGCAATCTTGGCGCGCGGCTGCATCATGTCTACTCGACCTTGCAGGCGCGCCACGGCCGCGTGTTGCTGCTCGGCGCCGATGCGCCGCAAGTGACCATTGCGTTGTTGCGTGCGGCTAGCGCTGCGCTGGACGATCCAGCCACGCCGTTCGTGCTTGGCAACGCGCACGATGGCGGCTTCTGGCTGTTCGGCGGCCGCGTGCCGATTCCGGAAGCCGTCTGGCGTGGTGTGCATTATTCGCAAGCGCGCACCGCGGATGAATTGCGTAGCGCGCTGATGCCACTCGGACGCATTGCGCAACTGCCCAGGCTCACCGATGTGGACACCGCACCCGATCTCGGCGCGCTCGCCGATGCGTTGGACGCATTGCCCGAACCACTGCCGGCACAACGCGCGCTGCGCGCGTGGTTGCAGACCCTCTCCGCAACTCCGCCCACCAGGGAGATGCACGCATGACCATCGCACTGTTTCTGGTCGTATTGTTTCTCGCCGCCACCAATGGCGCCAACGACAACTTCAAGGGTGTGGCTACGCTGTACGGCAGCCGCCGGGCGGGTTACTGGACCTCGCTCGGCTGGGCCAGCATCACCACGCTCGCTGGTTCCCTGTGTTCGGTTTTTCTGGCGCACGCATTGTTGAAAGCGTTTACCGGCGCGGGCTTGGTGCCGGCCGATATCGCGGCGCAAACGCAGTTCGCGCTGGCGGTGGCGGGCGGCGCCGGCATCACCGTGGCGCTGGCCGCATGGCGCGGATTGCCGATCTCGACCACCCACGCGCTGGTCGGGGCGATGAGCGGCGCAGGGCTGGTCGCGGTCGGCATGGCGGTGCATTTCGCTTCGCTGGGCAAGACCTTCCTGCTGCCGTTGCTGGCCAGCCCGGTGATCGCGATCATCCCGGCGTTCCTGCTCGCACCGTTGTTGCGGCGGTTGGTCGCGCGTGCTGCGACCGAACCGGAATGCATCTGCAAGAGCGAGTCGATAATCGCCACGCCGGATGGCGTGCTTCTTCGCGGCGCCGTACCGGCTGTTGTCACCGGCACCGATGCCGAATGCGACATCCACGGCGCGCGCCGGATCTGGCGTTTCGATGCGCGTGGTGTGGTCGATGCACTGCTGTTCCTGCTCGGCGGCGCGGTGAGCTTCGCGCGCGGCTTGAACGACACCCCGAAAATCGCGGCACTGCTGCTGCCGATCGCGCTGCTCGACGGCCGCGGCGCGGTGCTGGCGGTGGGCGTCGCGATGCTGATCGGCGGCGTGCTGGGCGCGCGCCGGGTCGCGCGTACCATGAGCGACAAGATCACCCGGCTCGATCTTGGCGCCGCGCTGGCCGCGAGTGCGATCACCGCGCTGCTGGTCGGCACGGCCTCGGTCAACGGCCTGCCGGTTTCGACCACGCACGTCTCGGTCGGCGCGCTCGCCGGCACCGGGCTGGGCCGGCGCGGCGGTGTGGACCGCAAAGTGATGACCGGCATCGTGCTGTCGTGGGTGATCACCCTGCCGGCAGGCGCGATCTTCGGCGCCCTGATTTATTTTCTGGTGCGCTGAGACACGTTCACGCCGTGACGGTTCTGCGCCCCAGCGCGTCGTAACTCGCGCCCAGTACCGCACCGTAGATCAGGTGGAGGATCAGGGTCGCGATCGGCGCCATGATGCCCAGATTCATGCCGAACAGACCGGCGCCAGCCAGCGGCATCAAAATGATCATCATGATCAGCCAGCCGATCACCGACAACACCAGGCCCTTGACGGTGGCGTTGGCGCCGGGAATGACATCGTAGGCATTGGCCAGCACCAGGCCGTAGATGACGATGCCGATCACGAAGTGCGCGATCCAGCCGACGATCAACGCGCCGCCGAGCATGCCCGCCAGCATCATGGGTATATTGAGTTGGGGCAGCATGCCCATTTTGGCCTTGATGACCATCAGGATGGTCAGCACCACGGTTGCGATCAGGCCGGCGACGAGTCCGCGTAGCTGCTTGTTCATGTTGACGGGTATTGATCGCTGCGCAGCGCGTGGCGTGGCTCAATCGATACTCCGATCGGGGTGATCGAGGCGTTGATCGCAAGCCACGCGATCGCGCAAGGCCAATAAAATCAGGCTTCGCACCGAGGTGCGCCGATTTCGGTGGGCAGCCTCCTAGAGTGACCGGGTGATCGTCAAAATGCTTTCGAAGATTCGCCCTGATCGGCACTTTCGACCCATGCAACCGGCGCTGCCGACCGTATGATGTAGCGCTATCGTTTTCACAACGCCTGATGCCGTTCGTGGAGGATCGACTTTGAACTGCCGTCGCCTGCTGCTCGCCGTACTCATCTTGTTGCCGCTGGCGGCGCTCGCCGTGGACACGGTCTCCGCTGCGCAATCCCCGCCGTTCGGCGATCTGCACTGGCGATCGATCGGCCCGTTCCGCGGCGGTCGCGTGTTGGCGGTGACCGGCGTGCCGGGTCAGCCGCGGCATTTCTATTTCGGTTCGGTCAACGGTGGCGTGTGGGAAACCCGCGACGCCGGACGCACCTGGCGACCGATCTTCGACAATGAACTGGTCGGCTCGATCGGCGCGATCGCGGTGGCACCGTCGAATCCGAACGTGATCTACGTCGGTACGGGCGAGGCCGACATGCGCTCGGACATCGCGCAGGGCGATGGCATGTACAAGTCGGTCGATGCCGGCAAAACCTGGACGCGCATCGGTCTCACTGACACGCAGCAGATCGGCACGATCCGCGTCGATCCGCGCGACGAGAATGTCGTATTCGTCGCCGCGCTCGGTCATCCCTACGGCCCGAACCCGCAACGCGGCGTATTCAAGTCCAGCGACGGCGGCAAGGCCTGGCAGAAGGTGCTGGGTCCGAACGACGCCACCGGCGCGATCGACATTGTGTTCGATCCGCGCGATGCCAATGTGATTTATGCCGCGCTCTGGCAGGTGCGACGCGCGCCGTGGAACGTGTATCCGCCCGCCAGCGGCCCCGGCTCGGGCCTGTACAAATCCACCGACGGCGGCGAGCACTGGACGCACATCGCCGGCAACGGGTTCCCTGAAAAAAATGTTGGGCGCATCGGGATTGCTATCTCGCCAGCCGCGCCCGATCGAATTTATGCGACCGTCGATGCCGACGCGGGCGGTCTGTATCGATCGGACGATGCGGGCAGGACGTGGAAAAAGACGAGCGGCGATCCGCGCATCTGGCAGCGCGGCTGGTATTTCGGCCAGATCGCGGTCGATCCGAAAAATCCCGATCGCGTGTACGCGATGAACACCATCGTATTGCGCTCCGACGACGGCGGGAAAACATTTCTGCCGCTGAAGGGCGATCCGACCGGCGACGATTACCACGAAATGTGGATCGATCCCACTGATCCGGATCGGCAAATCCTCGGCGTCGATCAGGGCACGATCATCACCGTCAATGGCGGGGAAACCTGGTCATCGTGGTTCAATCAGCCGACCGCACAGATGTATCACGTCAGCACGGACAATCGTTTCCCGTATCGGGTGTATGGCGCGCAGCAGGATTCCGGCGCGGTCGGGCTGCCATCGCGCGCGCCGTATCACGATCGCATCAGCATGGAGCAATTTCACGAAGTCACCGCCGGCGGCGAGAGCGGGATGATCGCGCCGGATCCGGACGATCCCGACATCGTCTACGGCGGCACGATGCAAAAGCTCGATCTGAAAACGCAACAGACACGCGATATCGATCCGACCTTAGCCGACCCTGATCTGTATCGGCATACCTGGACGCTGCCGCTGACTTTCAACGCGCGCGATCATCACGTGCTGTATTTCGGCAACCAGAAACTGTGGCGCACCGATGACGGCGGCGAACACTGGGGCGTAATCAGCCCCGATCTGTCGCGCCCCGATCCCGGCGTGCCGGGCAATCTCGATGCCGTCACCGCTGCCGACAATCTCGGGCAGAGTCCGCGCCGCGGCGTGGTCTACGCGATCGGTTCCTCGCCGCTGGATGCCAAATTGCTGTGGGCCGGCACCGACGACGGACTGATCTGGCGCACCAACGACGAGGGCGCGCACTGGGACAACGTGACGCCGCAAGCGCTCACGCCGTGGTCCAAAGTCGGCATCATCGAGCCATCGCATTTCGATGCCAACACCGCATATGCGGCGATCGACCGCCATCGTCTGGATGACCGCAAGCCGTACATCTATCGCACCCGCGACGGCGGCAAGTCATGGCAACTCATCGTCGATGGCATCCGCGATGGAGATTTCGTCAACGTGGTGCGTGAAGACCCGCAGAAAAAAGGGCTGCTCTACACAGGCACGGAACTTGGCATGTACGTGTCGTTCGACGACGGCGATCACTGGCAGCCGTTGCAGCAAAATCTGCCACGCACCTCGGTGCGCGATATCGACGTCAAGAACGACGATCTGGTGATCGCCACGCACGGGCGTGGCTTTTACATCATGGATGATGTCTCGGTGTTGCGGCAGGTGGACGCCTATCCGTCCAAACCTGGAACGCACTTGTTCGCACCGGCAACCGCGATCCGCGTGCGTCCGGCCGGTTTCACCGGAACGCCCTTGCCGCGCGATGAACCCACCGCCGAGAATCCGCCGTGGGGCGCGTATATCGATTACTCGTTGGCGAATACGCCACACAAACCCGTCGAGCTGTCCATTTACGATGCCGATGGCAAACTCGTACGGCATTACTCCAGCGCGGATGCCGCGCCCAAACACGATCTGTCAAAAATCAATGCGACACCGGATTGGTTGTCGCATCCGGTGGTGTTGCAAACCACGCCGGGCCTGCATCGTTTCGTCTGGCCGTTGCGCAACGCGCCGCCGTCCGCTTTGGCGAAAGGCGATGCCTACGCCGATGGGGTGTGGGCGCCGCCTGGGCAGTACACCATCGCATTGACCGTCGACGGCCGCACCTACCAGCAACCGCTAAGCATCGCGCCCGATCCGCGCGTGCATCTGCCGGCAAATGCCTATGCGCAGCAATTCACGTTCGCGGGGCTGATCGAGGCCGCGCAGGCGAGGCTCACCGCCGCGTCGTCCGAAGCGGGCGCGCTACACGGCCAATTGCGCGACGCGCGCAAGCGCGTGAAGGGCGACACTGGCAATGCGATCGATGCGCTGAATGCGAAAGTCACAGCGCTCGCCGGCATAACCGAGGTGCCCAATCCGGCCAATGCGTTCGCGTTTCCGCCGACCAACACTGACAATTTCGCATACATGAATAGCGCACTGGATGCGTTACAGAACGCCGTGGACGGCGGCGCCGACGCCGCGCCTTCACCCGATGCGCGCGCCGGTTACGCGGCGTTGATGCCGAAACTCGACGCCGTATTGGCGAAGTGGAATGCATTGAAGGCCAACGACCTGCCTGCTTTGAACGCGAAACTGAAAGCGACGGGTGGCAAGCCGGTTACGTTGGCGCCATCGAAGGCATGATGCTGTTACGGAACTTCTCGCAATCAATGCCCTCCGCTCGCCGCGGGGCCCGCTTTCGGCACGAACGGCGGCTTGGCCAACCAGATCACCGCGACCAGGCCGAGAAAAATCCAGCCGAGTACGTGGAACACGTTGTTGAAGGAAATCTGCACGGCCTGGCGGGTGATCTCGCCGTTGATGGTCGCGGCGAAATGTTGCACGCCGCCGCCGCTGGCGGCGATCGCCTGCTGCGTGCGCGGGTCGTAGGCGCTGATGTGGGTGGCAAGATCCGCATGTTGGGTGACGCCGCCGCGTTCCCATAGATAGGTGGTGATCGACGCGGAGAAACTTCCCCCCAGCGAGCGCAGGAAGGTTGCCAAGCCCGAACCCGATGCGACCTCTCGCCCAGACAAATCCGACAACAAGATGGTCAGGATCGGCATGAAGAAGAATGCCACGCCAAGCCCCATCAGCAGTTGCACCATCGCCACATGATAGAAATCGACTTGCGTGTTGAACCCCGCGCGCATGAAACTGGTCGCCGCCATCACCACGAATGCGAACGAGGCCAGCCAGCGCAAATCGAATTTCGTTCCGTACTTGCCGATGAAGAACGTTAGCAGTACCGGCAGCACGCCAAGCGGTGCGGTGGCCAGGCCCGACCAGATCGCCGTGTAACCCAGCGTGGTCTGCAACCACAGCGGAATCAGCAGCGCGATCGCGAAGAAGGCCGCGTAAGCCAGCACCAGTGCCAGCGTGCCGGCGGCGAAATTGCGGTGGCGAAACAGCCGCAGGTTGACGATCGGTTCGCGGTCGGTCAATTCCCAGATCAGAAAAATCGTCAGCGAGATCGCCGAGACGGCCGCCAGGCCGATGATGAAGTTGGACTGGAACCAGTCGAGTTCATTGCCCTTGTCCAGCAGCACTTGCAACGAACCGACGCCGAGGATCAGCGTGATCAACCCTACGTAATCCATCCGCGGTTTGTCGGTGTGTTCCGGGCGCCCGGCGAGTTGTGCGCCGACCACGGTGCTGGCGAAGATGCCGATCGGCACGTTGATGAAGAAAATCCATTGCCAGGAGTAATTGTCGGTGATCCAACCGCCCAGGATCGGGCCGGCGATCGGCGCGACCACCGTGACCATCGCCAGGATCGACAAGGCCATGCCGCGCTTGGCCGGCGGATAGATCGACACCAAGAGGCTCTGCGTCAAGGGATACATCGGTCCCGCCATTGCGCCCTGGATCGCGCGGAACGCGACCAGCATCGCCATGCTGGTGGCGAAGCCGCACATCAGCGAGGCCAGCGAGAACAGCATCGTCGCCCACACGAACACCTTGACCTCGCCGAAACGCCGCGCCAGAAAACCGGTCAGCGGCAACGCGATCGCGTTGCTGACCGCGAACGAGGTGATCACCCAGGTGGCTTCGGTCTGGCTCGCGCCGAGGTTGCCCGCGATGGTCGGCAGGGCGACGTTGGCGATGGTGAGATCCAGCACCTGCATGAAGGTCGCCAGCGACAGGCCGAGCGTCGCCAGCGGCAGGCTGGCCGGGCGGAATTCGTCGAATGCGCCGATTTGGGCAGATGTGCTGGCCATTACATATCCATTTCGGAAACACCGTTCGCCCTGAGGTATCGAATGGCGAACTGCAACGGTCGGTCGGAGGATGGTTCGTGCTTCGATACCTCAGCACGAACGGCAATAGACATAACTCCGGCCCTATCGCACGGCCGCGTTGGCCGGCGCGCCGCCGTTGTCGCCGATGATCTTCGCGACCAGCGCATCCGCCTCGCGCTTGCCGTGCGTGTAAACATCGGTGCTGAACACCGAATGCGGCGGAGTCTGCGCGGACAACATGGAACCCGACTGATCATGAAGGTTCACCTTGACCGCCATCGACAAGCCGATGCGCAACGGATATTTCTGCAATTGCCGCGGCTCGAGCGCGATCCGCACCGGCAGTCGCTGCACGATCTTGATCCAGTTGCCAGTGGCGTTCTGCGCGGGCAGCAGCGAGAACGCACTGCCGGTGCCAATGCCCATCCCTTCGACGTTGCCGCGATATTCGACATCACCGCCGTAGAGATCCGACTCCAGCGTCACCGGTTGGCCGATGCGCATTTTCGCCAATTGCGTTTCCTTGAAGTTGGCATCCACCCAGACCTGGCCCAACGGCACCACCGCCATCAACGGCGTGCCGGGTTGTACGCGCTGGCCAACCTGTACCGTGCGCTTGGAGACGTAACCGGACACCGGCGCGACAAGTGTGTCGCGCTGCAGATTCAAATAGGCCGCGCGCACCTTGGCCGCGGCGGTCAGCACGTCCGGTTGCGAAGTGATCCTGGTGTTCTCGACCAGCGCGTTTCCGGTCGCGAATTGTCCCTGCATCGCGGCCAGCGCGCTCTGCGCGGTGGTCAGCGCATCGCGTGCGTGCGCGAGTTCCTCGTTGCTGATCGCGCCGGTTTTGGCCAGACCTTGTCTACGTTGATAATCCGCGCGCGCCTGCGCAACTTCCGCTTGCCGTGTCGCGACATCCGCGCGTGAACTGCCGACGCTGCTGAAGAGACCGCGCGCCTTGCGCACCGCGCCCGCGAGATCGGCCTCCGCTTGCGCGAGCGCGACCTTCGCGTCGGCCGGATCAAGCGCGGCCAGCTTCTGACCTTCATGCACGTAATCATTGTCGTCCGCGCCGATGCTGATCACGGTGCCGGGTATCTGCGGCGTGACCTGCACCACGTTGCCGTCGACGTAGGCGTCGTCGGTGCTTTCGTACCAGCGGGCGTCGAGGAAATACCACAGCGTCCAGCCGATCGCGACCAGCACCACCACGATCACCAGACCGCGCAGCAGCCAGCGGCGACGCGCATCGCGCTTGCGTTGCTTCTGTTCTTTCGCGGCGCCTTCCGCGTTGGCGGCCGACGGGTTGATGGGAGAAGTCATGGCGTTGCCCGTCTGTTGTTCGATGTGTGGGTGACGATCGCGGACGCGTCGGTGTCTGGCTCGAAACCGCCGCCCAGCGCCTCGATCAATTGCACCGCCGCGCCCGCGCGCCGGATGCGCAGCGCGGCCAGCCGCCGTTCGGCATCGAGCAATTGCGAGCGCACGGTCAACGCTTCCAGATAATTGCCGACGCCGCCGCGATAGCGTTGCATCGCAAGGGCGTAGGCTTGTTGCGCGCTCGTCAGCGATTGTTTTTCGCGCGCGGATTGAACGTCGAGCGCGCGCAGGTCGTCCACGTATTCGGCGACCTCGTTTATGGCGTCGATCACGGTCTTGTTGTATTGCGCGACCGCGAGATCGTAATCGGCGTCCTTGCCGGCGAGATTGCCGCGCAATTTGCCGCCTTCGAAAATCGGCAGACTCAAGGCCGGTGCGATGCTGTACAAACCCGCGGAGGCCTGCAACAGGCTGGCGCCGGGACCGGCGACCAGACCCGCCAGCGCGGTGATGCTCACGTCGGGCAGGAACGCGGCTTTCGCGAATTTTATGTTGCTCGCAGCAGCTTCGACGCGCCAACGCGCCGCAACCACATCCGGACGACGGCCGAGCAGCTCGACGGGCAAATCGGACGGCAGCGCCAACGCGGTCGCAGGCAACGGTTGCGGGCGCGCAATGGCCAGCGCGCGATCGGGGCCACGGCCCAGCAGCACCGCAAGCGCGATGCCGGAACCGCGCACATCGTTGTCGGCGGCGGCGAGTTGCGCCTGCGCGTCGGCGGTTTCCGCATCGATCTGCGTCGATTGGAAACGGCTGTCGATGCCGGCCCGGACGCGCTGCGCGGTCAGCTTTTGGAAGGTTTGCGCCCGCTGCAATGCCTGCTGCGCCAGATCGCGCCGGGTATAGGCGTCGGCAAGCGCGGCGTATGCGCTCACCGCGTTGGCGGACAACGTCAAGCGCGCGGCTTGCGCCTCGACTTCGCTCGCGCGCGCCTGGCCGAACGCGGCGTGCAGCGCCGCGCGTTTGCCGCCACCCACGTCGAAATCCCATTTGAAATCGAGGATGCCGTATTGGGTTACGCCGAAATGGCCGCCCGTCGGCGACGGGAACAGGGTTTTCGGAATGCGTGCGCCGGCGGCGCCCGCCAGCGCACCGAGCGAAGGTTTGCGCGCGGCGCCGGCGACTTCGGCCAGCGCCAGCGCCTTGCGTACGCGCGCGTCCGCCGCGGCCAGATCGGGATTGCCGGCCAGCGCTTCGTCGACCAGACCGTCGAGTTGCGCATCGTTGAACGCCTTCCACCAATCCTGTTGCGGCCACGCGGCGGGCGTGACCGGCACGCCGGCCACGCTGCGTTGCGCCTGCAAGGTCGCGGCGTCGAGCGTGCGGCCCTGCGGTCGCAGACCGTGTGTGCTGGTGCAGCCGACCAGCGACAACACACACACGAATGCGCACAAACGCTGTGGCGACAGGAACATGGGCATCGACATTGTGTTCAATCTTCTTTGCGCAAGTTGTCCAGCACACGGTTCAACAGCGTGTGAAGTTGCAGGCGGTCGCGGTCGGGCGTGCCACGCATCGCGCGCTCGGCGGCGCGTTCGCCGCAGGCGTTGATCTTGCGCCACAGGCCGCGGCCGGAACTGGTCAATTCGATCCGCAGTGTGCGGCGATCGGCGGGATCGGGCACCCGGCGCAGGTAATCGCTCTGTTCCAGCTTGTCGAGAATGCGGGTGAATGCGCCCGGGTTGTGGCGCAGCGCGCGCGCCAATTCGCCGGCGGTCATCGGCCCTTCAACGCCGAGCTTCTTCAAGGCCAGATATTGGCTGAAGGAAAGCTCGAATCCGTTTTCGATCAGCTCCTGCTCGATGCGGCCGACCAGTTCGGCGCGGATGCGTCCGATCAGGCTGCACAACTGGAAAGGGGAAGCCGCGGTGATCCCGGCGGGCGTGGATCTGGATGTCATGCCGCGATTATGTAGCCTCGGCAATAGTTGTCAAGGCAAATATTTTGCGATTCTGAACCAGATGGTTTCCACCGGGCAGATCAGCCCTTTTTGGCCGGCTGGATCAGCAGTGCCGGCAGCCACTGCGTCGCCGGGTCGCGGAAGCTATCCAGGCCCAGGGTCATGCTGCGCTGCGGCTGCGCAGGCTGCGCGGTATAGCTGCGGAACAGCCGATCCCACCACGACACGTGAAAGCCGTAATTGCTGTCGTGTTCGATACGCACGATCGAATGGTGGATGCGGTGCATGTCCGGCGTCACGAACACCCAACGCAGCGTGCGTTCAAGTCCCGCGGGCAGCGCCAGATTGGCGTGGGTGAACAGGGAAAAACCGTTCAACACGATCTCGAAGGCCAGCACCGCCAACGCCGGCGCGCCGAGCAGCAGCACCGCGCCGATCTTTATCCCCATCGACAACAGGATTTCGCCTGGATGGAAACGCACGCCGGAGCTGGCGTCCAGCGCCAAATCACTGTGATGCACGCGATGCAGCCGCCACAACGGATGCCAGCGATGCATCAGCCGGTGCTGCCAGTAGATCGTGAAGTCGAGCGCGACGAATGCGATCGTGAAACGCACCCAGTACGGTACGCCGACAAGATTCAGCGCTCCGAAACGATGCGCGGTGGCCCACAACGCCGCGTCGATCGTCAGCCACGGCAACAGCAGGCGCAACAGCACCACGTCGATCAGCGACATGCCGAAATTCGACGTCCAGCGACGCAGGAGATCACGTGTTTGCCGGTGCCGTGGCCAACGCCATTCCACGAGCGCCAGCGCGATCCAGAGACCCGCAAAGATAACCAACCGCAGTGGAGCGTTGCCGAGTTGCATGGAATCCGGGGGAAAGCCGTTGCGCGCATGCCAGGGTTAAAAATATCATTGCACCGCGGGCCGTTGGCAACGCCGGCCCAGGTGCTCACACAATCTTGATTTCATTATCGCTATATCGCACTTCCAGGATGCTTGCAGGGGATGATCCATGCGTTCCGCAGCCACGGTATTACTATTGCTTGCGATTGCCCTGTTGTCGATCGGGCACGCAAGCGCCAGCGAATTCGATCTTGCCGCCGGTGCCAGCGCCACCGCGGGTGTGCGTTGGACGCCGGCGGTGTTCTTCGCAGTAACCGCGACGTCCGCCGACAACGGTCATGCGCATTTCGCGCCGATAGCGAGCGCCGGCTTCATCGGCTCGCGCAGCACGCCCGTGCACGATTTCGCCCACAATGGTTTTCTGGCCGGCGGCGGCGTTCGCTATGGGCGCGACCCGGGATTGTTCGTCAGCGAACAGATCATGGCCACCAGCACCCGCATCGACGCACTCAGCAGTCGCTTCGAGTTCATGACCAGTCTGGGCTGGCAGCGCTCGCGTTATGTGGTCTTGGTGCGGCATATTTCCAATGCGCACCTGCTGGGGTAGGGGCAAGAACCTCGGCGAGACCATGTTGCTCGCGTGCGTGCGGTTCTAACCTTTCTTGTTTGTCGTTCCCGGACCGCGGGCAGCGCGGAACTCAGAATCCAGCTCTTTCGCAAGATTGCCTTGGTTCCTCTCGCTGCCGCGAGCGGAGTTACTTTCCTTTCTGGGAAAGTAACCAAAGCCATTGCGCGCGGGCATGACGGTCTCAACAACATCGTGTTGTCTCGACTTTCCTGCGCTTCTCGCGCCAAGCGGGCTGGCGCGAACTCGCACATCCCTGTACTCGAACATGCGCGCCTTGCTCCCGCCTGGCGCTGCGATGCTCGGCGTCATGCATGGCGCTGAAGCTCACTTTGTTGACAGCCATCCATGGCCTAAGCTCGGGCTACTTGAGGCCATTATGGTCTCAAATTCCCGCGTACCAGGCATACCCTTGATCTTCCCAGTAGCCGCCGCTGCCGTTGCCGATACCGGCCAATGACTCGACCACCTCGATGCCAGAAATGTATTTGGCCATCTTGTAGCCGAGCTGGCGTTCGATACGTACACGCAACGGCGCGCCATTGGCTATCGGCGTCGGCTGACCGTTCAATGCATAGGCGAGAATCGTCTGCGCGTGATACGCATCGTCCATGCCGATGCTCTCGTAGTACGGCGTGCCGCCATCCAGGCCGCCGTCCTGCATTCGGTCGAAGCAGCGAAATACCACGTAACGCGCGTTGTCCGACGGTTGCGCCAGCGCCAGCACCCGCGACAACTGCACGCCGGTCCACTGGCCGATCACGCTCCAGCCTTCCACACAATCGTGGCGGGTGATCTGGGTGCGCGCGGGCAGCGCGCGCAGTTCATCGAGCGATAGCGATAGCGGATGAGCGACCAGCCCGCCTACCGCGAGTTTGTAATCGCGAAAGCCGTTCTTGGCCAACGCAAGGTAGTTGGGGGTTTGCGGGTTGGTGCTGCCGTTGGGACGGAACATCGGCGAGATGTCGGAGGCGGGATATTCCGTGGCCAACGCGGCGTGCGGCGCGAGCACGCGCTGCACCGCGTGTGAAAGATGTTCGGCGCTGCCCAATACTTTGGGAACCCATTGCGTTTGCGACAATTGGTCGCAGCCAGCCAATAATCCCGCGCCGACAACGGTCAGCGCATTGCGCAGGAAACGGCGGCGGTTGTCATTCGCGCTCATCGCTCGGCTCCTCTTCGATCGCGTAGCGGCCAGTGATGATCGAGCGCAATTCGTTGCCGACTCCGCTCACGATAACCTCGAAAATGTGGATCAGGAAAAACGCGACAAAGCCCATCGCCAGCAGAAAGTGGATGGTGCGCGCGGATTGCCGGCCACCGACCAGATCGACCAACCAACCGAGCACGCTGTCCATCCGCGGCGACATCGACAGGCCCATCAGCACGATCAGCGGCCCGAAAATGAAAATCACGATCAGATAAGTAAGCTTCTGCAGGATGTTGTAGCGCACCGCTTCCTCGTCCTTGGGTTGGCGCAGCAAGGCGTGATCGATGATCGAACGGCCGATGCCGCGCCAGTCGGTTTTGGTCGGCGCAAGATCGCGGGTCAGGTGCCGGCTCCACAACGCGTAGGCGGCAAACAGCAGCCCATTGATCACGAACAACCACGCGAAGAAGAAATGCCAGTGACGGCCCATCGCCAGCCATTGCGGGCCAGGAATGGTCAGCCAAGACGGAAAGCCGCGCGCTTGCGGCTGGCCATTCATGTTCGACACGCCGAACACGCCGGTGGTGTCGAATGCGTGGCTGCCGATCGTGGTGACGCCGCGCATGGTGCCGTTCGGCGCCTGCTGTGCTGTCATCGCCAGCAACGGATGATCGAAATGCGAACGCTGGCCCCAGTACAAAGCCGGATGCGCATTGAAAATCTGCAGGCCGCTCAGCAATAAAAAAAACAGGCAGATTGCGTTGATCCAGTGCATGATCCGCAGCGGCAGGGTGTGCCGGTAGATCACCCGCTCGCGGCGCGCGCGCGGTGGCGGACGGAGACGATCATCCGGTTCCCGCTGAACCGCGTCTTCGGCATTGATGGCCATGTCCCGCTCCCTGTGACCGGACGATTCGAGCATACTCGAGAACCAGACCGGCCGATCGCTGAAGAGCTTTCGCCGGTGAAGGCGGCAAGCGATATGCTGGCGTCTTCGCCGGCGTCGACGCCGCGCCGCCGTCAAGGAGAACCCGTCATGCAACTCAAGGACAAACGCATCGCCGTGACCGGCGCGTTCGGCGCGCTGGGTGCGGCGGTCGTGCACGCGGCGATCGCCGCGGGCGCAAAAGTTGCCGCGATCGACCGCGCGGATACACCGCCGGCGGAGCTTGCCACGGCCAAATGTTTAGGCGGCGTGGATTTGTCCGACACCGAGGCGGCCCAGCGTGCCATCGACGCGGCCGCGCAGGCGCTCGGTGGCCTCGATGCGCTGGTGAATATCGCCGGTACCTTCCGCTATGAAACACTCGTCGACGGCAGCCCCGATACCTGGGATTTCTTGTACAAGATCAATCTGCGCACCGCCGTGGCCGCGACCAAGGCCGCGCTGCCGCATCTGCTGGAACACGGCAACGGCCGGATCGTGAACGTGGGCGCGGCTTCCGCGCTCAAGGCCGGCGCCGGCGTTGGCGCCTACACCGCGTCGAAATCCGGCGTGATGCGCATGACCGAAGCGCTGGCCGATGAACTCAAGGATCGCGGCATCACCGTCAACGCGGTGCTGCCCAGCATCATCGACACGCCGCCCAACCGAAAGGACATGCCCAAGGCCGACTTCGACAAGTGGGTGAAACCGCAGCAACTCGCCGATGTGATTTTGTTTTTATTGTCCGACCATGCATCAGCCATCACAAGCGCGCTGATTCCGGTGGTGGGACGGGTTTGAGCACGATGAAAAAGTCGCAACTTGAATGAACTTGCGTGAGCTACAACCCCAATACCAATCGCAAACCCTCGTCCACTTTTTGCAGCGCGGACGACGACAGCGCCTTGACGCGCCGCGACAGCAGGCGTCGGTCGATGGTCAGCACTTGCGATGCGTTGACGACCGAAGGTTTGGACAGTCCCGATTCCGACTTGCCAATGCGCACATTGCCCGGCGCTTCCGCCAACGCCAGATTGGACGTGACGACCGCCACGATTGCGGTAGCAATGCGGCTGTCGTTGAACGGGTTGGCTTGCACGATCAGCACCGGCCTCCGCAAGCGGGGACCGGAACCTGTCGGTTCCGGCAAAGCGGCCCACCAAATCTCACCACGTTTCATCGGCCAGGGCATTTGCTTGCGCGGCGGCAAACGCCGGATCGAGCCCGGATGATTGCCGTTCGTACACCGCGTTCAGGCGTTGCGTGACGTTGTGCGCGCTGTGCTTGTGCACGAAACCGGCCAAGGCTTCGGCGTAGAGCTGGCTGCGCGATTTGTTGAGGATGGACGCCAGCGCCTCCGCTTCGCGGAAGACCGGATCGGGTACGGAGATGGCGACTTTCATGCCTGTCAGGGTATCACCACGGTATGATAGTGGTCAATCCTGACCCCTGCAGCGAACGGCCGTTCGCACCAGATTCCCGCTGCTATCGTCGCGCAGGGAGTTGCTTGTTCAATATCTCGCGCGCCGAAGAACCGGTGGTCGGCACGCAATTGGAACTTTGCGTCAGCATCCATACGCCATTGACCTTGTGCCAGACGGTGCTGACGCGTAGCGTCAACGGCGCCGCGCCAGCAGCGGAGAACGGCACGTCGAAAAACGCACTCGCATACTGCGCGCCGATGCGCAGGTCGAGATGTTCGATCGGGCCGAAATGGGCCGTGTGCCACAAATGAAAATCATCGTTCAAGAAACGTTGCAGACCCGTGGCGCCATGGGCAATTTCGGCTGCATCACTGCCGAACATCGTGAACTGCCGCGGATCAATCAGGCGCAACGCAGCTTGCTGGTTGTCGGCGGCATAGGCATCCAGGAACTCGCGTACGTGCGCCGTAACGGCCGCGCGGTCGTCGTTTGAGGATGCTGCTTGCGTAGACGCGCATGCCAGCAGCGTGGTGAGCGTGAAAGCCGCGGCTGCATGACGAAACCCAAGGCGGGTCATGATCGTGCTCCTGTGATGTGTTGTCGGTGGTGGAAGCGCACTGCCGTGGATTAACGCTGCGGCTTTACGTACGTCGTAAACAAATCATGGATGCGTCGGTATTCGTCGTACCAGTCATCGGCGTGCTCGAAGGCATGGCGTTCCATCGGATACAGCGAGATCCAGAAGTTGTCCTTGTGCAGTTCGATGAAACGCTGATAGAGGCGAATCGAATCGCCGGGCATCACGTTGTCGTCGATCAGGCCGTGCATGATCAGCAGCGGGTCTTGCAGGTTGGCCGCGTATTCGATCGGCGAACTGATCTTGTACGCATGCGGATCGATCTGCGGATCGTTCAAGATGTCCGAGGTGTAGCCGTCGTTGTAGCTGGTCCAGTCCGACGGCGGGCGCAACGCCGCGCCCGCGGCGAATTCTCCCGGCGCGCGCAGCAGCGCGATCTCGGTCATGAAACCGCCGTACGAGCCGCCGTAAATACCGACGCGGTGTGCGTCGACCGCGTGGTTTTTCACGAGCCACGCCTTGCCGTCCAGCAGGTCTTCCAATTCCGGATGCCCCATCTTTTCGTAGATCGCGTCGCGCCAGTCGCGTCCGTAACCTTCCGACGCGCGGTAATCCATGTCGAGCACCACGTAGCCTTCCTGCAGCAACAAATTGTTGAACATCTGTTCGCGGAAGTAGTACGACCAGCTCTTGTTGACGTCCTGCAGGTAACCCGCGCCGTGCACGAACAGCACCGCCGGATGATTGTGCGAGGCGTCGTAATTCCCCGGCTGGTAATACTTCGACCAGATGCCGAACCGGCCGTGGCTGCTCGGCACCTCGACGAATTGCGGATCGCTCCAACGGATCGCCTTGTATTGCGCGGTGCGCGTGTCGGTAAGTTCATGCGTGTTGGCGCCATCGCTGTTCACCACCGCAAGCTGCGGCGGGATGTATGCGCTCGAGTGCAGCACCGCGAGCCGCGAACCATTGGGCGACAATACGAAATCGTCGATGCCTTGCAGGTGCGTCACTTGCTGTAACGCGCCGCCCTCGACGGGCAGGCGATACAGGTCGTAGTCGTACGGCGCCTCCTTGTTGGCGCGCAGATAGAACCACTTGCCATCGGGCGACACCACGGGGCGCGAGACCTCGAATCCGGTAGGCGTCAGTGCTCGCGCCTTTCCACCCTGCGGTTTCACCAACAACTGCGCCCAACCGGATGCCTCCGACTCGAACCACAGCGTGCGGCTGTCGCGCAGCCAGCCGAATTCGTTGAAGTTCCAGTTGATCCAGGCGGGATCGGTCAGACGGTTCTGCGTCACCAGTTTGTGATCGGCGAAATCGATCGTTTCGATCCAGCGGTCCTTGTTGTCGATCGCGCGCAGTTCGACGGCGGCGTTGGCGCCATCGTCACTCCATACGATCGCCGGATCGCCGAAAGCATCGTCACCGGTGTTGATGACCGTCAGCGGCCGCGTTTTTGGCGCCTGGAGTTTCTTCGCTTCGTCGTCGTGGCCGGCCTTTTTCAGATCGGCGATCGCCTTGGCGCGCAATGCCTTCAGCGGATCGTCGTGGATGCCGGGCAGGCCGTCCAACGACAACGGATATTGCTTATGCGCGCGTAGGTCGAGCAACAGCAAGGACTGCGGCGCGGGCGGATTGCGGCCGACATAGGTACGCGCTTTCTCGGCGACCGGATATCCGGAATCGGTGACGTAATGTGTGACCGTTGGCGCGTTGCCTTCCATGTGCGACTTGGGTTGCGTGATCACCAGCAGCCAGCGCGCATCTGGCGACAACGATGTGCCGACGATCGAAACATCGTCGCCGAGATAGAACGGCGCGGATGCGCGCGTCGGGTCCAGCATGTCCAGGTTCCGATCGCGCTCACGGCGCGCTTTCTTGTCGGCCTTGTCCTGGCGCAGGGTGGAAAACAAATCCAGTTGCAGGCGGCCGAGTTGGTCCGGATTCTTGTCGGCGGGATCGTCTTCGGATTTGACGATCGCCGCAGCCGCTGCCACGCCGCTGCCGAGATCGTAGGCATACCAGTTCCACCGCTGCCGCCAGCTCAGCACGTGGCCGTCGGCGGAAAATTGCAGCGAGGATTTATCGGCGTCGTCGCTGGTCAGTTGCCGGGTTTTATCGCCGGCGATATCGCGCAGAAACACGTCACCGTGCCGCAGGAACGCCGCGTGCGCCCGCGCGCGATCGAACACCGGTGCGCCGTCTGCGCTCGCCAGTTGCGCGTCGTCGAGCTTGACCGGCGTGCCGCCGCCCGCATCGACCCGATACAAATCGCGCAAATCGCTTCCCATCCGTTTGAGTTTGAAGTACACGTCACGGCCGTCGATGCTCCAGTATTCGCCCTCGACCGGCGGCCCGATCCAATCGGGATCGGCCATGATCCGGGCCAGCGTCAGCGGTTGTCCGGGCGCGGACGAAGATGGCGCTGCGCTGGCTGCGTTTTGTGCTTGCGCGATCCCGATGCAGGCAAACAAGGCGGCGAGCGCCGCATGAAAGATCGGGCGTGCAAGCGCGCGGAAACGGACGAACATGGCGGCGAACCCGGCGGCAAAACGCGCAGCATAGCCGCGCGGCGGTTTATCGCAACCGCCGGAAGATGGGGAGTGGGAAGTGGAAGTAGGGAGTAGGGAGTAGGCGGGCGGACCCGGCGCGCTTGCTATGCTTTCCTACTTCCTGCTTCCCACTTCCTACTACCGCTCAATGACCCTCGAAGCCCTCGAACACGAAACCGCACCCGATCCGACCCACGCCGTGATCTGGCTGCACGGACTTGGCGCCGATGGCCATGATTTCATGCCGATCGTGCCGCAACTGGTGCGCAGCGACTGGCCGGCGCTGCGCTTCGTATTTCCGCACGCGCCGGTGCGGCCGGTCACGATCAACGCGGGCATGCGGATGCGGGCGTGGTACGACATCGCGGGATTCGATCTTTCGCAGCGTCAGGATGAAACCGGAATCCGCGCGTCGATCGCGGAAGTCGAGGCGTTGATCGCGCGGGAAGCCGCACGCGGCGTGCCTGACAATCACGTGCTGCTTGCCGGATTTTCGCAAGGCGGCGCGATCGCCCTGGCCGCCGGTTTGCGGCACGCTCGCCGGCTCGCCGGCATCATCGCGCTGTCGTGCTATCTGCCATTGGGCGAATTGACCGCCGCCGAACGCCACGGTGTCAACGCGGACACGCCGATCTTCCTCGCCCACGGCAGCTACGATCCGGTGGTGCCGCAACGATTGGGCGAGATTTCACGCGATCACCTGCGCGCGCTCGGTCACGCGCCGGATTGGCGCAGCTATCCGATGGCGCATCAAGTGTGCCCGCAGGAAATCGCCGATTTGAGTGAGTGGTTGGGTGCACGGCTGCAGGCATGATGCTTTTAATTTCCGTTCGTGCTGAGCCTGGCGAGCGTCAGCGCACGAAGTCGAAGCACTGACCCTTCGACTTCGCGGTCTTCGACCGCTACGCTCAGGGCGAACGGGGTTGTATTGAACATTGCATACTGGCGCCGGGCGGGGGACAACGATGCCGGAACAACACGAACGCCGCGAAAACATTGCGCTGCCGCAATTCTGCGGATTGCCCGCGGTGTTCACCCTGCTGGTGGTCGGTGAACTGGTGGTGCTGATCTCGGCGCTGGCGCCGGATTCGCACATGCGGTTTGACGCCTTCAGCACGGCCAGCGCATTCGTAGTGTGGCTGGCGTTGCTGTGCGCGCTGGCGTTGTGCAAGGCGACGACGTGGTTCGCGCGCTGGCCGGTGCGCACCGGTTACCTCGCCGCGTGCGCGATGCTGGTATTGATCGTCGCCGTGGCCAGCGCCTTGGTCGGCTGGCTGGATCACGCGCTGGACACGGGCTTGACGCCGCTTTCGCTGCCGCGTTTCGTGCTGGGCAACGCCGCGCTCACCGCGCTTCTGGGCGCGGCGTTGCTGCGCTATTTCTATGTGCTGGCGGAATGGCGCGCGCGGCTGGCGGCGGTGTCGCGCGCGCAGTTCGAGGCGCTGCAGGCGCGCATCCGGCCACATTTTCTGTTCAACAGCATGAATACGGTCGCGGCCCTGATCCGGGTCGATCCCAACGCCGCCGAGCGCACGGTCGAGGATTTGACGGATCTCTTCCGCGCGGCGCTGGGCGCCGACGACAAACCCAGCACACTGGGCGAGGAGCTGGCGCTGATGGATCGTTATCTCGCGATCGAACAACTGCGATTGGGCGAGCGCTTGCGCGTTGAGCGCGATCTCACCGGTTTGCCGGACGATCTGGAGATGCCATCGCTGCTATTGCAACCGCTGGTCGAAAACGCGGTGTATCACGGCATCCAGCCACGGCCGGAAGGCGGCACCGTGCGCATTTGCGGGCGCCGCGTGCCGCCGGGCATCGAGATCGAGATCGTGAATCCGCTGCCGCCGGACGCGCCGACGCCGCGCAACGGCCATGCGCAGGACAATGTGCGTCGGCGCATCGCTTTCCATTTCGGCGCGCGCGGCGCGCTGGAAACCCTCGTTGCCGACGGCCGCTACATCGTGATCGTGCGATTGCCCTATGCGCATCCTGATCGCTGACGACGAACCCCTGGCGCGTACGCGTTTGTCGGCATTGCTGGCCGAATGCCCCGGCGTGCAGATCGTCGCCAGCGTGGGCGATGGAGAGTCGGCATTG
Organism: Rhodanobacteraceae bacterium; assembly: GCA_039923855.1. Classification (GTDB taxonomy): domain Bacteria; phylum Pseudomonadota; class Gammaproteobacteria; order Xanthomonadales; family Rhodanobacteraceae; genus 66-474. The sequence goes on along the minus strand of JBDTBW010000006.1, from coordinate 33,666 downwards.
CGCGCCTGCATCGAATTGAAACCCGAGGTGCTGCTGGCCGATATCGCGATGCCGGGGATGGATGGGCTCGCGCTGGCGCGCCGCGTGCAAAGCCTGCCGCAGCCGCCGCAACTGGTGTTCTGCACTGCCTACGAAGCGCACGCGCTGTCGGCTTACGAACTGCGCGTGGCGGATTACTTGCTGAAGCCGGTGCGTATCGAACGCCTGCGTGAGGCGTTGGCGCGCGCCGAAGCATTGCGCTTGCGCGAACGCGCGCAGCCGCGCGAGACGCTGGTCGCGCGCGTGCGTGGCTCGCCGCTGCGCATCCCGCTGGAAGACGTGCTGTATCTCTCCGCCGATGACAAGTACGTCAGCGTGCATCGCGCCGCGGACACGCTGCTGATCGAGGATTCGCTCAAAAGCATCGAAACGACATTTCCGCAACGCTTCGTGCGCGTCCACCGCAACTGCCTGGTGCCGGCCGCGCGGTTGCTCGGCCTGCGGCGTGATGCGCGCGGCGAGATGCGTGCGCTGATCGCCGGCAGCAGCGACACGCCCGAGGTCAGCCGCCGCAATCTTGCGGCTGTACGGCAGTGGTTGCGGGGCTGAAAATGCGAGTCGTGGGTAGTGAATGATGAGTCGTAACCGTGCGATGCTTCGTCACTCGCGGTTCAACACTCACCACTGACATGCTTCTGCGCATCGCCACCCGCAAAAGTCCGCTCGCGCTGTGGCAAGCCGGGCACGTCGCGGCACAGTTGCGCGTGGCGCACGCGGGGCTCGGCGTTGAACTCGTTCCACTCTCCACGCGCGGCGACGAGGTGCTGGATCGATCGCTCAACGACATAGGCGGCAAGGGACTGTTCCTCAAGGAACTGGAGATCGCGATGGCGGAAGGCGAAGCCGACATCGCGGTGCATTCGCTGAAGGACATGCCGGCCCATCTCGAACAGGGCTTCGCGATCGGCGCGGTGTTGGCGCGCGCGGATTGCGCGGATGCATGGATAAGCAATGATTTTGCGGCGATCGACGAGCTGCCGCGCGGCGCGCGCGTCGGCACCTCGTCGTTACGCCGGGCCGCGCAGTTGCGCAATCTGCGGCCCGATCTCGACATCGCCGACCTGCGCGGCAACGTCGGCACGCGGCTGGCCAAACTCGATGCCGGAGATTATTGCGCGATCGTGCTGGCTGCGGCGGGTTTGCAGCGGCTCGGTTTGCAGCGGCGCGTCCGCGCGCGGTTGGCGCCGCCGCAGTGGTTACCGGCGCCGGGGCAGGGCGCGATCGCGGTCGAGATGCGCGCCGATGACAGGCTGGTCGCAGCATTGCTTGCGCCATTGGACGCCGCCGACACACGCCGCACCACGTCCGCGGAACGCGCGCTCAACGCGGCGCTGGGCGGCGATTGCACGATGCCGTTGGGCGCGTGGTGCGAAATCGATCACGACGCGTTGCATCTGCATGGCTTGCTCGGCGATGCGCGCGATGGACGGCTGGTGCGAGCTGATGCACATGGCGCAGATCCCGATGCGCTCGGTGTAGAGGTCGCGCGAAAATTGCGCGCAGCGGGCGGCGATACGTTGCTCGCGCAGCCTTAGGGTTGCTGGCGTGCGGGGAAGTATGCCGCGACCGCGTGACGCGCTTCCGCAAAGAACAGCCAGCGCTCGATGAACACTCCCGCGAGGCAGGACAGCGCGGCCAGCGGCGCAAGCCATGCCTGTGCGAACGGCCGGATCGACGCCGTCACGATCAGGATCACCGGCAGCAACGCATACAACACGAGTGCCCAGCGGCGCAGCGCGCGCGCGTGCTTTCGTGCAAGTACGAAGGCCATCTCGCGCGTGAGATAATTTTCTTCGGTGCCCGGGCCTTCGAATGCGCGCACGTTTCCGAAGCGATACAGCCCGGTGGCGCGGCCGGCACCGACCGGCGCGCCGCGGTCGATGTTCCTCCAATAGATCAGTTTTAGCGTGGCTGCAATCAGTGCGAGCAGGATCAACACCATGGCAAAAACCGGTGCGATCGCGTGGCCCGGATTGAATGCCAGATACGCCCACAACCACAGGCCACCCGACAGCAGCCCGAACACCAGGTACAGCGGCAGCACGCGCGGATCGCGCCACGCGGCAATGGGTTTCAACGAGGTGTAAATGCGCGCGGTGCAGACGATGGTGACGATCGCGCAGACCGCGAGGATTGCGCCGGTGATCCGCGTCGCCGGAAACAGATTGTCACCGCGCGCCAGGCCCGCCACCGCGAACGCGGGCAGATAAGTCGCCAGCGAGGCCAGTCCCTCGCGCGACAGCCACGAGGAATCCCATTGCGAAAACGCGCGCCACGCGCGCAGCGGCCGGCCCAAGTGCAAGGTCGAAGACAACAAGCCGGCGCTGACAAACACGAAGCCGATGGCCAGTGGTCCCAGCACATTGCCGCGTCCCGGCGGATACACACCCAGCGCGAGTGCGAAACCGAGCACCCACCAGAGTCCGTAACCGGCGCCGCCGATCACCGTGAAAAAAATCACCGACAGCGCTGGTTTCATGGCAAATCGATTTTCATCGTGATAACGCGCGATCCAGCCATTTGAGCAGCGGTGACAGTTGCGCCTGATCGACAGTTTCAGTCTGCGCTGCAACCGGAGTCATGTGCGATCCGTCACGCTTCGGTCGCGGCGGCAGATATTTGTTGACGGGTTTGTAATCGTATTCGGGCATCAGTGCGTAACCGTCGCGCCGCGCGACCAGTTGCGAGACCTGCGAATCCGGATCGCCCAGATCACCGAAGTGGCGGGCGCGGGTTGGACAGGCCATCACGCAGGCCGGCTGGCGGTCGGCCTCATCCAGCGTTTCGTTGTAGATGCGGTCCACGCACAACGTGCATTTCTGCATGGTGCCGTGTTGTTCGCTGATCTCGCGAGCGCCGTATGGACATGCCCACGCGCACAACTGGCAGCCGATGCATTTGTCCTCGTCGACCAGCACGATGCCGTCCTCGGCGCGTTTGTAACTGGCGCCGGTCGGACACACCGTCACGCAATCCGGCGTCTCGCAATGCAGACACGAGCGCGGGAAGTGGACGATTTGTGAAGCGGGGAGCGGGGATCGGGGATCGGGGACCGGGATTGCGGACGCCTGACTTGAGTCAGGCGTTTTCAGCCCCCTTGAGTCAAGGGGGCGATCCTGCGCCGCTGGCGCAGGATGGGGGTTGTGGGAGAGTGACTGAACCGCTGGGGCGAAAACACTGGAGTCACGCGGCAACACTTCGTAAGTGTGCACCCGGTTGAACCACACGCCGTCCGGATCCGCGCCATACGGATCGCTGTCGGGCAGCGGACCGAACTGGCCGCCATCGTTCCACTCCTTGCAGGCGACCGCGCAGGCATGACAACCCACGCAGGTATCCAGATCGATCACCAGGCCGAGTTTTTTCTTTGATGGCGGTGGTAATGCGGTCATGACTGGATGGCCACTGGCGCTCGTTGCGCTTTCGCAAGATTGCCTGGTTCCGCTCGCTGCCGCGAGCGGGCTACTTTTGTTTCGGCAAAAGTAGCCAAAACCATTGCGCTTGGACGCGATGGTCTCGGCAACATCGTGTTGCCTCGACTGCCCTGCGATGCTCGCCGAACGGCGGCCGCGCCGAACTCGCACATCCTTGTGCTCGAACATACGCCGCTTGCTCCGCCGTTCGGCTGCGCTTCTCGGCATCGCGTACAGCGCGCAAAGCTCGGTCGATGACGGTCGTCCATGACCTGCGCCCGCATTGCTTGTCGTTTGTCAGGCCATGGATGGCCGGACGACGAAGCGTAAATCGGCGCCGTTGGCGGTGCCGCAGCCGAGCGGTCGATCGCGCGAGCAAGGCGCGCATGTTCGACTACACGGATGTAGGAGTTCGCGCCGGCGCGTGATCGGCAAGCGGCAAGGGCAGTCGAAGACGCACGGACGCGGCTTCGACCACCGCCTCCGACGCCTAGCCTTTTGGCTACTTTTGGGCCCACGCGCCGTAGGAAACGGCGCGAACAGCGAAGCTGGCCCGAAGGGCGAAGGACAGGATGTCCGGAGTCATGCCAAAAGTAGCTCGCGCAGCAGGGACTGCGCGAAAAAGACACGGATGTCAATGGCATGACAATGAGTAGATTCATTCAAAACGGCCAGAACTTCGGAATCAAATACATCGACAGTGCGCAGAACAGCGCGATCAACGGGATGCCGACCTTCATGAAATCGGTGAAGCGGTAGCCGCCCGCGTAATAGACCATGGTGTTGGTCGGATAGCCCACCGGCGTCGCGAACGACGTGGCCGCGGCGAACGCCACCGCGACGATGAAAGGCGTTGGATCGGCGTGCACGGCTTTGGCGACCGTGGCGGCGATGCCGACCATCAGTACCACCGACGGGTTGTGGCCCATGAGTTCGGTCAGCAGCGCGGTCAGCAGATACACCATCAGCAGCGCCGCCAGTGGGCCGTGATTGCCAACCAACCCCAGGCCGGCGTTCACCACCACGCTCGAAAGCCCGGTCTTCTCGATGGCGATACCGAGCGGCAGGATCGCGCCGAGCAGGATGATGATCTTCCAGTCCATTGCCTCGTAGACGTCTTTACGGCCAAAGCAGCGCGTCAATGCCATCGCCACCACGCCGCAGATCGCCGCGATCGGGATCGGCAACCAGCGCATTCCCGACACCACGACCACGGCAATCATGATCCCTACCGCGACGAACGCCTTGTAAGGCGGCCGGCGCGCGTCGTCGCGTTCGTTGAGCACGATGAAGCGATCGTCGCCGCGCAGTTTTCCGATCACCGCCTCGGGCACCAGCAGCATCAGCACGTCGCCGACCTCGAACGCCACCTTGCTCATCTTCTCGCGCAGTACATGACCGCGGCGGTGGATCGCCAGCACGGTGGCGTCGTAACGCGCCTGCAGGTCGAGTTCCGGCAGCGCGCGGCCCTCGATCGGGCTGGCCGGTGTCACCATCACTTCCATCAGCACGCGCGCGCCATCGCCGTCGTTGCTGTGCTGGAATTCGGGGTTGATCTCGAGCCCGGATTGCTTGCGGAACTCCTCGAGTTTTTCCCATTCGCCCCGCATCAACAGCACATCGCCGACACCGAGTTTCTGCGTGCGCGGCGACCACATGTGCTCCTCGCCACGCAGCAGTTCCAGCGGATACACGCCGTGTTTCTCGCCGAGGTTGGCTTCCGCGATGGTCTTGCCGACAAGCTCCGAATCCGACATCACCTTCATCTCGGTGACGTATTTTCCGAGATCCAGCACCTCCGGCTGATCGGTGTCCACGTGTTTGGGCAACAGCCAGCGGCCGATCACCATCAGGTAGACGATGCCCGCCACCGCCAGCAGCACGCCCATCTTGGTGAACTCGAATACGCCGAACGGCGCCAGCCCGTGCTTCTGCGCCAGCGAGTCGGCCAACAGGTTGGACGAGGTGCCGATCAGCGTGCACACGCCGCCCATCTGCGCGGCGTACGCCATCGGCATCAATACCCGCGCGGGCGAGGTTTTGCTGCGCGCGCACACGCGCAGCGCCAGCGGCACGAAAGTCGCCACCAGCGCGACGTTCTTGATGAAAGCACCCAGCGGCGCGATCACCAGCATCATGCCCAGCGTCAGCAGCCAGGGCCGCTTGATTTTCGACAGCAGTCGGCTGAGCGGATCCAGCGCACCGGAACGTTCGATACCCATCGAGAGCGCGAACATCGCCGCCACCGTCACCGTGGCCTCGTTGCTGAAACCCGATAGCGCCTCTTCCGGCGTGACGATGCGCAACACGATCAAGAGGCCCAGCGAGATCAGCGCGACAATGTCGATGCGCACTTTTTCGCTGGCGAACAACGCCATCGCGAGCACGATGATCGCGGCGGTGGCCCAGGCTTGCCAGGTCACTTGGAAAGCCTCCTGGTTATTTCGGACAGTGGCATTTCGATCCCGCGCGCATCGTCGATCAATTCGGTTCGATGTCCCGGCACATCCGGTTGCGCGTCGCGCTCCAGCCGCACCTTGAGGTCGAACCACGCGGCTTGTCCGGTGACCGGGTCGGCGTTGGCGCGCACGCCGTCGGGCAGGCGTTCGCCGATAAGGTCGTTCAACAAAAAACCGTCGACGAATTCGGGCGCGTCTTTTGCGAGTTTCCACGCACCGCGCTTCTTGCCGATCGCATTCCACGTCCACAGCGTGCCCGGCGCGGTCGCCGCATGCGCGCGCACCTGCACGCGAATGCGCCCACGCCACGAGGCGATCCACGCCCACTCATCGTCGGCAATGCCATGTTCCCGTAGCGTATCGGGATGCGCGTACAGATAATTGCGCGTCGCGATTTGGCGCAACCAGCGGTTCTGCGAACCCCACGAGTGATACATGAACATGGGGCGCTGGGTGATGGCATGGAGCGGAAAATCTTCTACGCTCACGGCTTTTTTTTCATTTCCTTCCCCCGCTTGCGGGGGAAGGTGGCCGAAGGCCGGATGGGGGCTGGACCTCGAAGCCGTTTCGGCGAATTCGCCGCCACCCCAACTTTCCCCCCCTTGTGGGGGAAGGGTCGGGGAAGAGGGGGTGTCGCCGGTTAAAGCATCGTCCTCTTCCCAACCCTCTCCCATCAAGGGAGAGGGAGTCGCTTGCACTGTCGATTCAGAGGATCCCAGCGCCGCATACCACAGTGGCAACGGATCGAAATACCGCGTCACCCGTTCGCGTTCGTGCTCTGGCGGTTGCACCGGACCGTGTCCTTGCGCGGCCACGCGAAAACGTTGCAGCGTTTCGCAATACACCTGCAACGTAATGGGTTCGGCGTTGCCGGCGAAACCCATCCGCTGTGCCCATTGCAGATAGTCGCGATTGGCCATCCGGTAATACGCGCCGGCTTCCGGCACTTGCGTTTCCCAGTGGCAACCGTGTTCGATGTAGCGTTGCAATTGATCCGGATTCGGCGGCCCGTTGCCTTGCTGCGAACCGTCCGCGCCGCGCCAGCCGGCGAGCAATCCTACCCCCGGCGCGCGTTCGTGGCGAACCATGTAATCGGCGTAGTCGCGGTACTTCCCATCGCCATCCGCATCGACCATGCCCGGCAGTTTCAATCGCGCGCCGAGTTCCAGCAGCACGTCCTGGAACGGACGCACGTCGCGGTCCGGTTTGACAACCGGCTGGCGGATCGCATCCGCCGCGCAATCCGCATCGGAGATCGGGCGATCGAGCAGGCTGATGCAGTCGTAACGTTCCAGATACGTGGTGTCCGGCAGCACCAGGTCCGCGAACGCAACGGTTTCCGAATCGTAGGCATCGACATGGATGATGCGTGGAATCTTGTATTCGCCATTCGCATCGCGTTCGCACAGCAGCTTGCGCGTATGAGCGGTGTCCATTGCCGAGTTCCAGCCCATGTTGGTCATGAACAGGAACAAGGTGTCGATGCGGTACGGATCGCCCGCGCATGCATTGCGGATCACGCTTTGCAACATGCCGTGCGCGGCCAGTGGATACGCCCAGGAAAACGCGTGATCGATCCGGCGCGGGTTGCCGTGGGCGTCGACCAGCAAATCCTCGGGACCAAGCGGATAACCCAGCGGGTTGCCGGTCAGCGAGCCATCGGGTTTGCGTGTCTTTGCCGGACGATTGCCGGGCGGCGTGGATTGCGGATATGGCGGTTGATAACGAAAACTGCCGGGCGTGTCGATGGCGCCCAACAGCATCTGCAACACATGGATCGTGCGGCAGGTGTGGAAACCGTTGGCGTGCGCGGCGATCCCGCGCATCGCGTGCATCGACACCGGGCGGCCGGTCATCGTCGTGTGTTCGCGGCCGTGGGTATCGGTCCAGCGGATCGGCAGTTCGATCGCTTCGTCGAACGCGGTATGCGCGAGTTCCGCGGCAAGCCGCTTGATCGTCGAGGCCGGAACGCCGCAGCGTTCGGCAACATTTCCCGGTGCGTAATCGCTTGACAAAAAACGTTCGGCCAACAACTGGAAGGCTGGCCCCGCGTGCCGTCCATCGGGCAGCGTGTAGTCGCCGACGATTGCGGGTGAGATGTCGATGGCATCGGCAAGAGCGATTCGATAGGCGGTGGCCGAACCCTCATCCGCCCTTCGGGCACCTTCTCCCGAAGGGAGAAGGGAGAAAGCTCCTCTCCCGTCGGGAGAGGGGTTGCGGTGAGGGTCCGGTCCTTGCGCAAAGTCACGCACCGCGCACAACGGGCTTCCCTTTGCATCCCGCGCGATCATCCCGTCGTCCGCAGCATCGGGAGCGCGGATCACCAGATGATGCGCGTTGGTGTAGCGCACCAGATAATCGAAATCGACGCGATCGGTGCGCAGCAATTCGTGGATCAAGGCGCCGGCCAGCAAGCCATCGGTGCCGGGATTGATCGGCACCCACTCGTCGGCGATCGCGCCGTAGCCCGAACGCACCGGATTCACCACCACGATTTTGACGCCGCGCGCTTTCAGTTTGCCAAGGCCGAGTTTGATCGGGTTGGAGTCGTGATCCTCGGCCACGCCCCACAGCATCAGATATTTGGTGCGCTCCCAATCGGGTTCGCCGAACTCCCAGAACGATCCGCCCAGCGTATACATGCCCGCCGCGGCCATGTTGACCGAGCAGAACCCGCCATGCGCGGCATAGTTGATCGTGCCGAACTGCTGCGCCCACCAGCCGGTCAGGGCTTGCGATTGATCGCGACCGGTGAAGAACGCCAGTTCATCCGGATTACGCGCGCGGATGTCGCCCAACCACTTGGCCGCGATCGACAACGCCTCGTCCCACTCGATTTCGCGGAATTCGCGCTTGCCACGCTCGCCCGTGCGCAGCAGGGGTTTGCGCAGCCGCGCGGGCGAGGTGTGCTGCATGATCCCGGACGCGCCCTTGGCGCAGATCACGCCGCGATTGACTGGGTGTGTGGGGTTGCCGTCGATATAACGGACACGGCCATCCTTCAAGTGCACTCTGATGCCGCATCTACAGGCACACATATAGCAGGTCGTGGTCTTGACCTGATCGGCGGTGGGCTCGCTGAGTTTGAGATTTGTGTGCGGCATGGCGATTGACGGCGACGTTCAGCCCTCCGGCTGTCATTCCGGCAAAAGCCGGAATCCAGCTTTCCATCCATGGCGCTGGATTCCGGCCAATCCATGGCCGGAATGACGAGGCGATTGGGAGTAATGCGTTGCGATGGTAGCCGATACACCTCGCCGCTTGCCGCGCCGCGCGCATCTCGTCATGCTTCGCGCGTCATAACCAAACGGCAATGCGCAGCATGGATCGTTACGAGCGCATCCTCACCCTGCATCGCATGTTCAAGGCCGCGCGGCATCCGGTCAGCCAGGAACGCTTGCGCGAGGAATTGCATTGTTCGCGCGCGACGCTTTATCGCGATGTCGCTTTTCTGCGCGATGCACTGGGCGCGCCGGTCGAAAGCGATCCGGAGCGCCACGGTTTCAGCTACGACCGTGAGCAGGCCGACCGCTTCGAATTGCCGGGCCTGTGGCTGACCAGCGAGGAACTGGCCGCGCTGATGGCCTTGAACGAGCTGATCGCGCGTTCGGATCCGGGCGTGCTGGCCGGCGCGCTGGCGCCGTTCCGTTCGCGCATGGAGCGCCTGCTGACCGATCACGCGCAGGGGGCGGCGCTGCCGATCGAACGCATCCGGGTGATCCCGTATGGCTCGCGCACGCTCGACCAGCGCGTGTTCCGCGCGGTCGCCGGCGCGGTGATGTCGCGGCGAAGATTGAAGTTCCGCTACCGCGCGCGCACCACCGATTTCGATACGCTTCGCACGGTGTCGCCGCAGCGTCTGACCCATTACCGCGACAACTGGTACCTGGATGCGTGGGATCACGATCGCGAGGCGCTGCGCAGTTTCGCGGTCGACCGCATCGCTGAACCGGAACAACAGGCAGCGATCGCGGACGATCGCGGAAGCCAGGAATTGGATGCGGCACTATCATCCAGTTACGGGATTTTTTCCGGCGCGCCCAAGGCATGGGCGACGCTGCGCTTTTCGCCCCACGCCGCGCGCTGGGTCGCCGACGAGCATTGGCATTCGCAGCAGGAAGGCCGCTGGCTGCCCGACGGCCGCTACGAATTGCGCGTGCCGTATTCCAATTCGCGTGAGTTGTTGATGGACGTGATGAAGTACGGGCCCGACGCGGAAGTTATCGCGCCGCTACCGCTGCGCGAGGAGATGAAAATTCTCTTGAAGCTCGCGCTGGATGGGTATTCGCAGACTTCTTGATTCCAACAGTGCAGGCCAAGGATGGCCGTCAACGAAGTGAGCTTCCAGCGCCGTGCATGACGCCGAGCATCGCAGCGCCAGGCGGGAGCAAGGCGCGCATGTTCGAGCACAGGGATGTGCGAGTTCGCGCCGGCCCGCTTGGCGCGAGAAGCGCAGGGCGGTCGAGACAACACGATGTTGTCGAGACCGTCATGCCCGCGCGCAATGGCTTTGGTTACTTTCCCCGAAAGGAAAGTAACTTCGCTCGCGACAGCGAGCGGAACCAAGGCAATCTTGTGTGAGAGGAAAATCAAAATGAATTCCGGGTTCCGCGCTGCGCGCGGCCTCGGAATGACGAGGCTTGCGGTGTGAGTTCAGGTTCGCAAAACGAACGAATTCGCGCTACAGCGCGGTCAAGTTGGCATATGCCGCCACCAGCCATTTCGATCCGACGTCGGCGAACTTGACCTGGATGCGGGCGTGCGCCCCGTTGCCTTCCGCGCTCACCACCACACCTTCGCCGAAGCTGGCGTGACGCACGCGCTGGCCCAGTTTGACCGGCGTCGAATCGTCTTCCAGCGTGGCATGCCCCCAATCGCGCGGCGTGTAAACAGGGCGCGTGATCCTGGCGCGCGGGCGGATTTCCTCCAGCAACCCCGGAGGCAATTCGTTGAGAAAGCGCGACGGGCGCGCCAGCATTTCGCTGCCGTGCAATCGGCGCGATTCGGCGTGGGTCAGGATCAATTTTTCGCGCGCGCGGGTGATGCCGACATAGGCGAGTCGGCGTTCCTCCTCCAGGCGGCTGGCGTCTTCGGTCGAGCGGTTGCTCGGAAACAAACCTTCCTCCAAACCGACCAGGAACACAATTGGAAACTCCAGGCCCTTGGCCGAATGCAGTGTCATCAACTGCACGCAATCGGCGCCCGCATCGCCCTGCGCCTCGCCGGCTTCCAACGCGGCGTGGGCGAGGAACGCGGCGAGTTCCGACAATCCCGCTTCAACATCTTCCGGCGTTGGCTCGAATCGGCTGGCGACATTGACCAACTCGTCTAGATTCTCCACCCGCGATTCGGCGTTGCCGCGGCTGTCGCGCTCGTAATAATCGCGCAAGCCGGAATGCGCGATCGCGTGTTCGATCTGTTCGGCGAGAGTAATGTCGGCGAAGGTGCGGGCCATGCCGTCGATCAGCGTCATGAATCCGCTCAAGGCATTCCTGGCGCGTGCGGTCAACATTGTGCTCGCGAGTTCCGCCCGCGCCGCATCCCACAACGAGGTGTTGTCCGCGCGTCCGCGTCGGCGCAGTTGATCGAGCGTGCGTTCGCCGATACCGCGCGGCGGCGTGTTGACGGTGCGTTCGAAGGCCGCGTCGTCATGACGATTGGCGGCTAGCCGCAAATACGCCAAGGCATCCTTGACCTCGGCGCGCTCGAAATAGCGCTGACCGCCGTAGACGCGATAAGCGATGTCGCGCTGGATCAACTGTTCCTCGAATGCGCGCGATTGCGCGTTGGATCGATACAGCACCGCGATATCGCTGGCGTTGCCATTGCCATCGAGATGCTCGCGCACCCGCTCGATCACGAAGCGCGCCTCGTCCTGCTCGTTGTAGGCCGCGTACAAGGCGATTTTCCCGCCCTTGTCGCCGGAGGTCCACAACTGCTTGCCAAGACGTGACGGATTGCGCGCGATCACCGCATTGGCGGCCTCCAGAATGTTCGCGGTCGAACGGTAATTCTGTTCCAGCCGGATGGTTTTCGCGCCGGGAAAATCGCGCAGAAAATCGCGCATGTTCTCCACTTTTGCGCCGCGCCAGCCATAGATCGATTGATCGTCGTCGCCGACCGCGAACACGGTTCCGGTCGATCCCGCCAGCACGCGGATCCATGCGTATTGCAGCGTGTTGGTATCCTGGAACTCGTCGATCAGCAAATATCGCCAGCGCTCCCGGTAATGCGCCAGCACCGCCGCGTCGTTGAGCCACAACTCGTGCGCGCGCAACAACAACTCGGCGAAATCGACCAGGCCCGCGCGGCGGCAAGCCTCTTCGTACGCGCGGTAGATCGAAAGAAACGCGCGGGCGACCGGATGATCGCCGGGCTCGATCGCATCCGGACGTTTGCCCTCGTCTTTCCACGCATTGATCTGCCAGGCGGCCTGCCGCGGTGGAAAGCGTGCTTCGTCCAGGCCCAAACCCGCGACCACGCGCTTGACCAGGCGTTGCTGATCGTCGGCGTCCAGAATCTGGAAAGCCTCGGGCAGATTGGCTTCGCGCCAGTGCCGGCGCAGCAGGCGATGCGCGATGCCGTGGAAGGTGCCGACACTCAAACCGCGCGTGCCACCCGTCAGCAGCGGTTCCAGCCGCCCTCGCATCTCGCCCGCGGCCTTGTTGGTGAAAGTGACAGCGAGAATCGCCCACGGCGGCACGCGCTCCACTTCGACCAGCCAGCCGATACGGTGGGTCAATACGCGGGTCTTGCCGGACCCGGCGCCGGCCAGCACCAGATTGTGGCCGGGCGCTGCGCTGACCGCCTCGCGTTGCGCGGTGTTCAACGAATCGAGCAGGTGCGAAACATCCATCGCTGTCATTGTAGCGGTCGCATTGCGGTGTCTGTTCCGGATGGGTGGTATGGTTGCGCGACAGGGAATCGATCGCGCATTCGGAGGTCACATGTCGATACTCGATAGTCTCACCGGCGGCAACGCGGGCGACGCGGCGAAGTCGCCGCTGGAATTGATCGGCGGCCTGCTATCGCGCGCCGGCGGCGTGCAGGGTCTGGTCAACACGCTGCAACAGGGCGGCCTGGGCGAAGCGGTGCGCTCGTGGGTGTCGACCGGCGTCAATCAGGCGGTCAACGGACAACAGCTCGGACAGGCACTGGCCGGCACAGACGCAGGGCAGCACATCGAGGAAATGGCGCAGAAACTGGGCGTCGATCCGTCGCAGGTGTTGAACGAGTTGTCGCAAGCGCTGCCGCAGGCTATCGATCACGTCACCCCGAACGGACAGGTGCCGAGCGGCAGTGGTTTCGATCTCGGCGGCCTGGCGGCGAAGTTCGGATTCTGATCGCGCATTGCTTTTGCAGGCGCGAGCTTGATCGAGCCGGCTTGCGTATCAAGCAACCATCCTTGGTGCGCGTTCCGATCGGCATCGCGTGCAATGGCTCAAGCCTTGCGCATCGCGCCCGCCACGATCAAACCCGCACCGACGATGATGGCGATATAGCCGACCGGCGCGGGCACGGCCTTCTGCGCGGTCGCTTCGACTTTCAATGGGCCGAACTGCGCCTTGGTTTGGGTATCGTTGTAGGTGAGCTTGCCCAGCGCCACCCATAACCCCAGCGCCGCGATGATGATGCCGACAATGATCAGTCCTGCGCGCATGTTTCGTCTCCCCGTCGAGTGAAGCGCGATGCTACGCGAGTCGCGGCCGTGTGGCTACGCGCTGTCGTGGGTTTCGATTCCGGGATCGTAAATAAAATGCCCCGAGAGCCAGGGGGAGCTCTCGGGGCGGGGTTGGAGCCGGACCTGGGGAGGGATTCGGCTCCTGGGTTCACTCAGGGAGGTGAGTGAGCCGGACGCCGTTGCGTGCGTCCGATGCTTAGATAAGCACCGAGGGCGTGAAGTTCAAATGAGTTTGCAGAATGGGTTCAGGCCGCATTCATTCGCGAAAACATGCGTGACTTATGGCATGGCTCAAGTGTTTGGACGTCCAAACGCGGAGCGCTGCCCAAAACGGGTTGAAAAGTGTAGCGAGCGAAGGTAGGTTGCGCGCCGCCGGAGCGGAGGAACCGGAGTGTACATGTCAGTACATGAGGATGGATTCCTTGGCCCCAAAACGGTACATCCTTGTACCGGGCCTGATCCGAGCACCGCAGGCGCGCAACATTATGATCGAATCAGGCCGAGCGCGAGCTTTACACCCGTTTTTTAATGTGCCTCGTCCCAATTGGCGCCTGATCCCAGATCCACCAGCAGTGGCACCAATAATTCCGCCGCACCCTGCATCCGCGCGCGCACGCCGTCGCTGATCTCGTCCAGCGCATCCTCGCGCACCTCGAATACCAGTTCGTCGTGCACCTGCATCAGCATCCGCGCGTCATCGCGCGGCCGTAGCCATGCATCGATCTCGATCATCGCGCGCTTGATGATGTCGGCGGCGGTACCCTGCATCGGCGCGTTGATCGCGGCGCGCTCGGCGCCGGCACGCTGCGCGGCATTGCGCGATTTCAGACTTTCCAGATACAGCCGCCGGCCGAACAGCGTTTCCACGTAACCGGTATCCAGCGCCCGCGTGCGGGTCGAATCCATGAATGCCTTGACGCCCGGATAACGCGCAAAATAGCGTGCGATGTAGTCGCCGGCTTCGTTGCGGCCGATGCCCAGCGCACGCGACAACCCATGCGCGCTCATGCCGTACATCAGGCCGAAGTTGATCGCCTTGGCGGCGCGGCGCTGGTTGGCGTCGACCATCTCCGGTGGAACATCGAACACTTCCGCGGCGGTGGCGCGGTGTACGTCCTGATTGCCCATGAAGGCCGCCATCAAACCGGGATCACTCGAAAGATGCGCCATGATCCGCAATTCGATCTGCGAATAATCGGCGGCCACGACGCACCAACCGGGCGGCGCGATGAAGGCTTGCCGGATGCGGCGGCCTTCCTCGGAACGGATCGGAATGTTCTGCAGGTTGGGGTCGGATGAAGAGATGCGCCCCGTCGCAACCGCGCCCTGGTGGTAACTGGTGTGCACACGCTCCGTGCGCGGGTTGATCATTTGCGGCAGCTTGTCGGTGTACGTCGAGCGCAGTTTGGCCAGCGCGCGGTAATCCAGAATCACGCGCGGCAGTTCGTGATCGTCGGCGATCGCTGCCAGCGCCTCCTCGTTGGTCGAAGGCTGCCCGGTCGGCGTTTTCATCAGCGCCGGCAACTTCAATTCATCGAACAGCAGCGCCTGCAATTGCTTGGGCGAATCCATGCTGAACTCGCGCCCGGCGATCGCATAGGCCTGTTTCTGCAAGGCGAACATGCGTTTGGCGAGTTCACCGCCTTGCGCGCGCAAAGCGGCCGCGTCGATCAGCACGCCGCGTTGCTCCATCCGCGCTAGCACCGGCACCAGCGGCAGTTCGATCTCCTCGAACACGCGCCGTCGTTGTGGTTCGGCTTCCAGTTGCGGCCACAGCGCAAAATGCAGACGGCGCGTGATGTCGGCATCTTCGGCGGCGTAGCGGCAGGCGGTGTCCAGATCGACCTGCGAAAACGAAATCTGCCTGGCGCCCTTGCCGGCGACGTCGCTGTATTTGATCGTGTCGTAGTTGAGATGCCGCTTGGCCAGCGTGTCCATGTCATGGCGGCTGGCGGTGGCGTTCAACACGTAGGATTCGAGCATGCTGTCGTAAGCGAGCCCCTGCACCTCGATGCCGAACTGCGACAGCACGTTGAAATCGTACTTTGCGTGTTGTCCCAGCTTGGGCCGGCGCGGGTCTTCCAGGATCGGCTGCAACGCGGCAAGCACCTCGGCGCGGTCCAGTTGCGGCGGCGCGCCCGGATAATCGTGTCCGACCGGGATATAACAGGCGCGATTAGCCTCCACCGCGAACGACAAGCCAACCAGCTCCGCGCGCATCGCATCGAGCGAGGTGGTTTCGGTGTCGAACGCGATCAGTTCGGCGTGACGAAGTTTTTCGATCCACGCATCGAGTTGCGCCTGGGTGGTGACCAGTTCGTATTCGCCGGGCGCGGACAAGGCGGGGTCGATGGCCGTTCCACCGCTGGTGTCATTCCCACGCAGGCCTGTCCTGAGCAGTGTCGAAGGGCGGGAATTCAGTGACTTTGATTCGTTGTCCGGCGCGGAAATTTCCCCCTCACCCCGGCCCTCTCCCCGCTGGGGAGAGGGAGCAACGCGATCCAGTTCTTTCAACGCCGCGGTGAATGCGTAGCGCGTGTAGAGTGCACGCAGCGCATCCGTGTCGCGCGCGCGCAACGCCAGTTCGCGCGGCGCGAATGGCAGCGCGACATCGGTCTTGATGGTCGCCAGTTGCCGCGACAGCGGCAATTGCGACAGCGCGCGCCGCAGGTTCTCGCCGATCTTGCCGCCGACTTCGTCAGCCCGCGTGATCACGGCATCCAGATCGCCGTATTCGTTCAACCATTTCGCCGCCGTTTTCGGCCCACATTTCTCGACGCCGGGAATGTTGTCGACCGAATCGCCCATAAGAGCCAGCAGATCGATCACGCGCTCGGGCGGCACGCAGAATTTCTCGATCACGCGTTCGCGATCCAGCACACTGCCGGTCATGGTGTTGACCAGCGTGATGCGCGGGCCGACCAGTTGCGCGAAATCCTTGTCGCCGGTGGAGACCGTGACATCGATGCCGTCGGCCGCGGCTTGCATCGCCAGCGTGCCGATCACATCGTCAGCCTCGACACCGGCCACGCGCAGGATAGGAAAACCGAGTGCCGCGACGATTTCCAGCATCGGCTCGACCTGTGCGCGCAGGTCGTCCGGCATCGGCGCGCGATTGGCCTTGTAGGCTTCGTACAATTCGTCGCGGAAAGTCGGCCCGGACGCGTCCTGCACGAACGCGGCATAATCGGGCTGCGCGTTCAAGGCCGCGCGCAGCATGTTGACCACGCCGTACAATGCTCCGGTTGGCTCCCCGGCCGGGTTGGTCAGCGGCGGCAACGCATGGAAAGCGCGGTAGAGATAACTGGAGCCGTCGATAAGGGTGAGGCTGGGCATCGGAAGATTCTCTCACGCGCACGGGCGACGCCGCCGTCACGCGCGCGGTGTATGCTTTGGCTGATTACGCGCCGAGGACATCCATCATGAAACGCATGTCGTGGTTGATCGCCGGGTTATCGGTGGCATTGTTTTCCGCCACGGCGTTGGCGCAGGGCGCGCCGCCGGCGAAAGGTTCCGGTCTGCCACCGCCCGGCATGGATGATTCGGGCGTCAAGCAATCATCGCTGCCGCTGCCCAGCAACAAGATTCCACCCTCGGTCGCGCCCGCCGCGCAAGCGGGCAATGGCGACGAAGCGCCGACCGTGGCCGTGCACAAGGAGTCCAACGGCGACACCGTGGAGGAATATCGCCACGGCGGACAGCTCTATCTGGTGCGCATCACGCCCGTGCATGGACTGACGCAAACCTTCATGACCGGTCAGGGCGACGGCAAACTGGTACGCGACCCGCGCATGGGGCCGGTCGATCCGGTCTACTACACGATCTACCAATGGGGCGGGCCGCCCAAGCCCGCGCAGGGCGCCGCCGATGACGGCGGTCAATAGTTAGCCGTCAAGTTCCGGATAGCGGCGAAATATCCCATCGTTGTTGAACGGGATGCGCCGCGGCGAGGCCAGGTATGCCGCAATGCCAGACCGCGCCGCGATGCGGTCGTGCAGATCGATCGTCTGCGGCAAAGACTCCACGAGCCGCCGCATATTGCGCGGAAATGCATAGCGCAACCCCTCGATGATCTGGAATAGCGAGAGATCCGCATACGTGGTCGCGCTGCCGACCAGACAGCGGTTGCGCCCGCGCGCGTTGGCGGCCAGCACGCGCTCGAAGTAACCCAGGTATTTCGGCAGCCGCCGCCGGCGCAAGTCGCCGCTGCGCTGCTTCGCTTCCGGCTGTTGATCCTCGTAATACGATGCACTGGAAATCGGGTGATGACCATCGTGGATTTCCGCGATGAGATCGGCCATCGTCAATTGCAACTGATGTGTCCACAAGCGGCCGGTTTCGTCAGCGGGCGCCAAGCCCAGACGTGGGCCGAGGAACAACAGAATGTTCGCGGTCTGTGCGATCACGCGGCGCCCGGCTTTCAGGAACGGTGGCGCGTACGGCGGATGGCCGCTCTCGGCATCCTCGAGAAATCGCAGCAGCGCGGCATCGCCGCCGCCGGAAGCTTCCGGCAAACGCGCGACATCCAGATAATCGGCCGCCGCATCTTCCAGCGCGAGGCGCACGAACTCGCCGCGTCCCTGGATGGTAGGCCAATAGTAGAGTTCGTAGCGCATGCAAAAATCGAGAATCGGAAGTTGGGAGTCCGCAGAAGCGCATCAATACCACATCGTCATTCCGGGGCCGCTGCCCGGGCTTCATCCGGGCTCCGCCGCAGCCTGCCCCGACTCGATCCGGGCAACAGCCCGGTATGACGGCAAAAGGCTCTCGCCTTTAAATGGTATGACTGCGTTTCATCGTCATCCCGGCCATGGATTGGCCGGGACCCAGCCGCCAGGGATGGCAAGAGGAACATTTTCGTCACTGAAGTCGTCGCTTCAATGACGAAAATGCCGCACGCCCGTGAACACCATCGCCAGGTCGTGTTCGTCGGCTGCGACGATCACCTCGTCGTCGCGCATCGAACCGCCTGGCTGGATCACCGCACGCACTCCGGCCTGCGCTGCGGCATCGATGCCGTCCCGGAACGGGAAGAACGCATCCGACGCCATCACGCTGCCCGCGACGGACAGGTCGGCCTGTTCGGCTTTCATCGCCGCGATCTGCGCGCTGACCACGCGGCTCATCTGCCCCGCGCCGATGCCGAGGGTGCGGCCGTCGCGCGCGTAGACGATCGCGTTGGACTTGACGAACATCGCAACGTGCCAGGCGAATAGCAGATCATGCAGTTGCGCCGGGTCCGGTACGCGTTTGGTCACCACTTTGAGATCCGACAGCAGCAATGTGTCGCGGTCCGCATCTTGCACCAGCACGCCGCCGGCGATGCTGCGCAATTCGCGCGACGGCGGTGGTTGCTCCGGCCACGCGTCTGAGGCCAGCGCGCGCACGTTGGGTTTCTTCGCCAGCGCGGCCAGTGCGTCGGCGTCGAACTCCGGCGCCACCAGCACTTCGACGAATTGCTTTTTGAGGATCGCACGCACGGTCTCGCCATCGAGCGCGCGGTTGAAGGCGACGATGCCGCCGAAGGCGGACACCGGATCGCAGGCGTAGGCGCGCTCGTACGCTTCGAGCGGATCATCGGCCATCGCCACGCCGCATGGGTTGGCGTGTTTGACGATCACGCACGCGGGCGTCTTGCCGAATGCCTTGACGCATTCCAGCGCGGTATCGGCGTCGGCGAGATTGTTGTAGGAGGGTTCCTTGCCGGCCAGCACGCGCGCACCGGCCACGCTGCCGCGCGGCACCGCGTCGGCGACATACAGCGCCGCGCCCTGGTGCGGGTTTTCGCCGTAGCGCAACTCTTTCTCGCGTTTCAGCGACAGGTGCAGGGTCGGCGCAAATGTCTGCGGCTGATCGTGACCGCTGACCCGCGCCGACAACCAGTCGGCGATCAGGCCATCGTAACGCGCGGTATGCGCGAACGCGGCCGCCGCCAAGCGCCGGCGCAGTTGCGGCGTGGTGCCGCCGTCCCGGCGCAGCGTATCTATGAAATCCGCATAGTCGGCGGGGTCGGTCAACACCGCGACGCGATCCTGGTTCTTGGCGGCTGCGCGCAGCATTGCGGGACCGCCTATGTCGATGTTCTCGATGGCATCGTCGAGACCGCAATCGGGTTGCGCCACGGCTTGCGCGAACGGATACAGATTCACCACCAGCAGATCGATCGGCGCGATCCCTTGTTCGCGCATCACCGAATCGTCGATGCCGCGGCGCCCAAGCAGGGCGCCGTGCACGTTGGGGTGCAGGGTCTTGACGCGGCCGTCCATGATTTCCGGAAAACCGGTGAGCTCGCTGACTTCGCGCACCGGGACGCCGGCCTCGCGCAGCGCCGCCGCGCTGCCACCCGTCGAAATCAATTCGACACCGAGCGTGTGCAACGCCCGGCCGAGATCGGCCAGCCCCTGTTTGTCGGATACGGAGAGCAATGCGCGGTGCACAGGTACGACGGCGGACGCGGAATTGGATTGGCTCATGTTCGGCGCGTGCGCACGGCGACTAGCGGTTCAGAGCAAACCGTGCGCGAGCAGCTTCTTGCGCAAGGTGGCGCGATTGATACCCAGCGCTTCCGCGGCCCGGCTCTGGTTGCCGCCGCACCAACCCATTACTTCGTTGAGCAACGGCGCTTCGACCTCGCGCAGCATCAGCGTGAAAAGGCCTTCGCGGCAGGGCGTGCCGTCCAGATCGATCAGATAACGTCGCACGCTGCGCGTAACACAATCGCGCAACACGCTCGCGCCGGACTCGGTATTCGATTCCGGATGCAACGGCGTGACGGTGTTGAGCACGGCGGAATCCACGTATCGTCATCTTTATTGATCGGCACATTGCGCGCCGGGGGGAAGAAAGTCTAACGCGGTTCCGCGCGATTGATAAGAGCCACACGCGATCATTCGAATCCGAATTCGAACGCCACCGCGTCCCTTCCGGGATCCTCGACCTCGAACGCGACAGCCACGCTCGCGCCCGGCGCCAACCCCGCCGCGCGCGTGGCGGGATCGGCCACATATTCGACTGGCAGAAATCGCCGCATTGCGACGCGATTGTCGTCGAGGTCCGACAGCGTGATGCGGATCACCGGATACGGCTGTGTGAAATGCGCATCGTTGCGCACCGTCGCGCTCAGGATCAACGCACCCGGCACGCTGGGATGCGGGCGGATATCGCGCGAAAGCAGCGCAAGCTTCGACACGTCCTTCAGCGGCGGCAGCGTGCACGTGAGCGCGCCGCAAACATGCGCAAGCCACGGTCGCAGCGCTTGATCCGCGGTGATTGCGGCGCGGTTGGCCCACGCCAATTGCGCGATCAGAAGTGCGGCCAGTGCCGCGCTCCCTGCGATCCAGCGGGGGTTGCGGGTGGCCGGGCGCGCAGGTTGCCTGCGCACGAATGCCGGCGGCGCGGAGATGAGCGCCGGCGTCGCGGGCAATTCCTCCGCAACGGCGGCGGGCGGCCGAAACACCGACTGCACCAGTTGCGGTGGTTCGTCCGCGGGTGATTGCGCCGGCAATCCGCTGAAAGGTTCCGGCGGCAGCGTTTCGCTCAAGGTCGGCAGTGCATCGAACACCATAGTGCAATGACCGCAGCGCACGCTGCCGTGACCTTGAGCGACCGCCGCCGCGTCGATCGCGTACACGGTCAGGCATTCGGGGCATTGGGTGTACATGTCGATCGCGGTGCGCTTACGCGATGCATTGACTTGCATCGCGTGCGTCGCGTAAGGGCGAGACAGGGATGCCGGGATGAAAACGCTCCATGGATGGATTCTAGCGAGAATTTGAAAACCTGGGACAGCTATCGATGCCCGTCGATGCGCATCCAGTCCTCGCGCCGAGCGACACGTAATTCGCGGAAACCAAGCGCGGCGTAGCGTTCCAGCAATTCCGATTCCTGGCCGGCGAGGATGCCGGATAGCGCGAATGACGCGCCGGGTTTCAATAACATCGCGAAGCGCGGCGCGAGGTCGTGCAAAGGGCCGGCCAGGATGTTGGCGATCAATACCCCATGTTGCCCGTCAGGCAATTCGTCCGGTGCAAAGAGTTGCAAGCGGTGGTCGATGCCGTTGCGCTGCGCGTTGCCGCGCGTGGCGGTGAGCGCCTGGGGATCGTTGTCGACGCCGATCGCATGCGACGCGCCGAGTTTCAGTGCCGCGATCGTCAGCACACCGGAACCGCATCCGTAGTCAATAACCGTCTTTCCGGCGAGATCGAGGCCATCCAGCCGTTCCAGGCACAGCGCCGTGGTCGGATGCGTGCCGGTGCCGAAGGCCAATCCGGGATCGAGGCGCACGATGATGACGTCGTCTGTGCCCGAATTCGTTTCGGCCACCGGTGGCTCGATATTCCAGGGATAAATCCATAGCTGCCGCCCGAAACGCATCGGCTGGAATTGATCCATCCACGCGCGTTCCCAATCCTGATCGGCGATTTCGCGAAAGGCGATGCATTCAGGCGCGAGTTCCGGCAGCGCCGCGAGCAACAGATGCAGGAGACCGCGACGATCGGTGTCGGCATCGAACAATGCGGCCAGCATCAGGGATTTCCACAACGGTGTTTCACCGACGCCGGGTTCCAGCACGGCACACTCGTTCGGCGTTTCGGCATCGGCGTCCAGTAACGTTATCGCCAATGCGCCTGCATTCTCAAGCACGGTTTCCGCATGCGGTTGCTGCTCGGCGCGCAGTGTGAGAGAGAGTTCGAGAAAAGGCATGGCGACGAGAGCAAGGCGGGAAATGCAATGTGTTTTTACGTTCCCCGACTCTTCGTCTTCCGGCTCGGCTCACGGGTACCGTTCTTCATTATCCCAACGCGACACCCTTGTCCTTGCGTTCGGCCACGCGCTTTTCCAGATAGTGAATGTTCTGCCCACCATGCTGAAAGCCGCCGTCATTCATGATGCGCTGCTGCAGCGGGATATTGGTCTTGACGCCGTCGATCACCATTTCCGCCAGCGCGATGCGCATGCGCGCGATCGCGGTATCGCGGTCGCGGCCGTGCACGATCAGCTTGCCGATCATCGAATCGTAATTGGGCGGAATCTTGTAGCCGTCGTAGATATGCGTGTCGACGCGCACGCCAGGACCGCCTGCACTGAGAAAGCGTTTGATAGTGCCGGGAGAGGGCATGAAGCTTTCCGGGTCTTCCGCGTTGATCCGGCATTCGATCGCATGGCCGGTGATCCGAACGTCGTCCTGCTTGATCGACAACTTTTCGCCGCCGGCGATCAACAATTGTTCGCGGACCAGATCGACGCCGGCAATCAGTTCCGTCACCGGATGCTCGACCTGGATGCGCGTGTTCATTTCGATGAAATAGAAGCGCCCGTTTTCGTACAGGAACTCGAAGGTGCCAGCGCCGCGATAGCCGATGCGCAGACAGGCTTCCACGCATACCTTCCCGATTTCGGCGCGTTGTTGCGGCGTAATGCCGGGCGCGGGCGCTTCCTCGACGACTTTCTGATGGCGGCGTTGCATCGAACAATCGCGTTCGCCCAAATGGATCGCGTTGCCTTGGCCATCCGCCAGCACCTGGATTTCGATATGGCGCGGATTCTCCAGGAACTTCTCCATGTAAACTTGGCCGTTGCCGAACGTCACGCGCGCTTCGGCTCGGGTTGTCGCTATCGCGTTCCCCAGATGCGCCTCGGTGTGCACCACGCGCATGCCGCGCCCGCCGCCGCCGCCGGCGGCCTTGATGATCACCGGATAGCCGATCTCGCGCGCGGTCGCCGAATTCTTGTCGATGTCGTCGCCCAGCGGCCCATCGGAACCCGGCACGCAGGGGACCCCGGTGGCTTTCATCGCCTTGATCGCCTCGACCTTGTCGCCCATCAAACGAATGACATTTGCGGTCGGGCCGATGAATACGAAGCCGGACTGCTCGACTTGTTCGGCGAAGTCGGCGTTCTCAGAAAGAAAGCCATAACCGGGATGGATCGCGCTGGCGTCGGTGACTTCCGCCGCAGCGATGATCGCGGGGATGTTGAGATAACTTTGTGCCGCAGGCGCGGGGCCGATGCAGACGGCCTCATCCGCCATGCCGACGTGCTTGAGATTTCTGTCGACGGTAGAATGCACCGCGACCGTGCGTATCCCCAGCGTGTGGCAGGCGCGCAACACGCGCAGCGCGATTTCGCCGCGGTTGGCGATGACGACTTTATCGAGCATGGCGTCAGCCGATCACGAACAGCGGCTGGTCGAATTCGACCGGTTGGCCGTTCTCCGCGACGATTGCCAGCAACGTACCGGCGACATCGGCTTCGAGCTGGTTGAACATCTTCATCGCCTCGATGATGCCCAGCGCGTCGCCAGCCTTGATTTGCTGGCCCACCTTGACGAATGGCTCGGCGCCAGGTGTGGCGGCCGCATAGAAGGTGCCGACCATGGGCGCGCGCACCACGTGGCCGGCGGGCAGGCCGCGTTCGCCGCCGCCGCCCTCGTTTGTAGCGGATTCGGTGGATTTCTGCTCGCCCATGATCGCGGCTTGCGCGGGCACGGGGACCGGCGTCTGCACCAGCACAGTTGGCGGTTGCGACGCGGAGCCACTGGTTTGCCGAGACAATCGAACCGACTCTTCGCCTTCCTTGATCTCCAGCTCCGAAAGATTGGATTCTTCCAGAAGCTCGATGAGTTTTTTGATCTTTCTCAGGTCCATGACGGCCTCGAATCAGCGTTTGGGTCAAGATGGCGAAAGATGTTTCAACGCCGCTTGCATCGCATAGCGGTAACTGTCCGCACCGAAGCCCGCGACCACCCCGACCGCGAGGTCCGAAAAATACGACTGCCGGCGGAACGGCTCGCGCGTGTGCGGGTTGGACAGGTGCACTTCGATGAACGGAATCGCCACCGCCGCCAGCGCGTCGCGCAGGGCTATTGACGTATGTGTGAAAGCGGCGGGATTGATCAGGATGAAATCGACACCCTCGTCGCGCGCGCGCTGCACGCGGCCGGCCAGTTCGTGTTCGGCATTGGATTGGAAGCTCTCAACGGCATGACCGGCGGCACCCGCGGCCTCACTCAACGCCGCATCGATTTGCGCCAGCGTGGCATGGCCATAGATATCCGGCTCGCGTTGACCGAGCAGGTTCAAGTTGGGACCATGCAGAACGAGGATGCGGGCCACGCGAGCTTCCGGCCGCCGGCAGCCGCCGGCGAAACGCGGAGTGTCGCCCCCCAGGATCGATTTGTCCAGACGTTGTGCGCCAGATCAACGCAGATCGGCGACGATACAAGGCATTTAGCCGTTACCGCGCAACCAGCGATCGAGTTGCACGGCACTCAAATCGCCCAGTTTGGTATCGAGAATGCGTCCGTCACGCCCGATCAGCACGCTGTACGGCAGCAGGCTTGCGGAATCGCCGAAACGTTCGGTCGGCACGGGATCTGCGTCGATGCCGATCAGGATCGGGTAATCGACCGGCGTGTGCTTCAGATAATCGCGCACGGCTTCCGGCTGATCCAGCGCGATACCGACGATCTGCACGCCACGATCGGCGTAGCGTTTTTGCGCCGCGGCGAGTTGCGGCATTTCCTTGCGGCACGGCCGGCACCAGCTCGCCCAGAAATTCAGCAGCAGGAGCTTGCCGCGCCATTGCGACAAGGATTGCGGTTTGCCGTCGAGATCAGGCAACGTGAATTCGCCCAACGTATCGCCCACTTTCAATGCCGCGACATTCGATGTTGGCGCCTTTGCGGGGATCTGCGCCGGTTGCGATGCGCGTTGCAGCCACAAGCCGCCCACGGCCGCCGCAGTCGCGAGCACCAGGATCACGACCGTCGCGCGGCGATCGATCATGGCGCGATTTGTTTGGTGCGCGCGAGAAACGCGTCGGAATCCTCGTAACCGATCAACCGCTGCGCGTTGACTTCGTTGCCGCGTTGATCGAAGAACAGCGTCGCCGGCGGCCCGAGCAGGCCGAAGCGTTTCAGCAACGCCTGATCGGTCACATCGTTGGCGGTGACATCCGCGCGCAGCAGTGCGAAACCAGCCAGCGCGCGTTGCACC
Source organism: Rhodanobacteraceae bacterium (assembly GCA_039923855.1). Lineage (GTDB taxonomy): Bacteria > Pseudomonadota > Gammaproteobacteria > Xanthomonadales > Rhodanobacteraceae > 66-474. The sequence continues at coordinate 8,078 of JBDTBW010000006.1, read as the reverse complement.
TCGGGTTTGGAAAAGGTCAACGCGTCCATTTCCTTGCAGCTCACGCACCAGTCGGCGTAGAAATCCAGCATCGCCGGTTGCCCGGCCACCGCCGCCGCGGCGACCGCGCGTTGCACATCGTCCACGCTTTTGACCGGCCGAAACGCTAGCGTCCGCGTCTGCGCGCGCGCGCCGCCGGACAGGCCAGCCAGCGGCGCCAGCAGATTCTGCGATGCCGCCGCCGCGCCCACCAGTTCGCAAGCGCCGACGATCAGCGCGATCAACGCCAGGCTCTGACCGAGTAGTCGCCATCCCGAAGCGCCCGTCGATCGCCGCGCATACGCACCGAGAAACACCGCGCAACCGATCAGCAGCGCACCGGTCAGAGCCAGAATCCAGACCGGCGCGAGGATGCGCGACAGCATCCAGATCGCAAGCCCGAGGAACAGCACGCCAAAAAACGCCTTGACCACATCCATCCATGCGCCCGCGCGCGGCAACCAGCGTCCCGCTGCGGTGCCAATCACCAGCAGCGGCACGCCCATCCCCAGACTCAGCGCGAACAGCGCAAGACCGCCGAACACCGGATCGCGGCTCTGTCCGATATACAGCACCGCCGCGGCCAGCGGCGGCGCCACGCACGGGCCCACGATCAGCGCCGACAGCACGCCCATCGCCGCCACGCCGATCAGCGAGCCGCCGCGTTGGCGATTGCTGAAGGTCACTAATTTCGTTTGCCACGAGGATGGCAGTTGCAGCGAGTACAGCCCGAACATCGATAGCGCCAGCAGCACGAACAACAGCGCGAAGGCGATCAGGATCGCGGGTTGTTGCAACCACGCGGAAAGATTCGCGCCGGCCAGTCCCGCGACGATGCCGGCGATCGTGAATACCACGCTGCTCGCCAGCACGTACACCAGCGACAACGCGAACGCGCGCGGCGCGGACAGCCGCCGGCCGGAGCCTGCGATCAAGCCGGTCAGGATCGGGATCATCGGCAACACGCAGGGCGTGAATGCCAGCAACAAGCCGAAACCGAAGAACAGCGAGATCGCGGCGAAGCCGTGACCACCGATCCGGCCGGCGAGTTTTTGTTCGGCGGATTGACCGCTTGTGTTGACTATGTCGGTTGGCGGTGGATTGATTGTGACGGGCTGATCGCTGGCCGTGCGCGTGTCGTGCATTCGCGCCAACGCCGCGGCGAGTCCGCGGGATGCGGCGCTGGGCGGCGGTGGTGGCGCCGCTTGCGTGATCGCCGATGCGGTAGCGGGCGACGACAACAACAATGCGAGCTGCTGGGTGACCGGCGGATAGCAGATCTTCGGATCGACCTCGTGGCAACCCTGGAACGTCACCGCCAGTTGCAGCGTCTTTGGCGTCGCGCCGTTGAAGGTGTATGGCAGCGAAGTATCGAGATGGCCGTGATAAATCTCGACATCGCCCAGGTAAGGGTCGTGTTCTTTCAAGCCATCCGGCAATTGCAGCGCGCCGGCCTGCACGCCCGGCGTCAGTGTTTTGGTCCTGATGCGTCCGCGATACAGGTAATAGTGCGGCGCGATATCCCAATGCAGCTGCACTGTGCCGGGTTGCGCGATGCGCGCGGAGAGCCTGAACGCATCGGTGGCTTGCAGCAGCTCACCGCCGTTCTGCGCGGCGGCCAGCATCGGCAACAGCAGGAAAGCGAACGACAGCAACGCGCGGCGCAGGATACGAATCATATGCATCGGATCAGGTCAGTGACGTGGGAGGCAGCCGCGACAGGGCGGCCATTGTCGCAAGACCGGGCCCGATGCCGCCAGCTTGCAATGCGCGGCATTCTTAACTGTGCGTTTGATCACGTAGCCATTCGAGATATGGCGCGTGGCCACTGGCGATCGCGAGCGCGATCACTTCCGGCACGTCGTAAGGATGCAGTTCCACCAGCCGTGCGCGCAACGCCTCGAAACATTCACGGCGGGTCTTGATCAGCAGCAGGACTTCGCCGTTCTCCTGCAACGCATCATGCCAGCGATACACCGAAGCCACGCCTGGCAGGCGGCTGACGCAGCCGGCCAGGCGTTCCTCGACCAATGCGTGGGCGATCGTTGATGCGGATTCGGCATCCGGGCAGGTGCTCAGGATCAGCAGCGGATCGTCGTTGTTGTCCATTGACCGAGGATACAAGCCACACCCTCGACGAGTCGGCCCTTGAACCGTGGAAATCCGCACCCACCTGCTGTCTGTTGTGTGTGATTTTCTTTGCTCCGGCTGATCATCAGCTCTTGCAAACGGAATTCCCGCGCCTACAATTGGCACTCTCGACGTCCGAGTGCCAACACCTCGGACACCCAATTCCCAACCGTAGCTGGAGTCGATATGAAGCTTCGTCCGTTGCACGACCGCGTCATCATCAAGCGCCTGGAGGCGGAAACCAAGTCCGCCGGCGGCATCGTCATCCCCGACACCGCGACCGAAAAGCCGATCAAGGGCGAGGTCGTCGCGGTCGGTACCGGCAAGATCCTCGAGGACGGCAAGGTCCGTCCGCTCGCGGTCAAGGCCGGCGACAAGGTGTTGTTCGGCAAATATTCCGGCACCGAGGTCAAGGTCGATGGCGACGAATTGCTCGTGATGCGCGAAGAAGATCTGATGGCGATCATCGAAGGCTGATCCAAGCCGCCCCAAATTATCGAGCCGTCATTCCGGCGAAAGCCGGAATCCAGTTCTTCCAGAAGTAAAAGCTGGATACCGGCTTTCGCCGGTATGACGATCAAAAACAAGATCCAAGGAATCAAGTCATGGCAGCCAAAGAAATCCGTTTTTCCGAAGATGCGCGCGCGCGGATGCTGCGCGGTGTCAACACGCTGGCCAACGCGGTCAAGGCCACGCTCGGCCCCAAGGGCCGCAACGTCGTGCTCGAGAAGAGCTTCGGCGCACCCACCATCACCAAGGACGGCGTTTCCGTCGCCAAGGAAATCGAGCTTGCCGACAAGTTCGAGAACATGGGCGCGCAGATGGTGAAAGAAGTCGCGTCCAAGACTTCCGATGTGGCCGGCGACGGCACCACCACCGCCACCGTGCTGGCGCAGGCGATGATCCGCGAGGGCATGAAGGCGGTCGCCGCCGGCATGAACCCGATGGACCTCAAGCGTGGCATCGACAAGGCGGTGGTCGCCGCGGTCGAGGAGTTGAAGAAGATCTCCAAACCTTCGGCCGATTCCAAGTCGATCGCCCAAGTCGGCACCATCTCCGCTAACGGCGACGAGGTGATCGGCAAGCTGATCTCCGAGGCGATGGACAAGGTCGGCAAGGAAGGCGTGATTACGGTCGAGGACGGCTCGGGCCTTGAGAACGAGTTGGACGTGGTCGAGGGCATGCAGTTCGATCGCGGCTATCTGTCGCCGTACTTCATCAACAATCAGCAATCGATGCAGTGCGAGTTGGAAGACCCATACATCTTGCTGCACGACAAGAAGATCGGCTCGGTACGCGATTTGCTGCCGGTGCTGGAAGGCGTGGCCAAGTCGGGCAAGCCGCTGCTGATCGTGGCCGAGGAAGTCGAGGGCGAAGCCTTGGCGACGCTGGTCGTCAATACGATTCGCGGTATCGTCAAGGTGTGCGCGGTCAAGGCGCCTGGCTTCGGCGACCGCCGCAAGGCGATGCTCGAGGACATGGCCATTCTTACCGCCGCCACGGTGGTGTCCGAGGAGGTGGGTCTGGCGCTCGAGAAGGCCACGGTCAAGGATCTCGGCCGTGCCAAGAAGGTCGTCATCACCAAGGAAAACACCACCATCATCGATGGCGCCGGTGACACCAAGGCGATCGAAGGCCGCATCAAGCAGGTCAAGGCGCAGATCGAGGAAACCTCGTCGGATTATGATCGCGAGAAATTGCAGGAGCGCGTTGCCAAGCTCGCCGGCGGCGTTGCAGTGATCAAGGTCGGCGCATCCACCGAGATCGAAATGAAGGAAAAGAAGGCGCGCGTCGAAGATGCGCTGCACGCCACCCGCGCGGCGGTCGAGGAAGGCGTGGTCGCCGGCGGCGGCGTGGCGCTGATCCGCGCGTTGGCCGGAGCGACCAAGCTCAAGGGTGACAACGAGGACCAGAACCACGGCATCGTGATCGCGCGCCGTGCCATGGAAGCGCCATTGCGCGAGATCGTCACCAACGCCGGTGCCGAGCCCTCCGTGGTGCTGAACAAAGTCGCCGATGGCAAGGGCAACTATGGTTACAACGCGCAGACCGGCGAGTTCGGCGACATGGTCGAGATGGGCATTTTGGACCCGACCAAGGTCACCCGCACCGCGTTGCAGAACGCGGCCTCGATCGCGGGCCTCATGATCACCACCGAGGCGATGGTGGGTGAGGCGCCGAAGAAGGAAGAGCACAACCACGGCGGCGGTGGCGGCGGTGGGATGGGTGGCATGGGCGGCATGGATTTCTGATTTTGCGACTGGGTACGGCAGCACCTCCGTGTGCTGCCGCAGAAACCAAAAAGCAAAAAAAGCAAAAGCCCCGCAGCGATGCGGGGCTTTTCTTTTCTGTGAACGGCAAGCCTATTTCGAAACGGGTTCGGTCGCAGCCTGGTTCCACATTTCCTGCCGCAGCCGCCAGTGCCCCTCGGCGCCGCGATGCAGGACGAGCAACATCTTGCCGCGGCCATCGAACGGCGGCTTGCCGTCGTTGAAGGTCACCACTTGATGCTCTTGGCACCACTCCGAAGCAAGATCGCCCGAAATCTGGATGTCGAAACAGCGATCCTCGAACGACTTCATGTGCGCGCCGGGGAGCTGTCGTAAAACGTCATCCATGAATGTGGCGATGGCTTTTTTCCCGATGATCGGCGCGGTGGAGGGCAGCAGGCTGACGCCATTGTCTTCCCATAACGCCAGTGTCGCGGCGTTGTCCATGTTTCTGGTGGCCTGGTCAAACGCGCGATTAAAAGCATCGACACCAGCCCGCGAGTTAACCGCATCGGTGGGCGCCGCGTGCGCCCCGCAGACGAAAAAAAAGACGAGCGCACGCAGGACCGTTCGCATGGCTGACTCCTTCGAGATGGTGGTATAATAACGTTTCAGTTGTATCCAAGGCATCTATTTTTTGGCGGCAACGTCATCTCCACGACAATCTTCCATTAGTTCATTACGGCAGCGTCCTCGGGGCGTGAGGACTGCTGCGCGCGAGGCGCTCTGCCGGCCAATACCGCGGCGGGTCCGGCCGATGGAAAAAACGGTTCGGGTTTATTCTTCAACCGCAGCCGCGCGACATTGGCGAAACCGGTATCGAGCGCGCGTTGTTGCGCGGTCTCCGGCGCGCGCGGCGCATCCGGCGCGCGGGTGAGATCGGAAAGTCCTGGCGCCAGCACGTCGGTCAATGCAAAGTACGCGTCGTCGCGGATCCCAGCGCGTTCCAGCAATTCGCCCGGGAGCGCCCACGCGGCAAGCGCCTGCGGCGTGTCGTCTCGTGGATGCGCCGGATCGATCAGCAGCCACGATCCGGTCTGCGCGAGTTGATCGCCGCCGTCCTTGAAACCATTGACCTCGAACGCCTGGCCGAGCGCGGGCAGGTGATCGCCGTAGAACAGCAGCAGGGTCGGACGCGAACGGTGCGTCAGCGCAGCGGCAAGCCGTCCCAGTTGCGCATCGGCGTGGCGCAGGTGATACAGATAATTCTGCAACATCGTTTTTGCCACGCCGTTGACGCCCGGGGGCACCGGTATCGCGCCGCGCCGCGCGAGATCGATGTTGCCCGTATCGCCGTCGTAGGGGCCGTGCGCTTCCATGCTGATCGCGAACAGCAGTTGCGGCGGCCCACTGTCGCGAAGTTGCGCGAGAATTTCGTCTGTGAGCGCGCGATCGGACACATAACGGCCGTCCAGCGGGGGATTTTTCGGAAAACCGTCGATCGCGATGAAACGCTGGAAGCCGAGCCGCTTCAACGCACTGGCGCGATTCCAGAAACCCGGGTCGTTGTCGTGGATCGCAAGCGTTGTGTAGCCGTGCGCGGCGAGCACGCGCGCCAGACCCGGAATCTTTTTCGCGTCGATCTGCAGATACGGAAACTGCACCTGCGGGAAATAGCGCAGCGGCAGGCCGGTAAGCACCTCGAATTCGGTGCGGATGGTGCCGCCGCCGAACGTCGGCACATGCAGTGGCCCGAATTCGCCGTCTTGCGCCAGCCGCGCGAAGTTGGGGATGAATTGGTACGGCGCGTAGCCGCGCATCCGGCCCGGATCGAAAAAAGATTCGCTCTGCACGATCACGATGTCGGGCCGCTGACCGTCGCTGACCGCAATCATGCGCGACCGCACCGCCGGTGCGGTATCGGCCAGCAACGCGTGAGCCGCGCGCGCGTCGATCCGCATCGATTGATCGGCAAAGTCGAGCCGGTACAACGCCAACATGCCGATCAAACCGGCGCGTTGTGCGGTGTGCTTCGCCGACCACGGTTCGAAGCCGAGCGCCGTCTGGCTGTAAACTACGCGCCACGCCGGCCAGCCCGCGCACAGCGACAACAAGGCCGCAACGGCACACAATCCCAGACCCGTGCGCTGCCAGTGGTTGCGCGGCATTACCGGCGGCTCATGTCGCCACAACGCGATCAATGCGATCAAGGCCGCGACCGCGGCGGGGATCAACCATACGCCGACGTGCGCATAGCCGCCCAGCAAATGCGCGCCGCCTTGACGCAGTTGCCCGAGCATCCGGAAATCCGCCGGCACCAGCGGCGAAGCGAGATTGATTTCCTTCAAGGCGTTCACGCGAAACAGTAGTGCCTCGGCACCCAACGCGATCAGGAACGACCACAGCGGGCGGCGCGTCAACGCCAGAAATGTCGCCGCGAGCAACAAGCCTGGCAATGCGTTGACCAATAGCGGCCACGGCGCATGGAACAGCGCGGCCGGAGCGACGCCCGGATTGCCGTCGAGCAAGCCGGTGACGAGCGCGAAAAGGATCGCCAACAGCGCCACCCACACGATCTGCGACGCGCGTGCGCGCCTCTTGTCTGAAAACCCGGATGGCATGGCTGGCGGATGGTCAAGTGGCCGGTGGATGTGGACTGTAAGCGCGGGGTCATTAATCGGATGTTGCCCCGGCATAATCGCGCGATGACGACCTCCACAACGCCCACGGCCGCCGCCGCGTTGACCGCGCTCGCGGATTCGCGCGAAGCGGAACTTGCGGCCGCCTGCCGCACTGCGGGGGTGCACGTACACGACGACGCCGGTGTCGCGCAACGCTTGCGCCGGTTGCTGCTGGCCAGCGATTTCGCATTCGATGCGATCCGCCGCGATCCGGCGTTGCTGTCGCCGCAGGGTCTCGCGCGCTTGCGCGACCCGGCATCCGCTTCCGCGCGCACCGGCTTGTTGAGTACCGGCGCCGATGATGTCGCCGCGCGGCTGCGCCGCTTTCGCCGCGCCGAGGCGGTGCGGATCGTGTTCCGGGACGTCAACGGCCTCGACGATCTCGCCGACACCTTGGCGGGCACCACGGCGCTTTATGAAACCCTGATCGCGTTCGCGCTGAATCATGCCGAAGCCGCAATGCGCGCCCGTTATGGAATCCCGCGCAATGCCGAGGGTGTGCCGCAATCGCTGGTGGTGATGGCGCTCGGAAAGTTGGGCGGAGGCGAACTCAATTTTTCTTCCGACGTCGATTTGATTCTCGCCTACCCGGAGGCCGGTGGCACCGATGGCGTGCGTCCGCTCGACAATGCCGAATTCTTCGCGCGCGTCGCGCGCGAATTCGTGCGCCTGCTTTCCGAAACCAGCCGCGACGGTATCGTCGCGCGCGTGGATTTGCGCCTGCGGCCGTTCGGCGAGGCGGGACCGGTGGCGGCGTCGTTCGCGGCGATGGAGCAGTACTACCAGCGCGAGGGTCGCGACTGGGAGCGCTACGCATGGATCAAGGCGCGGCCGGTGGCGGGTGATCTCGCGGCCGGAAAAAAATTGCTCGAATTGTTGAAGCCATTCGTCTATCGCCGTTATTTCGATTACACCGCGCACGCGGGTCTGCGCGAAATGAAAGCGCTGATCGACGCCGAGGTCGCGCGTCGCGATATGGCCGGTCATTTGAAGCTCGGCCCCGGCGGTATCCGCGAGATCGAGTTCATCGTGCAATTGC
>JBDTBW010000005.1:0-24254 GCA_039923855.1 Rhodanobacteraceae bacterium | reverse complement strand
GGACGGTTGTTGAGGCGTTCTTCGATCTGCTGGAGTTGCGCGTCGGTGACGGCGCTCAGATCGCAGCGCTTGGGCAGATACTCGCGCAGCAGCCCGTTGGTGTTCTCGTTGCTGCCGCGTTGCCAGGAAGCGAACGGATCGGCGAAGTAGCTGCGCGATTTCAGCACGATGTCGAGCAGCTCGTGTTCGGCGAACTCGCTGCCGTTGTCGAAGGTCAGGGTGCGCACGCACGCGCGCTCGCAACGGATGCAAGGCGTGCAACATGGCGCGCAGCACTGGCCGGGCCTCGCCGTTTTCAACCTTGCGTATACGCAACAGGCCCGAGCGGCGTTCAACCAGCGTCACCACGCGTGCGCGACCACGGCCCACAATGGTATCGCCCTCCCAGTCGCCAATGCGCCGGCGGGTGGCCACGCTCGCCGGACGCTCATGGATGCGACGCCCGCCAAAGCGTTGCCGCTGACGCGGCGTGCCGCAACGCCGCCGTCGTCGCCGTTTGCGTTGCCGCAAGTGGCGCCACAGGCTGCCGCCGTTGCAGTGACAAACACTGCGCGTGCCGCGCCTGGTAATCCTGGTGCCGGCGGTTGCGCCGCAACTCGCGCGCGATCGTGGTGGGATGGCGCGCCAACTGCCGGCCGATCTGGCTGGGCAAGAAACCCGCACGGTGAAGCATCTGAATCTGGTAGCGTTCGCGTTGGCTCAGGTGTGCGTAGGGCATGGGCAGTTCCACTTGGCGGTGAAGCTGCGCAGACTTCCGCGCCTGGGCCGCTTCACTGGAAAGGAACTGCACTTCAGAATGGAATCCGCCGGGTGAGCTTGCGAACCCCCAGCGCCAATCCTACCAATATTGGGCATCGCTGCGCTTACTCAGCTACTTGGCTAAAATCCAAGCATGGGCTTCATGATTGACAGCAGTGGTCTTGGCTCGTGAAACGCGCCGAGATCGCCGAGTTGTTCCGCCGCCTGCGCGAACTCGATCCGGAACCGACGACAGAGCTGAAATATCGAACACCGTTCGAGTTGCTGGTGTCGGTGATCTTGTCGGCGCAGGCAACCGACGTGGGCGTCAACAAGGCGACAAAAAAACTGTTTCCGGTGGCGAATACGCCAAAAAAAATCCTGGAACTCGGCGAGACGCAGCTGAAGAAATACATCGCCACGATCGGCCTGTACAACGCCAAGGCCAGGAACATTATCGCGATGTGCGCGCTGTTGATCGAACGGCACGAGGGCGGAGTGCCGCGCACGCGCGAGGGGTTGGAAGCCTTGCCGGGCGTGGGCCGCAAGACCGCCAACGTGGTGCTCAACACCGTGTTCGGCGAACCGACCATCGCGGTGGACACGCATATCTTCCGGGTCTGCAACCGCACCGGTCTCGCGCCCGGGCCCAACGTGCGCGTGGTCGAGGACAAATTGATGCGCGTGGTGCCGGATGAATTCAAACTCGGCGCGCACCACTGGCTGATCCTGCACGGGCGCTACGTGTGCACCGCGCGCAAGCCGAAGTGTCCGCAGTGCCCGATCCGGGATCTGTGCGGTTACAAGGGCAAGACGGAGGCGGAATAACCCCTCTCCCGACTCGCTGCAATCGTTACATCGTCGTCGCTGGTCCCGGCTCATCGCACCGCAAGTCTCGGCTTCCTGCCTCGACAAGCGGCCGGCCCAGTTTTAATAGGTGTTGCGCAGCGATGGAGCGAGATCCTTGCTGGGTTTGACACGGTCGCAGCGGGCGCCGCAATGGCGCTGGAAACTGGCCAACCCGAAGCTGGCGGCGACGTCCAAGGCAAGCACTCTGCGAGGCACGGCGGCTCTCCCGTGTAAGGAATCCGCGCGGCCTGCGGTCTCTTGGTTGCCGCGTCCCCGGGATGGCCACAGAATGCTTTGCGGGTGTTACCGGTTCGTGGAGGTCGCGTTACAAATACATGACAAACCCGTGGTTTCTCACGGACGTTTAACGGCTGCGTCGTTATATTCAATGGGCTGGATGGCGGCACACCCTGATTGCCGTCCTACCGGCGCCCTGGAAGGACCAAACACCGCCCCTGAAGCGGACCATGGACTGAAATCAACTGGAGGAGAAACTCATGTCATTCAACAAACTCGCGCTTGCTTGTACGCTGTTCGCCGGCACGGCGATGGCGTCGGGCGCATTCGCGCAGAGCAGCATGCAAAGCGGCAGCATGCAAAACGGAAGCATGCAGGACAAATCGTCGATGATGCATAACGACAAGATGATGAGCCACGACAAAATGATGGGCCATCAGGACATGTCGAAAATGTGGGACGCGATGGACACCAATCATGACGGTTACATCTCGCAAAGCGAGCATGCGGCCTACATGGATACGATGTTCAAGAAAATGGATGCCAATGGCGACGGCAAACTCAGCAAGGAAGAGATGCAGAACGGCATGAAGATGATGCACGACTCCGATCACGACATGGATTCGATGCAGCATTGATGCACCGAAAAACACGGCGACGGGAGTCGCCGTTTGTTCGTGTGTAGTAACCCTGACGCGGCGGGTCTTTACGATCCGCCGCGTTTTTTGTTTCGGGATCGACCCTCGGCACGTGGCGTCGCGCGCCGCGCTGTTATGCTGATGCGATGGATGACAAAGACGCACGCAAACCGCGCCTGGCCGCGCGTTTCCGGGGATTTCTCCCGGTCGTGGTGGACGTGGAAACCGGCGGCTTCGACGCCGAACGCGATGCGCTGCTCGAAGTGGCAGCGGTGATCGTTGGCATGGATGGCGACGGCGTGGTATTTCCGGAACCGACGGTATCCACACATGTCGTGCCGTTTCCCGGCGCCAATCTCGATCCCAAATCGATGGAGATCACCGGCATCGACCCGGACCACCCGTTCCGGGCCGCGTTGCCCGAGCGCGAAGCGCTGGAGCATGTGTTCAAACCGATCCGTGCGGCGATGAAAGCCAGCGGTTGCCAGCGCGCGATCCTGGTCGGACACAACGCAGCGTTCGATCTGGGTTTTCTCAATGCCGCGGTACGCCGCGCGGGGCACAAGCGCAATCCGTTCCATCCGTTTTCGTGTTTCGACACCGCGACTCTGGGCGGCGTGGCTTACGGGCAAACCGTGTTGTCGCGCGCGGTGCAAGCGGCCGGTTATGAATGGGACGCAAGCCAGGCACATGGCGCGGTGTACGACGCCGAGCGCACCGCCGCGCTGTTCTGCACGATCGTCAATCGCTGGAGACGGCTGGAAGAATTGGAACGGCAAACAGGTATTTGATGCGGCTTCTCACCAACCCGTCAATCGCACCCCTTGCACCAGCGCCCACGCGATGATCGCGGTGATCGGCAATGTGAGAATCCACGCCCACATCATCCGTTCGACCACGGTCCAGCGGATCGCATTGAAGCGCTTGGCCGAACCCACCCCCATGATGGCCGACGACACCACGTGCGTGGTTGACACCGGCAGGCCATAGAACGATGCGGTGATGATCACCGCGGCGGAACTGGTCTCGGCGGCGAAGCCGTTGATCGGATGCAGTTTGGTCATCTTGTGGCCGAGCGTCTTGATGATGCGCCAGCCGCCGCCGGCGGTGCCCGCGGCCATCACCAGCGCGCTGATCACCTTGACCCACACCGGGATCGGGAAATTTTCCGCGTTGCCCGGGATGCGCAAAAATCCGAGCCACCACGGCAGCGCGTCCAGATGATGCGCGGCGGTGGCGCCGGCCAAGGCCAGCGCAATGATGCCCATCGTCTTCTGCGCATCGTTCATGCCGTGCGAGATTCCCATCGCCGCGGCCGAGAACAATTGCGCCTTGCCAAAGAACAGATTCACGAACGGCGTGCGGCCGAAGCGGCGCATGAATCCCTTGCGGTTCGCCAGAAACGCAAACAACGCGAACAGCCCGCCCATCACCAGCATGCCGAGCACGAAGCCGATCGCCGGCGAGACCACCATCGGGATCACCACTTTCGGGATCACGCCGTTGCCCGACCACCAGTGCGGGCCGGTACTCCAGATGATCGCGTTGAAATGTCCACCGGCGACCGCGACCGCGGCGCCGCACAGCCCGCCGACCAAGGCGTGCGAGGAACTCGACGGCAGGCCCAGCCACCAGGTGATCAGATTCCAGATCGTCGCGCCGAGCAACGCGCAGATCAAAAGCTCCGCGCCGACGTTGACCACGCCCGCGTCGATCAGGCCGGAGGCAATGGTCTTGGCCACCGCCGTTCCCAGCAACGCGCCGAGCAGATTGGTCCCGGCCGCCAGCAGCACCGCTTTGCCGGGCGTCAGCACCTTGGTCGCGACCACAGTGGCGATCGAGTTGGCGGTGTCGTGAAAGCCGTTGATGTAGTTGAACACCAACGCCACCACGATGACGGCAATCAAAAGGCCAAGGCTCATTGCGGGACCCGGGACTGGGGACTCGGGACTCGGCCCGGACAAACAACCTTGTCGTCATTCCGGGGCCGCTTCCCGGGGCTGTTTCGGGAAGCGGAACCCGGAATCCATTTTGATTTTCGCGCGAACAGAAAATGGATTCCGGCTTGCGCCGGAATGACGAATGAGACAAACCGCGTTTCCCCGGCCCCGAGTCCCGAATCCCCGTTCCCGGCTTTCATGAATTCTTCAACACAATCGAATAAATGACGTTGCCCACATCCCGGCAGCGGTCGATCGCCTTCTCCATCAGTTCAAACAGGTCTTTGGCCAGCAGCACACGGATCGGGTCGCCGCCGGCGGTGTACAGGCCCCGATACGGATCGAGCAGCATCCGGTCGGCCTCGGATTCGATCGCCTGCAGGCGATCCTGCAAAGCCCGCATCTGATTTATCCGCAGACCGTTGCGCAACTCGCTCACCATTTCGACGAGCACCTCGGTGGCGCGCATCAGCAATGCCGCACGCGAGGAGAAATCGACGTCGTCCAGCCGCCCGGACACGATCGCGTAACGCTCGGCGAACTTCTCGATGGTCTTGGGAATGCGGTACAGCGCGGACGACATCGCCTCGATGTCTTCGCGGTCCAGCGCGGTGACGAAGGTGTTGACCAGCGCCTCGCTGATCTGCGACGCGAGCTGCTTCTCGCGCCGCCGAGCCGCGCGGAAACTGTCCAGCATCGGCGTCTCGCCGCGGTGCTCCAGCAACTGCTGCAACGCGGCGGCGCCGTCCCGCGCCGCCTGCGCGCTGGCTTCCAGCAGGCCGTAGAACTTGTCGCCTTTGCCGAACATCGTCTGCAGGGAGAACATGGTTGGCTCCAGTCGATCGCGGCGCAGATTATTTCCGGGATGTTACACGAGCATGACAAGACCGCTGCATCGGGCGTCGCCAGCCGTTCGGACGAGACAACGGCCCCGGCTTGCTACACTCCCGGCATGGACGAGCCCTTGCCGCCCAATCCGCCATGCTGACAGCCCACGTTGACCGATCATGTTGACCGAGCTGGGGCTGGTGCTGCTGCTGGCGATGTGCAACGCGTTCTTCGCGCTGTCGGAGATCGCGCTGATCGCCTCACGCAAGAGCCGGCTGAAACACATGGCGCGCACCAGCAAGCGCGCGCGGATCGCGCTCAAGCTGGCCGAGCACCCGGAACGGTTTCTTTCGACCGTGCAGGTCGGCATCACCCTGATCACGCTGATCACCGGCGCGGCCACGGGCTATTCGGTGAGCCATACCGTGCGCGAATGGCTGCTCCATTTGGGCGAACCGGATGTCGCGCGCTATTCGATCTGGATCAGCCTGATCATCGGTTTCATCATCGTCACCACCATCAACATCACAGTCGGAGAACTGGTGCCCAAACGCGCCGCGCTCAGCGCACCCGAACGCATCGCCACTTTCATCGCGATGCCGATGCTCGGGCTGGCCTGGCTCGCCGCGCCGTTCGTGTGGGTGCTGAATCATCTCAGCACTTTGCTGCTGCGGGTATTGCGGCTGCAACGCACGCCGCGCGAGAAAGTGACGGAAGAGGAAATCCGCCTGCTGGTCGCCGAAGGCGCCGAGCAAGGGGTGCTGGATCCCGACGAGCGCAACATGGTCAACCGCGTGCTGCGGCTCGGCGATCGCGCCGTCGACAGCGTGATGACCCCGCGTCCGCGCATCGCCTGGCTGGATGCCGCCGCGCCCTTGGCCGAGAACCTCGCCGTGCTGCGCGCCACGCCGTTTTCGCGTTACCCGGTTTATCGCGGCAGCGAGGACGATGTGCTGGGTGTGCTGGAAGTCAAACGCCTGCTGCAGGGACTGTCGGTGGAAACGCGGCTGCCGGAATTGTTCCGCAAGCTGGCCAAGCCCTTGTTCGTGCCCGACACCGCGCGCGCGCTGGATTTGCTGGAGGAGTTCCGCGACGCCGAAACGCCCTTCGCGCTGGTGGTGGACGAATACGGCGACATCGAGGGCCTGGTTACCTTGAATGATCTGCTCAGCGCGGTGGTCGGCCGCGCCTCGCCCAGCGAAGGCGACGCGCCGCGTGACGCGCCGGTGGTGCGGCGTGACGACGGCAGTCTGCTGGTCGACGGCGCGCTGTCCAGCGACGACTTGCGCGAGTTGCTGCAACGTTTCGAATTGCCGCACGAGGACGACGACGATTTCCGCACCGTGGCCGGCATGATGATGGCCGCGTTCGGACGGATTCCGGGCATCGGCGAGGCCTTCGAGTGGCGCGGGTTGCGCTTCGAAATCGTCGAGGTGGAGGGCGCGCGCATCGACAAGGTGTTGATCGCGCCGCTCGCGGTGAGCAATGATGAGAGTTACGAGCAGGGATGACGCCGCGATCGTCGCGCGTTTCAAGCATTACCGGTCTTTCGCCAGATTCGCCATCCTTTGCGCGTCCGCCAGGATCCCGTGCAGCACGCGCAGCTCGCGCGCGTCCGGCTGCGCGCGCAGGAACAACCGGCGCAATCGACGCTCGATCGTCATCGGCGAACGGCCCTTGTGGAACTCGATATCTTGCAAGGTCTGGAACAGGTGCGCGAAGAAGGCTTCCATCTGGCCCGCGCTGGCCGGCGGATCGCGCGGCGCGGGCACCTCGTCTCGCGCGTCATGCAGGGCAAACCGCGCCTCGTACGCCATCACCTGCACCGCCTGCGCGAGATTGAGCGAGGAGAAATCCTCGACGCTCGGAATGCGCACCATGGCGTGGCACAGTGCCAGTTCGTCGTTGTCCAACCCGGACTGCTCGTTGCCGAACAACAACGCGACTTCGGCGCCCTCTCCCAGCTCGATCACGATTTCCGCCGCTGCCGCGCGCGGGGTCAATTCCCGCAGCGGCACGTCGCGCCGGCGTGCGCTCAAGCCCAGCACGAGCGTGCAATCGGCGATCGCGTCGGGCACATTTCCCGTGACGACGAGTTGGTCGAGCACATCGTCCGCGCCCGCGGCCATCGCGGTCACCTGCGGATGCGGATAACGTTGCGGCGCGACCAGGAAAAGCCTGTCGAACCCCATGGTGCGGATCGCGCGCGCGGCCGCGCCGATATTGCCGGGGTGCGAAGTGCGGGAGAGCACGAAGCGGAGTTGTTGCGCTGTCTGCATCGAAGCGGGAAAGGTATCAGGCACGGAATCGAAGCATAACGCTCGTCATCCCGGCCATGGATTGGCCGGGATCCAGTGCCATGGATGGAAAGCCTCTATAATCGCGCGTTCGCCGCTCACGGCACGTTCTTTACCATCGCCCGGAATTGGGCCTGCTCGCAGCCAGCCAAGTGGGCCGCGCCGTCGGTCCTTTCTCTGGCAGGGCAACGCATCGCGAGGAAAATGTGTCGATACATAGACGAGCGATAACGCAGCCATGCGGGCAAAGGCCCAGGGTCCTGCGGGTTGCTTCGCAGCGGCCGCCATACGGCGTTGCACGCCTTGGCCATAGAGTGGCTATAGCGCTGCGGCGCGCGCCTTGTCTGGCAACCGCTGCGGAAGCAACGCGACTCGCTTTGCTGGCTGTGAGCAGACCGTAATGGCCCGACCCGCCGTTACCGTCGCGGTGCGCGCCGCGCGCGCCGCGGGCAGCGTGATCCTGCGCTACATGAACCGCCTCGGCGATCTGGCCGTGGTTGAAAAGCAGCGCATGGATTTCGCTTCCGAGGTCGACAAACTGGCCGAGGCCGAGATCGTGCGCGAATTGAAACGCGCGTATCCCGATCACGCGATCCTCGGCGAGGAGTCCGGCGCGTCGGGCAAAAAAAACGCGCGCTTTACCTGGGTGATCGATCCGCTCGACGGCACCCACAATTATCTGCGCGGCATCCCGCATTTCGCGGTGTCGATCGCGCAACTGGATCGCGGCGAGCCACAGCACGGCGTGATACTCGATCCGCTGCGCAACGAGCTTTACTCCGCCAGCAAGGGCGATGGCGCCTTCCTCAACGACCGCCGACTGCGCGTGGCCCGGCGTGAATCGCTCGACGGCGCGATGCTGGCGACCGGCTTCCCGTTCCGCGAACGCACGCATCTCGATGCACAACTGGGCATGACCCGTACGCTGCTGAAAAAAGCCGAGGACATCCGCCGCACCGGCTCCGCGGCGCTGGATCTGGCGTGGACCGCGAATGGACGTCTGGACGGCTATTTCGAAACTGGTCTGAAGCCGTGGGACATGGCCGCCGGTTGTCTGCTGGTGCGCGAGGCCGGCGGTCGTTACTGCGATTTCGCCGGCCGCGACGGCATCCCGGCTTCCGGCAATCTGCTGGCCGGCAACATGCACGTGGTCGCGGGGATGATCGAGGCGATCGCGCCGGCGTTGCCGCCTGAGTTGCTGAAGGTCTAGCAAAAAGGAGGCGTAGGCCAAGGATGGCCGTCGACAAGCGAGCATTCCAGCGCCGTGCATGACGCCGAGAAGCGCAGCCGAACGGCGGAGCAAGCGACGGTTGTTTGAGCACAGGGATGTGCGAGTTCGGCGCGGCCGCCGTTCGGCGAGCATCGCAGGGCAGTCGAGACAATACGACGTTGTCGAGACCGTCATGCTTGCGCGGGATGGTTTTGGCGACTTTTGCCGAAACAAAAGTCGCCCGCTCGCGGCAGTGAGCGGAACCAGGGTTTCTTGCGAAAGAGCTGGATTCCGGCTTTCGCCGGAATGACAGCAAAGAAGAAGTGCGCGGTCAGCGCGTCAACACGCGCTTGGGTTTGACCGGCAACTTGCCGCGCCAGTATTGCAGCAACACGAACCCGCCGGCCGCACCGCCCAGGTGCGCGAAGTGGGCGACACCGGCCTGGGTTCCGGTCACGCCGAGGAACAGTTCCAGCACCATGTAGCCGATCACGAAAATCCACGCCGAGATCGGTACCGGAAAGAAGATCAGAAACAGCTTGACGTGCGGATACATCACGCCGAAAGCCAGCAGCAGGCCAAAGATCGCGCCGGACGCGCCAATGGTCGGATAGAAGCCACCGGTGAAAAAATGCACGACCAGCAATTGCGCCAGCGCCGCGACCACTGTGCAGACCACGTAATAGACGATGAAATGCCGGGTGCCGAGCAGGTGCTCGATCGGGCCGCCGAACATGTACAGCGCGAACATGTTGAAAGCGATGTGGGTCCAGCCGCCGTGCATGAACGCGTACGTCAGCAATTGCCAGACGTGGAATCCGACCATCACCGGCGCGCCGGCAGCGGTGTAACCTGCAAGCCGTTCGGGACCGAAGGGCCACAACGCCGCGTGTATTACCAGCCATTCGCCGCCGGTAAGCGTCATCAGCAGAAACACCACGATGTTGAGAATCAGCAGGCCCAGCGTGACCGGGGGGATATCGAAGCGCATGGTTCGTCCTTCGGCACAAAATCCGGTAAAGGGTAGCGCGCGCGGCGTCGATCGTCATGCTGCGCGGCACTGGACAGTGCGCCGTTGCAAGCGTATATCGCCGGAACAATCGGCGATTGGGGAACCGCCATGAAACGCTGGCTGTTACGGATACTGTTCGCGCTATTGATTCTTGTGGCGACGTTGGTCGCGTTCGTGTGGATTCGCAGCGATGCCGCGTTGAGCACGCACTATGCGATCGACGAATCAGCTTTGGCGCTGCCGACCGATGCCTCCAGCATCGCGCGTGGCGAGCATATCGCGACCACCCGCGGTTGCCGCGAATGTCATGGCGCCGATCTTGGCGGTCATGTCGTCATGGATGTCCCTCCGATCGGACGCTTGGCCGGCCCCAACCTGACCCGCGGTCGCGGCGGTATCGGCGCGAGCTTGAGTGTCGCCGACTGGGAACACGCGATCCGCCACGGCATCAAGCCCGGCGGGCAACCTCTGCTGTTCATGCCGATCCGTGATTTTTCCGGGCTGAGCGATGCCGACACCGCTGCGGTGATCGCCTGGGCAACGCAAGTTCCACCGGTGGACCGCGAGATGCCGCCCGCGCGGGTCGGCCCGGCCGGACGTGCGCTGTTTGCCTTCGGCAAGATGCCGAATCTGTTGGAAGCGCGCTTGATCGATCAGCACGCGCCGCACGTTGCGGCGCTGCCGGCGGTGGTCGGCCTCGAGTATGGCCGTTATCTCGCCAGCGCTTGTACGGGTTGCCATGGCCAGCATTTCTCGGGTGGCGCGATCCCCGGTTTGCCGCCGAGCTTTCCGAAAGCGGCCAACCTTACGTCCGATCCGCGTACGGGCCTGGGCAACTGGAGCGAGGCGGATTTCGTGCGCACGATCCGCACCGGCAAACGTCCGGACGGTACCGCGCTCGATCCATTCATGCCGTGGCCCAGCCTCGCCCACATGAGCGACACCGAATTTTCGGCGCTGTGGCTTTATCTGCGCAGCCTGCCGCCGAAACCGGCCGGCGGACGCTGATACGCGGCCCGGTTTCAAACGCGCAGTTTCTTGACGAACACCGCCTGACGTTTTTTCTCCGCGTAGCCCTCACGCAGATAGAAGCGGTGCGCGCGTGCGCGGATCACATTGGAACGCACCACGATGTCGGTGAGCCCATGCCCGCGCGTCCACGTCTCGACCGCGCGCAGCAGCGCGGCGCCGACGCCGGCGCCACGACGGTTTTCATCGACGATGAGCCCGGCAAGCTCGACGTTCGGCTCGTGTTCCATTCGCCGTTGCGGCAGTACATGCGCCCAGCCGGCGATGCCGCCGTCGCCGAATTCCGCGACCAGTACCGCGCCCGCACCGTGCTCGGCGATGTCGCGCAATCGTCTCGCGATCGCCGTCGTATCACTTGGATAACCGAGCTGCGCCGAGGATGCCGCCAGCGCGGCGGCATCCTCGGCGATGGCTGGACGAATGCGGTAGGTCGAGGCCATGCACGCAGGATCACGTCAAGCCTTTCGCGCTGGCCTTGCCATGTTCGGCAACCACTTTCGCCACCACCATCGATACGCGCTTGCCGGTCGGAATATGCAGGAACTCGTTGGGGCCGTGCGCGTTGGAATGCGGGCCGAGCACGCCGGTGATCAGGAACTGCGCGCCCGGGAATTTCTCGCCCAGCATGCCCATGAACGGGATGCTGCCGCCCTCGCCCATGTATGCCGGCGGCGCGCCGAACGCGAGCTGCGATGCGTCCGCCACGGCTTGCTCCAGCCACGGCGACAACGCGGGCGCGTTCCAGCCGCTGGAGGCTTTCTCCATCGCGAACTCGACCTTGCACCCGTAGGGTGGGTCGCGCTCCAGCAATTGCTTGACGCGCTCGCCGGCCTTGGTGCCTTCGAGCGTCGGCGGCAGCCGCAGCGACAATTTCACCGCGGTAAACGGGCGCATCACATTGCCCGCGCTCTGCAATGGCGGCAGTCCATCGGCGCCAGTCACCGCGAGCTGCGGGCGCCAGGTGCGGTTCAATACCAACTCGGTCAGATCCTGCACGACGGGTTTCATGCCTGGCACAAACGGAAATTTGTCGTACACATCGTTGCCCAGCACCTCCGCGCTGCGCCGAGCCTGCTCGAGGCGATGCGCGGGAACCTCGACATGCAATTCGCGCGGCAGGATTTCGCCGGTGGCGGAGTCTTCCAGCCGCGCCAACAACTCGCGCAGCACCCGGAAACTCGAGGGCACCACGCCTGATGCGTCGCCCGAATGCACGCCTTCACTCAACACCCTCACGCGCAAATTGCCGCCGGTCATGCCGCGCAAGGATGTCGTCAACCATAATTGATCGTAATTGCCGCAGCCGGAATCCAGGCACACCACCAGCGTCGGCTGGCCGATCTTGGCCGCGAGATGATCGACGTAATACGGCAGATCGTAGCTGCCGGACTCCTCGCAGGCCTCGATCATCACCACGCAACGCGCGTGTGGAATGTTCTGTGCGCGCAACGCCAGCAGCGCCGACAACGAGCCGAAGATCGCGTAGCCATCGTCGGCGCCGCCGCGGCCGAACAACTTGTCGCCCTTGAGCACGGGCGTCCATGGGCCAAGGCCATCGCTCCAGCCGGTCATCTCCGGCTGCTTGTCCAGGTGTCCATACAACAACACGCAATCGTCGGGCTTGGCTTCGCTGCCAAACACGGGAACGTCGATGAAGATCAGCGGCGTGCGCTTTTCCAGGCGCACCACTTCCAGCGTCGCGCCTGGCAGCGCGGTCAGTTTTTCGCGCGCCCATGCCTCCATCAATTTGACCGCATCCTCCATGTAACCGTGTTCGCTCCATTGCGGATCGAACATCGGCGACTTGTTGGGTATCTTGATGTAGTCGGTGATCCGCGGCACGACCTCGTCATCCCACAAACCGCCGACGAAGGACTGCAACTGGCTGGCGTCCATCCCGTTCTCCACTCGCGCAAGACCGCGGATTGTAGCAGTGCCGTGCTTTTCGCTAGTGGACTGTAATGTTCATTTGGGAGATGGATCGCGCTGCGGACCGTGGTGCTGGGCGAAGACTTGGAGCGAGGCCCATAGCCAAAGCTACGGGCCGAGTGAAAGCCAAGCTCAGCGCCGCGAGACCAAGCAAGCCGCTTCCGAAATGGACATTACGTCCACTTATGTGGGGCATTTCCGACACGCGCCCGCAGCCCAAGCGGACAGCGGATGCGGCGCTTGTCCGGCAGAATCGCGTTACACAGCGCCGCACACTTCATCCCACGCCGCCGGACATCG
Source organism: Rhodanobacteraceae bacterium (assembly GCA_039923855.1). GTDB lineage: Bacteria > Pseudomonadota > Gammaproteobacteria > Xanthomonadales > Rhodanobacteraceae > 66-474. Next base: position 11,247 of record JBDTBW010000005.1, on the reverse strand, counting down.
CGTCCGGCGCTTCAACACAAGGGAGAACGATCATGATCCGCAACATCCTTGCCGCGCTGGTGCTGTCGCTGGCCTGCGCGCTGCCCGCCTTCGCCGCCACACCGGTCGATGTCAACCATGCCGACGCCGCCGCCATCGCCACCTCTCTGGATGGCATCGGCCTGAGCAAGGCCAATGCGATCGTCGCCTGGCGCGGCGAACACGGTTTGTTCAAGAACGTCGACGATCTGCGCCAGGTCAAGGGCATCGGCGACAAGAAGCTGGCACGCAATCGCGACGCGATCCGCCTCACCGGCGGCACGAAAGTCGCCGCGACCGCCGACGCGAAAACCGGCAACGCGGACAAGCCGCACCGCGCCTCGCGTTCGCGCAAACAATAGTCTTGCGGCAACGACGATGCGGGCGCCGTGGCCCGCATCGTCATTCTGCGCCGCGCATGAAAGCGGCTTCCGTGGCTACTCCTGCAAAAAAAGCGCGGTCCCTTTCTTTCCAAACGCTATTCGCCTCGGGTTACACTCGCGCGCCTTCCTGTTCCGGAGCCGCACGTGATCCTGCCGCGTTACCGCGTTGGCGCCTCGACCATCCCCGGCGCCGGCCTCGGTTTGTATCTGGAAGAACCCGTGCGGCGCGCGCGCGTGGTGATCGCGCCGGATGGCGTCGGCGACACCCACAGCTTCGAGGAATTGCAGACCGCTCCCGCGCTCGCCGCGCAGATGCATACCTCGGTGCGCTGGTTCGAGGATCGTTACACGCTTTCGCCGGACTGGCCCGATGAGTGCTACGTCAATCACAGTTTCGAGCCGAACGGTTTGTGGCACCTAGGCTTCGTGTTCGCCGCGCGCGATCTTGGCGCCGGCGAGGAATTGACAATCGACTACCGTCATCTGCTTGCGCCAGGACAGGAAGAGACTTTTCGCGACGCGCGCAGCGGCGCGCCGATCGTCGGGATCGGCTGGCGCGAGAGCCTCGCGATGACGACGCGCGCGTTAGCAGCGCTGCTGGGCTAGGCTTGAGATCCTTCTGACGAGTCGTCGTTCGGGCGCACACGCGATGGCCCTATTCCTGCTCAAGGTTTTGATCTCGGCACTGCTGATCGTCGGCGCCTCGGAACTCGGCAAGCGCTCGACCATCGCCGGCGCGGTACTGGTTTCGCTGCCGCTGACTTCGCTGCTGGCGATGCTGTGGTTGTGGTACGACACCCGCGATCCGCTGCGATTGGCGGATTTCTCGCTGGATATACTCTGGCTGGTGATTCCGTCGTTGGCGCTGTTTGCCGTTCTGGCGCTGCTGCTGCGCGCCGGCGTGGGTTTCTGGTGGGGCCTGATAGCCGCGCTTGCGGCCACGCTGCTCGCCTACGGCGCCAGCCTGCTATTGCTGGGGCGCCTGAAATGAGCAACCCGAAAGGATCGGCGTGTCTGCATGCCGCGCCGCGGGAGACGCGCCAACGCGAGCCATGGAGCAGTGGCGGCGGCTTTACCGAGGTGATCCGGCGCGAGCCGGACAATGCCGACTGGAACATCCGGGTCAGCATCGCGCGGGTCGAGCGCGACGGCCCGTTCTCGGAATTGGAAAAAACGCGGCGGATATTGGTGCCACTGGATGCGGCGATGACGTTGCGGTTTTCCGACGGCCGCGAATTGTCGGCGGCGCGCTTCGATGTGCTGCGCTTCGACGGCTCGCCCGCGCCGTTCGGCGCGCTGCCGGAAGGCCCGACCCGTGACTTCAACCTGATGTTGCGCGGTGATGCGCGCGGTGAAATGCTTGCGCGCACACTGGTCGACTCGATGGTGCTGCTGCACGAAACCGACGTGCGCTGGCTGATCTTCGTCAACCGCGGCCACGCGAGCGTGAGCGTCGGCGAGGAATCGCTGACACTCGAATCCGACGACGCGGCGTGGATCGATTTTGCCGTGGAGCCGTCGCCGAACCGCACCGTGATCGAAGGCGCCGGTGAAATTGTTCTGGTCAAGTTGTACGCTTGAACAAAACCGGAAGCCCAAGATCAAAATGGATTCCGGGTTCCGCGTTTTGCGCGGCCCCTGAATGACAACAAGGATGGTTACGCCACCGAGTCCCGAGTCCCGCTTGAGGTAATCGCATGCGCGTACTGGTGGTCGAAGACGATGCGGCGATCGCCGATGCGGTCTGCGATGCGTTGACGCGCGCCGGCCACACGGTCGATCATCTGGCCAACGGCCAGCAGGCCTTGGCCGCGCTGCGCGATCACGCCTTCGCGCTAGTGGTGCTTGATCTGGGACTGCCCGGCGCGGAGGGTGGCGAGATCCTGCGTAAATTGCGCAACGAAGCCGACAGCGTGCCGGTGCTGGTGATCACCGCGCGCGAGGAACTCGACCAGCGCGTGCGCGCGCTCGATCTGGGCGCCGACGATTATCTGGTGAAACCCTTCGCGCTGGCCGAGTTCGACGCTCGCGTGCGCGCGCTGTTGCGCCGACGGGCGAGCCAGGGCGTTCCGGTCTTGCGGCTGGGCCGTTTGTCGATCGACCTCGCCGGCCGCCGTGCCCTGCTGGATCGTGCACCGGTGGAATTGACCGCGCGCGAGTTCGGCCTGCTCGAAGCCCTGGTGGTGCGCCGTGGCCGGGTCACCAGCCGCGAACAATTGATCGAGACGCTGTGTCGGTGGGATGAAGCATTGTCCGACAACGGCCTCGATATCGCCGTGTACCGGCTGCGCCGCAAGCTCGTCGACAGCGGCGTGCAGTTGCGTACGGTACGCGGGCTTGGCTATCTGCTCGAAGCAGAAGATGACACACAGTCCGAGCCTTAGACGCCGCCTGCTGCGCTTCGTCGCGCTGCCTTTGTGCGCAGTGCTGGTGTGCGGCGCGGCGCTGACGTACGGACTCGCGCTGTACTACGCCAATCGCGTGTATGACCGCTGGCTACTGGACAGCGCGCACGCACTCGGCCAACTGGTCAACAGCGACGCGGGGCGCAACGAGCTTTCCGACCAGGCGCGGATTCTGCTGCAATACGATCCTTTCGATCAAACCCTTTACGCGGTGCGCAGCGCGCGCTACGGCCTGCTCGCCGGCGACAACGCGCTGCCGCAACTCGCCGCACACGCGCCGAGTCCCGATCCACTGTACACCAGCTTCCGGCGCGGCGGTCACAGCATGCGCATGGTCTCTGTGCTGATCGCCAACGAGGACGACCCGCGCGATACGCTGGTGATCTCCACCGCCGAAACCGTGCGCAAGCGCCGCCTGCTGGCGCGCGAACTGCTGACCGCGACAATCCCGATCGAATTCGCGTTGATCGTGATCGCGATGTTGCTGGTGTGGTTCGGCGTCAACCGCGGCTTGCGCGTACTCGATCCGCTGACGCGCGAGATCCGCCTGCGCCATGCCGGCGATCTCTCGCCGCTGCACGCGCCCGACGTACCGCTGGAAGTGCAGCCACTGGTGGCGACCATCGACGCCCTGCTGGCGCGGCTGGATCGCCTGCTGCAACAGCAACAACGCTTCATCGCCGATGCCGCGCATCAACTGCGCACGCCGCTGGCGGGTCTGCGTCTGCAAGCCGAACGCGCGCTGGCCGATCCCCGTCCCGAATCGGTGCGCGAAGCGCTTCTCCATGTGCAGCGCCTGTCCGCAGGAACCGCGCGAGCCGCCGGCCAATTGCTGGCACTGGCGCGCGCGCAGGCGCCGGACGAAGTGCTGGGCGCGGCAACGCCGCTGGACTTGGCGGAACTGACACGCGAGGAAGTCGCCGCGCGTGTGCCCGCGGCGTTGGCGCAGGACGCCGATCTCGGTTACAGCGGGCCCACGCACGGCGCGGCTGTGATAGGCGATCCGCTGCTGCTGCGCGAACTGCTCGGGAATCTCATCGACAACGCGCTGCGTTATGGCCGCGGCGATGGCGTGATCACCGTCGCTGTGGAACCCGACCATGGCGATGGCGCCTCGCTCATTGTCAGCGACGATGGAGCGGGCGTACCGGAAACGCTGTGGCCGCGATTGGGCGAGCGCTTCTTCCGGGTCGATGGCAACCAACGCGAAGGCAGCGGGCTGGGCCTGGCGATCGTGCGCGAGATCGCGGAACGCCACGGCGCCACCGTGGACTTCGGCGTCGACGAGAAAGGCCATGGACTGCGCGTGGAAGTCCATTTCCCGCCTTCGGCGCAAGCGTGATGTTTTTAATGACCGCGATCAGCGATCGTCGCGCGTGTGGATAACGCCGCCTTCGATCTTGATCGGAAAACACGCGATCGGAACGTACGCCGGCGGCGCGGTGACGGCGCCGTCGCGCAAATCGAAACGTGCGCCGTGGCGAGGACATTCGACCTCGAAGCCGTGCAATTCACCACCGGCCAGCTCGCCGCCGTCGTGGGTGCAGGTGTCCTCGACCGCGTAGAAATCGCCGTCGATGTTATACACCGCGATCGCGGTGTCGCCATCCCACACCACGCGAAATTCGCCGGGCAACAATTCCGATGTCGCGCAGACGAGAATCCAGCCATTCATTGGCGAGACTCGCTTAGCGGTTTCAGCAGCCACTCAAACCGCAAGTTCTGCATCTTTGGGATTCCAAAACGTTCGTCGCCATACGGGAACGGCTTGTACTCGCCGGTGCGCCGGTAGCCGCGTCGCAGGTACCATGCGATCAGTTCGTCGCGAATGTCGATAACGGTCATCCGCATCACGCGGCAACGCCATTGCTCGCGCGCAATGCGTTCCGCTTCCGCGAGCAACGCATCGCCCAACCCGGCACCCTGCATGTCGGGACGCACCGAAAACATGCCAAAGTAGCAGTCGAGCGCCTCACCATCCCGTTGTTGTTCGAGCAGGCAACAGGCGAGCAATCGACCGTCCTCTTCTATCAGCACAAAGCGCGCATCGACGCGCGCGATCAACCCGTCTATTTCATCGATGTCGGTGCGCTGGCCACCCAGAAAATCCGCTTCGGTGGTCCAGCCGGCGCGGCTGGCATCACCGCGATACGCCGACTCTGTGAGCGCCACGATCGCGTGGTTGTCGCCCGGTTTCGCGGTGCGAAAAATCAATTGCGGACTGCGCGTGGTGTGCTGCATCGGCTCTCTGGCTTCGTTACCCGAGCATCTTGCGAACGCGGCCGATTGCGGTCACCAGCGCATCGGCCTCCTCGCGCGTGTTGTAGAACGCGAAACTTGCGCGCGCGGTGGCGGGCACGCCGTAGAACTGCATCAGCGGATGCGCGCAATGATGGCCCGAGCGCACCGCTATGCCTTCGTGATCGAGTAGCGTGGCGAGGTCGTGTGCGTGCACGCCTTCGATCAGGAACGAGATCACCGCCGCTTTGTCGGGCGCGGTGCCGAAGATGCGCAGACCCGGGACTTCGCGCAAACGCCGTGTTGCGTACTCAAGCAATTCGCGTTCGCGCGCGGCGACATTCGCCATCCCCAGCGCGGACAAATAATCGACCGCGGCGCCGAGCCCCGCGAAACCGGCGATGTTCGGTGTACCCGCTTCGAATTTGTGCGGCGGTTCGGCGAAAGTTGTGCCGGTGAATTTCACTTCGCGGATCATCTCGCCACCGCCGAAGAACGGCGGCATCGCTTGCAGATGTTCACGGCGCGCCCACAACACGCCGGTACCGGTCGGTCCGCACATCTTGTGGCCGGTGATGCAATAGAAATCGCAACCGATCGACTTGATGTCCAGCGGCAGATGCGGCGCTGCCTGCGAACCATCGACCAGCAGCGGAATCCCGCGTTTGCGGCATTCGCGCGCGAGTTCGCGCACCGGGTTGATCGTGCCGAGCACGTTCGATACATGTACAACGCCGGCGAGTTTCACTTCCGGCGTCAACAGCTCGACGAACTTCTCGACGATCAGTTCGCCCGATTCGGTGATCGGCGCCACTTTCAGGTGCGCGCCGGCGCGCGCACATACCAGTTGCCACGGCACGATATTGGCGTGGTGCTCCATCTGCGTCACCAGGATCGTGTCGCCGGGTTGCAAACGGGGCAGCGCGTAACTGTAGGCGACCAGATTAATCGCCATGGTCGTGCCCGAGGTCAACACCACTTCGTCGCGATGGTTCGCGCCGATAAACGCGGCCAGCTTGGCGCGCGCGCCTTCGTAGAGCGCAGTCGCTTCCTCGCCCAACTGGTGCACAGCGCGCGAGACATTGGCATTATGCTCGCGGTAGAACCGATCGACAGCCTCGATCACCGTGCACGGTTTCTGCGAGGTGTTGGCGCTGTCCAGATACACCAACGGTTTGTCGTGAACCGCGCGCGCAAGAATCGGAAAATCCCCGCGGATGCGCGACCAGCCGGCATGGTCTGCTTCCAATCGCGCCGCGCACTCGTCGCCCTCCCCCGCTGGGGGATGGCCGGGATGGGGATCATCGAGGCGCGATGCATTCTCGTCCCCCTCCCCCAGCGGGGGAGGGTTGGGGTGGGGGTCATTGAGGCGCGATGCATTCATGGCGCGATCTGTTTCGGTAAATGCGCCAGCAGCAACATCTCGATGTGTTCGCGCAAGGCTTGCGGTTCGATGCGCGACAGCGCAGCCGCGCAGAACGCACGCACCAGCAATATCCGCGCATCTTCCGCATTGATCCCGCGCGAACGCAGATAAAACAGCGTGCGCTCATCCAGTTGCCCGACCGTAGCGCCGTGCGCCGCTTTCACCTCATCGGCGTGGATTTCCAGCACCGGCCGGGTGTCGATCTCGGCGTCTCGCGACAGCAGCAGATTCTTGTTGGAGAGTTTCGCGTCCGCGCCATCAGCGCCTTGCGCGACCGTGATCGCGCCGTGGAACACGCCGCGTGCGCGGTCATCGGCCACCCCGCGCCACAACGCGTCGCTCGCGGTATCGCGGCCACGATGCTCGATCAGCAACTCCGTATCCGCGTGCTGTCGTGCGCGCAACGCGAATGCGCCGCGGCTTTCGAAACGCGCGCGATCGCCATCCAGCATCGCGCGGATCTCGTGCCGCGTCAGCGCACCGCCGAGTTCCAGCGCGTGCAGCGTAACGCGCGCATCGTCGCGCAGGTCGAAATCGGTACGGCGCAGCAGCGTCGTGCCGGACGCCACATCCTGCACGATCACAAGATCGAGCGAAGCGCGCTCGCGCAGCACGACATCGCACGCGAGATTGGCGAAGTGCGTGTTCTCACCGGCACCGACGTGATGCTCGATCAGGCGCAGGCTCGCGTTTTCCCCGATCTCGACGTAGCCGCGCGAATGCCAGGCGACATCGTGGTCGGCAGCGGCGCCGATATGCACGAGGTGCACCGGCGCCTCGATCTGCGCACCGGCGGTGATACGCAACAACGCCCCATCCGAGGCCAGCGCGATGTTCAACGATGCGAAAGCATCCGCGTTTCCCTGCGGGCGGCGTGCCAATAAAAACCTCAGCGGCTCCGGCTGATCGGCCAGCGCCTGCGATAGCGGCATCAGGCTCAAGCCTTGCGGTAGCGCATCGAGCTTCGACAGATCAGCGTGGAATGCACCATTGACGAATACCAGCCGCGGGCCGTCGATCCCGGGCAACGCGGATGCACTTTCGTCGATCGCACGGGTCGCAGCCTGCTCGTCACGCGCGGCATAGGCACGCTGTGACAATGCGCGCAGCGCGGTGTACTTCCACAATTCGTTGCGGGTGGTCGGCAATCCATTCGCAAGAAACGACTGCATGGCCTCGGCACGCGCGCTGTCCAGCCAGCCAATGCCGCTGCCCGGCAGACGCGCGGTTTGCAAGGCCTCGCGCATCGATAGCACGAAAGGCAGCGCGGCCGTATTCACGCATCCGCTCCCGCGAGTTTGCGCTCGGCAACCCAGGCGTAACCGTGCGCTTCCAGTTCCTGCGCGAGGCTCGCGTCGCCACTCTCGACGATGCGGCCGTCGGCCAGCACATGCACGAAGTCCGGGACGATGTAGTCAAGCAGCCGCTGGTAATGCGTGATCACGATGAAGGCGCGCCGCGCGTCGCGCATCGTATTGACGCCCTCGGCAACCCGTTGCAGCGCGTCGATGTCGAGACCGGAATCGGTTTCGTCGAGGATCGCCAGCCGTGGCTCCAGCACCGCCATCTGGAAAATCTCGTTGCGTTTTTTCTCGCCGCCGGAGAAGCCTTCGTTGACCGCGCGATTGAGCAGTTCCGGCGACAACTGCATCACCTTGAGTTTTTCACGCACCAGTTTGAGGAACTCCATCGAATCGAGTTCCGCCTTGCCGCGCGCCTTGCGCTGCGCGTTCAAGGCCGCGCGCAGGAAATAGGTGTTGTTGACACCGGGAATTTCGACCGGATACTGGAATGCGAGAAATACGCCGGCGGCGGCACGCTGCTCCGGCTCCATTTCCAGCAAGTTTCTGCCGTCGTATGTCACGGAACCTTGCGTGACCTCGTAACCCGCGCGTCCGGCCAGCACGTAGCCCAGCGTGGACTTGCCCGCGCCGTTCGGACCCATGACCGCGTGCACCTCACCCGCGTTCACCTCCAGCGAAAGACCCTTGAGGATTTCGCGTCCGGCGATGCGGACGTGGAGGTTGTCGATTTTGAGCATGATTCAACTCCAAATTTTGAGCCCCTTTCCCGCCGGGAGGGAGATTGGGGTGAGGGTTCGGTGCGATGTGATGCTTCATGTTCAAGCCGAACCCTCATCCGGCGCTACGCGCCACCTTCTCCCGGAGGGAGAAGGAACACCGGTCATCCAATCGCACCTTCGAGCGAAACCTCAAGCAGCTTCTTCGCCTCAACTGCGAACTCCATCGGCAATTCGCGGAATACCTGCTTGCAGAAGCCGTCCACGATCATCGACACCGCGTCTTCCTCGGCGATCCCGCGCGAGCGCGCGTAGAACAACTGGTCGTCGGAAATCTTCGACGTGGTCGCCTCGTGCTCGACGATCGCGCTGGGATTCTTCACTTCCATATACGGGAAGGTGTGCGCGCCGCATTTCTTGCCGATCAGCAATGAATCACACTGTGTGTGGTTGCGCGCGTTGTCGGCGCCCTTCTCCATTTTCACCAGACCGCGATAGCTGTTCTGTCCGTGTCCGGCGCTGATGCCCTTCGAAACGATCTTGGACTTCGTATCCTTGCCGAGGTGGATCATCTTGGTGCCGGTGTCGGCCTGCTGACGATGGTGGGTGAGCGCGACCGAATTGAATTCGCCGCTCGAGCGATCGCCACGCAGAATACAGCTCGGATATTTCCAGGTGATCGCCGAGCCGGTCTCGACCTGCGTCCAGGAAATGCGTGAATCGTCGCCCCGGCAATCGCCGCGTTTGGTCACGAAATTGTAGATGCCGCCTTTGCCGTTCTCGTCGCCCGGATACCAGTTCTGCACGGTCGAATATTTGATGTTCGCGCGTTCGAGTGCAATCAGCTCCACCACCGCCGCATGCAACTGGTTCTCGTCGCGCATCGGCGCGGTGCAGCCTTCCAGATAGGAAACGGATGCGCCTTCCTCAGCGATGATCAGGGTGCGTTCGAACTGGCCGGTGTTGATTGCGTTGATCCGGAAATAGGTGGACAGTTCCATCGGGCAGCGCACGCCTTTCGGAATGAAGACGAACGACCCATCGGAAAACACCGCCGAGTTCAGCGCCGCGAAATAGTTGTCGCCTTGTGGCACCACCGAACCCAGATACGGTCGCACCAGTTCGGGATGTTCGCAGATCGCCTCCGACATCGAAGAAAAGACGACGCCAGCCTCGGCCAATTCTTTGCGGAACGTGGTGCCGACCGACACCGAATCGAACACGGCATCGACCGCGACACCGGCCAACCGCGCGCGCTCGTGCAGCGGCACGCCGAGTTTTTCGTAGGTCTCCAGGAGTTTCGGATCGACCTCGGCCAGCGATTTCGGCCCCTGCTTGGGCGCCGCGTAATAACTGATCGCCTGGAAATCGATCGGGTCGATGCTCAATTTCGCCCAGTGCGGCGGAGTCATCGTCAGCCAATGACGATAGGCTTCCAGCCGCCACTGCGTCATCCAATCCGGTTCGTGTTTACGCAGCGAAATCGCGCGCACCACGTCTTCGCTCAATCCGGGCGGCAGACTGTCGGTTTCGATGTCGGTGACGAAACCGGCGCTGTAGCGGCGGTTGAGCAGGGTCTCGATCTCGGTGCGTTCGGTGGACATGGTTGCCTCTCACACCGCGCCGGCGTGACTGCGCGCCGCGACACGGCGCGGTTGCGCGCGCGGGCGCAGCATGTCGGCCAGACTCACGCCGCGCAGCGCGGCATCGACCGCCGAACCGATGCCCTGCCAGTTGCGCGACACGCCGCAATGCGCTTCGCGCTCGCAACCGGCTTGGCCGGCGCTGCATTCGGTGAGACCAATCGGGCCATCCAGCGCTTCGACGATTTCGGCGAGGCTGATCTGCGCCGGCGCGCGCGCGAGGCGATAACCACCCGAAGCGCCGCGGAAAGATTCGACCAGACCAGCGTGGCCGAGCTGCTTCAGCAGTTTGCTGACCGTCGGCAATTCCAGCCGCGCATCCTCTGATATCTGCACCGCCGACAACACCTCACGCGGCCTGCGCGCAAGACAGGTCATCACCACGGAAGCATAATCGGCGAGTCGGCTGACGCGGAGCATCGAGATCGATCCTAATGAGTACCGGAATGGTACTGATTCGGGTGATTTTGTGCAACTCGCGTCGCGCCGGTAGCGTTTTCGCAGATTGCCTTTGGTTCCGCTCGCTGCCGCGAGCGGAGTTACTTTCCTTTCGGGGAAAGTAACCAAAGCCATTGCGCGCGGGCATGACGGTCTCGACAACATCGTGTTGTCTCGACTGCCCTGCGATGCTCGCCGAGCGGCGGCCGCGCCAAACTCGCACTTGGACGACTACGCATCCAGCTTCGTCGTCCAAGCCCGGGGCAGTCCATCCTGGACTGCCCGCTCGCCAGCGTGCGATGCCATTCAAGGCATCGCACGTTATCCCGGCTCGCCCTTGTGCTCGAACATTCGTCGCTTGCTCCGCCGTTCGGCTGCGCTTCTCGGCATCGCATACAGCGCTATAACTCGCTCGTTGACGGCCATCCCTGGCCTGCGCAATGCTTGAAGTGGAAGACGCAAGTATCCTGCGTGTGTACGTGATAAAAATGCACCCATATCCGGGGTATATCTTTCCTGATTTGCGCTGTATCTCAGCCAGCGAAGATGGGAACGTCGCGTAGTCTGCGCTCGGGCCATGCCGGACAGCGAGCGACGGCGACGAGCAGACGTGGGACCAGGGCAACAAGGCGGAAGCGGCGGTTGAATCGCCAAGCCGCTTCAGCGAGGTAGCGAT
>JBDTBW010000004.1:0-16884 GCA_039923855.1 Rhodanobacteraceae bacterium | reverse complement strand
GTACGCTCGAGCCACGACGAAGCGCCGGCGAGCACGGCATGCCGCGACCGGGACCAAATCTCCAGATCGGCGCGCTCATTGCCGATGTAGTCGAATCCGCGTTCACCGTATTCAAGAACCAATCGTTCCGCTTTGCGCCGGCCGGACAGGTTGGTGCGGCCGTCGCTCGCCAATACCTTGCTGAAACAGCCAAGATGCGCTGCAACGGGTTCCGCCAGCAATCCGTCCGAGGCCGTGCACAGAACCATCTCACGCTCGCCCGCCTGCACGCGCAACCACGCGAGCAAATCCTCCCGGTAGGGCAGCAACGCTGGATCCACCAGCGACCGCGTTGCGATCTGTCGTTTGAGATTGGCCCTGCCCCGCAACAGCCACACCGGCATCTGCAGCAGATAAAGCGGATTGCGACGCAGCAACGTGAGCGCGGACTCGACCAACAAGTCGCTCTTGATCAATGTGCCATCGAGATCGACGCACAGTGGCAACTCGTTTTCCATCGCTCCACCGGACAGTCTGAAAGGGGGCGGGCCGTTTGCTCAGTGCCGGGGATTGGCATCCCGCAGCGCCGATTGATCCTGGTTGGACGGTGGCGATGGTAAAGCGTCGGCCTGCGTATTGGCTGAAACGCTGACATCGATGAGACCAATCGCGAGTTGACGCGCATCGTCACCTTCCCCGATCGCTTCCGGGCTGACCGCACCCGGCAACGCGAAGTCGATCTCGATACGCCGTGGAGATTTGAGCAGCTCCTCACTGATCGGAATTTGTATCGCCAGGATCGTCGCGGGATAGACAACGCTGTAATGGTCAATCAGCACGCCGTCTACACTTATATCGACCCGCTGTTGTGAATGCGCGGACGTCACGAAAACCCGCGCGTCGAGTTGCAGGATCAATCCGTTTTTGACGTCCGGCAGTTGGCGGGGATTGATACTCATTTCCGCGTGGTTCGCCGTACTCCACACGCCCCAGCTTTCAGCGCCACCCCAGCCCAGGCCAAGCCACTGCACCCACGCCACTCCGGGGGTAAAAGACTGCACCGATCCGAGCGGAAACTGCGCATGGTCCAGCCGGAACAAATACAGAACCGTATCCTGCGTAGGAACCAGACCGCGGGGGAAGAAGTGCGTCGGTTGGAACGCCAGCACCCTGAAGCGCACGCCGTCGAGGAGAGTAAACCCTGGCGGCGGTACCGGATCCGGCGAAATCAGAAACAAATCGTCGTAGATCGCATCGAGTTCCGCCAGATATTCCGGGTTTGCGAGCGCCGCATTGCCTACCGTCACCACATTGCGTCCAAAGGTATAAAGCAGCGGCGTTTTCAACAAACTGGTATCCGGGCCGTTCTGATCGAGCGTGTTGAGCAGGATCAGGTCGTTTCCCTCAATCGGTGCGGTCAGCCGCGCAAGCGCCTGGTAAGCCCCGTCGTCCTCGCTTTTGCCGATCTGCGCGGCGGAAAGCGCAGCCGCGTAGATGACACTCAGGAACAATGCCGCGGACAGCGCCGCGCGACCCCCGCCCACCCGTAACGCTGACCACGCGCAAACGACGAACAGGATGAGGTACGGCACCAGTTCGCTGAGCAAGTAGCGGGCGTAATACGGCCCATAGGGAATCGCCCATTGCAGCAGCAACGCATACGCAAAAAAACCGGCCACGAACCAGCGCAAGAAACCAATGCGGGGATCAACCTGTCGGCGCCCGATCAAAACAAGAAAAGCCAGCACCAGCAGCGGCCCCAGATACACCATCAGCGTCCACAGACTGGTTGCACCCACGGACTGCCAACCGCCGCCGGCCAGATGCCACTTATCCGCCAACCACGGATCGCTCGCGTAACGGCTGGTCCATGCCAACCGATAGATCTTCAGCAAGCCGATCAGCAATGCCACGAACACGATGAAACCGAGCAAAATATTAAGCGGTCCTGCGATCCAGCCACCGAACCGTGAGCGCCACTCTGGCTTGCGGGCCAGGATCGCAACCCCCAACCACAACAGGAGCGCCCCGACCACGATCACGACGACTCCGGCTTTCCAATGTTCCCCCAATAACGGCTCGAAGACCGCAAGATAAATGTCGTGCGAATAACTGTGCGACCACGTCAAACCATAGACCACCGAGATCAAATAGGCAGCCGTCGCCGCGATCGCCCAACGCTGCATGAGCCGTCGACGTTGCGCATCTGCGTCGCAGGCCAAAGTCGCCACCGCCAACGCGATGAAAAACGGCACGTACATGAAGCCGCTGATGCGTGTGACAAACAAACACAGAAACATCAGCACTGACAGGATCAGCCAGCGTTGCTGCCGGCGTTCGATGTCCGCTGACCAATACGCGGCAAGCAGGGTGAATCCACCCAATGAAAACGCGAGCGTCGGCACCTCCGTCACCGGAAACTTGGAAAAAAACGCATGCAATGGATTCAGCGCCAGCAAGGCGCCGGCCGTCAATGCCGCGTTATGCGAGCGGGTCAGCAACAATGTCAGCCGGTAGCAAAACAACACCGACAGCAGGGCAAAGAAAGTCAGCGCGTAAATCCCAAAAGTGCTACCGAATATTCCATAAAACAAAGCCATCCAGACCGGCAGCAAATGGTAGAACTGGAATTCGACCTTGCCATTTTTAAAGTCACGTGAGTAGACCCCGGCAAGATAGCTATCGACGGTGACTTGATTGTCCTGCACGTATTGCTGGATCGCCGGGGTGTGCAACAGCCGCTGCTTCACTGTGTCGTGGGCTTCGATGCCGCCGGTGCGCTCGATGTAATGCGCTATGTTGACATACAAGCCTTCGTCCTGACCGCCCAGCACATAGTGATAAGCCGGTAGCCGGAAAAACAGCGCGACCACTACCAACAGGGCAACATGCCACCAACGCGGTGCGATACCGGGCAAAGCGCTGCGCCTTTGCGTCCGATACGCGTACCAGCCGGTCAGCAGCAATGAACCGAGCAACACCTGCGCCGCGTGGAACACGCCCGCCAGCGCGGCGGCCAATCCGACCAAGCTGGTGATAATGGTGAACGCCACCACCAGATCGAGGACACGATCGACCGTCACCCGCGTTGCGTGAGCCTGCGGCTCGGCGGTTGTTCCGCTGACGGTTTCGGTCGGCATGCTCATGTCGCGGTTTTCCCCGATTTCAAAATAGCGCTCCGCAAGTCCGGCCAGAATGTCAGATCGCTGAGTACATCCATTGCAATGTCTCGCGCAGCGGTATCGAAGGTAGCATGCCCGTGGCGGCGCGCAGACGCGCGTTCGATCCGGTCAATCGCAAGACTTCATTGACGCGCACGAATGCCGGGTTGACGCGCACCTCGATCCGGTAGCCGGCGATGACCGCCATCATATCGAGCACGTCCGCAAGCGAATGCGCCACGCCCGAGCAGAGGTTCAATGTCTGTCCGATCGGCGTTGCGGCGACGATGGCGGCGTATGCGTGCGCCACGTCGCGTACGTCGAAGAAATCCCGCCAGACCTGCGTGTTGCCCAATTCGATCTCGCGCGCGCCGCTGCGAAAATGCGCGACGATCTTGGGCAACAGGAATTGTTCGGATTGACCCACGCCGGTGTAATTGAATGGCCGGCTGATCACGATCGGCAGACGATCCGCCCATGACCGCGCCATGTATTCCATCGCCAACTTGCTGACCGCATAATCGTTGGCCGGCGCGGGCGGCGTGTCTTCCGTGATCGGATCGTCCTGCGCGTTGCCGTAAACGTTGGCGCTGCTGGCCAGCACCACCAGTTTGGGCGCGTATTCCAGCGTGGCCAGCGCTTCAAGCAGATTGCGCGTGCCCACGATATTGACCCGGTAAATTTCATCGGCGTCGCCGTGCGCGACGAACGAAATCGCGGCCAGATGGATCACCACGTCCGCGCGCGCCGCTTCGACCGCGGCGCGCGTTGCCGCGCGGTCGATCAGATTGGCGCGCAAAATATCGCCGCCGCCGGTGTCTTCGTCGTGGGCGAGACCGATCACCTCGTAACCGGCCGCTTCCAGTTCCTGAGCAACGTAGCGCCCGGTGAACCCGTTGCGACCGGTCAACAGTGCGCGTGGCTTGTGCGGGTCAGAACGAGACGCCACGCTCGATCCGTCGCAGGTCGGCCTCGACCATCATCGCGCACAACTGTTCGAGCGTTGTTCTCGTTTCCCAGCCAAGCCTGTCGCGCGCCTTGGTGGGATCGCCGATCAGCAGCTCGACTTCGGCTGGACGATAGAACTTCGGATTGACGCGCACGCACGTCTTGCCGGTTTCGGCGCAGCGGCCGATTTCATCCTTGCCGCTACCGCTCCATTCGATCATCGTGCCCGCGGCCCTGAACGCCATCTGCACGAAATCGCGCACGGTCTCGGTGCGGCCGGTGGCAAGTACATACGTGTCCGGCTCGTCGGCCTGCAACATGCGCCACATGCCTTCGACATATTCCTTCGCGTAGCCCCAATCGCGTTTGGCGTCGAGGTTGCCAAGCTCGAGCGTATCCAGTTTGCCAAGTTTGATGCGCGCCACCGCGTTGGTGATCTTTCGCGTGACGAATTCGCGTCCGCGCAGCGGCGATTCGTGATTGAAGAGGATCCCGCTCGCACCGAAGATGCCAAAGGATTCGCGATAGTTCACGGTGCTCCAGTGCGCGAACAGTTTCGCCACGCCATACGGGCTGCGCGGCCAGAACGGCGTGTCCTCGTTCTGCGGAACCGCCTGCACCTTGCCGAACATTTCCGAGGTCGAAGCCTGATAGAAACGCGTATCCGGCTTGACCGCGCGGATCGCTTCGAGCAGGTTCAACGCGCCAAGGCCGGTGATCTTGGCGGTGGTGATGGGCTGGTCGAACGACACGCCGACGAAACTCTGCGCGGCGAGGTTGTAGACCTCGTCCGCTTGAGATGTTTGCATCAGACGAACACTGGAGCCCAGGTCGGTGAGGTCGTATTCGACCAGATGCAGTTGCGGATGCTCGGCGATCCCCAGTTCCTCGATGCGCCAGAAATTCACCGAACTGGTGCGCCGGTAGGCGCCGTAGACGCGATAGCCCTTTTCGAGCAACAGTTGCGCGAGATAGGCGCCGTCCTGTCCCGAGACACCGGTGATGAGAGCGGTTTTCATGGTGTGGATGATTTCCTCATTTCGTCATGCGCTTCGGTGTGCGACGCTCAAACTCCCTCCCCCATCAGGGGAGGGTTGGAGTAAGGGCTGTTCTTGCAAGGCCGCCGCGATTATCTCCCACACACCTTCGGGATTCTCGAATACCTCATTGTTCCAGAACCGTAGCACTCGAATACCGCGCATGCGCAAAGATGCCGTCCGTTGGGCATCTCGAGTGCGCTCCGAATTCTCGCTGTGTTGACCGCCGTCGATTTCGATTGCGAGCTTTCGCTCCGCGCAATAGAAGTCGAGCACATAATGTTCGAGCGGATGCTGGCGACGAAACTTCACGCCCATTTGCTCCCCCGCAACATTTCCCAGACCAGGCGTTCGGCGTCCGTCAGATTTCCGCGTAGTTCGCGCGCACGAGTTTTCAAGGTGGCTGGCAACGGTTTGGGGATGAACAATCGGGTTTCTGGTTCGTCGTCACTATTTGTTTCCCCCTCCCCAACCTTCCCCCGCTGGGGGAGGGAGTCAAAGCGCCCCCGCTGGGGGAGGGAGTCAAAGCGCGCACGCTGGAGAAGGGGGCAGAGCGCGTCCCTTGGGGGACGAGGTTATTTTGACTCTCTCGCTGGGTAAGCGGGCCGGCTTCGTCGCGCGAAGATCGAACTCCCTCCCCCAGCGGGGGAGGGTTGGGGTGGGGGTCGGTGTGCGTCGGGGCGACCAGCTCCACTTCGCAACCCGCGATTGCCAAACGTGTCCCGGCCGCGACGACGACCCGTAGTTCCAGGCGCGCAATATCGCGCTGCAGGTTAATGCTGCTATCAAGCAATACCCCTCGTGAGGGAGCAGCGTTCGCACCGAAGTCGAGACGCGCCAGAACCTCTCGGCTTCCGGCTTCGGCGATTTCGACGCACGCGCTGCCGGTTTCGTCGGTCCATTCGCCGAATACCCGGACGCGCCAAGCACCACGACCCAGCGGGATTGGCCACGATTGCAGCACGGTGCCCGCCGCGCCGGTGGATACGATGCGATCGCGCTGGCGCTGCCCTTGCGGCAAGACCAGCCGGCGATCGTAGACCGGAAACGCATAACGCTGACCCGGCATCCATGTCACATACCAATGGCCGCCGAGCATCGCATCCAGCAATTTCTGCGTGGCCTGTTTCCAATTCAGGCGCGGCAGTTCGCGTGATTCGGGCGCCATGTTGCGCGAGCGCAAATCCAGCCAATCGCGTATCGCCCCCGCGAGTTCTTTCGGCGAATATCCCGAAAAATAACTGGCGTGTTCGCCCGCCACTTCGCGGAACACCGGCAGATCGCGGCACAGGATCGGCAAACCATGTTGCGCGGCCTCGATCAGCGGCAGGCCGAAGCCCTCGCCTTCCGAAGCCACCAGCAATCCCGAGCAGCGTTCGTACAGGCGCATCAGCAACTCGTCGCTGGCACCGATAAACCAGAACAGGCGTTTGCCGTTTTCCGGATGATCGCGCAGGCGCTCGACCAGAGCTTCCGTCATCCATCCGGATTTGCCGACGATCGCCAACCTGACCTGCGCGCCCTGCGACCATAGCAATTCGAAGGCGTCGAACGCCTGGACATGGCCCTTGCGCGGTTCCAGCGTGCCGACCATCAACAACGAAGCGTCTCGCTGCAAAACGGTCAACGCGGTGTCTTCATCGACGTCGATGCCGGTGGTGGGAACGCTGGAATCGATATCCGCGCCGTGATGGAACCAGCCGATATGGAACGGACGTACGCGGGGCGCCTGCAGCGCATCGAAATGCCGCTGCAATTCGTCAGCGACGGTTCTCGACACGCAGATCGCGCCATCGCCGATCTTCGCGATCGCCTTCATCCAGTCGTCGTAGATACCGTAAAGATGCGGCGCAAAGCAATCCGCGCGTGCCACCGGCAGCACGTCGTGCACGACGAAATACGTGCGCACACCGCGATCGCGCATGGCTTCGAACTGCGCGATGTTCGCGGGGATTTCCACCATCGCCAGATCCAGACCGAAAAAAATATCGCCGGGATCGGTGTCGATCGGTTCGTCCGGCGGCATCGGATGATCGAGGCCGAGAAACTTCATGGTGAAGCCACGCGCATAGCGGTAGCGCTCGCCCGGCTCGGCATACACCGGTTCGACCCGAAAACCGTCGGGAGGATCGGCAAACAATATCGACAACACGCTGCGCACCACGCGCTGGATGCCGCTTTTGGAATCGCGGCGGAACAACTCGGACACATCCACCAGCAACTGGCGCACGCCGATGCGCGGACGTTGATTGCCGGCAATGCCAGCCGCGAGTCGATCGAGATCGATCGTGTCCGGTTCAACACCGACATCGATGCGAGCGATATCGGCGGCGAGTTTTTGCTCGCTGCGCTGCGGCCCGTGCGCCGCGGCTTCGATCGCGTCGCGGTACAGCGCGGCGATGCGATGCGGCTCCAGCATCCTGCGGCAATACGCCCTGCCGCGTTCGCCTAGAGCGTGACGCCGTGCGGGATCTTGCGCCAGCGTTTCCAGCGCGTCCGCCAGTTCCTGCTTGCTGCAGGCATCCGGTAACATCAGCACGGCATCGATGGGAATCTCCGCCGTTGCACCGTGCGCGTTGACGATGGTCGGTATGCCATGCGCTAGACAATCCAGCGCCGTCAGTGAGGTCTCACCGCGTGAGGAGCCGCGCAATTGCACGGCGATGTCCGCGGCGGCGAGATAGGCACGGTAGGTGGGTTTATCGACCCAGCCGGTGATCCGGATGCGCCCATGCGCCTCGCTGCCGGCGATCAAATCCTTCATTTGCTGTTCGTAGGTTGGATTGAGACTTCCGCCGACGAACACCAGCCGCGCATGCTTGTCGACCGCAAACGCCGAAGCCGACCACGCTTCGATGATCTCGCGATTGCGTTTGAACACCCCCAGGATGCCGAAACAGCAGACCAGCAATTCCTGCTTGCCGATACTGAGCCGTCTGCGTGCCGTCTCGCGATCGTCGTCATCCGGCGCGATACGCAAGAGCGGCACGACCGACCAATCCTGGCTGACGCCAGCGCCGTACCAGCGATCCGCGAGTGTGCGCGCGAATTGCGAGTGCACGATGATGCTTTCCGCATCGCGGATCACGATTGCGCTGCAGGGAAAACGCTCGAGCACCCGCTCCGGATCCTCGATCGTCTCGCGCGTGATCAACGCGGGGTAACCGTGCGATTCGTACAACGATCGCGTCCAGTATCCCGGCACCTTGCTGGCCCATTCCAGGTGACTGGTGATGCCGCTCAAGAACAAATCATGTAACACGACCACACCAGGATGGCGCTCCAGCATTCCCAGCATATGCGCGTGCAGCAGCCCGTTGCCGATGTGGTAGAGCACACGATCGTAACTACCTGCATGCTCCTCGAACCAGGTCGTCGAGCGCAGCGGAACGTGCTCACGCAACCACGGATCGGAGATTCGATCCTGATCGGAGATCGCCTCGACCCGGTAATGCGCGCAAAGCGCCGGCAACAGCTCGGCGCTGTAATCGGCCACGCCGGAACGCTCCGGCGGCAGGGGCGAGATATAAGCCAGCAGCGGTTTGTGCTTATCGTCCAAAACCACTGCCACGGTGTCGGATTTGGTCGCGCGGCGTGCGCAAGCCTCGCGCATCGCCGTCAGCGCAAGCCGCGCGCATCGATCCCAGGAAAAAAGCGCAGCCCGACACAGGCCATGTGCGCGCAGACGTTCGCGAAAAGGCCGATCCGTCAGCACCTGCTCCATCTTCGCGGCCATCGCGCGCGGATCGTGCGGATCGAACAAGGCCTCGTCGTGCTCGATCACCTCCGGAATGCTGGAGGTGTTCGCGCCGATCACCGCGGCCCCGCACGCCATCGCCTCCAGCACCGGCAAGCCGAAGCCCTCGTGCCACGAGGGAAACACGAACGCCTCGCACAGGCTGTACAACGCAACCAGTTCGGCGTCGCTGACGAAACCGGTGAGCACCAGTTGCCCGGAGTTCAGTCCCGCGTCGGCACCGATCTTCTGCAGACGTTCGATGCTCTCGGCGCCCGCGCTGCACACGATCGCGAGTGGGTGATCGCGGCGCAAAGCAAGCGGCAATCGTGCGTAGGCACGGATCAAACCCTCGACGTTTTTGCGATGATCGATGCCGCCGGTGTACATCAGGAAACGGCGCGATAGTCCAAACCGCGCCAGCAAGGCTATCGATTCCGCGGTATCGGCCTGCAGCGGCCGGAATATCGGATCGATCGCCGCCGAGATGTTCACCACGTTATCGGCGGGAACGGCCAGCCGCTCGACCGCTTCGCGGCAGGTATGCGCGGAAATTCCCAGCAGCAAGCCGGCGCGTTTGAGTACCTCGATCTTGCCCAGGTACCACTCGCGCAGACGCGGATGCTCCAGATATGCCTTCGCGTGCACCAGCGGGATCAGGTCGTACAACGTCACCGCGGTGAGATAGTCGGGCGGTGTGACGCCCGGCGCGGTGAGCGTGTCGTCGATGAAACCCTCGAACCAACTGCTGACGTGCACCACGTCAGGCGCCAGACTTTGCAGAAACGTCTGGCGCGCTTCCGCCGCCGCCGCGCGACGCCAATCGTTGGCGGGATATTCGGCCGAAATGGCGGGTACCGCCTTCCACACCACGATGCGTTCGTCAGGGATCGACCCGTTCAACGCGGCGCGGATCGGTTCCACCGTGCCGGGCAGCTCGCCGTTCAGCGCGATCCAGATTTCATCCTCGCCCACGTTGCGCAGCATCGCCTCGAGCAGCGAAAGCGAATAGCGGCCGATGCCGCGCGTGCGGCTGGCGCGGGATTGGCAGGCTTGCAGGTCGACCACGATACGCATGCGCGGCATCATTCCCTGGCGTCAGTCGAAGAAGACGGCATCGCATCTTGCAAAGCCGACAGGGCCGCGCGTTCGCGCCGGGAATAAACGGACGAGTCGAGTTCCGAACCGACGCGGACGATGTGATGCGGCGCGATGGTCGGCGGCGGCCCGAACAGGAACACGCGCACGCGCCGGGCTAGCCAGGAATCACGGCCACCCAGTACAACGAGCGCCATGCGGTGTACGCGTGGTTGAAAAGCAAGCCGCCGCAATGCCGGATGCAGCGCACGCGCGGGCCGCCGCAACACCGCTTTGGTGCCGCGCAACATGCCGCGCCGCACCGCGCCGATACCGCGCCGTGTAACGCGCAGCGGCACCGTCAAACGCCAGGAGTGGCTGCCGCACATCTGTTCGAATGCCGCTTGCACGCGAGCATGCTCGGCGGCGTTGTCGCGATATTCCTGGCGCAGGCGCGCGATCTCGTTGTTCTGACCATGCATCTCGTTTTGAATACGCCCTATTTCTTGTTGAAGTCCGGCACGCTCTTCGCCAAGGGCCGCGACCTCTGTCTGCAATCGGGAAATTTCGAGCCGACGCTCGGATAGGCCGGCATCGAGCCGGGCGCCGCGCTCACGCCAATGCTGCGCCTGTCGCTGGAATTCGTCGCGGTCGGCTTCGGCCCGCGCAGCGCGTTCCAGCGAGCGCGCTCCCGTCAGCTCCGCGTCCAACTCGCGCACGCGTCGATGCGCGCGCGCCTCTTCGGCAACCATGTAATCGTCCAGCACGTTAACCGGCAGGTTGAATGCCTCCCGCAACTCAGGATGTTCATCGGCCAGGTAGTAGCGGTTGATGCCGTCCGCATAGATGAACCGGTAGCCACGTGCGACAAGCCCGGGCTCCCACTGCTGATAATTGGGTACGTTGCTGTTGGGTTCGCTGGCCTCGACCAAGATGATCCATGGGCGGATTTTTTCCAGTGGCATGCCGCGCAGCGCCGCGGCTTCAGCGCCTTCGCAATCCACCTTCAAAAAATGTACTGTCTCCACGTGCTGTTCGTTGCAAATCTGCGCCAATGTGACGCATGCCGCCCGATGCTCGTGCACGGCGAGCCCTTGGGCGCGATAATGCGCCGCATAATCCTCGTCGCTGGTGGAGAGCCCGGTGCCTTCAACTTCGAACAGGCGCAACTCGCCTGCCTGATCCGACACCGCGACGCGCAAATTGATATCGTGCGGCCGATCTTCCCCCAGCAGCCGATGCCAGTGCTCGACCGGTTCGATATTGATGCCACGCCAGCCGCGCTCGTAGAAAGCGCGGGTTACCGAATCCTCGCGCGGGTCCTGCGCCCCGACATCGATGTAGAACCCGTGTTGAACGTGCTTGAGGGCGCGGTACAGCAACACGTCCTCGCCGTTCTGGGCCCAGGAGATAAAGGTCATGAAGCGCGGCTCACTTGAATGACGGGTGGCACCCATGCACTGCCGACAAAGAGCGGGCGGTCGGCGTTGGCGACCGTGAAGATAAGGGCCAAGTCCCGCCATTCGTAATTGTTGACCAGATGTGTATCGGTGCTGCATAACGCGGTGGATATAGAATAACTGCCCGGGCCGAAGTTCATCGGGAAGGCCGCAGTGTATTGGACGACCTGACCGGTTTCGAGCTGCTCGATCGGCTGTCTGGTGTGGAAGGTATTGGTGCCGAATACCGGTTGACCGAGCCGGTCCTTGATCATGTATCCGAACACCATCCGCGGAATCGCGCCGAGCACCTTGACCCGCACGCGCAGTTCCACCGGTTCGCCTACGTTGACGAATTCCACCGGTTGATTCTCGGCATTGAACAAACCGATGGACTCCACGATCGCTTCGCCGCTGCCGGAGATCGTCTGTGCCTTGCCACTTTCGTGCTGGATGACCTGTACGTCTTCGTTCGCCTTGGCCGCGATCAGCGCGTTGTAGTAATCCATTACCTCATCGGGCGAGCCGTCCCTGAGGAGGTGGCCGCGATCGAGCAGGATCGCGCGGTCGCACAGCGACTGGATGGCGCTGGCGTCGTGGGAAACTATCAACAACGTGGTGCCTTGCTCGCGGAACTCGCGGATGCGTGCCATGCTCTTGTGCGCGAAATAAGCGTCGCCCACCGAGAGCGCCTCGTCCACGATCAGGATTTCCGGTCTGACCGCGGTCACCACGCTGAAGCCGACACGCATCTGCATGCCGCTCGAATACGTGCGTATCGGCTCATCGAAATAGTCGCCGATTTCGGCGAAACTCTCGATATAGGGCATGACCGCGTCGATGTTGGCCGCGCTCAGGCCCATGAGCCCCGCCGAATAGCGCGCGTTCTGGCGCCCGGTCAGGTCCGGATTGAAGCCCATACCCAGTTCCAGGATCGCGGCGATCCGGCCGCCGATGCGGATCGAACCCTCGGTCGGGCGCAAGGTGCCGGTCACCAGTTTCAACAAGGTGCTTTTGCCTGCGCCATTCTGGCCGACGATGCCGACCGCTTCCCCGGCGCCGACCTCGAAACTGATGTCACGCAGCACCCAATGCTCGACGGTCGGGGTCTGCTTCCAGCCGAACCAGCCCAGCATCCGCTGCCATTCCATGCCGTATTCGCGGAAGGCCTTGCCGACTTGATCGATTTTCAGCACCGCGCTCACAGCACGTCCACCATGTCGGGCGAGGATTTGCGGAACAACACCAGCGCGATGCCGAGCAGCCCCGCCGAAAGCACCGCCACCGCGATCAGTCCCTTGATATCCGGCATATGGTTCCACAAAAGGATCTGCTGGAACGCCGTTACCATCTGGTACATCGGATTGAGGTGCATCAAGGCGTGCGCTGGCCCCGGCAGAACGCTGGCCATATAAACCACCGGCGTCAACCAGAACCACAGTTGCAGCACCACGATCATTACCTGCGCGACATCGCGGATGAAAACATTCAGTACACCGAGTACCAATCCGAAACCCAGCGCGAACGCCAGCGTCAGCACGATCAACACCGGCAGCCACAGCCACATCACGGTCGGTTCATTGCCGATCAGAAGATAGATGCCAAGCGTGGCGCAGAGCAGGAACAGATTATTGACCAGCGCGGAACCCGACACGACCAACGGCAGACACATCCGCGGAAAAACGATCTTCTTCATCAAATTGCCGTTGTCGACAAAAATCGTCAGACACCGCATCACCACTTCGGCGAACAGAGACCAAGCCAGCATGCCGGCCAATAGATAAATCACATAGGCGTAACGGCTGTTGATCCCCGGCAGTCTGGCGGCGAGCACGCGCGAGAGGATCAAGGCGTAGATCGCGCTCTGCGCCAGCGGTTGCAGGATCAGCCAGACCGCGCCGAGACGGCTGCGCGTGAAGCGCGTGCGCAAATCGTTCCCTATCGCGCGCAGAATGAAATGCCGATACCGCCATAGCGCGAGCAACATGTCTTTCATGTCAGGGCGGAACTCCGGAGCTTGGCGATGGTTTGCAGGCGATCGATGACCGCCGGGGCGCAGGCGGAGCGCGCGTATTGTCGCCGAATTCGCAACGATGCGGCAGCGCCCAACGCGGCGGCGGCGGCCGGATCGTCCGCCAACCTGCGCATATACCGCGCGGCCCGGGCAATATCCGGCTCGGCCCAGCGTTGGTTCTGCCAATGCGGATAGGCATTCGGGGCCAAGTCGACCATCTGGAAATCGACCAGGCAGGCGTCGCGCTCCGACATGAAATCCACGTTGCCCGAATAGCCGGTGGCAATCACCGGTTTTCCCAAGGCCATGGCTTCGGCCATGCCGAGACCAAAGCCCTCGGAGCGATGCAGCGAAACATACACGTCCGAGCAGGCGATCAACGCCGATGTCTCCACTCGCGAGAGACGGACGTCGCTGACCACGATGCGCGGATCGGTCGCCGCCGCAGCGACCGCGCGCAGATGGGCATCGGGAAGTCGATCCGCATTGAGGGTCTTGATGAGCAGATGCACATCTTTCCGGTCGCGCGGAAAAGCGGCGCGGAATGCCGCGATCACACCTTCCGGATTTTTGCGTTGCGGATAGGAGTGATAGTCGAGCGTGAACAGGAAGACGAATCGGTCCGCCGGCAGACCGAAACATTGGCGGTCAAGCGCAACGGGCGATGCGAAATCGATCGGCATCGGCATCAGCATCACCGGCTTGTCGGTGGCCGCGGCCACGCAGCGCCGCACGAATTCGCTGGCCACCCAGACTTCATCGACGAGATCGAATGCGCTGCGCCACGCTTCCGGAAAATATTCGAGTTCCCAGAACCAGTAACCGATGAGGTAACGCCCGGCGTGTTTCCGGGCCTCGAAATACGCGCAGTTGAGGAGCATCTGATCCGGGTTGACGAAGTACACGCTCGACGGATAGTTGGCGTCCGCCACGAGCCATGTATCCAGGCTGTGGTCGTCGCCGTTCGCGTGCGTCGGCACCGCGTAATCCACCAACGAAAACGGATATCCGGACTGCGCAAGCGCCCGCGCGAACGCGCGCACGCTTTCACCGAGGCCGAGCTCGCCGCGCACGTAACCGCAAAGATTCACGCCCTTTCCCGCGTAACGTGGATCGACACGCAGCGGCGGCAAGTCAGGCACCTTGTCGTCCCGTGGTGTTGCGCTCGAAGCGGCAGCGACGACGCCTTTGCCGACAGCGGCACGCAGCAAACGGCGCGAGACACGCAACTTCCATTCCGCCGGGAACAACGCGTACAATGCCGCGATCGGCGCCAATCGTCGCGCGCCGGTCAGCAGGCGCAACAGCGTCGTCGCCATGCTTCGCAATACGCTCATTTCGATGTCAGCAACCCCGATCTTGCGCGCGCCTCATGCGCCGAGCGCGTGTTCGAGCTCGGCGCGCAGATCGGCAACGTCTTCGACACCGACCGACAATCGCACCAACCCGTCGCCGATGCCAAGCCGTTTGCGGTTCGCGGCAGGAACCGAAGCATGGGTCATGATCGCCGGATGCTCGATCAGGCTTTCAACGCCGCCGAGCGACTCCGCCAGCGCGAACAATGTGCAACGCTCGAGCATCCGCCGCACCTTCTTCAGGCCACCCTTGACCTCGATCGTCACGATGCCGCCGAAACCGTCCATCTGACGTTTCGCCAGCGCGTGTTGCGGGTGCGATTTCAGACCCGGATAAATCACCCGCTCGATGGCTGGATGTTTTTCCAGCCATTGCGCGAGTTCCAGCGCGTTGGCGCAATGCGCGCGCATGCGCAGGTGCAGCGTTTTCAGCCCACGCATCGCGAGGAACGCATCGAACGGACCGGCCACCGCGCCCACCGAGTTCTGCAGAAACGCCATGCGTTCCGCCAGATCCTTGTTCGACGCGATCGCGATGCCGCCGACCATGTCGGAATGGCCGTTCAAATATTTGGTCGCCGAATGCACCACCATATCCGCGCCGCTTTCGATCGGCCTTTGCAACATCGGCGAGGAAAAGGTGTTGTCGACAACCAGCAACAGTTTGCGCTTGCGCGCGAACGCCGCGACCTTGCCCAGATCGACCAGCTTCAACATCGGATTGGTCGGCGTTTCCGCCCAGATCATCCGCGTGTTGGGTTTCAGCGCGGCTTTCAACGCGGCCGCGTCGTTCAAATCGACAAAGGTGAAATCCAATCCCGCGCTACGGCGGCGCACACGCTCGAACAGGCGATACGTGCCGCCATACAAATCGTCCATCGCGATCACGTGATCGCCGGAATCGAGGAGATCCAGCACCGTCGCGGTGGCCGCCATGCCGGACCCGAACGCAAAGCCGGAGACACCGCCTTCAAGATCGGCGACACAACGCTCGTACGCCATGCGGGTTGGATTCTGCGTGCGCGAATACTCGTAGCCCTGATGCACGCCGGGACTTTTTTGCACGTATGTCGACGTCGCGTAAATCGGCGTCATGATCGCGCCGGTCGAGGGATCGGGCGATTGACCGGCGTGGATGGCGCGGGTGGCGAGGGCGTGGGATTTTAGTTTATTCATCCGTTCAACGCAGTCCCAGATATTTGAGGATATGCCGAGCCAGCGCTTCATCGATTTCGCGATGGCGCGGAATCGATTATCTCTGGCCTGTATGCGGGTTGTGCCAGATATCGTGGCGACCGCCGTGACGCAGCAACTCGCAGCCTGCCGCAGCAAGTTGGCAAAGAAGCGCTTCGCGCTTCACAAGGCGATATCCTGGATAGTGAACCCGGGAGGCACATCTTCCAGCAACATCTCGCGAAACGCGTCGCACAAGTTCTCTTCCAACTCTTCCAGCGTCTCGCCTTGGCTCATGATTTCCGGATGATCGATAAGCTTGCCAAGCCAGAAATGCTCGCCCTGCCAATACACCATATTCAAGTGAGCGCTCATTCGATGTACTACTTGTCTCCGGATCATTCTATCGCGGAGCCACGTAGGTCGACGTCGCGTAGATCGGCGTCATGATCGCGCCGGTCGAGGGATCGGGCGATTGTCCCGCATGGATCGCGCGGGTGGCCAGCTCATTAGGTTTCTGTGTTGCCATGGATCAATCTATTCCAGATCGGCGTTGCGGACCCTGAATCGCCGGACGGTCCGAAGTCTTTTGACGATGGGCGGCGCAAACGGAAAGCCGGCTACAATACGCCCCCCCAGCTTTGCAGACAATCATCCGGAGACCGTATGCTCACTATTAAGCGCACATCTCTTATCGCCGTGTCCATCATGTGTTGCATCGGGCTCACCGCTTGCGGGTCGGGTACCCCTTCCGGTAACGCTCCATCGGCGGGTCAGCTATACAGCGCGACACTGTCGTTGCAGGGCCAGCCTGCGGTCACCGCGGACGGCAAGGACATCCAGGTCACGGTGGCCGTCAACAATACAGGCTCGGCCAGTTTCGGCTCCGCGACCAGTCCGCAC
The DNA here is from genome assembly GCA_039923855.1 of Rhodanobacteraceae bacterium. GTDB lineage: Bacteria > Pseudomonadota > Gammaproteobacteria > Xanthomonadales > Rhodanobacteraceae > 66-474. The sequence continues at coordinate 62 of JBDTBW010000004.1, read as the reverse complement.
AACGTGAATCTGGCCGCACACAGCATCGACGCATCAGGTCATGTCATCAACAACGACCTCGC
>JBDTBW010000003.1:0-8436 GCA_039923855.1 Rhodanobacteraceae bacterium | reverse complement strand
CTGGGAATCGTCGATCAACATGCCGGGGGTATGCGGACCGATCAGCACACCGGCAAGGATGTAGCCCAGCAGCACGGGCTGGCGCAGCCGCTGGAAAAGGATCGTGGTAGCACCTGCCACGATCATGACAAGCGCAAGGTCACGGATGAATCCGATTTCGTGCATGCATCAACCCGTCCACTGCAGTCTCTGCAGCTTAAACGAAGCTTGCATCGTCGCGGCCCGACGGCGGCTGTCCGTCGCTTCCAACAGCGATACGTCAGAGCAATATTTCTCAGAAAATGCTTGACGAAGCGGCAGCTCGCACCTATTCTTCTCTGCTTCCAGCGGCGGGGCCATAGCTCAGCTGGGAGAGCGCCTGCATGGCATGCAGGAGGTCGGCGGTTCGATCCCGCCTGGCTCCACCAACTTGAATTGTCCCCATCGTCTAGAGGCCTAGGACACTACCCTTTCACGGTGGCGACCGGGGTTCGAATCCCCGTGGGGACGCCAAGGGTTCGCAATCGCGATTTTGCGGCTGCGCATCTTTTGCGACACGCTGGAATGTTGCACAATTGCAATTCGATTTTTTTGGACCACGGAGCGGTAGTTCAGCTGGTTAGAATGCTGGCCTGTCACGCCGGAGGTCGCGGGTTCGAGTCCCGTCCGCTCCGCCAAGTCCTCAAATCGAAACGTCCAATACAGTCCCACGAACCCCTTAAAGCCCGCATAGCAGCGGGCTTTTTTATGCCCATAGTGTCCCATGCAATCCGCTGGTATCCGCACACATAAGTGAGTATGATCGTGAGTGACGCCTATTTTCTCGTCCGAAAATGTTACTCATGCTATGCTGACCGATATCAAATTGCGAAACCTGAAAACGCGCACAGGGGTCTACCGCCAGGCCGACGCCAACGGCTTGTGCATCGAAATCCGACCGTCCGGCTCGAAATTGTGGCGCTATCGTTACCGCTACGACGGCAAGGCGTCCATGGTCTCGCTGGGCGAATACCCTGCCGTTTCACTGGCCAAGGCGCGCGAGCTTCGCGCCGCCGCACGCAAACGGCTGGATGCTGGCGAGAACCCCGCGGTTACGCGCCGGACCGAAAAGCACGCCAAGCTGACCGCCGCCCGCAACACCTTCGAGTCCATAGCAATCGAATGGATCGAAAAACAGGAAGGCCAGTGGACGCTTCACCATGCGCTGGACGTGCAGCGTTCCTTGGTGAAGGAAGCGTTCGTCGCCATTGGCGACCGGCCTATCAGTGAAATCGAGCCGCCGGAAATTCTGCACTGTCTGAAGGCCATCGAAAAGCGTGGCGCGCTGGAAGTCGCGCATCGCACGGCGCAACGCATCGCGGCCGTGTTCCGCTATGCCGTACTGACTGGCCGCGCCAAGTACAACCCCGCCGCTGACCTGCGTGGCGCATTGAAAACGCGCAAGGCGCAGCATATGAAGGCGATGGATATTGCCGACGTTCCCGAGTTCCTGGACAAACTGGATACTTACGCTGGGTATCCCGAAACCGCGCTGGCACTGCGACTGCTGATGCTCACGTTTGTCCGCACCAACGAATTGCGTGGTGCGCGTTGGGACGAAATCGACTTCGATAGCGGGACGTGGATCATCCCCGCAGAGCGCATGAAGATGCGGGAAGCCCATACGGTCCCCCTCGCAACGCAAGCTTTGGCAATCCTGCGGGATTTACAACCCTTCACGGGCGCGGCACCGTTCCTGTTCCCTGCCCGCTCCAACGCGCACAAGCCCATGAGTAACAACACCATGCTGTTTGCGATGTACCGGCTTGGCTACCACGACCGCGCCACGGTCCACGGCTTCCGAGCGTTGGCCTCCACAACCTTGAACGAACAAGGCTGGTCGCCGGATGTGATCGAGCGCCAGCTAGCGCACGCCGAGCGCAACAAAGTTCGCGCAGCCTACAACCGCGCGCAGTACATGGCCGAGCGCAGAAAGATGATGCAGGCGTGGGCGGACTATCTGGAAAGCCAGCGCACGTCGCCGGGCAAGGTTGTGCCGATCCATCGTAAGGCATCCGCGTAGCTTTTGCGCTACAATGGCCACGATTCAAGTAAGCCGCTACCAGAGTGCCGACGGGCGCATCCCGTTTACCGAGTGGATAGCAACACTGCGCGACCGCCGCGCGAATCAGGCGATAGCCGCGCGTATTCTACGGATGCAGGCGGGCAACCGTGGCGACTGGAAAGCGTTAGGCGCCGGCGTATTCGAGTTGCGCATCGACACCGGGCCAGGCTATCGCTTGTATTGCGGGCAGGACGGCGCAACGCTGGTGTTATTGCTATGCGCGGGCGACAAGCGCACCCAAGCAAAGGACATCGAACGTGCACACGACTACTGGAAAGACTACCAAGCACGCCGCTAGCATTCCGTTCGATGCGGCCGATTTGCTGCAAGCCGACGACGTTCCCGGCTTCCTGGCCGAAGTCATGGCGGACGGCGATACGAGCGCGTTGCCGCTGGCACTGCGCACTGCTGCCGACGTGCTGGGCATGGCCGAGCTTGCGCGCCGCGCCGGGCTGAATCGAGAGACGCTTTATCGCACACTGTCGGCCAGCGGAAACCCGCGACTGAATACGTTGGGCGCGATCTTGCAAGCATTCAATCTGCGCCTTGTGGTTAAACGGGCAGCAAAAGCGAGACCCGAGCCGACGCGCAAGGGCAAGCTGCCGAAAAAGAAGCCTGCAATGCAGCCTGCTCGCAAGCGCGCATAACCCGAACCGCCAAGGGTAGCTCCCGAACGCGCGAACCCCTTCACCGCGTTGCCATTTGGCGATCTTTGAAGGTCACTCGTGTCACACAATGGCCCCGCCTAACCTATCCTGCACTAGCCATTTTCTGACAGGTCAAAAGTTCAGCCTGCTGAACTTTGCGGAGTTTGCCTAGCGGGCGTTGGACAAGGCCACGGACGCGACCACATAGAGGGCTCCCACTCTTTGTGCGCCTTTCTGCAGCGACCGCTCGCCGCACCTGCTTCTTCGCGCGTGCGAATTAGAGAACGGGTTTTCGTGAGCAACGGAAGCGGCGCAAAAAGTGAGTAGGAAAGCGAGTACAACACGAAACACACGCCAGCCTAAGCACGATATTTCAATGAGTTAGCGAACGCGTGTTGTTGCCGTCCGCCCGCCAATCCAAGAAATCGAAATCGGAATCAAACAAGCCCGCCGCGCGCGAGCTTTTTGTTGTGCGTCGCCGCACAACTCAGCATCCAGTGCTTGCGCAAATCACCGACATCCATACAATGTAAAGATGATCAAGGTCGATTGGGATCCGGCCAAGGCCGCATCGAACCTGAAGAAGCACGGCGTTTCCTTCGAGGAAGCGCAAACCATCTTCTACGACGAGTTCGCGGTGCAGTTCTTCGATCCGTGGCACTCGTCCGAAGAGGAACGGTTTTTGCTGCTGGGCATGAGCAGCGAGGCTAACCTGCTGCTGGTCTGCCATTGCGAACGCGCCTGTGGCGACATCATTCGCATCATCTCCGCGCGCAAGGCCACCAGAAGCGAAAGCAAGCATTACCCCGGATGACATCATGAAAGCCGAATACGACCTCTCCAAGCTGCAATCCCGCCCGAACCCTTATGCGGCACGGCTCAAGAAGCCCGTCTCCATGCGCCTGTCGGAAGACGTGGTGGATTACTTCAAAGGCATGGCGCGGGAATCGGGTGTGCCCTACCAGAGCCTGATCAATCTCTACCTGCGCGATTGCGTTACCCGGCATCGCAAAGTGCGCATCGCGTGGCCGGACGGCAAATCGCGGAGCGCCGGCTGATCGCGGCGCATGGAGAAACGCGCATGGGGATGCTCCGCGAACCGCTGCTCAACAAACGCCTGCTCAACAAACGTCTGGCCGTAGCGCCGATTCCCCCCGCGCATGCGCAAGCCCTGCATCGCTGGGCCGATTCCATCCGCGACGGCAGCATCACGATGCAGAAGGAGACCGGCATCCGCCGGCCGTTCCTGCAAATGCTGTTCGTCGAAGTGCTGGGCTACACCGGTTTCGGCTCCGGCGCGGAATGGAACATCCAAGACGAACACACTGCGGGTAGTGGCAGCGTGGATGTCGCACTCGGCCGCTTCAGCGCCATGCAGGAAAGGTGATCGCGCCGTTCGAGTTGAAAGGCCCGCGCACCGGCGATCTCGACGCGATCATGCCCGGCCGCCACAAAAGCCCGGTGCAGCAGGCGTGGGAATACGCGATGGACACGCCCGGCTGCCGCTACGTGCTGGTGTCCAACATGCTCGAGTTGCGCCTGTACGCGGTCGGCCACGGACGGCAGGCGTACGAGGTCTGGCATTTGGTCGACTTGATCGACCCGCGCGAATACGCGCGCCTGCAACTGGTGCTGTCGGCGCAAAATCTCATGTCCGGCGCCACCGACAAGCTGCTCGGCGACAGCGCCGCGGCCGAGAAGGACATCACCCGCGAGTTGTACCGCGATTACCAGAAGCTGCGCGTGCAATTGATTACCGCGCTGGCGCAAGCCAATCCCGATCATGCATTGGTCGATCTGATCGGTTACGCGCAGACCCTGCTCGACCGCGCGCTGTTTGTGGCTTTCGCCGAAGACCGCGAACTGCTGCCACAACACAGCTTGCGCAACGCCGCGCAGGCGCGCAACGAATACAATCCTCAGCCGCCGTGGGACAACTTCCGCGGCCTGTTCCGCGCGATCGACAAAGGCAACGATGCGCTCGGCATTCCCGCCTACAACGGCGGTCTGTTTGCGCACCATCCGGCGCTGGACGCGCTGCGCGTTCCCGACGACATCGCCCGTGCCTTCGGGGAACTCGGCAATTACGACTTCGCATCGGAAGTCGGTGTCACCGTGCTCGGCCACATCTTCGAGCAATCCGTGGCCGACATCGAGGAACTGCGCGAAGCCGCCGGGGCCGGTAATTTCGAACTGAAAGCGAAGGAACAAGTGGAACGCGCCGCCGCCAGCGGAGTGCGCGGGCGGCGCAAGCAGGAAGGCGTGGTCTATACACCCGACTCGGTAACCGAATTCATCGTCGAACAGACGCTCGGCGGTTATCTGCATCGGCGCTTCGAGAATCTGTTGCACGATTACGTTGCCGATCCGGCGCAACCGCGCAATGCGGCCGACGAAATCATCTGGAAACGCGCCGCGAAAAATGACCCGGCGCGCAAGCGATTGCCGCGCACAACGAAGGGCAAGAGTTCCGGCGCGGCGAAAGGCGATGTCGAAACGCGCGCATACGAATACCTGTTTTGGCGCGCGTGGCTGGACGAACTGCGCGAAATCACCGTGCTCGATCCCGCTTGCGGTTCCGGCGCATTCCTGGTCGCGGCGTTCGATTGGCTGGCCGCCGAATACGCCCGCGTCAACGAGCAATTGCAGGCGATCACCGGCAGTTTCGACATCTTCGATCTCAACAAGGCGATCTTGAACGGCAATCTGTTCGGGGTGGACGTCAACGCCGAATCGGTGGAGATCACCAAGTTGTCGCTGTGGCTGAAAACCGCCCAGCGCGGCAAGCCGCTGACCAGCCTGGAGGCCAATATCCATCTGGGCAACAGCCTGATCCACGGCCAGGAGTATTCCGAGCGCGCGTTCGACTGGCAGACTGCGTTCCCGCAAGTGTTCGCGCACGGCGGTTTCGATGTGGTGATCGGCAATCCGCCCTACGTGCGCATGGAGCGCATCAAGCCGATCAAGCCGTATCTGCAACAACATTACGAGGTCGCTTCCGACCGCGCCGATCTCTACTGCTATTTCTACGAACTGGGCGTGCGCTTACTGAAAGCCGGTGGCCGGCTGGGCTACATTTCCTCCAGCACGTTCTTCAAGACCGGCTCCGGCGCGCCGCTGCGCAAGTTTCTGCTGCGCGATACGCGACTTCTAACAATGGTCGATTTCGGCGATCTGCAAGTGTTCGAGGGCGTGACCACGTATCCGGCGATTGTGGTGCTGGAGAAACGGATCGATGCGAATGCTTTGCTCCCCTCTCCCAACCGCAGAGGGGCCGGGGGTGAGGGTACGGAACCGCCAGGCACCACCGACCGGCAAGACCCGAACCCTCACCCGGCGCTGCGCGCCACCCTCTCCCGAGGGGAGAGGGAAAAGGCGTTGCGCTTTCTCGTGCTTGCAAAGCAACCAGAGAGCCTGAGCGCGGCGTTCGAACAGCACGCGCAAACCATGCCGCAGGCGCAACTCGGCGACGGCAAGACTTCCTGGCAACTGGAATCGCGGGAACTGGCCGCATTGCGGCGCAAGCTGCTGAGCACACATCCGACATTGCAACAGGTGTACGGTTCGCCGTGCCGCGGCATCGTGACCGGCCTGAACGAGGCGTTCGTGATCGACCGCGCCACCCGCGATGATTTGGTCGCGCGCGATCCGCGCTCGCAGGAGTTGTTGAAACCGTTTCTGGTCGGCGAGGACTTGAAGAAATGGCGGATCGAGCCGCAGGATCAATGGCAGATCTACATCCCCAAGAACACAATCGACATTGACGACTATCCGGCGATCCGTGACCACTTGGCGCCGTTCAAGCAGAAGCTGGAACAGCGCGCGACCAAACAGGCGTGGTTCGAGTTGCAGCAGGCGCAGGCGACGTAAGTCGAGTTTTTCGAGAAACCCAAAGTGTTTTATCCGGATATGTCGCAAGGCCCGAAGTTTTCGCTAGACACGGCGGGCTATTACATGGGCAACACCGGCTATTTCGTTCCGCGCGCGGACGAATATCTGCTCGGCCTGTTGAACTCGAAGCTCGTTTGGTTTCACCTGCGCAGCGTTTGCGATGCACTACGCGGTGGCGAATGGCGTCTACGCTTGTTCAGTGAAAATATCGAGACAATTCCCGTCCCCGCCGCCGCCGCCGCCGCCGCCACGCAACGCGAAGCCATCGCCGAATTGGCGCATGCCTGCCAACTCGCCGCCGAACAGCGACGCGATTTGCGCCTGCGCGTCGCCCGATGCATCCCCGATCTCGCGCCAGTCGGCCGCGCCACCAAATTATCCGGCAAGCTGCAAGCATGGTGGCAGCTGGATTTCGCCGCTTTCCGCGTCGAAGTCAAAAAAACTTTCAAGCAGGACATCCCGCTGGCCGAGCGCGGCGAGTGGGAGAAATATCTGGCCGCCGAACGCGCGGGCGTGCTGGCGCTGGATGCAGCGATAGCGCAATCCGAAACGCAACTCAATCGCGCGGTGTACGATTTGTTCGACTTGGACGATTCCGACATCGCGCTGCTGGAATCCGCGGCTCGACTCGATGTCAACAAAAACTTGACATAAGTCAAGAATGCCTTACATTGGCCCATGATCCGCGGCTTTCGGCACAAAGGGCTGGCCGATCTATATCGCAACGGCAACGCGGCGAAGATCAGACCGGACTTGCAAGGCCGCATCCTGCGGCGACTGGACGCGCTGAACAATGCCGCGAACTTGACAGATTTGAACGTGCCTGGCTTCGACTTTCATCCACTGCGCGGTTTCAAACCGACTCGTTATAGCCTGCACATCAACGGGCCGTGGTGCATCACCTTTGACTGGGTTGATGGCGATGCGCTGCGCGTGGACCTTGAGCAATATCATTGAGTAACGACCATGGCCGAATACACCGCCAAGCGGCACCCCAACCGCCCGCCGACCCATCCGGGCGCGATCCTGCGCGAGGATGTCCTGCCCGCGCTAGGTATGAGCGTGACGGAAACTGCGCGCCGCTTGCATGTATCGCGACAAACCGTGCACGAGTTACTGGCCGAACACAAGGGCTTTACGCCGGAAATGGCGTTGCGCATCGGCAAACTCGCCGGTAACGGCGCGGCCTTCTGGTTGCGGATGCAGCAGGATTTCGACTTGTGGCACGCCGCGCGCGCGATCGCTGACGAACTACGTGCGATTCATCGCGTCGGGGCTTGATCCAGAGCGGCCGCACGCCGCCGCCCTTACGGTTGCCTGCTCGATCGACGATGGGTGCGATCAAACCGCCGCGGGCGCGGCACGTTCCAGCGTGGCCAGGCAATGGCCCTGCTCGGCCAGATATTCCAGCCAGCGGTTCAAGAAGGAGTTCATCCGCAACCGGTGCGTGAGCACATTGCGCGCGGGCGCGAACGGCCCCAGCACCTGCCACAATCCGCGGCCGGGTTCGCAATGCAGCGCTTCGGTGGTGCGCGCGTCGAGGTACATGCGCAGTTGCGCGGACGGCGCGGGCCGGCCGGTGCGCGCATCCAGCATCAAGTAGCTCAAACCGATCTCGAGCGTGTACGGATGACGTTCCTGCACCGACAATTGCAGATCCAGACCATCATCGACGCAGGAAAGGTATTCGCCGACCTGCAGGCGCTGCGGCGCAAACAATCGTGTCAGGCGCGTGTGATTTTCCGCGTACAAGCCCATCAGGTACGCGAAGCGTCCCGGCAATAGCGCGCTGGCGGGCGTGCGATGTGTGGTTGC
>JBDTBW010000002.1:0-4695 GCA_039923855.1 Rhodanobacteraceae bacterium | reverse complement strand
CATCGTTCGGTGGGCGGCATGCGCGCTTCGATCTACAACGCGATGCCGCTGGAGGGCGTGCAGGCGCTGCTCGCCTTCATGGAAGAGTTTCGCGGCAAGCACGCCTGAGGCGGCGCCCCCCATGGCTTCGAAGTTCCGCATCGCAACCTACAACGCGATCTCCGCGCGCGGGCTCGAGCGCTTCCCCGCCGCGGCCTACGCGGTGGCTAAGGCGCTCGCCGACCCCGACGCGATCCTGCTGCGCTCCCACGCGCTGCAGCTCTCCGAGGTCGGCGGCTCGGTCAAGGCCGTCGGCCGCGCCGGCGCGGGCGTCAACAACATCCCGGTGGTGGAAATGTCGAAGCGCGGCGTGCCGGTGTTCAACGCGCCTGGTGCCAACGCCAATGCGGTCAAGGAACTGGTGATCGCCGGCATGTTGCTGGCCGCGCGGAACCTGCCCGACGCGCTCGCGTTCTCGCAATCTATCGCGCAGGATGGTGATGCGCACGCGCGCATGGAAGCGGAAAAAAAACGCTTCGCTGGCTCCGAACTTGCCGGCAAAACGCTGGGCGTGGTGGGTTTGGGCGCGATCGGCGTGCGAGTGGCCAATGCCGCGTTCGCGATGGGGATGCGCGTGGTCGGGTTCGATCCACACATGACCGTGGAAGGCGCGTGGCAATTATCCTCCAGCGTGCAGCGCGCCACATCGCTGGAAGAGCTTTACGGCCTGTGCGATTACGTTAGCGTGCACGTGCCGCTGAGCGACGCAACGCGGGGCATGTTGGGAGCATCCGCGGTCGACGCCGTCAAACCGGGCATGGTGTTGCTCAATTTCGCGCGCGAGGCCATTGTCGATGCCGTGGCGATACGGACTGGCCTGGACGAAGGCAAGCTCGGCCGCTACGTCTGCGATTTCCCGGTCGCGGAACTGGCGGATCACCCGCGCGTGATTGCGTTGCCGCACTTGGGCGCATCCACCGCGGAGGCCGAGGAGAATTGCGCGGTAATGGTCGCAGACCAGTTGTGTGAATTCCTGGAAAGCGGCAACGTGCAGCATTCGGTCAATTTTCCGAACACGCGGATGGCGCGTACCGGCCATGCGCGCATCTGCATCGCCAACGCAAACCGGCCCAACATGATCGGCCAGCTCACACACATCCTCGGCGAGGCCGGGCTCAATATCTCGCAGATGCACAACGCCTCGCGCGGTGAGCTTGCGTACAACCTGATCGACGTCGATGCCGCGGCTCCCGATTCGCTGATTGCGACGATCACCGGCATCGACGGCATTCTGTCGCTGCGGGTGATCGCGGCGGACGCCTGAGCAAGATCTGCACACCGTGATTCCCGAATTCGACGCCACACGATTGGCCAGCCCCGTAATCGCCAAGCTGCGCGCCTACGATCCGGGTCACGATTTGCCGGCGTTGCGCCAGCGTTTCGGCGCGGCGATTGCAGAACTCGGATCGAATGAAAATCCGCTCGGGCCCAGCCCGCGCGCGCTGGAAGCGATGCGCGCGGCGTTGCCGGAAGTATTGCGCTATCCCGATCCGCGTGGCGCGGCGCTGAGAGTCGCGCTGGCGAATCATCTGGACGTGGCGGGCGATCGCATCGCGCTCGGCAACGGCTCGCATGAGTTGCTGATGTTGCTGGCGCAATGCTTCGCCGATCCTGCCCATTCGGTGGTGTATTCCCGGTACGGTTTCGCGGTATTCGCGATCGCCGCAGCAGCCGTTGGTGCCCGATCGGTGCGCGTGCCGGCGCTGGCCCGGGATCACACAACCGCGCCGTTTGGCCACGATCTTGCGGCGATGGCGGGCGCGATCCACGATGATACGCGCATCGTGTATCTGGCCAACCCCAACAACCCAACCGGCACCTGGTTCGACGATGCGATGCTCGGCGATTTCTTGGCGCGTGTATCACCCGGGGTTCTGGTCGTGGTGGACGAGGCCTACCACGAATACGTCGATGCGCGAGGTGTGAGCACCGCGCTCGCACTGTGCGAAAAACATCCCAATCTGATCGTCACCCGCACGTTTTCGAAAGCGTATGGATTGGCGGGGTTGCGCATTGGCTACATGGTCGCGCATGCGAGTGTGGTCGAAGTCCTCGAGCGCCTGCGTGAATCCTTCAACGTCAATTCAATGGCGCTGGCCGCCGCCGAAGCGGCGCTGGATGACAGCGAACATCTCGGGCGCGTGCGCGAATTCAATACAAGCGAGCGCGCGTGGTTGCGCGATGGATTGCAAGCGCGTGGTTATACGTGTCTGCCATCGCAGACCAATTTCCTGCTGATCGATCTGGGGCGCGATGCGAGCGACCTCGAACGTCGTCTGTTCGAGCGCGGCGTGATCGTGCGGCCGATGGGCGGTTACGGCTTGCCGCAAACGCTGCGCATCAGCGTCGGTCATCGCGGGGAGAACGCACGATTTCTGGACGCCCTCGATTTCGTCGCGGCTGAAAGCCGCACCGACCTTCCTTCCCCCGCGGGCGGAAGAAAGTGGCCCGAAGCGCCGGAAGGGGGCGATGAGTCGCACGGGCGGTTCATCCCATGACGGCGCGCCTCGATTGGATCAGCGCTCCGGTTAGCGCGGGATTGCACGGCGGAATTGCGGTTCCAGGCGACAAATCGATTTCGCACCGCGCGATCATGCTGGCTGCGTTGGCCGATGGCGCTTCACGTATCAGCGGTTTCCTGGAAAGCGAGGATACCCGCGCCACCGCCCGGATCTTCGCGCGCATGGGCGTGCGCATCGACACGCTGACGAATGGCGAACGGATCGTGCACGGCGCCGGCTTGCGCGGATTGCATCCGCCGAATGGCGAACTCGACTGCGGCAATTCCGGGACCGCGATGCGGTTGCTGGCGGGTTTGGTGGCTGGGCAGCGATTCGAAAGCGTGCTGACCGGCGACGCCTCGTTGTCGAAGCGTCCGATGCGGCGGGTGATAGATCCTCTCACGATGATGGGCGCGCGCATCGCCGCGAACGATGGCGGCTTGCCACCGCTGTGGATTTCGGGAAATCAGAGTCTGCGCGGTATCGTCCATACGCCTCCAATCGCCAGCGCGCAGGTCAAGTCCGCGATCCTGCTGGCGGGTATGTACGCGGAAGGCGAGACGGAAGTGGTTGAATCGCGGCCGACCCGCGACTATACCGAACGCATGTTGTGCGCGTTCGGCTGGCCGATCGAATTCGAGCCGGGGAGGGCGCGTCTGTCGGGCGGGCATCGATTGCGCGCTTGCGATATCGATGTGCCGGCGGATTTTTCGTCCGCGGCGTTCCTGATCGTGGCGGCGACCTTTATTCCCGGCAGCCAATTGCGATTGCGCAATGTGGGCATGAATCCGCGCCGCATCGGATTGCTGCATGTGTTGCGCGCGATGGGTGCGGATATCGTCGAGACAAATCCATGCGAATCCGGCGGCGAGCGCATCGCCGATTTGCAGGTTCGGCACGCGCCGCTGCATGGCATCGATGTGCCGATCGAACACGTCGCCGACATGATCGATGAGTTCCCGATCCTGTTCGTGGCCGCGGCCATCGCCGAAGGCACGACGATAGTTCGCAATGCCGCGGAATTGCGGGTCAAGGAATCCGATCGCATCGCGGTGATGGCGGCCGGCCTGCGCGCGCTGGGTGCTCGCATCGAGGAAACGCCGGATGGCGCGATCATTGAAGGCCGCGCGCTGCGCGGCGGCGAAGTGGACGCGGCCGGCGATCATCGTTGCGCGATGGCGTTCGCGGTGGCCGGAGCCGTCGCACAAGGCGACGTGCGCATCCGCGATTGCGCCAACGTGGCAACCTCTTTTCCGGGCTTCATCCGCGGCGCGGGCAGTGTCGGACTGGCGCTGGCTGGCGAGACTTGATAGTGTACGTACGTACATAAAGCGAGCGCCGCCATGAGCGTCATCATTTCCATCACCGAGTTGCGCCAGCGGCTGTTCCAGTTGGCCGATCGGGTTGTCGAGACCGGAGAACCACTGTTGATCGAACGACGTGGTGTGCGTCTGCGGCTGGTGCGTGAGGGTGAAAGCACGCCCAAGGGCAGAAGGCTCTCGCGGTTAGCGCCGCGCAAGCAATCGGTGGTGGTCGGGCCGCCGCTGGATCCGCACGAGTCTCCGGCGCAATGGTCTGAGATCTATCCGAAGGTCGCGGAACCCGCGTCCAAAGCATGGTCGAAACCGAAGTAATCGCTCCGGCGCCGCTCGCGATGATCATGCTGGACACGCATATCGCCGTGGCCTTTTACGATGGCCGCGCGGCGGGATTGAGTGCCGCCGCTCGCCGCCTGATCGATGCCGGGCCGGTGCTGATTTCACCGGCGGTACTGCTGGAGATGGAACTGCTGCACGAGATCGGCCGGCTGCGCGTGGACGGCGCGGCGATCGTCAAGCAGCTGCGCGACCAGTTGGCAATTCGTGTGGCGAGCGAGCGTTTTGCGGATGTGGTGAGCCAAGCCTTGGACCTGCGCTTCACCCGCGATCCGTTCGACCGCCTGATCGTGGCGCACGCGCTGTTGCTCAAGGCGCGGCTGGCGACGCACGATGAAACTCTCAAGCGGCATTATCCCGCTTCATTGCATTAAGGAACGTCTGATCAATCCTTCGTTTTACGCGCTGCGGGTTGCAACATCGATCACGCAGCAGTGATGCGAGCGGATCGATCAGTTGTTGCCGGCTTGCTTGCCGGTTCTTGCTTAATTCACAAGCTT
>JBDTBW010000001.1:0-21865 GCA_039923855.1 Rhodanobacteraceae bacterium | reverse complement strand
ATGCCCTGCGCCAGCGCCCACACCGCACCAACGTACAGCAAGCCTTCCCGCAGCACATTGCGGCGTTTGAGTTCGGCGAAGAATGTCCGTGCGCGATTCAATGCCCGGCTCCGTTCGACGCCGCTGTCGCATCGGCGGATGCGGCGCCCGGCGCTGGCAGCCCGATTTTCCGGCACAACGCCGCGAAACGCGGATCATGCTGATAGCGCGGGAAGAACGGATCGTAAAGCAGAAAAACGATGCTCGCATCCTGCAGATCCAGTGCACGATCCAGCCACTGGAACATGTCGTCGGGTTGTCCGCGCAGCGCATACAACTCGGCGATCAAATAAGGTTGGCTGGAGCCGTACTTCGCGACATAGGCACGCAGGCTCGCATCGGCCTGCTTGCTGTCGCCGGCGATTTGCGCGGCCATCGCCAGCGACCACGCCTTCAAGTCGGGATCGGTTTCTTTTTCCGCATTGCGCAGCGCGGCCGGGGCATCGCCGCGCAGGGTGGCGGTCAAGGCGAGCCATTGATACAGCCCGGGAAAATCGGGCTGCAATGCCAGCGCCTCGTGCAACGCCCGATCCGCTTCGTCGAGACGTCCCTGCGCCACCAGCAGGTTGGCGAGATTGGAATACCAGTCCGCGCGCAACGGATCGGTATCGAGCGCCCTGCGATAAAGATCGACCGCCGGTTGCAGTTGTCCGAGGTTGCTCAGTTGTCCCGCCAGGAACGCCATGGTGTTGCCGTCGTTGGGCGCGAGCGCTCGTGCGCGATCGAATTCGATCAATGCGCCCTGCTGGTCGCGATCCAGCCCCGCCAGCACGTAGCCGCGATCGACGTGCGCGGAAGCGGTGTCGGGCGCCAGACTCAATTCCACTGCAGCGGCATCGCGGGCTTGCGCGTAGGCGTGTTGACGCTCTTCGCCGGTCAGATAGAGACGGCCCAGATTCATCCAGTCGTTCGAGAGAGCGCCATAAGCATAGGCGTAGCCAGGATCCTGCTGGATCGCCGATCCGAGCAAGCCGATACCCTGACGCAGTGCCGCCTCGGTGCCATGCCTGGCGATGTCGCGGCTCTGCAGCATGATCCGGTAGGCGGCGACATTGCCGCTGGCCGGTTGCTCCTCGGAAACGATGGGTTTGCTTAGCAACCGGATCTGGAGTGCACTGGCCACGGCATGCCCGATCTCGGACTGCACCGCGAAGATGTCCCGCAACTCGCGATCGTAGGTTTGCGACCACAACTGGCTGCCATCCACGGCCTTGATCAGACTGACCACGATGCGGATGCGGTCGCCCTGCCGGCGCACGGTGCCTTCGAGCAGATTCGCCACGCCGAGTTTTTCAGCAATCGTCCCCGTGCTTTCCTTGCTGTCGCGGAACTGGAACGATGAACTCTTGCCGATCACCTTCAACGCGTTGATCTGGGTGAGGTCGGAAATCAATTGCTCGGACAGGCCGTCGGAGAAATACTGCTGATCCTTGTCGCCGCTCTCGTCGATCAGTGGAAGTACCGCGATCGATTTGGCCGGTATCTTTGACAGAACGGCAACGATATCGTGCGCGCCCTCGTTCAAGCCGGCGCCTTTGCGCCAGACGAAGGTATTGGTTAACAGCAAGACCACAGCAACCGCAAGAATGCCGATGATCCAGAAGTCCAGCCTGCGCCCGGTCAGGTGCGCGATGGATTCGTCCGGCGCGACTTCGCTCTCGCGTTTCAACCCCTGCGGCGTGAGTTCGTAGAACCACGCGAAAGCGATCCAGAACGGAAATCCGATGATCGCCGCGATCACGAACCAGCGGGTCAGCCAATCCGGCGCGCCGAATGCCGGCCCGAGCTGCGCGATACCCTGCGCGATCGCCCAGATCGCGCCGATATACAGCAGCCCTGCGCGCAGCACATTGCGGCGGCGCAATTCGGCGACAAACGACGCGGCGCTCATCGTTATCCGGCCCCATTAGCGCAAGCAGCTTGCGCGGGAGAGTGTCCGCCTGCATAACTTGTTGCGCAAGTTGCAAGCCGCCGCGCAAACGAAAAGGCCGCCTTTTGGCGGCCTTTCATCGGCGTTTCATCACACAATCCTCGTCAATGCTGTCCCGCGGGCTCGCCGACCTTGGCCGGATCGCGGCCCGCTGCGGGTTTGCCGCCGCCGGAAGAATCATTGGACGAAGGCGTGCGCCAGTCGCGCGGCGGGCCGGGTTCGCGGCCCTCCATGATCGCGGCGATCTGTTCGCGGTCGATGGTCTCGTATTGCAGCAGCGCAGCTGCCATTGCGTGCAGCTTTTCCAGATTGTCGGTGAGGATTTGCGTGGCGCGCTTGAACGCGCCGTCGATCACGCCGCGCACCGCCACGTCGATCTTGCGGGCGGTATCGTCGGAGACGTTCTTGTGCTGCGTCACCGAGCGGCCCAGGAACACCTCGTCTTCTTCCTCGGTGTAGGTCATCGGACCCAGTTCGTCGGACAGCCCATATTTCGTGACCATGTCGCGCGCCAGCGCGGTGGCGCGCTGGATGTCGTTGGACGCGCCGGTGGTGACCATGTCGGCGCCGAAGATCAGTTCCTCCGCGACTCGGCCACCGTACAAACTCGCCAAACGCGAATGCAGCGACTGCTTGCTGTGGCTGTATTTGTCGTTCTCGGGCAGGAACATGGTGACGCCCAGCGCGCGGCCGCGCGGGATGATCGTCACCTTGTGCACCGGATCGTGCTCGGGCACCGACAGGCCGACGATCGCGTGGCCGGCTTCGTGGTACGCGGTGAGTTTCTTCTCGTCCTCGCTCATGATCATCGAGCGCCGCTCGGCACCCATCATGATCTTGTCCTTGGCGCGCTCGAAATCGCCCATGCCGACATCGCGCGCATTGCCGCGTGCGGCGAACAGCGCGGCCTCGTTGACCAGATTGGCAAGATCGGCGCCGGAGAAGCCCGGTGTGCCGCGCGCGATCACCATGGTGTCGACGTCGGCGCCGACCGGCACCTTGCGCATGTGGACTTTCAGGATCTGTTCGCGGCCGCGCAGATCCGGCAGCGGCACCACGACTTGCCGATCGAAACGGCCCGGCCGCAACAACGCGGGATCGAGCACGTCCGGGCGGTTGGTCGCGGCGATCACAATGATGCCTTCGTTGCCCTCGAAACCATCCATCTCGACCAGCAACTGATTGAGCGTCTGCTCGCGCTCGTCGTGACCGCCGCCCAGACCTGCGCCGCGATGGCGGCCGACCGCATCGATCTCGTCGATGAAGATGATGCACGGCGCGTGCTTCTTGGCCTGCTCGAACATGTCGCGCACGCGCGCGGCGCCGACGCCGACGAACATCTCGACGAAGTCGGAACCGGAGATCGAGAAGAACGGAACCTTGGCTTCGCCCGCGATCGCTTTCGCGAGCAAGGTCTTGCCGGTGCCGGGCGAACCGACCATCAGCACGCCGCGCGGGATCTTGCCGCCGAGCTTGGTGAACTTGGACGGGTCGCGCAGGAACTCGACCAGTTCCGAGACTTCGTCCTTGGCTTCCTCGCAACCGGCGACATCGGCGAACGTGATCTTGACCTGATCCTCGCCCTGCAACTTCGCGCGCGAACGCCCGAAGCTCATCGCGCCGCGCCCGCCCGCGCCCGATTGCATCTGCCGCACGAAATAGAACAGCAATCCGAAGATAAACAGGAACGGCAGATACTCGACCAACAGCCGCATCAGCGAGAAGCCGCTGTCACCAGGTTCCTGGCTGAACTTGACCCGGTGCGAATCCAGCAATCCCTGCAACTTGTCGTCGCCGTACATCGGCATCACCGAGTGCAGCGAACTGCCATCCTTCAACTTGCCGGTGATCACGCTCGGCTGGGTCGCGCTGGCGGTGACCGACCCGACGTTGTCGTTCTTCACCTGCTGCACGAATTCCGAATACGACATCTGCTGGTCGCTGCCGGACAGGCGCGGGCTCAGGGACTGATATACGGTGATCAGCACTACCGCGACGATCAGCCACAACAGGGCATTCTTGGCGATGTCGTTCATGGGAGGCCTCATGGTGCGCGCCAACCGGTAGCCAAAGCGTACACCTCGCGCGAACGCGCGCGCGATGCCTTGGGTTTGCGCAGTGTCACGCGCGCGAATCCCGCGCGCAAGCCACGCAGGTACTCATCGAAGCCTGAACCCTGGAACAGTTTCACCAGAAAAGACCCTCCGGGTTTCAACCCTTTGCGCGCGAAATCCAATGCCAGTTCGGCAAGACGCATGGATCGCGCCTGATCGGCAATGCCGATACCGCTGATATTGGGCGCCATGTCCGACAGCACAAGGTCGATACCCTGCCCGCCCAGGCATTTCTGCAACTCATTCAATACGGCATCCTCGCGGAAATCGCCCTGGAGGAACTCGACCCCGCCGATGCCTTGCATCGGCAAGATATCCAGCGCGACAATCCGGCCCTTGTCGCCGAGCCGCTCGCGCAGCAATTGCGACCAGCCGCCGGGCGCCGCGCCCAGATCGACCACGGTCATGCCCGGATTCAACAAGCGATCGCGTTCCAGCAGTTCGTCCAGCTTGAACGCCGCGCGCGAGCGCAGCCCTTCCGCCTGCGCGCGCCGCACGTAGGGGTCGGCGAAATGCTCCTTCAACCAGCGGGCGCTGCTTTTGGTGCGTGGCATGGCGCTCTGACGTGAGACAATAAACGGGTTTGCAAACCGTTCGTGGTGAGGTATCGAACCACGGATGGCTTTTGCTTTGCCGCTCATCCTTCGATACCTACAGGACGAGCGGAGGGGTGGAGAGGTTGGAACGAATTGGCTATCAGCAGCCTCATGATACCCTTTTCGGCTGGATTCCCCGCTTTGAAACTGAACGCCATGCCATCAAGAATGTCGCGGACGAAGTCCGCACTATTTTCCCTTCCCCCGTCTGCGGGGGAGGGTCGAAATCGCCGTCAGGCGATTGAGGGTAGGGCGGATGGGGGAAAAGTCTCGAAGTCATCCATTGCGCTAACTCCTGCCCAGCGCCGCTACCTGCGCGGTCTCGCGCATCCGCTGAAACCCGTGCTGATGCTCGGCGGCAAGGGCGTCACGCCATCGTTGCTGGCAGAACTGGAACACGCGCTGGACGACCACGAACTGGTCAAGGTCAAACTCTCCGGCACCGATCGCGCGGAGCGCGAGTCATCGCTCGCACAATTGATCGATGCCAGCCGCGCGGAAAAGGTGCAGACGATCGGCCATGTCGCGGTGTTGTATCGCCACAACGACGAACAGCCGAGGATTGCATTGCCGCGATGACATCAGCTGCCACGATGACATCACCAGCCTACCGTCGCTTTCCCCTTCTCCCTTCGGGAGAAGGTGCCCGAAGGCTGGATGAGGGTTCGGCACTTCGCCATCGGCGACATTCGCGCAAGATTTTGTCTTCGCGAAAACGCCGGACCCTCACCCCCACCCCTCTCCCGGCGGGAGAGGGGCTTTATCCCGCATGGAACTGAGTCTCGACCGCCCCGAAGATTTCCTCTACGTCCGCTGTGCCGACGCGCATTCGGTGACCGTGGTCGATCGCGAATTCCGCGCCAGTTTCATCCTCGCACGCGACCGCGTGATCGAGGATTGGCCGCTGCGTGACGTCAACGCGATGACGCCCGAACACGCCGAACCGATCCTTATCCTCGATCCGGACGTGGTGCTGCTCGGCACTGGTGCGAACCAGAAATTTCCCTCGCAAGCCGTGCTGGCCGCGTTCCTGCAACGCGGCATCGGCATCGAGGCGATGGACAATGCCGCCGCCGCGCGCACCTGGAACGTGTTGGCCGGGGAAGGCCGCAACGTAGTTGCGGCTTTTATCCTCTCTTAGCGTGCGCTTCGCGCACGATTCGACTTGTACAGATGTAGTGGGGTTCGCAAGCTCATCTCCACCCACTCGGGCTACGCTTGGTGACTTTCACAAGCTGAAGCTTTGTGCAAATTTGAGGGTCATCGTTTTTAAGGCAACTTGATCTACGGAACTTCTTCGCGACTGTCCATCCATGCCGACCACATCAATAAGATTTTCCAGCCTGTGAACTTCTCGAACTGCACCGTCAATATAGTTGGGTATTTCAATCCGTAACTTAGTACTGGCAGACTTCAATACACGCATATTTGACCTATCCATTACTTGAGATAGCCGCGCCAGTAAAAGGCGCATGGCTGCTTCCTGTTTCATCTGACCTTTCTTTATATCTTCCACTGAAACAAGCGGCGAGTTAGCTAAATTTTTCAGCATAGCTCTGTTTTTTTGCTGGGTACAAAACAAAACTTCCTCTGTGGCGAAATATAATTCGCGGGCGTGGTCGGGGGACAACGCATCGGTGCCGTCAATGATCGTCCGCACTGCACTGGCAGTGTTGGAATCACCTTGCTCTTCTATATCTGCTGCCGTCCACATGACGTGATTGACAGCGTAAGCGACAACAAACGCGCATTCCTCCGCGGGCATGCGCGCCACCTCGTATGCTACTTGCTTCACCAAAATCTTTACGCGTTTTGAACGCACCCAACTAGCAAACCAAGACATTTATCCCCCGTGTGAGGTAAGAAGTAATCCTCATCGTCCCGGTAAATAATCCGTCGGATCCACCGGCTTGCCGGCCTGGCGGATTTCGAAATGCAGTTCCTCGCGCGGCGCACCACTGGAACCCATCTCCGCGATCTCCTGCCCCGCGCGCACGCGCTCGCCTTCCTTGACCAGCCGTTTGCGGTTGTGGCCGTAGGCGGACAGGTAATTGTCGGAATGCTTGATGATGATGAGTTCGCCGTAGCCGATCAGGCCGTTGCCGCTGTACACCACCGTGCCGTCGGCCGCCGCGCGCACCGGGTCGCCGGCCTTGCCCGCGATGTCCAGCCCCGCGCCCGCGCCGCTGTCGGCCTGATAACCGCTGATTACCGCGCCGTCGGCCGGCCATTGCCAGTTGATGCCATCGACGTTGCGGATGCGGCCCGCGGCGACGGATGACAATGGCGGCGACGTGACAACAGGGGTCTGTTGCGGATTGGTGGGTGTCGGCGATGGATTCGTCGCGGAGGGAATTTGATTGGCCGCGAGCGGCGGATTCGCAACTGTCATCGTCGTTGTGATGACCTGACGACTGCCCGGTGGCGTCCTGCCCGGCGGCAAGGTGATGGTCGGCAGCGTGGTGACGCCCGACGACGCAGCCGATGCGGTTTCTGTGTGGTTCGCGACGGGTGCGCTGACGGACGGCGGCGTTGATTCCACCGGCCCGAACACCGGCGCTTGTTGATGGGTCGTGCCGGTTGCCGTCGCCGACGTTCGCGGAACCATCGCTTGCCGTGTCGTGGTGGTGGTCATCGTCGCAACGCGATTCGCCTCACCGTTGTCGAGCCGCAACACCTGCCCCGGATGGATCGTGTACGGCGGCGCGATGCCGTTGCGCGCGGCCAGCGCGCGGAAATCCATGCCGTGCCGGAAGGCGATGCTGTACAGCGTGTCGCCGGGCGCGACGCGATAACCCTGCGCGGTCTGCACGCCGTTGGCGTGTTCGCCACGCGCGCCATTAGCGTTCGGTTGCGTTTGTACCGACGAGGTTTGTGTCGGCGGCGCGTTGCCGTTTAGCGAGCGATCGACCACCGGCGCGGGCGTGGTGGCGCACGCCGTCAGCAAAACGATCGCGATGGCGCAGGATGCTGCGAGAAGAAGGCGATAGGTCATGGCGTCCGCAAGAATAACCGAGACGCGCCGCGGTTCGGCAAATGACTGAAGCTAGCGAACCAAAATGCTCCCACGAAGAGCTGGATTACTCGCGCCATCCTTGGCGCTCGCTCTTCGGGCCGCCTTCGGCGTTCGCGTTTGCAATCCTGCAAACGTAGTCCGGGTTCCGCGCTTCGCGCACCTTGGAATGACGAACTATTGTGTTTGCGCAATGCAGAGAGAAATCTAGTGAAGCCACCACCATGCGAGCAAAACCACAATCAGCGCAACGATCACCCACCCCGCGGTTTCGATATGTTTGTGCAGCGCCTTTTCCGCGCGCTCGCCACCCAGACGGATCAAACCCGCGACCAGGAACACGCGCTTGCCGCGGCCGATCGCGATGCCGCCGAGGAATGGCAGCAGCGGCATGCCGACGATGCCGCAGGCCCAGCTCGCGACCTTCATCGGGATCGGCACGAAACCCGCCGCGACCAATAGCCAGAACGCTTTCCACGGATGCTGCGTCGCGACCGCGCTGAACTGATTCACCAATGCCTGCAGATGCGGCAACCAGCCGATGCTCGCCAGCAGCGGTTTGGCCGCAGCGAATGCGAAGTGCCCGAGCGCGTAACCGACCAATGAGCCGACCAGCGAACACGCCAGACTGATCGAAGCAAACAGCCACCACTTGCGCGGGCGCGCCAACGTCATCGGCGCCAGCATCACTTCCGGCGCGACCGGAAAAATGAAAGCCTCGACGAAACTGAGCAGGCCCAGCCACACGTCCGCGCGCGGCTTGGCCGCCCATGTCAGCGCGCGCTCGTAGAGCGGCCGGAACAATTTCATAAGGAACCCTTTAACCAGGCGTCATCTCGGCGAAAGCCGGGATCCAGCCCTTGTGCAATCGAAAAACGGGATTCCGGCTTTCGCCGGAATGACGAGGAGAACCTTATTCAGGTTTTCCAAGATCGATTTCACGGGATTGGTATGCATACCTTGCGCATGTTCACGACAACCCGCCCAGCAGCGGGACGAAGCTCACCGCTTCCAGTTCGTCGCTGATCCACGCGTCGCCGTCACGGCGCAGGCGGGTGAGTTTCTGTTTGCCGGCGGGGCCAAGCGGCGCGACCAGCACGCCGTTCGGCGTCAATTGATCGCGCAGCGCGCGCGGGATCGTTTCACCCGCCGCGGTCAACACGATCGCGTCGAATGGCGCTTCGTCTTTCCAGCCGATGTTGCCATCGTCGTGGCGGGTGCGGATGTTTTCCAGCTTCATGTTGCGGAAACGCCTGCGAGCCTGGCGCAGCAATTCCTCGATGCGCTCCACGGTGTAAACCTGATCGACCAGCGCGGCCAGCACCGCGGCTTGATAACCGGATCCCGTGCCGATCTCCAGCACGCGCTTCGGGATCTCGCGCTCGATCAGGAGTTCGGTCATGCGCGCCACCACCCACGGCTGCGAGATGGTCTGGCCCAATCCGATCGGCAGCGCGACATCCTCATAGGCGCGGCTGCTGAGCGCTTCGTCGATGAACAAATGCCGCGGCGTGGTGCGGATCACGTCGAGCACGCGCGGATCGGCGATGCCTTCCTCGCGCAAGCGCGCGACCAGGCGATCGCGCGCGCGCTGCGAGGTCATGCCGCTGCCGTGCGGCGCGGATGCCGTGCCGCCGAACAGGCTCATGCCGCGCGCTCGTTGTCGAATTGCGCGGACAGTGCGCCGATCCAGCTCGACACCTTGTCCAGCGCCTGGAAGCGGGTGAGATCGACATGGATCGGCGTCACCGACACGTAGCCGCGCCGCACCGCGTCGAAGTCGGTGCCGGGGCCGTCGTCCTCGGCTTTGCCCGCCGGGCCGATCCAGTACATCATGCGCCCGCGCGGATCGGGTTGTGCCACGCAGGGCTCGGAACGATGCCGTCGTCCCAGCCGCGTCACTTCGAAACCGTGCAACTCGTGCCACGGACGATCCGGCACGTTGACATTCAAGATGGTGTCGGCCGGCAGCGGATCGATCAGCAGGCGCTTGGTCAACAGCAGCACCGCACGCGCGGCGGAATCGAAATGTTGCGCGGCGTGATCGATCGACACCAGCGAGATCGCGATCGCGGGCAAGCCCAGAAAACGGCCTTCCATCGCCGCCGATACGGTGCCGGAATAAATCACGTCATCGCCGAGATTGGCCGAGTTGTTGATGCCGGACACCACGATGTCCGGTTCGTGATCGAGCAAGCCCGCCAGCGCCAGATGCACGCAATCGGTGGGCGTGCCGGCCACGCGGTAGCGGCGCTCGCCCAGCTTGGTCACGCGCAACGGCGCATTCAACGTCAACGAATTGCTGGCGCCGGAGCGGTCGCGATCCGGCGCGACCACGGTCACTTCGCCGAGTTCGGCAAGATGCTCCGCCAGCACCTTGATGCCGGGCGCTTCCACGCCATCGTCGTTGCTGACCAGAACGCGCACGATTGAACTAACCCTTTTATTGTGTAGATAACCAGCGGATGAAAGGTGCGTCGTTATCCGCCCGGATACCCATTCGCGAGCATGCTGCACCCACGATCGTTGCATCATTATGCCGGCGCGAGCGTGAGATCGGGGCAACTTGTCGTCGACACACCACTATGTTTCACGCTCCAGCGAAACGCGTTGTTCGCAGGCGCGGTGCGCTCGGAGCTTGGCATACTCTGCGACGGTGAGCGCGATGATCAGCAGATCGAAAAGTGTCATTGCCACAAAACTCAAGGAAAGACCACCCCTCCACATATGATAAATCTGGTAAACGACGAATAGTGAAGTAAGCACAATCAGTCCCGGATAGGCCCACAATCTTCCGCGCAGTATTTCCACCACCACGACCAGTTTCGCCACACCATGCGAAAGCAGATAAACCGCGGCGAAGAGGACAGCGCCCTCCTTGAAATGCGCGGCCCAGTGCAGGGCGTGTGTCGCGATAAGGTCCGTGGGGTCTTCCCGTAACTCGGGCGCGAAAATGATTCCCGCCCAGTCCTGCAACTGCTCCGGGTGCAGAAACAATAGCCACAGGCCGCCAACGATCTCAATGACGGCATCCACCGCCTTCAGCCCGATGCCGATCGCAAAAGCCCTGTCCAGGCGGGTTTGAACCTGAAAATGGATCATCAATGGCTCACGTCAAGGGGGTGAATGCAACTTCAGAACTTACCATGCACGCCCGTTTGCTACGCAAGCTGCGGCCGCTCATCGAGTAGGTGCGATCTCGAACAAACGGCGATAGTGATTGCAGCAACTTGTTGTCAACCTGCTTTCTCTTCGCGCAATGCGCCCGCGCTGTTAGCCTTTGCCGATGAAAACGGTTTTGGCCGGTGTGCTCGCCTTGGTGCTGTCCGAGTGCGCCTCGGTACCACCTCCGCGCGCGCTCGATCCGCAAGCAGACGCGCGTGCTTTTGCATCGAGACGCCTCGACGCCGCCGGCTTGGCCGACGCCGAAACGCGCCTCGGGCTGTCCGGCAAGGTTGACGCGCCGTGGACGCCGGACCGGATCACGGTCGCTGCGTGGTATTTCGATCCGGCCTTGGCGCAGGCACGCGCTGCCGGTACGCGTGCCGAAGCGGACGCGGCGGTTGCCGCGCAACGCGCCAATCCCACGCTCAAGCTCAGTCCTGAAAAGGTGTTCGCGGGTGATACCTCAGCCATCAGTCCATGGACGATCGGTGTGGCTGTGCTGCTGCCGTTGCTGCATCCGGGCGAAGCCGCCGCACGTCGCGCGGTGGCTTCAGCAGACACCGCAGCCGCCCGCGATCAGGAGGCCGAAGCAGTATGGCAAAGCCGAACGCGCGCGATCACAGCGTTGCGCGACGTGCTGCTCGACCGCCGTGCTGAAACATTCGCTGAAGAGAGCGCCCATGCCGACACCGCGTACCTTGATGGTGTGCGTGCGCGTCAAGCCGCCGGCGAGATCGATCGCAATGCCGTGCTTGTCGCCGAACTCAATGCGCAGCGCGCCGAAGCTGACTTGGCATCGCGGGGGGCGCAACGCGATGCGGTCGAGCATGCGCTCGCCACCGCGATCGGGATTCCCCGCACGGCACTTGATGGCATAACGCTGAGCTGGCCCGGCTTGGACACGCCGCCCGCACCTTCCGCGTTGCCGCCAGCAGCATTGGCGGAGGACGCGGTGTGGAACCGGCTTGATCTTGCGGTTTTGTTGCAGCGTTACCGTGCCGCCGAGGCGCATCTGCGCGAGGCGGCAGAAACCCGCTATCCACAACTGGCAATCGCGCCGGGCTATATCTACGATCAAGGCGAGCGCAAGTTCTCTTTCGATATAGATGTCGAACTACCGCTGTTTCACGGCGCGGACGCGCGCATCCGTGCCGCGGCGGCAACGCGCGACGAGGCTGCAGCGGCCGTGCGCGCAAAGCAGGCAAGCATTTTCAACGAGCTGGACGCCGCGCGCGCCGGATATACGCTGCGCTATGCAGCGTGGCGGCGCATGGTGGACGCCGCGACAGCGGCGCATGACCTGGCGGCTCGTGCCGCCGCGCAGCGCGCAGCGGGTCAAAGCGATCAACTCTCCGTGCTCACCGCGAAT
Source organism: Rhodanobacteraceae bacterium (assembly GCA_039923855.1). Taxonomy (GTDB): domain Bacteria; phylum Pseudomonadota; class Gammaproteobacteria; order Xanthomonadales; family Rhodanobacteraceae; genus 66-474. The sequence goes on along the minus strand of JBDTBW010000001.1, from coordinate 9,639 downwards.
GCAGCGGCGGACGCTGCTGATCTGAATGCCACTGATGCACTGTCCAGCGCCTGGGCCGAGCTCGGAAAACTCGAAGACACTCTGCAGCGACCGGTCTGGCCCGTTTCGCGGCTACCGGTGCCTTCCATCCAATCCGCCGGGCAGTTACCCGTGCCGCCCGCAAATTCCGAGGCAACCCATGTTGAGGCAACCCATGTTGATGCGCACTGACGCGTTGGTCTGCAACCTCGCCACACTGGGCGCCTTCATGATGGCGATGGCACTCGCTGCGCCGGCGCAGGGCGACACGACCAACGGCATCGTCAAGTTGCCGACGGAAAAGATTGCATCCAGCGGCATTGTCGTGGCACCGCTGGCGGCGGCGCAGTATACGTCTCAGGTCGAGGGAATCGCCACGGTGATCGACCCGCAGCCATTGCTGACTCTATCGTCGAAGCTGGTGGCGGCACACGCGACCGCTACGGCAGCGACGCAACAGGCAAGTGCCGCCGAATCCGAAGCCAAACGCGCGAACGGTCTTTATTCTCACGGCGGCAACGCCGCCTTGCGTGACGTGCAATCTGCCGCGTCAGCGGCGGCGGCGGCGCGCGCGCAGCAGGTCGCGGCGGTCTCCGCCTACGACGCGGAACTCGCCGGCGCCCGTGCCGATTGGGGCGCTTCGCTGCCTGCGCTGGCGGGGCGTGGGCCGCAAGCCCTGGCCGATTACGCGAACGGGCGGGCGTCTTTGCTTGTGGTTGCAATGCCCGTAGGCAGCACCAACCTTGCGCCGGCCAATATTCATGTGCAAATGCCAAGTGGCGCCGACTTGACCGCAAAGCTTCTGGGTGCATCGCCGCGTGCCGATGCCGTGCTGCAGGGACCGACCTTCTTTTACCGCTGCACGGATTGCAATCTGCGCAGTGGTTGGCGTCTCAGCGCTTCGGTGCCGGTGAATGCGGCCGCTCTCAATGGTGTAACCGTGCCTGCGACGGCCGTGATCTGGTATGCCGGCCAACCATGGGTTTACGTTCAAACCGCTCCCGACAGCTTTCAACGCAGATCAGTTGCCGTCAATTCCCGCGACAGCGCCGCCGGCTGGTTCCAGGCGAAAGGTTTTCGGGCTGGAGAAAGGATCGTGGTGCGCGGCGGTGAACTGCTGTTGTCGCAGGAGTTGCTGCCGCCGCCCGGGGCGAAACCGCCCTCCGGTGATGACGATGACGGTTGAGCGTCGCGCGATGTTGGTCCCAGACATCCTGCGAATTCGCGTCAACTTGCTGCGCGGACGATCAGCAAGGCCCACGCCATGTTGAATGCCATCGTCGGCTTCGCCGTGCGCTTTCGCGGCGTGATGATCGCGCTGGCTGTATTAGCCGCTGCGTACGGCGTGCTGGCACTGGGCAATGCTCGGCGGGATGTATTTCCGGAATTCGCTCCGCCACAAGCCGTCGTGCAGACCGAAGTACCGGGGTTCTCGCCGCAACAGGTCGAGACGCTGGTGACCCAGCCGCTGGAAAATTCATTGGCCGGCGCCGGTGGACTGGCCAGCATGCGCTCGAAGTCGATCCAGGCCTTGTCGATGATCACGCTGACCTTCGATGAAGACAGCGATATTGCGCGCGTGCGCCAGACAGTGGCGGAACGTCTTGCACGCACCGCCGCGGAATTGCCCGCGACGGCGCACGCCCCGGTCTTGCTGCCCCTGTCATCTTCTTCGGGCATCGTGCTCACCGTGGGCATCACCTCTGCCTCGCGCTCATTGATGCAGTTGCGCACGCTGGCCGACTGGACCTTGAAGCCGCAATTGCTGGCGGTGCCTGGTGTCTCCGACGTCAATGTCTATGGCGGGGCGATCAGGCAATTACAGATTCAGGTGCATCCCGATGCCTTGGCACGCTATGGATTGTCATTCCAGGATGTGATCGCCGCAGCCCGGCGGGCGACCGGCAACGTGGGCGCTGGCTTCGTCGAGAACGCCGAGCAACGCATCGTGCTGGCGCCGACGGGCGTGCCGGTGACGCCGACGGCGATCGCTGCCGTGACCTTGCGCGCAAGCAACGGCGCCGAGCTGCGTCTGGACGATATTGCCAGCGTTACCGACGGCGCCGCGCCAGCGGTGGGCGCGGCCTCGATCATGGGCACGCCGGGGGTGATGCTCGACATCGATGAGCAGTATGGCGCCGATACGGTGCAGGTCACCCATGCTCTCGAACAGCGGTTGCAGGCGCTGCAACCCGCCTTGCAAGCCCAGCAAGTCGTGCTGCATCCGGCCTTGTTCCGGCCAGCGAACTTCATCACCACCGCCGTGAGTCATTTGCGCGATGCGCTATTGATCGGCGCCGCGCTGGTGATCGTGGTGTTGTTCCTGTTCATGCGCAACGCGCGCGCGGCGATGATTTCCGCCGTAGCCATTCCGTTGTCCTTGTTGATCGCTGTGGTCGTGCTCGGGCACTACGGGCTGGGCCTCAACACCATGACGCTGGGTGGCCTCGCCATCGCGATCGGCGAAGTCGTGGATGATGCGATCGTCGATGTTGAAAACATCATGCGCCGTCTGCGTCTGAACCGGGCGATGGCCGTGCCGCAATCGGCGTTGAAAGTGGTATTGGCGGCATCGCTGGAAGTGCGCAGTTCGGTCGTCTACGCCACCTTTATCGTCGCGCTGGTGTTCGTGCCGGTGCTGACCTTGTCGGGGGTCGCCGGCCGCCTGTTCGCCCCATTGGGCGTGGCCTACATCGCCGCGATCATGGCCTCGCTGGCGGTGGCCTTGACGTTGACACCGGCATTAGCCTTAACCTTGTTGCGTGGTGCGGAAGATGCATCCGAGCCGCCGCTGCAGTCGTGGCTCAAGCGGCATTACCTGCGCCTGCTCTCGCGCATTGATCGCCGGCCGCGCGCGCTCGTCGTGTGGGTCGTGCTGCTCTGCCTCGCAGCATTGATCACGTTGCCATTTCTGAAAGGGGCCTTCCTTCCGCAACTGCGCGAAGGGCATTACATCGTGCACATGCGCTTGGCGCCGGGCGCCTCGCTGCAGGTATCGCAAAAGCTCGGCGTGGGCATCACCCATGCGCTGCTGGCGATTCCCGGGGTGCGCTCGGTGGCGCAACGCACCGGTCGCGCGAGCCGGATCGCAGACCCTGCCCCGATCTTCTCCAGCGAATTTGCGGTGGCGCTGAAGCCGCTGTCAGGCAGCGGCCAGCAGCGCGTGCTCAATCAAATCCGTCAAGCGCTGATGCACTTTGTCGGGCCGAGTTTCTCCGTCAATACATTTCTCGCCGAACGCATACACGAAACCCTGTCCGGCTATACCGCACCGGTGGTGGTGGATATTTATGGCAACGATCTGGACGTGCTCGACCGCAAGGCAGCCCAAGTCGCGCAGGCCTTGTCCGGAATTCAAGGTGCGTCAAACGTGCAAGTACAGGCGCCGCAGGGCGAACCGCAACTGTCGATCCGCCTGCGCGAATCGGCGTTGGCGATTTATGGCATAGCGCCGGCCACGGTGCTGGAAACCTTGCAGGCAGCTTACGCCGGCATCCGCGTTGGCCAGGTCGTGGACGGAAGTCGTTTGTTCGATGTCGATGTGATTCTGCCGCCGGCATTGCGGGGTGATCCAGGGGCGGTTGATACGCTGACGATTGCAACACCCGACGGGCACCATGTGCCACTTGCTGCGCTCGCCGATCTGAGCATGACCAATGGCCGTTTCCTGATCCTGCACCAGGATGGACAACGGGTGCAGACGGTTACAGTCGATCTGCAAGGTGTGACGGCGGGGGATTTCGTTACGCGAGCGAAACAGGCACTGCCCCGACAGGTTCGTTGGCCTGCCGGCGTCTATCCCGTCTTTACCGGCGATGCAAGCGCCCAGTCTGCCGCCACTTTGCAACTGCTCGCGCACAGCGCGCTGGCAGCGGCCGGCGTCGTGGTGCTGCTTTTTCTGGCGCTGCGTAGCATGCGCGTGGTGGCACTGGTGCTGGTCAATCTGCCATTCGCTCTAGTGGGCGGCATCGCGGTGGCGTTATTCACCGGCGGTGTTCTGACGCTGGGCGGTCTGGTCGGTTTCGTTACGCTGTTTGGCATCAGCGTGCGCAACTCGATCATGCTGATATCGCACTACCGGCATCTGATCGAGGTCGAAGGCCAGCCTTGGACGCCGGCAACAGTGGAGCGCGGCGCCGCGGAGCGCCTGGTGCCGATTCTGATGACGGCATTGGTGACGGCGTTGGGCCTGGCGCCGCTTGCACTGAGCGCAGGTGCCCCCGGCAATGAAATTGAAGGGCCAATGGCCGCGGTGATCCTGGGCGGCCTGCTCACTTCGACGGCGCTGAACCTGCTGGTGCTGCCGACGTTCGCTGCGGGCTGGCTCAGATTCGATGAACCCGCCGTGCCAGCCGATCAAGATCAATGACCGGGCGCAGTGGTATCCCGAATCTTCGCGTTCCGCGTCGGGCGCCGGCCGCGAACCATTCGTTTTCAGGTCCTGACAGACAGTCCCTATCGACTACGCCGCACGCCCTTGCGCAGATTCAGCCATTGCCCCCGCTATTTTGAGAGTTGGCAATGGACGAGCCGAAGCAGCATTGGTCTGAAACCCTCGCCCTCCAAGCGCTGCGCGCTTTTCTCTCTCCCCGCAGAGGAGTGGGTTGGGTATGCTTGGACGCATGACGCGCGAACCGAAAAAGAAAACGTCAGTGGTCAGCACGGAAGATGCGCGACTTTTCCGCGATGCGATCGGAGCGATCCGCCCATTGGTGGAAACGCCAGTGCCCGAACGAAATGCACCGCCCGCGCCGCATCCGACGATGTTCGAACGCGACGAAGCGGCGGTGCGCAAGGAACTGCTCGATTCGCCGATCGATCCGGCCACGCTCGAAGTCGGAGATGAGTTGCATTACCTGCGCGACGGCCACTCGCCGCTGCTGCTGAAACGCCTGCGCCGCGGCGCTTTCAGCATCGAGGATGAAATCGACCTGCATCAGATGGACGGGAAAACCGCGCGCGCGGTGCTCGATGATTTTCTCGCCGACGGTAATCGTCGTGGCTCGGCATGCCTGCGCATCGTGCACGGCAAGGGCCTGCGCTCCGGCGCGGCCGGCCCGGTCTTGAAACGCATGGTCGATCGCGTATTGCGCCGTCGCGACGATGTGCTGGCGTTCGCTTCCGCGCGCCCGGCGCAAGGTGGGACGGGGGCGACGGTGGTGTTGCTGCGTCGGTCGCGCGGAGCGCGATGTTAGGCGATTCGATTCCCCGAACGGCGTTCCGATCTCTGCCAAAGTCGTCGCCCCGGCGCAGGCCCGGGTCCAGTGGCAACCATGCATGATCGAGCGGATTCGTCACTGGATTCCGGCCTACGCCGGAATGACGAATTACTATCTGTGACGCTTTGCGCTCCGCATCTCCAACAACACCACCGCGAACGCCGCGATGCCCTCGCCGCGCCCGGTGAAACCGAGGCCTTCGCTGGTGGTGGCCTTGATGCCGATCGCGTCTATCTCGCACTCCATCGCGAGTGCGAGCGCCGCGCGCATCGCATCGATATGCGGCGCGAGCATGGGTTGTTCGCAAATGATGGTGAAGTCGGCATTGCCGAGCGCGTAGCCGCGTTCGCGGATCATTTCCGCGCAGCGCCGCAACATGTCGAGGCTGTCGGCGTTTTTCCAGCGCGGATCGCTGTCCGGAAAATATTTGCCGATGTCGCCGAGCGCCAGCGCACCGAGCAACGCGTCGCACAGCGCGTGGATCGCCACGTCGCCGTCGGAATGCGCGATGAGCCCCTGCGTGTGTGCGATGCGCACGCCGCCCAGCATCACGTGATCGCCGGGGCCGAACGCGTGCACGTCGAAGCCGTGACCGATTCTCATGCATCGATTCCTTGGACAAGTACCGCAAATCTTCGCACGGACCCTCACCCGACCATTGGGGCATCCTCTCCCAAGAGGGAGAGGGGAAAAGCTACTGGGTTTTCTCCAGCAGAAACTCCGCCAACGCGAGATCCGCCGGTGTCGTCACTTTGAGATTGTCCTCGGCGCCCTCGACCAGCAAAGGGTAATGCCCGCTGTGTTCCATCGCCATCGCTTCGTCGGTGACGGCGACGCCTTCGCTGCGTACACGCTCCAGTGCGACCGTCAATTCACCGCGACGGAACAGTTGCGGCGTGAACGCGCGCCAGCGCGCTTCGCGCGCTTCGGTGCCGATGCTGCGCCCGTTGCCGTCGGCGCGTTTCAGCGTATCGCGCAGCGGCGCGCCCAGCAGGGCTCCGCCGGCTTCGATCCCGGCCGTTATCAAACGACCGATATCCTCGTAACGCAGGCACGGCCGCGCGGCATCGTGCACCAGCACGAACTGCGCGTCGTCGACTGCATCGGGTAGCGCGCGCAACCCCGCCAGCACCGAATCGACGCGCTCGGAGCCGCCGACCGCCGTGCGCACCGGTTTGCGTGCAATCGTCTCCACGCCCGGCCACCACGCATCCTGTACGGCCAGCACCACCATCAAGCCGGCGATGCGCGGATGCGCGGCGAGGCGCTCCAATGTGTGCAGGATCAACGGACGTCCCGCCAGCGGCAGGTATTGTTTCGGAATGTCGCCGCCGAAACGCGCGCCACGTCCCGCCGCCGGCACCACGCACCACAACGCCTGCGATTCAGTGGCCATCGGCGGAATCCTGCTGCGCCGGCTGCGTTGTCGTGGACGACGGCGACGGGCCGACGGCTTGATAGAACACTTCGCCGGGTTTGATCAGCCCGAGTTCGGATCGCGCACGCGCCTCGATCGCCTGCTGGCCGTGCTTCAAATCCTGCACCTCGGCGGACAGCGCCTCGTTGCGCCGCTTCAGCTTTGCGTTCTCCGCATCCTGCACGGCGATGCGCGCGCGCAGTGCATGCAGATCGCGCATGCCGCCTTCGCCCACCCACAATTTCAATTGCAGGGCGATCAGCAGCACGATCAGGGTCAGCGCGACCCAACGCAGCATGGCCTCGCGTCTCCGTTCGGGTAATCAGCCTGGCAATCGGGAAATATTGGGAAAAGCGTTGCGCCCCGCATAATACGCGTCATCGCCGAGCTGTTCCTCGATGCGCAGCAACTGGTTGTACTTGGCGACGCGGTCACTGCGGCACAACGAGCCGGTCTTGATCTGCGTCGCGGTGGTCGCGACGGCGAGATCGGCGATGGTGGTGTCCTCGGTCTCGCCTGAGCGATGCGAAATGACCGCCGCGTATTTCGCGGCATCGGCCATCGCGATTGCTTCCAATGTTTCCGAGAGCGTACCGATCTGGTTGAGCTTGATCAGGATCGCGTTGGCGATGCCGTCTTCGATCCCTTGGCGAAAGATCGCCGGGTTGGTCACGAAATTGTCGTCGCCGACCAGCTGGATTTTCTTGCCGAGTTTTTCGGTGAGTTTTTTCCAACCGTCTCGGTCGCCTTCGGCCATGCCATCCTCGATGCTCAAGATCGGATAGCGATCCGTCCAGTCGGAGTACAACCCGATCATCTCGTGCGCATCCGCGCGCCGGCCCTCGCCCGCGAGATCGTAAATGCCGTCTTCGAAAAACTCGGATGCGGCGGGATCCAGCGCAATCCAGATCTGGCGGCCCGGCGAGTAGGCCGCCGCCGTGATCGCCTCCAAAATGATTTCGATCGCTTCCTCGTGTGAGCGCAGCGCCGGCGCGAAGCCACCCTCATCGCCGACCGAAGTCGAGAGCCCGCGCTTTTTCAGTTGCGCCTTCAACGCATGGAAGGTTTCGGCGCCCGCGCGCAAGGCGTCCGAAAATCGGTCGAAGCCGACCGGTGCCAGCATGAATTCCTGCATGTCGAGCGGATTATCGGCGTGCACGCCGCCGTTGATGACATTCATCAGCGGCACCGGGAGAGCAGGCGTGCGATTGCCTGCGAGATATTGCCACAGCGGCTGCTTGCGTGATGCCGCGACCGCGTGCGCCGCGGCCAGCGACACGCCAAGAATCGCGTTGGCGCCCAGCCGCGATTTGTTGGGCGTGCCGTCCAGCGCGATCAGCTTGTCGTCCAATCCCTTCTGATCGGCGGCATCGAAACCGCCAAGCGCTTTGGCGATCTCGCCGTTGATATTGGCGACGGCGTTCTTGACACCCTTGCCGCCATAGCGCGAGGTGTCGCCGTCGCGCAGTTCCACCGCCTCGCGGGTGCCGGTGGACGCGCCGCTGGGCACCGCGGCGCGGCCGGAGCTACCGTCATCAAGCGTGACCTCGGCTTCGAGCGTCGGGTTGCCGCGCGAGTCGAGGATTTCGCGGGCGTGGATGTGGGTGATCGTTGTTGTCATGCGTAATCGTGGCAAATTGATTTTTTCCGTCATTCCGGGGCCGCGCGCAGCGTGGAACCCGGAATCCATTTTGATCTATTGCTTCATAAAAAAGTGGATTCCGGATCGCCGCTACGCGACGTCCGGAATGACGACTCGTTATTGTTGCGCAGCCTCGAGAAATCCGGCTCGTTTGGTCGCACCATCCAATTCCTTTAGTGTCCCCAATAACAGCTCCATCTTCCCCAGCGGCCATGCATTCGGCCCGTCGGACAATGCCTTGTCCGGATCGGGGTGCGTTTCCATAAAGATGCCCGATACGCCGACTGCGATCGCTGCGCGCGCCAGCACGGGCACGAACTCGCGTTGACCGCCGGATTTGGTACCCTGCCCGCCCGGCAATTGCACCGAGTGCGTCGCGTCGAACACCACCGGACATTTGGTTTCGCGCATCACCGCCAGCGAGCGCATGTCGGACACCAGATTGTTGTAGCCGAAACTCGCGCCGCGCTCGCACACCATGATCTGCGTGTTGCCGGTCGCGCGCGCCTTTTCCACGACATGCTTCATGTCCCACGGCGACAGGAACTGGCCCTTCTTGATATTGACGGGCCGGCCGGCCTTGCACACGTTGCTGATGAAGTCGGTTTGACGGCACAGGAACGCCGGCGTTTGCAGCACGTCCACGACCGCTGCGACTTCATCGAGCGGCGTGTATTCGTGCACATCGGTCAGCACCGGCACGCCGATCTGTTTTTTCACTTCGACAAGAATACGCAGGCCTTCCTCCAGCCCCGGCCCACGATGGCCGCTGAGCGAGGTGCGGTTGGCCTTGTCGAAACTGGATTTGTAAATGAAAGGAATGCCGAGCCGCGACGTGATCATCTTCAACTCGCCGGCGGTGTCCAGCGCCAATTGTTCGGATTCGATCACGCAGGGGCCGGCGATCAGGAAGAATGGGCGGTCGAGGCCAACGTCGAAGCCGCAGAGGTTCATGCGACCGCCTCTTGCGCCAAGCGCGGCGCTTCGCGCACCGCCTTGAACTCGCGCGCGGCGCGCACGAAACCGCTGAACAGCGGGTGGCCGTCGCGGGGGGTCGAGGTGAACTCCGGATGGAACTGGCAGGCCAGGAACCACGGATGTTTTTGTTTTGGCAGTTCGACGATCTCGACCAGGTCGTCCATCGACACGCCGGCGATCACCATGCCGAGTCGTATAAAGCGTTCGCGGTAGCGGTTGTTGAATTCGTAGCGGTGACGGTGGCGTTCGCGGATCACGTCCGCGCCGTACAACTCGCGCGCGATCGAACCGGCCGCGAGTTTGCATTCCTGAGCGCCGAGCCGCATGGTGCCGCCCAAGTCCGAAGCCTCGTCGCGGCGTTCGAC